>NZ_DASYGZ010000071.1:0-21245 GCF_035999135.1 Ensifer sp.
GTCGAGCGCAACGGCGAGCCGGGTCCGAACTTTGCCCGCGGCATGGCGCTGCTCGGCAAATACACGCTGATCGGCGAGGGGGTGCGTGGCTCGCTTGCCAAGCAGCTGATCGCCAAGTTCGATCTCTCGAAAGACCGCGACGTGCCGAAGTTCGGCATCGGCCTGAAAGAGCTCTGGCAGGTCAAGCCCGAGAACCATCGCCCGGGCCTGGTGCAGCACTCCTTCGGCTGGCCGCTCGGCATGAAGACCGGTGGCGGCTCGTTCCTTTACCACCTCGAAGACAACATGGTGGCGGTCGGCTTCGTCGTGCACCTCAATTACAAGAACCCCTATCTCTTCCCGTTCGAGGAGTTCCAGCGCTTCAAGACGCATCCCACCATTCGCGGCACCTTCGAGGGCGGCAAGCGTCTGTCCTATGGCGCGCGTGCGATCACCGAGGGCGGCTACCAGTCGGTGCCGAAGCTGTCGTTCCCGGGCGGTGCGCTGATCGGCTGTTCGGCCGGTCTCGTCAACGTGCCGCGCATCAAAGGCAGCCACAACGCGGTGCTTTCAGGCATTCTCGCGGCAGAAAAGCTGGCGGCGGCGATCGCCTCCGGCCGCGCCAACGACGAGCCGATCGAGATCGAGCGCGGCTGGCGCGACAGCGCCATCGGCCAGGACCTGAAGCGGGTGAGGAACGTCAAGCCGCTGTGGTCGAAGTTTGGCACGGCGATCGGCGTCGCGCTCGGCGGTCTCGACATGTGGACCAACCAGCTTTTCGGCTTCTCCTTCTTCGGCACCATGAAACACGGCAAGACCGATGCGCAGTCGCTCGAGCCGGCGGCCGAGCACCAGAAGATCGACTATCCGAAGCCGGATGGCGTCCTCACCTTCGACCGGCTGTCGTCGGTGTTCCTGTCGAACACCAACCATGAGGAAGACCAGCCGGTTCACCTGAAAGTAAAGGACATGGATCTGCAGAGGCGGTCCGAGCATGACGTCTATGCCGGTCCGTCGACGCGCTACTGTCCGGCCGGCGTCTACGAATGGGTGGAGAAGGACGGCAAGGACGTGTTTGTCATCAACGCCCAGAACTGCGTGCACTGCAAGACCTGCGACATCAAGGACCCGAACCAGAACATCAACTGGGTGCCGCCGCAAGGAGGCGAAGGCCCGGTCTATCCGAACATGTAGTGTTCGCCAGACGGGCCGCACGGACCTCCGCGAGGAGTGGCGGCGAGCGCCCGGTCTACCCGAACACGTAAGGCAGGTTGGCGAGGCCCACGGATGAAAGCAAAGCGGCGCCGGAGATGGTCTCCAGCGCCGCTTCTTTTTGTGGTCAAACTACCAGGTCCGATCGACGAAATCGGCGATCAGCGGCGCGATTTCGGGCAGGAATTCTTCCAGGGCGAAGTGACCGGTTTCGAAGAGATGCAGCTCGGCCCCAGGCAGATCACGCAGATAGGCGCGGGCGCCAGGCTCGGTGAAGAAGGGATCGTTCCTGCCCCAGGCAATCAGCGTCGGCGGGCGATCGCGCCTCAGCCAGTCCTGCCATTCGGCATAGCGTGCGAGATTGCTCTTGTAGTCGAAGAACAGGTCGTATTGCGGCTGGCGCCGTTCCGGCAGGTCGAGGAAATGCTGGTCCATCGTCCATCCGTCCGGCGCGACGCGTTCGGGATCGCTCGTGCCGCCTTCATATTGCGCACGGGTCATGTCCAGCGTCAGCAACTGTTCGATCTTGTCTCCGGCGTCGGTGTCGTCTGGCGTCAGCGCAATGAAGCTCTGCGCCGCCTCGGACAGGCCCTCGTGATAGGCGTTTCCGTTCTGCACGATCAGGCCGGCAATCAACTCCGGACGGCGGGAAGCAAGCCGGAAGCCCACGGGCGCCCCGAAGTCGAAGACGTAAAGCAGGAACCGCTTCAGTGTCAGCGCATCGACGAAACCCTCGATCAGATCGGACAGACGATCGAAGCTGTAGGTGAAGTGGCCGCCCGATGTGGTGGAGGTCGGTGCATCGCTGTGGCCGAAGCCCGGATAATCCGGCGCAATCAAACGGTAATCGTTGCCAAGCGCATCCATCAGGCGGCGGTACTGATGGGACGAGGACGGGAAGCCGTGCAACAGCAGAACGACGGGAGCATCTGAATTGTTCGGCACACTTTCCCGATAGAACAGACGGACACCGTCGATTTCAACGAAGCGATGGCGAATGGCTGGAATGCGAGCAATCGGCATTTAACACTCCTCATTTCTAGCTTTATGCATTAAATTTGCATCCCGAAGACTAATGTGTCAATTGTAAAAATAGACATTAGAAAATGCATGAGGTCGAAATGGATGTGACGCCGTTCGTGGGGGAGCCCTTGTCGTTGGACCTTGTAAACACGCGGCCGCAGATTTCGTCGGAAGCGGTGGACCTGATCGCCGACGGCAAAGGATTGCGCATTTGGCTTGAGCTGGAGAAGGATCGTCTTTCAGACAGCCTTGCGGCCGAGCTGGCTACGATTCCGAGCGAAGATCTGGGGCCCATACACTCCGTTCGCGAAAATCTGGCGATCGCCCTCGATCACCAGACGCGCGGGCTCGGTGTCCCCGTCGCGGCCATCGAAGGGCTCAATGATGCCATGCGCGCAGCACCCGCCATCCATCAGCTCGACTGGGGCGACCCGCCATCCCTCGCAAGCAGACGAGAAGGATCAGCGGCCGTGTGCCTTGCGGCGTTCCTTGCGGAGGACGCAGCAGCACTCTTGGCGGGGCCGAACCGCCTGCAGATCCGCAAATGCGAGGCGGATGATTGCGTCATGCTGTTCGTCGGGACCAACGCCCGGCGGCGCTGGTGTTCGGCGACGCGCTGCGGCAACCGCGTGCGCGTATCGCGCTACTATCAGCGCAGCAAGGCATCCTGACAAAAGCGATGCTGTTGCCGCCATTGCCCCGCTCAAAATGTTGGGAAAGGCACCTGCTGGCGCAAACGGAAAAGTCCTTGCTGAAAAACCCCATTAGCTTTCATGGTGTCGTCGGCTCGAGGCCGACGGACCTGCAGGCCGTTCTGTCCCTGTTGTCTGGAGTGGGACCGAGCCCTGTGACGTTGTCGATACCTGCGGTGAGATCGGCGGCCGGACGGGATGCACCGCCAGAAAAAGGGAACGGAAATGAAGAAGCTTCTTGCAACGACCTGCCTGGCCGCTGGCCTTTTCGGGCTTGCCGGCGCGGCATCGGCTGCCGATTGCGGCGACGTGACGATCGCAAACATGAACTGGCAGAGCGCCGAAGTGCTGGCGAGCGTCGACAAGATCATCCTTGCGGAAGGCTATGGCTGTAACGCGGAGCTCGTCGTTGGCGACACCGTGCCCACCATCACCTCGATGATCGAGAAGGGTGAGCCCGATATTGCGCCGGAAGGCTGGGTGGATCTGCTTCCCGATGTCGTCAACCGCGGCCTTGAGGAAGGCAAGCTCGTTGGCGCCGCGATCGCGCTTTCCGATGGTGCGGTGCAGGGCTGGTGGGTGCCGAAGTACATCGTCGACGCCAATCCCGACATCAAGACGATCGACGATGCGCTGAAGCACAAGGACCTGTTCCCGGATCCGGAGGACGCGAGCAAAGGGGCGGTCTTCAACGGCCCGCAGGGGTGGGGCGGAACGGTGGTGACGTCACAGCTCTACAAGGCCTATGGTGGCGAAGCGGCGGGCTTTACGCTCGTCGATACCGGCTCGGCCGCCGGTCTCGACGGTTCGATCGCCAAGGCCTACGAGCGCAAGCAGGGCTGGGTCGGTTATTACTGGGCGCCGACGGCACTTCTCGGCAAGTACGAGATGGTGAAGCTCGGTCATGGCGTGGAAGCGGATGCGGCCGAGTGGAAGCGCTGCAACACCGTTGCCGATTGCCCGGACCCGAAGAAGAACGACTGGCCGAAAGACAAGGTGCAGACGCTGGTCACCAAGGCCTTTGCCGATCGCGCCGGCCCTGCCATGGACTACCTCAACAAGCGGGCCTGGACCAACGACACGGTCAACAAGCTGATGGCCTGGATGACCGACAACCAGGCAAGCGGCGAAGAGGGCGCCAAGCACTTCCTCAAGGAAAATCCGGATGTCTGGACAACATGGGTTTCGCCCGAGATCGCCGAGAAGGTGAAGGCTGCGCTCTGAGCGTGACCGATTGAACCGGAGGGTGGCGCAATCCGTTGCGCCGCCCCTTTTGTTCGACGTCCGGCAACAGCAAAACAACAATCGCGGCCGGCGATATCCGAAGGGGAAAGACAATGGACTGGCTCACCCAGTTTCCACACATGGACGACGACAGCCTCCGTGCGCTGAAGAAGGCGATCGACGAAGGGTTCCGCGGCTTCACCCGTGCCTATGGCGATGCCATCGAAGCCTTCTTCCAGCCCTTGCAGTTCTTCCTGATCCAGTCGGAGCGCTTCATGACGAAGACGCCCTGGCCGATCATCCTGGTGCTGATCGCGTTGATCGCCTGGGTTGCCAGCCGCAACTGGAAGATCGTCGGCGGCTGCGTCGCCACGCTGCTTTTGATCGGCTATTTCGACATGTGGGACGACACGATGAAGACGATATCGATGATCTTCGTCTGCACCGTCCTGTCGATCGCCATCGGTATTCCGATCGGTATTGTCATGTCCCGTTCGGACCGATTTCAGAACATCGTCAATCCGGTCCTCGACGTGATGCAGACGATGCCGAGCTTCGTCTACCTGATCCCGGTGGTCATGCTGCTCGGCATCGGCAAGGTGCCGGGGCTGATCGCCGTCGTCATCTATGCGATCCCGCCGATGATCCGGCTCACCAATCTCGGTATTCGCCTCGTCGACAAGGATGTGCTCGAGGCTGCCGATGCCTTCGGGTCGTCCGGCTGGCAGAAATTGAAGAACGTGCAGATGCCGCTGGCGCTGCCGACGATCATGGCGGGGATCAACCAGACGATCATGATGGCGCTCGCCATGGTCGTCATCGCCTCGATGATCGGCGTGCAGGGTCTCGGGCAACCGGTACTGAAGGCGATTGCCAACCAGTACTTCACGCTCGGCATCTTCAACGGCCTCGCCATCGTCGGCATAGCCATCATCTTCGATCGTGTCAGCCAGGCCTACGGCCATCGCCTGCAGAAGCACCGCGAGATCATCCACGGCTAGGCTTGGGGGCGCCCTGACCTCAACAAAAGAAAGCCCCGGAGCAACAGGCCCCGGGGCTTTCGATTTCTGGATTGATGTCAGGCGCGGCTTGACAGAATGCCGGTGGAGAGTGCGACGCCGGCGGCCGTGACGATGGCGGCGAGGATCTCGAAAGGGCCGATCTGTTCGCTAAGCAGCATCGCGCCGCCGATCATGGCAAGCACCGGCGTCAAGGCCGTGAAGGCCGCCGCCTGCGTGCCGCCAAGGCTCTTGACCGCAAAGCCATAGGCGACCATGGCGACAAGGCCGGACAGGATGCCCTGGCTGGTGACCTGCAGGGCGATTTCTCCAAGCGGAACGCTGGCAAGCGTCGTGCCGAATGAGGCGGCGAGTGCCAGGTGAATGAGGAACGACCAGATGGCGATCAGGGCGCTCCCCTGAAGCGGGCTGAGGCCCGAGCGCCGGAAGGCGTGGGTGTAGACGGCCCAGAGCGTAGCGGCCGCCGGCAACAGCACGTATCCGCTCCAGTCCGCTGAGGCCGAGAAGGTGAGCTTGCGGGCAAGCAGAATGACGACGCCGGCGACGATGGCGGCGTAGCCGATCAGCCGCATCCGGTCTGGCCGCTCGCCGAAGACCAGGATGCCGACCGCGGCGGCGGCAAGCGGCATCGATCCGCCGAGAAGAATGCCGACCGCGGAAGCGGGAACCGAGTGGATTGCAAAGGTGGAAACCTGGAAGAAGAGGGCGCCCGAGCCCGCGACCATCAGCACAAGCAGATGGATCGGCAGCTTGCGCGGCATGAGCCCGGTCTTCAGCCAGACCGGTGCGAGCAAAAGTGCGGGGACGCCGTAGCGGATCAAGCCGAGATCGATGGTTCCAAGTGCTGTGCCGGCAGAGTGGCGCGTCGCCAGAATCCAGCCCGCCCAGATGAGCACGGTAACGAAGGCGCCGGCATAGCCAGCGACGGCCGGCGTCGTAATGCCGCGATCGAGTGTGAGCGCAACCATTTGAAATCCCTTCTCGATTTGGATATCCCCTGGAGCTTTGGGGCCTGAAGGGAATATTAGGCCGTGATGGTGGCGCATGTCCTTGCGATTTGTGGCTGGATTCGTCTATCATCCGCAACAATGTGCCAATGGAAGGCTTTGAAGTTTGCAATCATGCCAAATCTTGACAATTTCGATCTCGCTATTCTGAAAATCCTCCAGGAGGATGCGCGTGCGACGAATGTCGAGATCGCCGAAAAGGTCAATCTGTCGCCTTCGCCCTGCCTGCGGCGCATCCGCAATCTGGAAAAGTCCGGTATCTTGCGCGGTTACCGCGCCGACATCGATCGCAAGGAAGTCGGTCTCGGGTTGACGGTCTTTGTGGAGATCAAGGTGGGTCGCCACAGCCGCGAGAACGCGCAGTTGCAGCAGGAGGCGCTGCTCGCCATTCCCGAGGTGGTGTCGTGTTTTCTCATCTCCGGCAACGCCGATTTCCTCGCCGAGGTGGTCGTCGAGGACCTGCCGGCCTATGAGACGCTGCTGACCGAGACGCTGCTTGCCTTGCCCGGAGTAACCGATATCCGTTCCAATTTCGCGATCCGGTCGATCAAGACGGGCGGTCCGCTGAAGTTGCCCGAGCCGCGCTGAAGGGCGCGTGTTCCCGGCGGGCAGGTGACGGGGTGATCGGCGGCCTTCGCGATGGCCCTGGCGGCGTTAAGTTTTCGTAAGGTGCTGGATTTGGCTGCAATCGCGCTTATCTGATCGCGGTGAGCCGCGTTGCTGCGGCGATGGAGCCAGTGACGCATTCATGAAAATCAAGGCAATCTTCAATCGTGACGGCGGAACCTTCCGCACGACGGACATGGCGGCCTATGGCCAGAAGGTCGAGCAGGTCTTTCGCGATGCAGGCCATCAGATCGAGATCGCCGCGGTTTCAGGCAATGAAATGCAGGAGACGCTGGAGCGCACCTGCCGTCGCGATGATCTCGACGCGATCCTCGCCGGCGGCGGCGACGGCACGATTTCGGCGGCTGCAGGCGTCGCTTGGAAGAACCGGATGCCGCTTGGTGTCGTGCCTGCCGGCACGATGAACCTCTTCGCCCGCACGCTGAAGCTGCCGCTCGACATCTGGAAGGTGCCGGAGGTGCTGGCCCATGGCGTGATCATCGACGGTGACATCGGCAGCGCCGACGGGCGCGCCTTCGTGCACCAGTTCTCCATGGGGCTGCATGCGCGCATGGTGCGCTATCGCGAATCCTATAGTTTCCGCTCGAGAGTGGGCAAGATCGCTGCGAGCACCCGCGCCGCCGTCGGCGTGATCCTCAATCCCCCCGATTTCGAGGTCGAGTTCGATGTCGACGGCCATCATGAGCGCCGGCACGTCTCGGCGGTTTCCGTCTCGAACAACCCTTTCGGGCGGGATACCTTGATGTATGCCGACGACGTGACCGCCGGTCACCTCGGCTTTTACACCGCTCCGCCCTTAAGCCCGCCGGGCGTCGCCAAGCTCGCCTTCGACGTCATGCGCGGCAAGTTCCGCGATAGCCCCCTGATCACGGCCATGAGCGGCCACGCGCTCGACCTGCATTTTCCCAAGGTGGAGCGCAAGATCAACTGTGTCATCGACGGCGAACTTCTGCCGATGGGCCGCGACGTGGCGCTTCGCATTCACCCCGGCGAACTCAAGCTGCTCGTCGGCGCCGACCGCGACGGGTCGTCGGTTCACGGCGACGGATCGTCGATCCAGAAGTAGCCGAAGCCGTAGCGGTCCTGCCGCGTGCCGTGAAGGTAGGGCAGGGCAAGTTGCTTTGCGATCATCTCCGTCTCCGGCACGCCCAGCGATTTCAGCGCTGCGACGAGGCGCTCCGGCGGCGGCGCATCAAGCTTGCCGCCATCGCTCCAGACGACCAGAAGCGGCCCGGTGAGATCGTCGGGCTGCGGGCTGCTTGCGTTGCCCGGAACGAAAACCTTTGCACCATGCAGCCGCGTGCGCACGTTTCCGGCCACCAGCTTGCTTGGCGCGAACACAAGCGCCGGCTCCCGTCCTTCGTTGCTGACCACCGTGTCGACAAGGGTGCTGTAGGGAATGCTCAGCCGCGAAAACTTGCCGAACCAGGGCCGAACGACGGCGCGGGCCGAAACCACGACCAGAGTGGTGACGACAATGAACGCGACGAGAAACAGGAACGGCCGAACGCTGAGCGTGGTTTCGACGCCCGCCGCCTCGACCTTGAGCGCCAGATAGAGCGGCAGCAGGACGAGAAAGAGCACCAGCCACTTTTCCCGCATGTGGGTGGCGCCGATGGCAAGCATGATCACCAGCACGACGCCAAGGCAGATCAGGATCATGCGTCCGAGGACGCGGGTCCAGGTGCTTTCCGCCCGCCAGATGCTTGCCAGGTCCTTGCGAAACACCAATGCGAAGAGCGCGAGCGGCAGCGCCGCGCCGCGTAGCGTCGCCGCGACCAGCGCGACGATCCCTTTGAGTGCCTTCGAGAAAGCGCTGGCTTCCTGCGCCGCTCCCATTTCCTTGAAGGTGTTGCTCGAGGCGGCACCAAGATTTTGAAGGATCCAGTACCCATGCGGCAGCGCAATCAGGGTGCAGACGACGACCGCAACGAGGATGCGCCAGTCAAACAGCCGGGCGCGAAGCTTGGCCTCCGGAAGGATCGCCAGGATGGCCGCCGCCGGCACGATCGCGAAGTTGTATTTCGAGATGACGCCGATCCCGACCGCAACACCCGTCAGCGCGTAGGCAAAAAGGCTCTGTCGGGTCATGACGCGCAGAAAACCGTAGAGGAACAGCGATACGGCAAACAGCGCCGCAACCGTATGCGACAGGTCGCGCTGGGCGAGCAGGAAGATCGGCGGCAAGGCCAGGATGCCGAGAGCTGCGATCGCCGACAGGCGTCGATCGTAAAGCATCTCGCGTCCCGCAAGCCCGAGAAAGAGACAACAGAGAAACAGCAGCCCGTTCTTGAGCACCGTCATCGTCGCCACGGACGGGCCGAACAGGGACGTCAGCCCATATTGAAGCCAGTTGTAGAATGGCGGCTGAGAGCCGTAACCGAGCATCAGGAACTGCGAAACGAAGGCCTGCTCCGACTCATCGATCTCAAGGGATGATGAGAGTGACAGGCGCAGAACGACACACAGCAGGAAGTAGCCGGCGATCAATGCAAAGACGAGGTTCGGTCGGCGATTGACGGCCTCAAGCATCCGTGTGGTCCCGGACGAAAACCTGCCGGACGATGTAGTTGGTGGTACCGTCATCGCTGAAATAGGTGCGTGCCATCATCTCGGCGAGGATGCCGGTGGTGATAAGCTGCAGGGAGGACAAAAACAGCATCACGCCGACGATCAGCATCGGTCGTGTGCCGATATCGTTGCCGAGGACGAACTTGTCGAAGGCGAGATAGGCGAGAATGAGGGCGCTGAGTGCGCCGCTCGCCAGGCCGATCGAGCCGAAGAAATGGCCCGGCCGCGCCTTGTAGCGCATGAAGAACAGCACCGACAGCAGATCGAGAATGACGCGGAAGGTTCGGGAGATTCCGTATTTGGATTGGCCATGCTGGCGGGCGTGATGGGTGACGGGCATTTCGCCGATCCGGCTGCTCGGCACGACGCCGGCCACCCAGGCGGGAATGAATCGATGCATCTCGCCCATCAGCTTGACCTGTTTGATGATCGAGGCGCGATAGACCTTCAGGCTGCAGCCATAGTCGTGAAGCCGGACGCCGGTGATCTTGCCGATCAGCCGATTGGCGCACCACGACGGAATTTTCCGCAGGAACAGGCCGTCCTGACGATTTTTTCTCCAGCCGACCAGTAGGTCGAGCTGCCGCTCGTCGATCGACCTGACCATCTCGGGAATATCGGCCGGATCGTTCTGGAGGTCGCCGTCGAGCGTCGCGATGAGCCGGCCAGTCGCAGCGTCAATGCCCGCCTGCATGGCCGCGGTCTGGCCGAAGTTCTTCTGCAGTTCGACGATCTTGATATTGAGACCGGGATCTGCGAGTGACTTTCTGGCGTTCAGAAGCGTTCGGTCGGTGCTGCCGTCGTCGATCAGGATCAGTTCCCAGGGGAGGGGGAAGCTGGCGAGAGCCTCGGCGACACGCTTGATCAGCGGCTGGATGCTGTCTTCTTCGTTGAATACAGGGATGACGACGGATAACTCGATCGATTGCATGGTACCGCTCGTACATGCGACGCTGGGGCTGCCGCAAGAATTGGATTGTGCTTACATAATCATTTTCTTGCACAGTTATCGGTGATAACCAACGTTCAATCTTGCATTTCAACACGGGAAATCGAGACCTGATGACATCGGATTGCCAGTCCGGTCGGCGATCCTGGTTCGCCCGCAACCGCATGACATTGCTGTCGGCCAGCGCCATTTTGGCCTATGCCGCCTTTGTGCAATGGTTCTGGGGCTGGCCGAGCCTGCTCAGGCAATGGTCGCAGATCGGTCCGGGCGCGGCCGTGCTGACGCTGACATTGCTTGTCGCCACCTATTTCATTCGCTGCCTCAGGATCTACGACTATTTTCCCGCCGAGACCGCGGGGCGCTTCCTGCCGCTGTTTCGCGTTACCCAGGTGCACAACCTGCTCAACATCATGCTGCCGTTCCGGGCCGGCGAAACGAGTTTCCCGTTGCTGATGCGGTCGGAGTTTTCCGTGCCGCTCGCCCGCGGCACCGCCGCCCTCCTGGTGATGCGCCTGCTCGACCTGCATGCGCTGCTCGTCGTCGCGGCGGTAGGGCTCGTGATGGGCCGCAACTCTGCCGTCTGGTGGGGCTTGTGGTTGGCCGCTCTGGTATCGCCGTTGCTCTTCTTTCTGCTGAAGGATCAGGCGGTCGCACTTTCCCGACGTCTGCTGCCGACAAGGCTCGACGCCGTGGTCGACGAGGTGGAGGCGGGCCTTCCTGTCGATGTCTCAGCCTTCCTGCGCGCCTGGGGCATGACGGTCCTCAACTGGGCGGTCAAGGTGGTGGTGCTCGCCTGGGTGCTGGCGGTCATGGGGGTTGCGCCGCTTGCCGCCTGTTTCGGCGGAGCGCTTGGAGGGGAGCTCTCTTCGGTGCTGCCGATGCATGCACCGGCCGGCGTCGGCACCTATCCGGCGGCCATTGCGGCCGGCGCCGTTGCTTTTGGCGCTTCGGCCAGCCGAGCGGGTCTGGATGAACTCGCCACCGCGGGGGTCAATGCCCATCTGCTGATCATCGTGTCCGCGGTGGCGGGCACGATGTTGTCGATGCTGCTCGGACGAAAGCGCTGACGTCTTTGGGAAGCAGCGATGCGGCCCTGGGGCCGCGCATCGCGCGGCCTACTGGAAGGACGTTTCGTAGAAACTCCGGAGCTTGCGTGAATGCAGCTTTTCGGGCGGCATGGCCGCGAGCTTCTGCAGCGCAAGAATGCCGATCTTCAGGTGCTGGCTGACCTGGGTCTTGTAGAAGGCTGTCGCCATGCCCGGCAGCTTCAATTCGCCATGCAGCGGCTTATCGGACACGCAAAGCAGCGTTCCATAGGGCACGCGGAAGCGGAAGCCGTTGGCGGCGATCGTCGCTGATTCCATGTCGAGCGCGATGGCGCGTGCCTGGGACAGGCGTTTCACCGGGCCACGCTGGTCGCGGAGCTCCCAGTTGCGGTTGTCGATGGTGGCGACAGTGCCGGTGCGCATGATCTGCTTCAGGTCGTAATCGCGATAGCCCGTGACCTCGGCAACGGCGTCCTGCAGGGCCACCTGCACCTCGGCAAGCGCCGGCAGGGGGATCCAGACCGGCAGGTCGTCGTCGAGAACATGGTCCTCGCGCATGTAGGCGTGGGCAAGAACATAGTCGCCGAGGCGCTGGCTGTTTCTCAAGCCGGCGCAGTGGCCGAGCATCAGCCAGACATGGGGGCGCAACACGGCGATGTGGTCGGTGATCGTCTTGGCGTTGGAGGGTCCGACGCCAATATTGACCATGGTGATGCCGCCATGGCCCTTTTTCTTCAAGTGATAGGCAGGCATCTGCGGCAAGCGGGGGATGGTAAAATCCGTCTCCGGCTTGTCGGCGCCGGCGGGCGTGATGATGTTGCCGGGTTCGACGAAGGCCGTGTAGCCGTTGCCGCCTTCCGCCATCTGCTGGCGGGCCCAGGTGCAGAACTCGTCGATGTAGAACTGGTAGTTGGTAAAGAGCACGAAGTTCTGGAAGTGGTTCGCGCTCGTCGCCGTGTAGTGGCTGAGGCGGGCGAGCGAGTAGTCAATGCGCTGAGCCGTGAAGGGGGCGAGCGGCGAGGGTTCACCCGGACCTGGCTCGTAGGAGCCGTTGGCAATCTCGTCGTCCGTCGTCGTCAGATCCGGCGCGTCAAAGAGATCCCGCAACGGAATGTCGATGGCGTTCGCCGCTGATGCCTCGACATAGGCCCCTTCGCCGAACGCAAAGTGCAGCGGGATCGGTGTCGAGGATTCGGAAACCGTGACGCCCAGGCCGTGATTGCGCATCAGGTGCCCGAGTTGCTCCTTCAGATAGTGGCGGAAGAGCTTCGGGCGGGTGATCGTCGTCGTGTAGACGCCCGGCGCGCTGACGTAGCCAAAGGAAAGTCGGGAATCGACATGACCAAAGCTGCTCGTCTCGATGCTGACCTGCGGGTAGCAGGCGCGGTAGCGGGTGAGTGGCTCCTCCGATTTTCCCAAGCCCTCGAAGGCATCGCACAGGAACCGGGTGTTGCGCTCGTAAAGCGCCTCCAGGCAATCGACGGCAGCGACGGGGTCGTCGAAATACTGCGGCTCGAACGGCTCGGGCGTGGCGGTGGAGAGGACGGAGTGTGAAGAGATTCGCTTGTTCATGTCGCATTATAGGCTGCGACTTCTGACAAGCAAACGACAAGATGTCCGGTTCACAACCGCGCGGCGATCAGAGCGTTGCAGTTCAACGCGGACCGACCAGGATGATGGCGCTGCCGATGAGCGCGACCGCCATGCCGGTGATATCCCAACGGTCTGGCCTGACGCCTTCGGCAAGCCAGAGCCAGATAAGCGAGGCCGCGATGTAGACACCGCCATAGGCCGCATAGGCGCGACCCGCGGCTTGGCTGTCGATGAACGTGAGCAACCAGGCAAAGAGCGCCAGCGACGCCACGCCGGGGACGAGCCAGACGATGGATTTGTCGAGCTTCAGCCATGCCCAGAAGGCGAAGCATCCGGCGATCTCCGCAAGGGCAGCGAGACTGTAGACGAGATAGGCGGGCATGGGCGCTGATATCGGCTTGCTGTGGCGAATCTGGTGTTGCGAGATGACCGCAAGGTGAAGGCAAGTGCAAGCCGGATACAAGAAAGGGGCGCAACGCGCCCCCGCAATTACCCGCGAATTCCAGAAGGCGTCAGGTCATCGCCTGACGCTGCAGCGTGACGAAGAGCACGAGACCGGCGCCCTGCTTGCCGATGCCTGTGCCGCTGGCCTTGGAATAGGCAAGCGCCCCGACCGGCGCCATCAGCAGGCTGGCTAGTGCCAGCACGCGCAGCGACAGAAACGCGGAAGTCGAAAGTGCTGCCAGCATGTTCGTCTCTCCATCGGATCACAGAGTGATCGGTTTCGGTTGGGGTGTTGGAACTTGCGTCCGCTGATTGCGTTAGAGCTTGGCCTGGCAGTACTGCGCCGTGTGCGCGGTGCAGTCGGTCAGAGAGCCAAGGTAGGTGTTGGTGCGGCGACGTTCGGTGTCAGCGCTGACTGCGGCGGCGAGAGAGACAGCGAAAACGACCATCAGGAGGCTGATGATGGTAAGGCGCCGAGCAAGGATATCCATGGTTCTGTCCGTTGTTTGGAGGCAGGTTCAAATCGATTGAGTGTGTTTTCGCATACCCAAACTGAATTGTTGCTGAGGTGTGCGTTCATCTGGCGTTCATGTTCGGCTGACGTCAGTCAGAGGAGTGTGTGGACGGAGACAGGCTTGGAAGCGCTTTGCTCATGGGGCCGCATTTTGCCAACCGGGACGTGGTGGGCGAACGTCGGAACGCGGTGTGCTCCGGGGATGCAGGGCGTGTCGGGAAACAGAGAACAAAAAAAGGGTGACCGATGGCCACCCCGTCATTCTCTTGATGTGCGGCGATGGTCCCGCCGTTCTCGCTATCGCGTTAAAGTCGTGTCCAGGTCTGCGACTTGCACAGCACCTTCAGCACGCAGCCCTTCATCTTCAGCGAGTTGCCGTTGACGGCGCCAGAGCCGCTATAGGTCTTGTCCGTGTCCGGATCGGTGATTTCGCCCGAATAGGAACCGTCGGTGCCGGCGAGGTTGCCGATGCGCTTGCCGGCATGTTTGCCGGTCTTGAGCGTCACGCAGAAGGCGCCGCCGCACGGAGCAATTTCCGCCGTGGCGCCGCTGGCGGTCTTCCAGTTTCCGACGATCGGTTCCGCAGCAACTGCTGTGCCGGCAATGCCGAGGCCAAGCGTGGCGGTGATGAGCAAGGTACGTAGCATTGTGGTCCTCCAGATAAAGGCTGCCGGCGTGGTCCGCTCCGCCGGCAGCTTTAGATGTCCTCGTGTAAAAGGCAGTCTCCTCACCGCCGCGCGCACGATAGCTTACGCGCACGTAAAGGTAAACAAGCCGAATTACCGCCTTTTACCGCTTTTTCCTGCCCTCTCCCGACCGGGTTTTGCAGGAGGATCCGTGCGGGCTTCACCGACGACGATTGTTTCGTGGTTAGCGTTTGGTTGAAATCGCCGATTGAACAATCCGTAAATATTGAAGCGAATGCGCCGGATCTTCGGGCTTCCGATGTTTAACAAAAACTCAAATTTACCAAGCGTTTGAACTTTGTTTGTCGCAAATTAAGCATGCATTTTAAGCGCGCATTGAAGCGCCTGCTGCATAGTGAAGCCATAAGACGAGCGAAGAAAAAGCGCTCCGACAAACCACCGAAGACGATGCCGCAAAAGACGGTGCGCTCCGGAAAGGCCCGCAAAGAGGCACGGTCGAACAGGGACCAGAACGAGTGCAGATCTGAAGCATGGTCCGCCCCGAACGGGCGGACCGCTTTGGAAAACCAACCAGCAAGACAGGGACAAGACAATGGCACGCTTTGATATGCAGATTGCTTCGGACGCCGCCATGGGTGGTGACAACCAGGCGGAAGTCTTTTGCGACATGGGGCTCGCCTATGCGACCGGCCACGGACGCCCGGTCGATCTGGTGGCCGCCCACAAGTGGCTGAACATTGCGGCGATCAAGGGCTGCGACCGCGCGGTCGACCTGCGCGCCGATCTGGCGATGACGATGAGCAAGCCGGACCTTGCCGCAGCGCTTCGCGCCGCCCGTGAATGGATGACGGTTCACTGATATCAAGGCGGCCCCGGGGACGGTGGCCGCCAAACGACCAGCAAGGGTCAGGGGGCAGCCCCGTCAGGCCAGCTTTTTCAATACTTCAGGAAGTGCTGCCTCAAGCAAATTCATCTCTGCATCCGGCCCCGTGCTGATGCGGATGCAGCGATTGAGCGGGGCAACGCCCGGCATCCGGATGAAGATGCCATGATCGCTCATCAGCGTATCGACGATCGCGCGGGCAAAGCCCGCATCCCGGCCGCAGTCGACCGCGACGAAATTCGTGGCGGAGATGAGAGGCGACAGACCGCACGCGGTTGCAATCTCCGTGATCCTTCGCCGGGATGCCGCAATCTTTGCCGTCACGTCTTTCAGGTAACCTTCATCCGCGAGCGCCGCGATCGCGGCGGCAACGCCGATCCGGTTCATGCCGAAGTGGTTGCGGATCTTGTCGAACGCCTGGGCCGTGCCCGGCGTGGTGATGACATAACCGACACGCGAACCGGCAAGGCCATATGCCTTTGAGAACGTGCGTGTGCGCACCACGTTCGGCCTGTCGATCAGGGCGTCGATCGCCGGCAGGGCCTCCGCCGGCGCCGTTTCGCAATAGGCTTCATCGAGGATGAAAAGCGTCGTTTCCGGCAGCGCCCTGGCAAACTCGACGATGCGGTCCGCCGACCACCAGCTTCCCATCGGATTGTCCGGATTGGCAAAATAGACGAGTGGCGCGTTCTCCCGCTTCACCGCATCGAGCAAACCCGCAAGGTCTTCATGATCGCCGGCATACGGCACCGTCACCAGCCGGCCGCCATGGCCGACGACGTGATAGTTGAAGGTCGGGTAGGCGCCGAACGAGGTGACGACCGGCATGCCCGGTTCGATCACCATCCGGACGATCTGGCCAAGCAATCCGTCGATGCCTTCACCGATCGCGATGTTGCCCGGCGCGGTGCCGAGATGGGCCGCAAGCGCTTGTTTCAGGTCGTGGTTTTCCGGGTCGGCATATTTCCAGGTGCCTTGCGCGGCCTCCCGCATCGCTGAAAGCACGCTTTCGGCAGGGCCGAAGCCGCTTTCGTTGGCGCCGATGCGTGCCGCGATCGCGCGTCCGCGCTGGCGTTCGATCGCCTCCGGCCCGACAAACGGGATGGTTGACGGCAAGGATTGGATGAGCGGCGTGAAGCGAGAGAATGCGGACATGCTGAAAAATGGGCCCCGTTGGGATGACGTGTCGGGGAACTTATCGCATGCTTTGGCAATGCGGAATTATCTAGACGAGAAAAGCTGGCGGAATTCCGTTGTTCTTCGCCTAGCGTTTTGGTTTTGCGTTCTTGACCTGCCCGGTGAAGAATTCCTGCCGGATAACCTCCCGCAACAAGGTCTGCTCGATTGGCTTGATGAACTGGACGCCGATGCGTTCGCCGTTTCGGTAGACTTCGGCGCAGCCGATCCTCAGCGATGTGCCGACGATATGCAGATAATAGTGTTGCGGCAGGCCGATATTGGTGTCGACAGCAAAGCTGGCGCCGCCACGCGAGATGTCGATCATGCGGCAGGGCCGTACCGAGACGCTGCCGAGACCCGGCTGCACCGCTGTCAGCGTACCCGCATGGCCGATGGAGAATCGTTCGTAACGCCGCTCATAGAACGGCGACGGGACGCAGGAATACATCGTTTGGTTTTGCATGCGTCATTCTCCGCCAGTGCCGGGTCGGACGGCGCGATCAGTTCCCGAACGCTGCCTGGACCCCGGACAATTCATTTGTCCCACGTTGACCGGTGGGCGATTTCCACCGATGCTAGAATCAGTTTTGCAGAAGAAACTTGCAATCCCCTGAAATCGATCACTAAAAATCTAATGTCACGCGATCCGGCAATCAGAAGCCGCCGCTCGAAAACTGCATGCGAATAAGTCGCCTCAGGAAATCCGTCGACAGCAGCATGTTGAAGCGCACGCCCAGTTCGGTGCTCTCGCGATGGACCTGCGAGCAGCCGATCTCTTCCTTGAAACCTTCGATCTCCAGGAAGAAGTGCTTTGGCAGAAGGATCGTGGCGTTAAAATCGAGCATTGCACCGGCAATCGAGATATGCCGCAGCAGACATTGATACTTGGTCTTGGCCTTCAAATGCTGGCCGATGACGAGGATCCGGCAGGGCCGCTCGATGAAATAATGCTGATGGGTCGTGGCGAACTGGCCGGGCTTGCCTTCGGCGACGTGCATTTTCATGGACATGGCAGGCTACAGCCCTTCAGCTTCCTGTAGATCCAGCGCCTGGACGGAATCGCCGGCGCATCGATGTGGTGTTTGAGCTAAGCATCTCGACTTGCTTCGGCCTTGCGCCATCGGAACCTGCCAAGCCGCTAAATTTTGCCGCGCGCCTACATTGAAAGCCCTGATCTCATACGTAATACTTTCGTCAGGCATGACCGGAACGCGCTTCACGCGTTTCCGTGGGCAATCGGGCGAGGGCGCTCCGTCAGTCGAGCCGCTGCGAAGCGGAAAAGGACGGCGGCGCCGGAGGGAAGGGCATGGTGTTGGGGCTTTCGCGGCGGTGGCTGCCGCTCGCGCTGATCTGTGTGGCGCTGTTTTTGTCGATGCCGACGGGGGCATCTGCGGCAAAGCGCGTCGCGTTGCTGATTGGCAACGAGAAATATGAGGCAACCTCGCCGCTCAACAATCCGGCCAACGACGTGGACCTGATGAAAGCCTCTTTCGAGGCGGCCGGGTTTGATTCGGTGACGACCGTGCACGATCTCGGCCGCCAGGATATGGTCAAGGCGCTGCGCGAGTTCGAGGACCGCGCCGCAGGGGCGGAGGTCGCGATCGTCTATTATTCCGGCCACGGCATGGAAATGAACGGCGAGAACTACCTGCTCCCGATCGATGTCCAGCTGAAGACGGACAAGGACGTCGAGGACGAGGCGATCGGCCTCGACAGGGTTCAACGCTCCCTCGAAGGGGCGACCAGGCTCAAACTCGTCATTCTCGACGCCTGCCGCAACAATCCGTTCGAGCAGAGCATGACGCGATCGATCTCGACCCGCGCGGTCTCGCGCGGGCTTGCCCGCGTCGAACCCGAATCGGCCGATCTTCTCGTCGCGTTCGCGTCCAAGGCGGGCACGGTCGCGCTCGACGGCGAGGGGAAGAACAGCCCGTTCGCGACAGCCCTTGCGAAATACCTGACGGAGCCGGGCGTCGACGTGCGCATCGCGCTTGGCAAGGTTCGAGACGAGGTGGTGTCGGTGACCAATCGCGGTCAGGAACCGTTCGTCTACGGGTCGCTCGGAGGCGCGCAGATCTTTCTCAACATCAAGGAAGTGAACATCAACGTCACCACCAATGGCGGGCAACTGTCGCCCAACAGCCAGTCGGAAGCCGCCGCCGACTGGCAGAACATCCGTGATCTTGCCGACAAGGATCTGTTGACCGCCTTCCTCGCCAAGCATGGATCGGACCCGGTCTACAAGATGCTCGCCGAAAAGAAGCTGAAGCTCCTGAGCGAAGCGGAGCAGACGTCGACCGTGACGCCAGATGAGATTGCCTGGGAAGCCTTGAAGCAGTCGACCGATGCGGCGGCGCTGACACGCTTCATCGAGCGCTATCCCGACAGCAGCCACAAGGCCGAAGCCGAGCAGCAGATCGCAGCCCTCGAGCCGCAAAAGGGGCTCAACGGATCGCCGACCGGCAAGGACACGCAGGCCTCGCGCGACTGCTATCTGCTTGCCGGCGAACCGCAGTCGATGCCCGGTTTCCTCGGGGTCAATTTCCTGAAGCTTGACAGCGAGCGGGCGTTGACCGCCTGCGCCCAGGCCGTCAACGAAAACCCCGACGACATGATGCTGGTCAACATGCTGGGACGCGCACAGGACGCGGGGCGCAATTATGTCGACGCACGGCGCAACTACCAGAAGGCCGCTGACGGCGGCAACATGTATGCGCTGACGAACCTTGCCTGGTTCTCGGTCTATGGCACCGATGGCCCAGTCGACGTTGACCAGGGCAAGCGCCTGTTCGAGCAGGCGGCACAAGCCGGCAACGCCTATGGCCAAGCGTCGCTCGGCTGGCTCTATCGTGAAGGTTATGGCGGCGTCGCGCAGGATTATGCCGAATCTGCCCGCTGGTACGAGCTTGCCGCCAACCAGGGCTACGCCAACGCCATGGCGACCATGGGCTGGTTCTACCGGGAAGGCCTCGGCCTGCCGAAGGACCTTGGTCAATCGCTCTCCTGGTACAAGAAGGCCGCCGAGAGCGGCGATACCAATGCGATGTCGTCCCTCGGCTGGGCTTACCAGAACGGGCTCGGAACCGAACAGAGCTATCCGGATGCCAAGGTCTGGTACGAGAAGGCCGCCAACATGGGTGATTCCTATTCGATGGCTCTGCTTGGCTGGTTTTACGACATCGGCAACGGCGTAGCGCAGGACTATGGCCAGGCGCGCACCTGGTACGAGATGGCGGCCAACGCCGGCAGCGCCTATGCCATGGGCAACCTCAGTCGCCTCTATGACTATGGCCTCGGCACCAAGGCCGACGCGAAAGAGGCGGTTCGCTGGGCGGCAGCCAGCATCGAGGGCGGGGACCCTGCCAAGCTTGAAGAGGTCAAGACCCAACCGAACAATTTCACGCCCGCTTTTCGCAAGGAAATGCAGAGCCTGCTCAAGGATCGCGGCTATTATGGCGGTCCGATCGACGGCGACTTCGGCGCGGCGACCCAGCAGGCAATCGAACGCCTGGCGCGAAAATCATAGCCCACGCCAGGATTCGGCCGACGCGAGACAAGGCAGGACACATCCGGTTCCGAGGCCCGGCAAAGTGCCGTAAACGCGACGCCGCGGCCAAGGGCTCTGGTTGACCCACACGAAAATGCAGCACAAAACCGGCAAACCGACAAATAAATCTTGCATTGGCCGCGGAGTGACACTAGTCAGGCGCTAACGGAGAGGTGGCCGAGTGGTCGAAGGCGCTCCCCTGCTAAGGGAGTATACCCGGAAGGGTATCGAGGGTTCGAATCCCTTCTTCTCCGCCATTCTTGTCTGGACGGTCCGAAGGCGCAGGCAGCATTTTCTCACTTGGACATAGCCACTGTGCGCGCTGCCAATAGGCAGCCGATGTCAGCGTAGCGCCGCGTTTTCTCAACGGCACTGTTCTCGAAGGTCAACCTTAATGCCGCCTGTGGCCAAGATGGCCGGTCGATACGCCGCAGCGTCGCAATGATCCCGAGGTGGTTTCGTCGAAGCCCATAAGATGAGATCGCTTTCGGCTTCGCGATCCGGGAACCCGCGATCGATCCGGGACGTCTCGATCATCGAACGCTTTCACGATCTTCTCCGTTGACGTGATACGCCCGTCGCCTTGTTCGGCCATGCTTGTGGTGTCGAGTCATGGCCGGTCTGGTGCGGTCCAGAATCACGTTTGCGGTGTGGTCTCCGAATCCCGGGCGTTGATTCTGATGATTCTTCGCTTCTCCGCACAATCTTCACGAAGCGATTCTTGTAGGCGATGCTGTTTTAGGTGTTCGGCGGCCATTGGAAAACGTCGGCCGTGCCCGGCTTTTCCCCAGTTTCAGGCGGTTTTCTGCCTCTTTCTGAAACAGGCCCTTCCTCGATCCCTTACGCTAAGCCCCCGTCGCTAAAGGGTTTTCTTAATGCTTTGTTAATTTTTTGTGGGGGTCTGCGGCGATTTTGTGTCGTTTCAGCAACAGGGTTCTGTGAAGGGCGATGCAAAGGGCGTGATCTCGCCAGTTGGACGTTGCGCCGATGATCCGGTCTTGTATTTTCAACTCCGGAAGCAAGGGCGGTTGATCGTCCGACTTCTTGAACGTTGGGGATGGGGCAGGGAACGCTGTCCTTCAGCAAAAT
>NZ_DASYGZ010000054.1:0-5991 GCF_035999135.1 Ensifer sp.
GCCCAGTTTGATGGCGGCCGCCTTCGCTGCGTCGATGTGTCTGTCCCGCTTCGGATTGTATTTCACGCCCATGAAGTCTCTCCCACTCATGATAGGCCAAACCCTATCAGAACCATGGCTAATGGCGACCGCTTTTTACGCCGATTTCGGCAAAATCGAGCCCAAAATCGGAGAATTTCACGTGAAAACAGCTTAAATCCATTTAAATCGAAGGTAATATCGCGAAAATTGCTCGAAAATCGACGAAAAAGCACGAAAACGCCAAAGGCTTCCACGGGACCTGTCTGCCATCGCCTGTTGACAGGGCAGTGACAGTCGGGTGATCAGAGTTTCGAGATCGAAGGATTGGACTGGTCGATGCCCGAAATGCCCTCCCTGCCCGGCGCCGTCATCGTCATCTCGAGCCATGTCGTGCGCGGCAAGGTCGGCAACCGGGCCGCGGTCTTCGCGTTGGAGACGCTTGGACATCCCGTCTGGGCCCTGCCGACGGTGATCCTTCCGTGGCATCCCGGCCATGGCCGCTCGACGCGCGTGGCGATCCCGGACGAATCCTTCCAGTCGGTGATCGACGATCTGATCGCAGCCCCGTGGATCGGCGAGGTGCGTGCCGTGCTTTCGGGTTATCTCGGCTCGGTCGGCCAGGCCGAGGGTGTTGTGCGGCTGGTGACGGCTCTGAAAGAGCGCAATCCCAAGCTGATCTATGCCTGCGATCCCGTCATCGGCGACGCCGGCGGGCTCTATGTTCCCGAAGCGACGGCGACGGCCATGCGCGACCGGCTGCTGCCGCTTGCCAATCTGGCGACGCCGAACCGCTACGAGCTTGCATGGCTTGCAGGCGCGACGCTGGACACCAACACGGCGATCCTCGACGCTGCCCTCGGCCTTGGCCCGGCCCGCGTGCTGGTGACTTCGGCGGTGCCGATGATGAGTGGCGGAACCGGCAATCTCTTTTTGTCGGGAAATCACGCGTTGCTTGCCGAACACCGGCTGGTCGAGAACGCGCCGAACGGAACCGGCGATCTGCTGACGGCCGTGTTTCTGGCGCGACTTCTTGAAGGTCTTTCAGAAGAACGCGCCTTGCAGATGGCGACCGCGAGCGTATTCGAGATTATCGCGCGCAGCGTCAAGCGCGGCGCCGACGAGCTGACGATCGAGCAGGACGCGTCGAGCCTGTCAACGCCGATGGCGATGGTGCAGATGCGCCGGCTGGTGCATCCGAACCAGATGCGGCGAAAATAGAAGAAGCTGTTCATCGATGATGCCTCTATGACATCGTCGATTGAATTTTAGATCATGATGATTTTCATGACTTCGAGCGGTCCGCACAGCGGACATGCCGCCCGAAGCAGTAACGGAGTAAGCGATGGACAAGCAACAGCAGCGTTTCCCGGACCATCTTCTGAACGGTTATCATAATTTCATGAACGGCCGTTACAGCGAGCAGCAGCAGCGCTACAAGGCTCTGGCTGAAAAGGGACAGAAACCGAAGACGATGGTCATCGCCTGTTGCGATTCGCGGGCGGCGCCTGAAACCATCTTCGACAGCGGCCCCGGCGAACTCTTCGTCGTGCGCAACGTCGCCAATCTGATGCCGCCGTACGAGCCCGATGGCCACTATCATTCGACATCGGCCGCGCTCGAATTTGCGGTGCAGTCACTGCGCGTCAGCGACATCGTCGTCATGGGCCATGGCCGCTGCGGCGGCATCAAGGCGGCCCTCGATCAGGATGCCGAGCCGTTGTCGCCCGGTGACTTCATCGGTCGCTGGATGCATCTGTTGAAGCCGGCCGCCGACCAGATCCAGAGCAACGACGTCATGACCGAAGGCGAGCGCCAGCGTGCACTCGAGCGCGTCTCCATCCGCAACTCGATTGCCAATCTTCGAACCTTCCCCTGTGTCCAGATCCTGGAAAGCAAGGGCAAGCTGAACCTGCACGGCGCCTGGTTCGACATCTCGACCGGCGAACTCTGGGTGATGGATCCGACAACAGGCGATTTCCTGCGGCCCGGGACGTAAGACTGAAAAGGCCCGGTTCTTGCGAACCGGGCCCTTGAAATTCCGCAGCGATAAGCGCGCAGTGCTTAGAGTCCGTCGATCTCAGCGCCGATGATGGCGATTGCCTGCTGGTACACGCTTGCAGCGTTCCAGCCCTGGATCGCGCCGAAATTCGCCTGGCCCTGCTGGTAGCCGGCGCCCGGCTGCCAGCCGTGACCGCGCAGGAAGTTGGCGGTGGAGGCCAGCGCATCGGCCTTGGAACGAACCATGTCGACATGGCCGTTGCCGTCGCCGTCGACGCCGTACTTCAGGACGTTGGCCGGCAGGAACTGGGTCTGGCCGATTTCGCCATGCGCTGCACCGCGCGCATCGGGGCTCAGATCGCCGCGCTGCACGAGCTGCAGCGCCGCATAGAGCTGGTTGGTGAAGTAGTCCGAACGACGGCAGTCATAGGCAAGCGTCGACACGGCCGAGAGCGTGTGCTCTTTGCCCATGAAGCCGCCGAAGCCGGTTTCCATGCCCCAGATCGCGATCAGCGGACCAGCCGGCACGCCATAGCGGCGTTCGATGCTGGTAAAGAGCGCCGCGTTCTGCGCCTTCATCTTCTTGCCGCGCGAAATGATCGTCTGGCCGCCGCGCTTCTGCATGAACTGCTCGAGCGAGAGCTTGAAGCTCTTCTGGCCGCGGTCGGCGCGGATCGTCGCCTTGTTGTAGGAGACGTTCGACAGCGCGCGGTCGAGGACAGCGGGGCTGATGCCGTTGCCGGTCGCCTGCTGCTTGAAGTTGGCGACCCAGGCCGCAAAGCCGCTTCCGTCGTTGCCGCATTGGGCGGCGGACGCCACTGCCGGAAAGACTGCCGTTGAAATCAGGGCAGCAAGCCCCACCGCTACGCACTTTGCCCTGTGCATGAAATACCCCATAGCCCGAATCTTATTGCGCCTAAAAATGCCAGCCTTCGCCGGCCCTGTCACCTGCCGCAAGCAGCGGTCACGTTTTCGTGGTTTCACGTGAATCCCGGTATCGTCCGGCATTCCGCAAAACAGCAACCCGCCGGGCCTGGTCAGGCCCGGCGGGAAAGCCGTGTTCAATCGCCCGTCTCAGGCGGCCTGCTTGCGCGGCTTGATCAGGCCGCGGTTGACCAACAGTTCGGCGATCTGGATCGCGTTCAGCGCGGCGCCCTTGCGCAGGTTGTCGGAGACGACCCACAGGTTGAGGCCGTTCTCGACCGTCGCGTCCTCGCGGATGCGCGAGATGTAGGTCGCGTCTTCGCCGGCGCATTCGTAGGGCGTGACATAGCCACCGTTCTCGTGCTTGTCGACGACAAGGCAACCCGGCGCTTCGCGCAGGATGTCGCGCGCTTCGTCCGCGGTGATTTCGTTTTCGAACTCGATGTTGACCGATTCCGAGTGGCCGATGAAGACCGGAACGCGCACGGCCGTGCAGGTCACCTTGATCTTCGGGTCGAGCATCTTCTTGGTCTCGGCCAGAACCTTCCACTCTTCCTTGGTGTAGCCGTCTTCCATGAAGACGTCGATGTGCGGGATGACGTTGAAGGCGATGCGCTTGGTGAACTTCTTCGATTCGATCGGATCGGCGACGAAGACGGCGCGGGTCTGGTTGAAGAGTTCGTCCATGCCATCCTTGCCGGCGCCGGAAACCGACTGGTAGGTCGAGACGACGACGCGCTTGATCTTGGCGTGGTCATGCAGCGGCTTCAGCGCGACCACGAGCTGCGCGGTCGAGCAATTCGGGTTGGCGATGATGTTCTTCTTGGTGAACTGCGCGATTGCGTCCGGGTTCACTTCCGGAACGATCAGCGGCACTTCGGCGTCGTAGCGCCAGGCCGAAGAGTTGTCGATGACGACGCAACCCTGCTGGCCGATCTTCGGCGAATACTTGAGCGAAACGGCGCCGCCGGCCGACATCAGGCAGATGTCGGTGTCGGAGAAATCGTAGTTTTCGAGGTTCTTGACCTTGAGCGTCTTGTCGCCGAAGGAAACTTCCGTGCCCTGGGAGCGGGCGGAAGCGAGCGCAACCACCTCGTCAGCGGGGAACCCGCGCTCCGCAAGGATATTCAGCATCTCGCGGCCGACATTGCCGGTGGCGCCTGCAACTGCAATCTTGAAACCCATGATCTAAGCTCTCTTTCTGTCTCTCCTCTTCGGGTGGAGGGGGAACCGCGCGTATTGCCGCGAAGGTTCCTGTCCCCGGCCTTACCGGGGAGAGAGCGGTGGCCAGAGACGTCAGACGGTTTTCGTCGTCGTTTTGGCCATTGTTTTGCAAGCGAACGAAAAATCGACATCCTGCCCCGCGGCCAAAGCCGGCAGGATCAAAGCAGCGATGGCTGGACCGATCGGTCGCATGACGGTGATTTCCTCGTTCTTCGCTGCTCTTACGCGGTTTTGAGGAAGAGTCAAGACATCGCTCTTTGGCAGGGCCTTGCGGATGCCGGCCGCGATCGATCGCCGCATTAGACGAAAGTCATAAGCCGAAAGCATCTCTGCCTGGGATGACACTTTTCTGACATCCTCATCTCAGGCGCACCACGTCCGGACGTTCTTGGGAGGAATGCCGGACCGGCCAATGGGCGCTCCAATCGGCTATTTTGGAGTGGAGGATAAAAAATGGCAAATGTCGCGACAGCGGACGACGCAAAAACGCGTCCGATGACCGGCGAGGAAAAGAAGGTCATCTTCGCCTCGTCGCTTGGTACCGTGTTCGAATGGTACGACTTCTATCTCTACGGTTCGCTCGCCGTTTACATCGGCGCGACCTTCTTCAGCTCCTACCCGGAAACGACGCGAAACATCTTTGCGCTGCTGGCGTTTGCCGCGGGCTTCCTGGTTCGCCCGTTCGGCGCTCTGGTCTTTGGTCGCCTCGGTGACCTCGTCGGGCGCAAATACACCTTCCTGGTCACGATCCTGATCATGGGTCTTTCGACCTTCCTCGTCGGTATCCTGCCCGGTGCCGCCTCGATCGGCATTGCCGCTCCAATCCTGCTCATCGTGCTGCGCATGCTGCAAGGCCTGGCGCTCGGCGGTGAATATGGCGGTGCTGCGACCTATGTCGCCGAACATGCGCCAAACGGTCGCCGCGGCTACTTCACTTCGTGGATTCAAACGACGGCAACGCTCGGCCTGTTCCTGTCGCTGGTGGTGATCCTGCTCGTGCAATTCGCTCTCGGCAAGGAAGCCTTTGCCGCCTGGGGCTGGCGCATTCCGTTCCTGCTTTCATGCGTGCTGCTCGGCATTTCCGTCTGGATCCGCCTGAAGATGAATGAATCCCCCGCCTTCAAGAAGATGAAGGAAGAGGGAAAAACCTCGAAGGCGCCGCTGAAGGAAGCTTTCGGCCAATGGAGGAACGCCAAGATCGCGCTTCTGGCGCTGTTTGGCGCCGTCGTCGGCCAGGCCGTCGTCTGGTACTCCGGCCAGTTCTACGCGCTGTTCTTCCTGACCGGTGTGCTGAAAGTGGATGCGCAATCGGCCAACATCATGGTCGCCGCCTCGCTCATTCTGGGCACTGGTTTCTTCGTGCTCTTCGGCTGGCTCTCCGACAAGATCGGCCGCAAGCCGATCATCATGGCGGGCCTGCTGCTCGCCATGCTCACCTACTTCCCGCTGTTCAAGGCACTGACCTGGGCTGGCAACCCGGCACTCGCTCAGGCCCAGGCGACCGTTCGTGCAACGGTGACTGCGGCGCCCGGCGACTGCAAGTTCCAGTTCAACCCGACCGGTACCGCGAAGTTCACCACTTCCTGCGATATCGCGACTGCCTTCCTCACCAAGAACTCGGTTCCCTATGATGTCGTAACATCGGCGGCTGCGGGTACGGCGGCGACGGTGAAGGTCGGCGACACCACCATCAACAGCTATGACGCGATCGCCGCTGGCGATGGTGCCAAGGCAGCCAATGCCGCCTTCGAAAAGCAGACCAACATGGCGCTCCACAATGCCGGCTATCCGCTGGTTCGTGGCGCGGCAAAGGTTCCGGAATCC
>NZ_DASYGZ010000151.1:0-8774 GCF_035999135.1 Ensifer sp.
CCGCTCTCTGGCCGACAGCGATCCGGACATCTTCGGTGCGATCGAGAAGGAGCTGGGTCGTCAGCGCCACGAGATCGAGCTGATCGCCTCCGAGAACATCGTTTCCCGCGCCGTGCTCGAAGCCCAGGGCTCGATCATGACGAACAAATATGCCGAGGGCTACCCGGGCAAGCGCTACTACGGCGGCTGCCAGTTCGTCGACATCGCCGAGGAACTGGCGATCGAGCGCGCCAAGAAGCTCTTTGGCGTCAACTTTGCCAACGTTCAGCCGAACTCCGGTTCGCAGATGAACCAGGCCGTGTTCCTGGCGCTGCTGCAGCCGGGCGACACCTTCATGGGCCTCGACCTCAACTCGGGCGGTCACCTGACGCACGGCTCGCCGGTCAACATGTCCGGCAAGTGGTTCAACGTCGTGTCCTACGGCGTGCGTGAAGACGACCACCTGCTCGACATGGACAACGTCGCCGAACAGGCCCGCAAGCACAAGCCGAAGCTGATCATTGCCGGCGGCACCGCCTATTCCCGCATCTGGGACTGGAAGCGCTTCCGCGAGATCGCCGACGAAGTCGGCGCCTGGCTGATGGTCGACATGGCGCACATCGCAGGCCTGGTCGCCGGTGACCAGCATCCGTCGCCGTTCCCGCATTGCCACGTTGCCACGACCACGACGCACAAGTCGCTTCGCGGCCCGCGCGGCGGCATGGTTCTGACCAACGACGAAGATATCGCCAAGAAGATCAACTCGGCCGTCTTCCCGGGCCTCCAGGGCGGTCCGCTGATGCACGTCATCGCTGCCAAGGCCGTCGCGCTCGGCGAAGCGCTGGATCCGTCGTTCAAGGACTACGCAGCACAGATCGTCAAGAACGCCCGCACCCTCGCCGAGACGCTGAAGGCCAACGGTCTCGACATCGTGTCCGGCGGCACCGACAACCATCTGATGCTCGTCGACCTGCGCAAGAAGAACGCGACCGGCAAGCGCGCGGAAGCAGCCCTTGGCCGTGGTTTCATCACCTGCAACAAGAACGGCATCCCGTTCGATCCTGAAAAGCCGTTCGTCACCTCGGGCGTCCGTCTCGGCACGCCTGCCGGCACGACCCGCGGCTTCAAGGAAGCGGAATTCAAGGAAATCGGCGAACTCATCGTCGAGGTTCTCGATGGCCTCAAGGTCGCCAACTCCGACGAAGGCAATGCTGCCGTCGAAGCCGGTGTGCGCGACAAGGTCGTCAAGCTGACCGACCGCTTCCCCATGTACGGCTACATGTGATCGGTCGCTCATGCGCTGCCCCTATTGCGGTTCTGAAGACAGTCAGGTGAAAGATTCCCGTCCGGCAGAGGACGGGAACGCCATTCGCCGCCGCCGGATTTGTCCGGATTGCGGAGGTCGTTTCACGACCTTCGAACGGGTGCAGTTGCGCGAACTGATGATCATCAAGAAAACCGGTCGGAAGGTGCCTTTCGACCGGGACAAGCTCTTGCGCTCCTTCGAGATCGCGCTCCGGAAGCGCCCGGTCGATCGCGACCGCATCGAGCGGGCGGTGTCCGGTATCGTGCGGCGCCTCGAAAGCTCCGGCGAAACGGAAATCCCCTCCGAGGAAATCGGTTTGCAGGTGCTGGAAGCGCTGAAGAGCCTCGATGACGTCGCGTTCGTACGCTACGCCTCGGTCTACCGCGATTTCTCGCATGCCGAGGATTTCGAGAAGGTCATCACCGAGATCAGCGCCAAGATCGCGCGCGATCCGGGCGAATAGGCGGGCGCTGGACAGGAGCCATGGCAGAACCCACCCGTGAAGACGAGAGGTTCATGGCCGCGGCGCTGAGGCTGGCCCGTCAACATCTCGGACAGACATCCACCAACCCTTCCGTCGCCTGCCTGATCGTCAGGGACGGCGTTATCGTCGGCCGCGCCGTCACGGCGAAGAGTGGCCGCCCGCACGCCGAGACCCAGGCATTGGCGGAGGCTGGCGAGAAGGCGAGGGGCGCCACCGCCTATGTCACGCTGGAGCCTTGCTCGCATCACGGAAAGACGCCGCCCTGCGCCGACGCGCTTGTCGCCTCCGGCGTCGCTCGCGTGGTGATCTCGATCCTCGATCCGGACGAGCGGGTCGCCGGGCGCGGCGTCGTGCGCCTGCGTGACGCGGGCATAAAAGTCGATATCGGCGTTCTGCCTGAGGCCGGCCATCAGGCGCTCGAAGCCTACCTCATGCGCCAGGTCAGCAAGCGCCCGCATGTGACTCTCAAGCTTGCGGTTTCCACCGACGGCATGATCGGCCGAAAGGGGGAGGGGCAGGTGCGCATCACCGGTCCGGTCTCCCGGGGGCAGGTTCAGATGCTGCGGGCGGAGACGGACGCAATCCTGGTGGGGATCGGCACGGCAACTGTCGACGATCCCGAACTCACCGTGCGCTTGCCCGGACTTGAAGATCGTTCGCCCACTCGCATCGTGCTTGACCGTCGCCTCGATCTGCCTGTCGGCTCGAAGCTGGTGCGCACCGCGCGGGATGTTCCGGTCATCGTCGTGGCGGATGACGCCGCCGTCGAGGCCGGTACCGGAGATCTGGACGCGCGTGCCGCCCGCAAGGCGGCCCTGCAGGCGGCCGGTGTCGAAGTGCTCGAAGCCGGGTCGATTGCCGATCTGCTGGCGGCCCTGGCGTCGCGTGGCATTTCCTCGCTGATGGTAGAAGGCGGCGCGGTCGCAGCTCGAGCCTTTCTCGACGCGGATCTTGTCGATCGCATCCAGCTCTATACGGGTCCGCTGACGATTGGCAAAAACGGCATTGCATCCCCATTTGATCGGAAATCCGTACCCGTCGGCTTCAGGCGTGTTGCCGAAGCGCGGTATGGCGACGACCTGTTCGAGGAATACGAAAGAGAGACCTGATGTTCACCGGCATTGTTACAGACATTGGCACGATCGATAGCGTCACCCCGCTGAAGGAAGGCATTAAGCTGCGGGTCGCCACCCGTTATGATCCGAAGACGATCGACATGGGCGCATCCATCTCCCATTCCGGCGTATGCCTGACGGTCACCGCCCTGCCTGACGCCGGCAGCAACGAACGTTGGTTCGAGGTCGAGGCCTGGGAAGAAGCGCTGCGGCTGACGACCATCGCCGGCTGGAAGAAAGGGTCGAGGATCAATCTCGAGCGGTCGTTGAAGATCGGCGACGAGCTCGGTGGTCACATGGTTTCCGGCCATGTCGACGACAGGGCTGAAATTCTCTCGGTCGAGCCGGAAGGCGATGCGGTGCGATTCCGTCTGCGTGCGCCCGAACATCTGGCGAAGTTCGTGGCGCCCAAGGGCTCGGTTGCGCTCGACGGAACTTCGCTTACGGTCAACAAGGTCGCCGGCGCCGTGTTCGACGTGCTGTTGATCCGCCATTCGCTTGAGGTCACGACCTGGGGCGAGCGCCGGGCCGGAGATTTCGTCAACTTCGAGGTTGATACGATGGCCCGCTATGCGGCGCGCCTTGCCGAGTTTCCGGCGCCGAAGCCGGAGTAACGACTTCCCTGCGACAGGTCTCCACACAACCGCCCCCCGGTAAGGGGGCGGCTCATGTGCTGGGAGTCTGGCGTCGTGGGAGAGGCGCCGCGATCAGCGCAGATAGAAGGTCAGGCTGCCATCCGCCGCCTGTTCGGCACCGGCAATGTTGTTCATCTCGACATTCTGAGCCTTCAGCTTGGCTGCAAGCGGCTTGTTGCCCTCGACCGCAGCGTGAAGCGATGAGAGCTGTTGCGGCGTGGCTTCGGTGACCATCATGCGCGTCTGGCTCGATTCCTTGAGGCTATCGACGTCGACGACGGTAAAGTGGTCTCCCTTGAAGTCGCGAACGGTGCGGTCAATGTCGGCCGGCCAGTTCATGGCAGTGCTCGCAGCATAGGAGACGCCGCCGAAGGAGAGGGCGGAGAGGGCAGCGATGACGGAAAGCTTGGCGATGCGGTTCATGGTCATGCTCCTTTGTTTGCCGTGAAGGGCGCAACCGGCCGGATACCCGAACGCGGGACCCTTGCGGGCCTCGGGGGCCGGATCATGACAGCGGATCACGGCAGGCCAGCAGGGTTCGCTTGCGGGAAGGCTTTTCCCGCAACGAATGGGCTGGACCGTTTCGACTAATTGGGCGGCGTTCGCTCTCGTCTTGGGGGGAGTTCGCGTCGTGCCAACGCCTAGGAAACTGGGCCTGAATGTGGCCGTTTCCATGGCGCAAAACTCTGGAAAACAATTAAAAATTGTTCATGTTTCGGCGTGCGCGCGCATCCTGTTGGTGGTTGTCGCGGCCGATGCCTTCTGGGGGCGTTCGAACATGATCACGTGATTGCCGTGATAGGTGGTGCGCCAGAATTCCTTGAAGCCGTGCTTCTCCGCAACCCGGATGGAAGCCCTGTTGCCGACGTCGATGATGCAGGTCTTGCGCAGTTTGGGAAACTGGCGATCGGCCCACTTGAGTGCCCCGCTGACGGCTTCGGTCGCAAGCCCCTGGCCGTGCGCCTTCGGTGACAGCGCCCAGCCGGTCTCCATCGTGCCTTCAAGCGAGGGCGTGATGGCACGGTGGACGTCGTGAAAACCGGCTTCGCCGAGGAACGCCCCGGTTTCGCGATCCTGAATGGCAAAGAAGCCGAAGCCGAAGTAATGCCACATGCCGACCTGGCGCAGGAAGCGGGTCCAGGACTGCTCCCGTGTGAACGGCACGCCGCCGACGAAGCGGGTCACTTCGCCGTCGCCAAAGAGCGCTGCATAGGAGGGAAAATCGTCGCGGCGATAGGGCCGCAGGATGAGGCGGTCTGTCTCGATGATAGGCACGCTATGCATATTCGATCCTATACTGTGGTGAATTCAGGCGCCGGGCTCGCCGTCCCAGTAGTCGACCGCGCTTTCGGGTCGGCCGACGAAGCTCAATCCATTGGCACCGCGCGTCCTGGCGAGGAATTTGCCGGAATCCGGATACTCGCAGATATCGGTTGCCGCCTTGGTCGAGATCGACAGGTACTTGAGCGGCACGCTGCCGGTGTTGATCAGGTGATGCGCCGTCTCCGGCCCGCCGGCGGGTGCGCCCAAGATGTCGCCCGGCCCAACGGCATGACGTTCGCTGCCGAACCGGTACGTGCCTTCGCCCTCAAGGATGATGAAGAGTTCTTCTTCGACGTGATGGTTGTGGAATGGGCAACCGGACTTTCCCGGCGGCACCTCTCCATAGCCGATCCCGAGATTCGTCAGGCCCAGAAGCGCGCCGAAGGCGGCGTCTCGGGATTCGAAGAACGACCCCTTGGTCCAGTGATCGAGCTCGAGGTCGCGGGGGTTAACGATCGGCTTTTTCGTATCGGTCAATTGTACCTCCTGCGCGTCGCTCCTCCGACGCGTTCCTATCCGTGTCGCGCGTTGCCCCGATCGTCAACCTGCGATCGCTAAATTTCGCGTCGGTGGTAAAGGGATTACATCCTGTTGTTGCAAATCACTGACGGGACCACCGAAGCGCTATCGCGCGCTCCGAACTTACGCCCGCTTCTCCTGGAGCGCGGCGCCGATCTCGTGGAGACTGCTGGCGATGCCAACGCAAAGCGCTCTCATTTCTTCGGTCGAGGGCAGCAGATCTGGCACCATGACGGTCATCATCCCGGCAGAAGACGCCGAACGCACGCCGTTGTGGCTGTCTTCCAGAGCGAGGCAATGCTCCGGCGCGACACCGAGCCGTCTTGCCGCAGCAAGGAACGGGGCCGGGTGCGGCTTGCCGTTGTCGTAGTCGCCATAGGCGACCACCGTCGGGAAGCGGTCGCGCAATCCGTGCCCGTCGAGATTGCGCTGGACGTCGTGGTGTTGCGACGAGGTGGCGATCGCAAACGGCAGGCCCATCCCGTCAAGCAGGTCGAGGAGATCGACGACACCCGGCTTCAGTCGCGTTTCGGTCGTCGCCATCGCAGCAAATCGCGCCGAGGCGCTCTTCCAGAACCGATCGAGGTCGAAGGCGTCGCCATAGCGGCCGCTTAGCAACGTGCGTGTCGCCTCGCCCGAAAGGCCGATCGTATCGAGATAGAGGGAGGCCGGCATGTCGTGGCCAAGCTCTGCTGCCGTCTGGATCATAGCGTCGCGGTAGAGCGCCTCGGTATCGAAGAGCAATCCGTCCATGTCGAAAACGACCGCGAGAGGTTTGAGGGGAAGGCGGATGTCAGTCGGACCGACGTCGGGCATGTTATAGATCCAGTGGTCTCGGCGGCTTCGAAACTAGAGGCCAGCGAGGCTGGCGCGCAAGCGGGCCGCAGGGATATTTTGTAGCGGCAACGGCAGTGCGTTCTCGTCCTGTGAACGCGGCAAAAGGCCGTCTGCAGTGGAATTTGCTTGCCATTCGGCGCGCGGCATGGTTTGACCGCGCCTCAGCCGGTCCGCATCCGGCGAATTCTCAAAGACAGGTGATCCATGGCGAAGACCACGGCTGCCCACATCCTGATTGTGGAAGCACGCTTCTATGACGATATGGCCGACGCTCTGCTCGACGGCGCGAAACATGCGCTGGACGCCGCCGGGGCGACCTATGATATCGTGACGGTTCCGGGTGCGCTCGAAATCCCGCCGGCGATCGCCATGGCGCTTGACGGCGCGGACGAGGGCGGCACCGAGTATGACGGGTTCGTTGCGCTCGGCATGGTGATCCGCGGCGAGACCTATCATTTCGATATCGTCGCGAATGAATCCTCGCGCGCGATCATGGACCTTGCCGTCAGCGAGAGCCTCGCGATCGGCAATGGCATCTTGACCGTTGAGAATGACGACCAGGCCTGGGCGCGCGCCCGCCGGTCGGAAGGCGACAAGGGTGGGTTTGCCGCACGCGCAGCGCTCACCATGATTGAACTTAAGAAGAAACTGGGCACGGAAAAGTGACGAAGACACCCTCGGATCAGCCGCTGAAGCAAGTCAACCAGCGCGGTGCTGCGCGCCTCGCCGCGGTGCAGGCGCTCTATCAGATGGATATCGGCGGCAGCGGCGTGCTCGAAGTGGTTGCCGAATATGAGGCACACCGCCTTGGCCAGGACCTCGACGGCGACACCTATCTGAAGGCGGATGCCTCCTGGTTCCGCTCGATCGTCGCGGGCGTCGTGCGCGACCAGCGCAAGCTCGACCCGTTAATCGGCGCAGCATTGCAGGACGATTGGGCGCTGTCGCGGCTCGATTCGACCGTGCGCGCCATTCTGCGTGCCGGCACCTTCGAGATGCTGGAGCGCAAGGATGTTCCCGTGCCGGTGATCGTTACCGAATATGTCGAGATCGCCAAGGCCTTCTTCAGCGATGACGAGCCCAAGCTGGTCAACGCCGTCCTCGACCGCATCGCGAAGCAGGTTCGCGGCGAAGGAAAGAAATAGGCATCATGGCGGCGGTCGCGACGGATGACATGGGCGGAGCCCTTCGCGAAGCGCGCCGCAACGTTTTCCATCTGACCGCGGCGCAGGCCGTGCTCGGCGTCGTCGGGCCGATCTGCTTTTCGATCGGCGGTGTCGCCGGCTACCAGATGCTGGCCGACGACAAGTCGCTGGCGACAGCGCCGCTCACGGCCTTCAATGTCGGTATGGCGCTCGGCGTCGTGCTGGTGGCAATGCTGTCGCGCCTTATCGGCCGGCGATACGCCTTCATCACCGGAACCGGCATCGCCGCGGCTGGGGCCGCCCTTGCCGCCGTTGCGCTCTTCCGGGAGAGCTTCTGGCTTTTTGCGTTCGCGCTCGCCATGCTCGGCTCGTCGAACGGCTTCACCCAGAAACTGCGGTTTGCTGCAGCCGACGCGTCTCCCTCGTTCTACAAGCCCAAGGCCATCTCGCTGATCCTTGGTGGCGGCATCGTCTCGGCGGTGCTCGGGCCTCAGATCGTCATCTTCGCCGGCGATCTCTTCGCACCGGTTTCCTTTGCCGGGGCCTTTGTCGTCCTGATGCCGATTTGCCTGGTTGCGGCGCTGTTCTTCGCGCCGCTTCGGTTGCCGGAGCCCGGCGCGATGGCCAGCGACCATCACGACAAGGCGGCCCGTCCGCTCAGTGAGATCGTTCGCAGCCAGCGCTTCGTCACCGGCATGATCTGCGGCATTTCGAGCTATGCTCTGATGACCTTCATGATGACCGGCGCGCCGGTCGCCATGGTGGTCGGCTGCGGCTTTTCCACGGATCTGGCGACGCTCGGCATTCAATGGCACGTGCTCGCCATGTTCGCCCCGAGCTTCGTCACCGGCATGCTCATCAGCCGCTTCGGTGCCGAACGCATCGTCGGTTGCGGCCTGTTGCTCTTGATGGCTTGTGCCGCAGTCGCGCACATGGGCATCGAGCTCTGGAACTTCTGGGGCGCCTTGGTGCTGCTTGGTCTCGGCTGGAACTTCGGCTTCATCGGTTCGACGGCGATAGTTGCCAGCAGCTACCGTCCGCAGGAAGCCGACAAGGTGCAGGCCTTCCACGACATCATCCTGTTCACCACCGTGGCCCTGTCGTCCTTCGCTTCTGGCAAGGTGTTGACCGCCTATGGCTGGGACACGCTGAACTCGGTTGTCTGGCCGGTCACCATCGTCTGCCTGGTCCTTCTCCTGCTCCTGAAGCGTGCGCCGCGCAAAGCCGCCGCCTGAGCCTGTTCTCCTGAAAGAAAACCAGTCGCCGCAACGCCCGCTTCGTGGCGTTTTGCGGGGCTTGACGATCTCCCGTTGCAACCGCACTCTGGCCGCGCCGTGAGGGGTGCTGCTTGAGGAGGTGGTGCGTGATTCGCGGTTTTGAGGGGCCTGCGGCCGGGAGTGAGTCCGCGGGTTGTAACGGAGGGTAATGCGA
>NZ_DASYGZ010000154.1:0-15024 GCF_035999135.1 Ensifer sp.
TTATGTCGTCACCGTGCTTGTCAAAGCATTCGGGAGCAGCGGCATTGTGCCTCCTTTCGTTGCAGCCTGGTTGCCAGTTGTTGTAGCGATGGCGCTGGGCTCGACGATTCTTTTAAATCAGGAGGATGGCTAGTGGCGGTAGTGAACCGCAAACGTATAAGGCTGATCAACGCTGCCCTGCTCGCGGGCGTGGCGTTGCAGACACTTGCCATGGGAATGAGTGCGCCTGCGATGGCGCAGCAGACTTCGGAGCGCCTCGATTCGCTGCGCCCGAACATGCCGGAAGACGCCAAGCTGCTTCTGTCCGCCAATGAGCTTGTCTACAACAAGGACGCCGAAAAGGTGATCGTGCGCGGCAACGTGCAGATCGACTACGGCGGCTACAAGATGGTGGCCCGCCAGGTCGAGTACGACCAGAAGGCGGGCCGCATACACGCGATCGGCGAAGTGCAGCTGGTCGAGCCGGGCGGCAATGTCGTCTACGCCGACAAGATGGATGTCACCGACGATTTCGGCAACGGCTTCGTCGACGCGCTGCGCATCGAGACAACCGACCTGACCCGGCTTGCCGCCACGAGCGGCGAGCGACGCAACGGCGAGGAATTCATCCTGAACGAGGCCGTCTATACGGCCTGCACGCCCTGCACGACCAAGCCGGAGCATCGGTCGCTCTGGCATATCAAGGCCCAGCGCGTCATCCAGAATGGCCGCACACGCACGATCCGGCTTGAAAAGGCCCGCTTCGAGCTGTTCGGCATGCCGATCGCCTATATCCCGGTCATGGAAATGCCCGACCACACGGTCAAGCGGAAGAGCGGCTTCCTGTTCCCGCAGTTCCGCTCGGCGCAGAAGCTCGGCGTCGGCGTCGGCGTTCCGTATTACTGGGCGATTTCGCCCTACATGGACGCAACCGCGACATTGACCGGCCTGACCAAGCAGGGATTCCTGCTGGAGGGCGAGTTCCGCCAGCGTTTCCACAACGGCCTTCACACGCTGCGCGTCGCCGGCATCAGCCAGCTCGACCGCACGCAGTTCACCCCAGGCACGGTCGACGCGCTGGAGCGCGAGCGCGGCATGGTGGCGTCCAAGGGCGAATTCGAGATCAACCCGCGCTGGACCTTTGGCTGGAACGTGCTCGTCCAGTCGGACAACAACTTCGCCAAGACCTATGAACTGTCGGATTTCGACGGTACGACCTACATCAACCAGGCGTACCTCACCGGTCTCGGCAAGCGAAACTACTTCGACCTGCGCGCCTTCTACTTCGACATTCAGGACGCGGATCCGAACAGCATTGCCGAAAACCAGCAGCCGACGGCGCAGGTTCTCGACTACTCCTACAAGGCACCCGATCCGGTCCTTGGCGGCGAGCTCTCGGCGACCGTCAACCTGACGAACGTCAAGCGCAACCGGCTTGATCTCAACGTCGTCCCCGGCGTCGTCAACCGCTTTCGCGGTCTTGAGGGCACGTCTCACCGCCTGACCGGCGAGCTCGAATGGAAGCGTACCTTCATCGCTCCAGGCGGCCTCCTGATCACGCCGCTTCTGGCGGCGCGCGGTGACGCCATCGGCCTCAACATGGATGCGCCCGGCCCGCTCTATACCGGTGACTACACCACCAGCGACGCAGCGACGCGGCGCATGCTGACGGCCGGTCTCGAGGCGCGCTATCCGATCCTGTTCGTGGGCGAAGACAGCAGCCATGTGCTGGAGCCGATCGCTCAGCTCTATGCCCGCCCCGACGAGCAGAAAGCCGGCGGCCTGCCGAACGAAGATGCCCAGAGCTTCGTGTTCGACGCGACCAACCTGTTCGATCGCGACAAGTTCTCGGGCTTCGACCGCATCGAAGGCGGCACCCGCGCCAATATCGGCATGCGCTATACCGGCACGTTCGACAGCGGCTACGGCCTGCGCGGCATCGTCGGCCAGTCCTTCCACCTTGGCGGGCTGAACTCGTTTGCAACCGACGACCTGGTCAAGGCCGGCGCGAATTCCGGTCTGGAATCCAAGCGGTCCGACTATGTCGCCATGTTCGGCGTCGATGCGCCGTCCGGCCTGATGGCCAGCCTTTCCGGCCGTCTGGATGAAAAGGACCTGGCGCTGCGTCGTGCGGATGCGACCGTCGGCTACCTCGGCATGACATGGCAGGCAGCGATGACGTATACGCGCATCGAAGCCCAGCCGCTTTATGGCTCGCAGTCGGATCAGGACGAAATCCAGACCGCTGCTGCCTACAAGTTCCATGACTACTGGTCGGTCTTCGGTGCCATCACCTACGACATCAACAAGGACGTCATCTCGCGCAACGGCTTCGGCATTACCTATGACGATCAGGACACCCTGTTCTCGCTCGTCTACAAGCAGGAGCGCGACACCGACAGCACGTTGGCGAACGACTGGTCCATCGGCGCCAGAATCAGCTTCCGCACGCTCGGCGACGTCAATGTCGGCGACACGAAGTTTGAAGAGCTGGACTATTATTGATGCCATCGGCGCGAATGGGCGAGCGTATGTTCGCCCATTCGTTGATTTCAGGGCGGTCAAACGGTCTTGTCATCGTTTGGCCGCATGTATTATGCATTCCCTCCGACAAGATTAAGGCAACGGCGCAACGCCGGCGGGCAGAAAAAGCCGGTCGACGGTGATCGTACGGCAGACAGGAAAAGATAATGGGCGGGAAAATGTCGATCTTGAGGACGCTTTCGGCACTGGCCTTGGCTGGCACACTGAGCTTTGCGGCGCTTTCGGGCGCGCAGGCGGCAAGCCAGGTCAAGGTCACGGTCAACAACACGGTGATCACCTCGGGCGACATAGCCAAGCGCGTGGCCTTCCTGCGTCTGCAGCGGCAGAAGGGCGGCGCCGACGAGGCCAAGAAGCAACTCGTCGACGAGGTCCTGAAGCGCGCGGAGATCGCGCGCCTCGGCCAATCCGTCAGCACCCAGGACGTCGAAGCCGCCTATGCCCGTTTTGCCGCCGGCAACAAGCTTTCGACCGAACAGCTCGGCAAGATCCTTGATCAGGCCGGCGTGGGCCCCGACCATTTCAAGCAGTTCGTCGCCGTCCAGATGAGCTGGCCACGCGCCGTCAACTTCCGCTACGGCAACTCCAACCGTCTCCAGGGTGCTGACCTCGTCAAGCGCATGATGGCTGGCGGCGGCGAGAAGCCGGTGACCACGGAGTACTTCCTGCAGCAGGTGATCTTCGTCATTCCCGAAAAGAAGCGTGGCGCGATCACGGCCAAGCGGCAGGCCGAAGCCAATGCGTCGCGCGCCCAGTTCCCGGGTTGCGAAACCTCCAAGGCGTTTGCTGCCAACTACCGTGACGTTTCCATCCGCAGCCTCGGCCGCATGCTGGCCCAGCAACTGCCGGACGATTGGAAGCCGCTGATCGAGAAGGCGGCCGAGAACGGCACCACCGGTACCCGCGTGACCGAAAAGGGCGTCGAGTACCTCGCGATCTGCAAGAAGCGGGAAGTCAACGACGATACGGCTGCCGAGATCGTCTTCCGCGCCGAGGACATCGGCAAGAAGAAGGCTGAAGGCGAAGACCCCAACAGCGAGAAGTATCTCGAGGAACTGCGCAAGAAGGCGCAGATCGTCAACAGGTAAGCAAAGCGGCACCATGCGTGAACCAACCGGCCCCCTCGCCCTGAGCATGGGCGATCCGGCCGGCATCGGTCCGGACATCAGCCTTGTATCCTGGCTTGGCCGCCGCGACCACGCGACGGCACCCTTCCTCTTCATCGGCGATCCCGCGGTGCTTGCCGCGCGCGCAGCAACGCTCGGCCTCGACGTGCCGATCCGCGAGACAGACGCTGCCAGCGCCCTTGCCGCATTTGATACGGCGCTGCCGGTTCTACCCGTTTCCTGCCCTGCCCCGGTCGTTGCCGGAAATCCCATTTCGGCGAATGCCAGCGCCGTCATTGGCGCGATCGACGCGGCCGTCCGGCTGGTGATGGACGGTGAGGCGACCGCCGTCGTGACGAACCCGATAGCCAAATCGGTGCTTTACGACGCAGGCTTCCGCTTTCCGGGCCATACCGAATATCTGGCGGATCTCGCGGAAAAGGCGACCGGACAAAACCTGCTGCCGGTGATGCTGCTCGCAGGTCCGAAACTGCGCGCGGTTCCGGTCACCATCCACATTCCCCTGAAAGACGTGCCGGACCAGCTGACGCCGGATCTGATCTATCGCACCTGCGCGATAACCGCGGCCGACCTTAGCAACCGCTTCGGGCTCGCCCGGCCAAGGCTCGCCATTGCCGGGCTCAACCCGCACGCCGGCGAAAACGGCGCGTTGGGGCTGGAAGACGACGCCGTCATCCGCCCTGTCATCGATCGCCTGCGCGCAGAAGGCATCGACGCGGTGGGTCCGCTGCCGGCCGACACGATGTTCCATGATCGGGCGCGCGAGACCTATGACGTGGCGATTTGCATGTACCACGACCAGGCGCTGATCCCCGCCAAGGCGCTCGGCTTCGATGATAGTGTCAACGTCACGCTCGGCCTGCCTTTCATTCGCACCTCGCCCGATCACGGCACGGCCTTCGGTCTTGCCGGTAAAGGCGTCGCGCGCAACGACAGCCTCCGGGCCGCACTCGACCTCGCCGCGACGCTCGCGGCCAATACGCCAGGAGATAACCGCTGATGGCGGCGCTTGACGGCCTCCCCCCCTTACGCGACGTCATCCAGCGCCACGGCCTCGACGCCAAGAAGGCGCTTGGACAGAACTTCCTGCTTGACCTCAACCTGACGCAGAAGATTGCGCGGACCGCCGGTTCGCTCGAAGGGGTCACGGTCATCGAGGTCGGACCCGGACCGGGTGGCCTCACCCGGGCGATCCTCGCGCTCGGCGCCAAGAAGGTAATCGCGATCGAGCGGGACGCACGCTGCCTGCCGGCGCTTGCCGAAATCGGCGCGCACTATCCGGGCCGCTTGCAGGTCATCGAGGGCGATGCGTTGAAGACGCCCTTCGAAACATTGGCCGACGACGGTCCGGTGAAGATCATCGCGAACCTGCCCTACAATGTCGGCACGCAACTGCTCGTGAACTGGCTGTTGCCCGAGAGCTGGCCGCCGTTCTGGCAGTCGCTGACGCTGATGTTCCAGCGCGAAGTGGGCCTCAGGATCGTCGCTGCGGCCGATGACGACCACTATGGGCGCCTCGGCGTGCTCTGTGGTTGGCGTACGCGGGCACGGATGGCCTTCGACGTGCCGCCGCAGGCCTTCACGCCACCGCCCAAGGTGACGTCGTCAGTGGTGCATCTGGAGCCGGTAGAGAACCCAATCCCCTGCCCGGTCGCAGCCCTTGAAAAGGTAACGCACGCGGCCTTCGGCCAACGCCGCAAGATGCTGCGCCAGAGCCTGAAGCCGCTCGGCGGCGAGGCGCTTCTGGCAAAGGCCGATATCGATCCGCAGCGCCGCGCGGAAACGCTCTCGGTGGACGAGTTCTGCCGGCTCGCCAATTGCCTTTAGGGCAGAGCTGCCGATCGCGTCCGCGGCTCAAGATACAAACAAAAATGGCTCCGGAAGGAGCCATTTTTGTTTGCGATCCTTAGAACGGGTTTTCCGTCAGCAGCCCGTTGACGAAATCGAACAGGCCTGGACGCCGGTCGCGGCGCAGGCGCTCGGCCTCGACGATCGAACGGACAGCGGAAAACGCACGATCGAGGTCATCGTTGAGAACGATGTAGTCGTATTCGCGCCAGTGCTCGATCTCGGCGCGGGAATTGGCAAGCCTTGTGGCGATCACCTCCTGGCTGTCCTCGGCGCGCCTGTGCAGGCGCGACTGCAGCTCGGCCATCGACGGCGGCAGGATGAAGATCGACACGACGTCGCCTGCCATCTTTTCCTGCAGCTGCTGGGCGCCCTGCCAATCGATGTCGAAGAGCATGTCGCGGCCGGCGGCCATGGCCGCCTCGACCGCGTCGCGCGGCGTGCCATAGAAATTGCCGTGGACCTCAGCCCATTCGAGCAGCGAATCGGTTGCCCGCAGCGCCTCGAACTCGCGGATCGTCTTGAAATGATAGTGCCGTCCGTCGATTTCGCTCGGACGCCGCTGGCGGGTCGTCACGCTGACCGAGATGCTCATCTCCGGATCGGCTTCTAGGAGGTTGCGCGCGATCGTCGACTTGCCCGCGCCGGACGGCGAGGAAATGACGAGCATCAGCCCACGGCGGGCGATCTTGATGGGCGAAGGGGTCGCCGGGTTCATGTCTTACTCCAGATTCTGGACCTGTTCGCGGAACTGGTCGATGACGACCTTCAATTCGATCCCCGCCGCCGAAATGGCGGACGCGTTCGACTTGGAACAGATTGTATTCGATTCGCGGTTAAATTCCTGCGCGAGGAAATCGAGCTTGCGGCCGACCGGCCCGCCTCTCGAAAGGAGGTCGCGCGCAGCGACGATGTGGGAGCCAAGACGGTCGATCTCTTCGCGAAGATCCGCCTTGGTGGCAAGCAGCGCGACTTCGGCATGAAGGCGCTCCCGGTCGAGCGACGAGCCGTTGTCCATCACCAGCGCAACCTGCTGGGCAAGCCGCTCGGCGATTGACGCCGCACTGCGCGAAGGGTCGGCCTCGACGGTCGCCGTCAGCGTCTCGATGGTCTCGACGTGGGAGAGCAGGATCTGACAGAGTGCCGCTCCTTCCTCTTCGCGCATGGTTCGCAGGTCGGAAAGCGCTAGCCGCAGCCCTTCGAGGATATCGGCATCGAGGGCAGCGCGCTCCTCTTCACTTTCCTCCGGTTCGCGGAAGTCGACGATGCCGCGGATCGAAAGGAGCGTGTCAAACTTCAGCGGCGCCGGATCGACGAGATCGCCCAGTTGCTCGCGCAGGTTCAGAACGGCCGTCAGCGCCGCCTGGTTGACCACAGCCTCGACGGCCGCCTCTCCGCCACTGACCGACAGGCCGACCTGCAGATTGCCGCGCGAGAAACAGTCGCCGGCGAGCTTTCGAACCTCGGGCTCGAAGCGTTCCAGCCCCTGCGGCAGGCGCAGCCTCAGATCAAGGCCCTTGCCGTTGACGGAGCGCAGCTCCCAGGCCCACCGGCGGCGGCCGCTTGAGCCTTCCTTGCGGGCAAAGCCGGTCATCGATTGGAGCGGCATCATCACCTCCGTTGCGTTTCAGCAGAAGCAATAAGGCGACGGCGCGGCATCCCGCAAGGGATATCCGCGCCGTGATTCGTCAAGTCCACAATGCAAGGCACATTCCGCGGCTTCGTCGCTTCGACGGCGCGGCCGTCGGCCAGACGTCGTTACTGCGACTGGGTCGCCGTAGCACCCGGCTCTGCGTCCGCTGCGGCTTTCGCCGCCTCCGCCGCCCTCTCGGCCTCGACCTTGCGCCAGCGCCGGACATTGGCATTGTGCTCGTCGAGCGTCTCGGCGAACACGTGACCACCGGTACCGTCGGCGACGAAGTAGAGTTCCGGCGTGCGCGACGGGTTGGCGACCGCTTCCAGCGCCGCGCGACCGGGATTGGCGATCGGGGTCGGCGGCAGGCCCTTGATGATATAGGTATTGTACGGCGTCTGCTTGTCGATATCGGACTTCAGGATCGGGCGATCGGCAGGCTTTCCGTCACCGCCGAAGATGCCGTAGATGATCGTCGGGTCGGACTGCAGCCGCATGCCCTTGTCGAGCCGGTTGATGAAAACGGAGGCGACGCGCGGACGCTCGTCGGCGCGGCCGGTTTCCTTTTCCACGATCGAGGCAAGCGTTACCAGTTCCTCGACGGTGGAAACCGGCAGGTTGGGATCACGTTTTTCCCAGATCTGGCCGACCAAGGCCTTCTGGGCCGCAGCCATCTGCTGGACGATTTCGCCGCGCTTGGTGCCGCGGGTGAACTTGTAGGTGTCCGGCATCAGCGACCCCTCGGCCGGCAACTCTGCCGGCAGGTCGCCGATCAGAACGGGATCATCCGACAGCTTGCGGAACATCTGCTTGACGGTCAGGCCTTCGGGCAGGGAGACGGAGTAGAGGATCGACTTGCCCGACTTCAGAAGCTGCATGACCTCCTGCATCGACGAGCCAGCCTTGATCTCGTATTCGCCGGCCTTCAGCGTCTCGTTGTCCAGATAGGCTTCCGAAACGAAACGGAAGACCCTTGCGTCCGTGATGATATTGCTACGCTCAAGGCCGCTGGCGATTTCGCTCATGCCCGCGCCGCCGCGAACGATGAAGTTCTGGTTTGCCTGCAGCGGGCCCTGCTTCTCGTATTGATGCATGGCGTAGTAGACCGTGCCGGCGGCGGCGAGTGCCGCAAACACGATGATGGTCATGACGAAGTTCAGGAAGATGACGACCTGGCTGCGGGCCTTGCGTGACCGCCTGGGCGGTTGCGGCACCTTTTCCGGACGCAGCGCCTCGTTTGCCGATTTCGGAATGATCGGCCCGTTGCTCGCGTTTTCACTGCGGCCGAATTGCGCCGCGCCGTTGTCGTTTGTGTCGCTCACGATTATCCCGAACCCGAAATTCGCGGCCTCATTCTGTTCCTGCTTCCGGTGCGAATTTCGGACTGGACCTTGGCAGGCTGAATTCAATACGGCGCCGCCCAATCGGCCGGCGTACCGCAGTCTTGTTACAAAGAGATCCGCGGCCCGGGTGCAATCTCACCGAAGAACCACAGAAATGTGTCGAATCGCCGTCCGTTCAAGAGAACGCGGCGGACGCCCGACACTTTGATCCGAAGCTGCAGCCCACGGTGAATTACCGGGCGAGCCGCGCTCCAAGGCAATAGCTAATTGGCAATCTGACAGACATGCCTTGCGCGAACATAGCGGTCGGCAAGCGCCACCCTGGCTGGCGACGCCCTCCTCCCGAAACATGCTTGTAACGAGCAATACGGCAAAAGCTGGATCATCGCGTCAGAAGAACGCCGACGCAATGATCGGACCGGGCAAGGCCGGACGATCACGCGCCGGTGTAACGGCGCAGGACCAGCGAGGCATTGGTGCCACCGAAGCCGAAGGAGTTCGACAGCGCCACATTGATCTCACGCTTGCGGGCAACATGCGGCACCAGGTCGATCTTCGTCTCAACCGACGGATTGTCGAGATTGAGGGTCGGCGGTGCGACGTTGTCACGGATCGCCAGCGCCGAGAAGATCGCTTCGACCGCACCGGCGGCACCCAGCAGATGGCCGATCGCCGACTTGGTCGAGGACATCGAGATCTTCGAGGCGTGCTCGCCGACCAGGCGCTCGACCGCGCCGAGCTCGATCGTATCGGCCATCGTCGAGGTGCCGTGGGCGTTGATGTAGTCGATATCGGCAGCCGTCAGCCCGGCGCGCTTCAGTGCCATCTGCATGCAACGATAGGCGCCGTCACCGTCTTCCGACGGCGCAGTGATGTGGAAGGCGTCGCCGGAAAGACCATAGCCGACAACTTCCGCATAGATCTTGGCGCCGCGCGCCTTGGCGTGCTCGAGTTCCTCAAGGATGACGACGCCAGCGCCCTCGCCCATGACGAAGCCGTCACGGTCGATGTCGTAGGGGCGCGAGGCCTTTTGAGGGTCGTCGTTGTGTTGCGTCGACAGCGCCTTGCAGGCGGCGAAGCCGGCCAGCGAAATCCGGCAGATCGGCGATTCCGCGCCGCCGGCAACCATCACGTCGGCGTCGCCAAGCATGATCAGGCGGCTCGCGTCGCCGATGGCATGGGCGCCGGTCGAACAGGCGGTAACGACAGAGTGGTTCGGACCGCGCAGCTTGTGGCGGATCGACACCTGGCCGGAAGCAAGATTGATGAGGCGGCCGGGAATGAAGAAGGGCGAGATCCGGCGCGGACCCTTGTCGCGCAGCGTATAGCCGCCTTCGACGATGCCTTCGAGGCCACCGATGCCCGACCCGATCAGGACGCCGGTTGCGATCTGGTCCTCGTCCGTTTGCGGCTTCCAGCCGGCATCGGCAAGCGCCATGTCAGCGGCAGCCATCGCGTAGACGATGAAGGGATCGACCTTGCGCTGCTCCTTCGGCTCCATCCAGTCGTCGGCATTGAAGGTTGAATCGGTGCCGTCGCCGAAGGGGATGCGGCAGGCGATCTTGGCAGGAAGGTCCTCGACCTCGAATTCGGTGACCTTGCGGGCAGCGTTGTGCCCGGCAAGGAGGCGCGTCCATGTCGCCTCAGTTCCGCAACCCAAGGGAGATACCATGCCGGTACCGGTGATAACGACACGTCTCATAGTCCGCGACCCACCCTGATCTTTCAGTTTCAGAGCCGGATCGGACCACGTGCAACGAACCCGATCCGGGCATCCATTTTAAGGTTCTTAATTCACGATCAGAGGCAAATGCGGGGAACGCTTGCTGATCGAAACCCACGCGCGATGCGGGACCGCCCACTTCCCTGGGCTAAACGGGCCGCTATACGCGGCCCGTCCCACGGCCGAAGCCGCTTCGATATCAGGCCTGGGCCTTTTCGATGAACTTGACGGCGTCGCCGACGGTCAGGATCGAGTCAGCGGCATCGTCAGGAATTTCAACGCCGAATTCTTCTTCGAAAGCCATGACCAGTTCGACGGTGTCGAGCGAGTCCGCGCCGAGATCATCGATGAAGCTTGCGCCTTCGCTGACCTTTTCGGCGTCGACGCCAAGATGATCAATAACAATTTTCTTTACGCGTTCTGCGATATCGCTCATGTCGGAGTTCCTCGACCTTCGTTTCTGTAGGCGCCTGATCCGGCACCGGTACTCTTATGTAAGCCTGATAGACCAAGATGGCCTACCCGGCAATCCATCCAACCGGATCTGCGGCAAACCCAAGGCAGCCAAGGCTGCCGGACGCCTGGCGGGACCGGTCGACTGCTAACAGTCATGGCCCGATTAACACGGTTTAACGCTGTCGCAAAGTCCGAAAATGCCTGTCATTCGCTTGCTCAACATTGAATTTCAGGCATTTGGCAGGCGGCAGGCCGGGACGTTGAATGCTGCCCTGCGCACAATCTCGGCGGGCTGCCTGCACGTCCCGGACACAGCGTCAGATCATCGCCATGCCGCCGTTGACGTGAATCGTCTGTCCGGTGACGTAGCCCGCTTCATTGGATGCGAGATAAGCGACGGCCGAGGCGATTTCGGCGCCCGTGCCCATGCGCTTCATCGGGATCGCGCCCATGATCGCGTCCTTCTGCTTGTCGTTCAGCTTGCCGGTCATGGCGCTTTCGATGAAGCCCGGCGCAACGCAGTTGACGGTGACGTTTCGGGTCGCGATCTCTTGCGCCAGCGACTTGGAAAAGCCGATCATGCCGGCCTTGGAGGCGCAGTAGTTGGCCTGGCCCGGATTGCCGGTGACGCCGACGATCGAGGTGATGTTGACGATGCGGCCGAAACGGCGGCGCATCATCGGATGGGTGAGTTCGCGCGTCAGGCGGAAGACAGCCGTCAGGTTGACCTCGAGAACGGCGTCCCAGTCCTCGTCGCTCATGCGCACGAAGAGGCCGTCCTTGGTGATGCCGGCATTGTTGACGAGGATGTCGACGCCGCCGAGTTCGGCCTCGGCCTTTTCACCGAGCGCCTTGACTTCGGCGCGGTCCGAAAGGTTTGCCGGGAAGAGCTGCACGCGCTCGCCAAGCTCGTTGGCAAGCGCTTCCAGCTTCTCGACGCGGGTGCCGTGCAGACCGACGGTCGCGCCCTGGGCGTGCAGCATGCGGGCGATTTCTTCGCCGATACCACCGGAAGCGCCGGTGACGAGAGCCTTGCGGCCGGAAAGATCGAACATCTGATTGGTTCCTTGTAACTGTGCGCTTGTTCGACGGCTTATGCGAGCAGAGCCGCAAGTGCCGCGTCGATGTCGGCAGGCGTATTGACGGCGATGCCGTTGACGGCCTTGTCGATGCGGCGGGCAAGCCCGGTCAGCACCTTGCCCGAGCCGAGTTCATAGAGCGTGGTGACATTGTTGGCCGCAAACCACTCGACGGTCTCGCGCCAGCGGACCTGGCCGGTGACCTGCTCCACCAGCAGACGGGCGATCTCGTCGGCATCACTGACCGGTGCGGCGAGCACGTTGGCGACAATAGGCACAACGGGCGTGCGCTTTTCGACCTTGGCCAGCGCCTCGCGCATCGCCTCGGCAGCAGGCGCCATCAGACTCGAATGGAAAGGTGCGGAGACCGGCAGCATCAAGGCGCGCTTGGCGCCCTTTTCGGAGGCAAGCGCCGCAGCCTTCTCGACCGCCGCCTTCTCGCCGGAGATCACCAGCTGCCCGCCGCCATTGTCGTTGGCGATCTGGCAGGAGCCGAGTGCGGATGCCTCGCGGCAGATGGCGTCGACGTCGGCATGTTCGAGACCGATGATCGCGGCCATAGCGCCCTTACCGACCGGGACTGCGGCCTGCATGGCGTTGCCGCGGATGCGCAGCAGGCGGGCCGTGTCGGCGATCGAGAAGGTCCCGGCGGCACAGAGCGCCGAATATTCACCGAGCGAATGGCCGGCGACGAAAGACACCTTGCTCTTAAGGTCGAGCCCCTTGGCTTCAAGCACCCGGATGACTGCCATCGAAACGGCCATCAGCGCCGGCTGAGCGTTCGCCGTCAGCGTCAGCGTTTCCTCCGGGCCGTTCCACATGACGTCCGACAGCTTCTCGCCGAGCGCCTCGTCGACTTCGGCAAAGACCGCCGCTGCCTGCGGAAACGCGTCCGCCAGTTCCTTGCCCATGCCGACAGCCTGGCTGCCCTGGCCGGGGAACGTGAATGCAATGCTCATGGGATAGTCCCTTCCCTAGATCACTAGGATTTTGGGTCGCATCGACACAACATCATAGTGATCGGTTCTTATGAGTTGGAGCGGAGGCGGAGATACATTTCCTCATCCGGCCCTAGTTTCCTCTCCATTCACATTCCTGAACGGCGAGTCAAGCTTGGAGGGCCGGACGGACAGGGCCAACGACGCCTTTTGCCCTTGATCTTCATCAATCAAGGCGTAAGTTTGCCGCCCAAGGCCGGCCTGACCTTCGCTATCGCGCGGGCGGCAGCCATCACCCATCCCGGCGCGACACCCTTCCTCCCACGGTCGACACGCGCCTTTTCACGAGGAATCTCGATCCATGCGTTACAACAGGCTCGGCCGCACGGACATGAAGGTTTCGGAAATCTGCCTTGGCACCATGACCTGGGGCTCGCAGAACTCCGTCGCAGAAGCACACGAACAACTGGACCATGCCTTCGAAAAGGGCGTGAACTTCATCGACACGGCGGAACTCTATCCGACGACGCCGCTTTCGTCCGAGACCTACGGCAACACCGAGCGCATCATTGGCGAGTGGCTGGCAAAGCGCGGCCGCCGCGACGACGTCGTGCTGGCGACCAAGGTCGCCGGACCCGGCCGCCCCTATATCCGCAGCGGCGGCCCGACGACCCCGGAAGGCATCGGCGAGGCGATCGACGCCAGCCTCAAGCGGCTGAAGACCGACTATGTCGACCTCTACCAGATCCACTGGCCGAACCGCGGCCACTATCATTTCCGCAACGCCTGGTCCTATGATCCTGCCAAGCAGGACAAGGCGCACGTCGCCACCGACCTCAGAGCGATCCTCGACAAGCTCGACGATATCGTCAAGGCCGGCAAGGTTCGGGCCATTGGCCTTTCCAACGATACCGCCTGGGGCACGATGAAGTTTATCGACATGGCGGAGCGTCAGGGCCTTCCGCGCGTCGCATCGATCCAGAACGAATACAATCTTCTCTATCGCGCCTATGACCTGGACCTCGCCGAGTTGTCGCACCACGAGGATGTGGGCCTGCTTGCCTATTCGCCGCTCGCCGCCGGCCTGTTGAGCGGCAAGTACCTCAACGGCGCGCGACCCACCGGATCGCGGCTGTCGATCAACGGCGACCTTGGCGGCCGGTTCACCCCGCACCAGGAGCCTGCGGTCGAAGGTTATGTCGAACTTGCGCGCGAACACGGCCTCGATCCGGCGCAGATGGCCATCGCCTTCTGCCTGACACGGCCTTTCATGGCCTCGGTCATTATCGGCGCCACCTCGATGGAGCAGCTGAAAACCAATCTCGGCGCCGCCGACCTTAATCTGTCGCAGGACGTCATGAACGGAATCAGGCGGCTGCACCGGCTCTATCCGATGCCGATCTGACCTCGAGACAGAGGCAGGGCCGTCTTTATTTCAGCCCTGCCTTGCCTTCTGCCGAAAAATGCGTATAAGCGCGCTGTTCGAAATGCCCGGTCTTCTGGCTGGTGGCTGAACGGAGGGCCGGTTTCCCAAGTGGGGCGCCGTCAGGAATGTAAAGACATTCCGGCCTCCCGTGTCTCCGCTCTCGACCGTCTCGATACAACACTTTCTTGCCGGCTGCCTGCCAGCCACTAAGAACAGTCGTTGAGGCTTAGCCGCCGAGGTCCGGGCTATTAACGCAAGAAAGGCAAGCCACAATGGCTCTTTATGAACACGTATTCCTGGCCCGCCAGGACATCACGCCGCAGCAGGTCGACGGTCTCGTCGAGCAGTACAAGGGCGTACTCGAAGCAAACGGCGGCAAGGTCGGTCGCGTCGAGAACTGGGGCCTGAAGTCCCTCACCTACCGCATCAAGAAGAACCGCAAGGCTCACTACGTTCTCATGGACATCGATGCTCCGGCAGCGGCTGTTCACGAAATCGAGCGTCAGATGCGCATCAACGAAGACGTCCTGCGTTACATGACGATTGCCGTTGAGAAGCACGAAGAAGGCGCGTCTGCAATGATGCAGAAGCGTGACCGCGACGACCGTCCGCGTCGCGATGGCGACCGTCCGGAGCGCAGCTTCGGCGACCGTGGTCCGCGTCCGGACCGTGGCGACCGCGAAGACCGCCCGCGTCGTCCGCGCGAAGACCGCGCGTAATCAAGAAGCTTTAGGAGATAAAGACAATGGCTGAAGTTTCTTCCGCTCCGGTTCGTCGCCCGTTCCACCGCCGCCGCAAGACCTGCCCCTTCTCGGGCGCAAACGCTCCGCGGATCGACTACAAGGACATCCGTCTGCTGCAGCGCTACATTTCCGAGCGCGGCAAGATCGTTCCTTCCCGCATCACGGCCGTTTCCCAGAAGAAGCAGCGC
>NZ_DASYGZ010000189.1:0-26470 GCF_035999135.1 Ensifer sp.
GACCGAGCCGCCGCCCCTTGCCACCGACATTGTTGCAATCGCTAGAGCCGAGCACGGATCAGCCGTTTGCGGGAGAAGAACCATGTCCGCAGTTATCGACAAAGCCCAAGCCCTCGACGACCTGCTCGCCACCGCCGTCGAAGACGATCATGAGGCCGGCACGTTCCGGTGCCGCCGTGACATCTTCACCAACGAAGACCTCTTTGAGCTGGAGATGAAGCACATCTTCGAAAGCAACTGGGTCTATCTCGCCCATGAGAGCCAGATCCCGGGGAACAACGACTATTACACCACCACGATCGGGCGGCAGCCCGTCGTCGTCACCCGCGACAAATCGGGCGAACTGCACGCGGTCATCAACGCCTGCGCCCATCGCGGCGCGATGCTCTGCCGTCGCAAGCATGGCAACAAGGGCAGCTTCACCTGTCCCTTCCACGGTTGGACCTTCTCCAACACCGGCAAGCTTCTGAAGGTGAAGGACGAAAAGACCACGCAGTATCCGCCGCAATTTGCCAAGGACGGTTCGCATGACCTGAAGCGCGTCGCGCGTTTTGCGAGCTATCGCGGCTTCCTCTTCGGCAGCCTCAACCCGGATGTCTCCTCGCTCGAAGACTATCTCGGCGAAACGAAAGTGATCATCGACCAGATCGTCGACCAGGCGCCTGACGGTCTCGAAGTTCTCCGCGGCAACTCCTCCTACATCTATGACGGAAACTGGAAGCTGCAGATGGAGAACGGCTGCGACGGTTACCACGTCAGCTCCGTGCACTGGAACTATGCCGCCACCATGGGTCGCCGCCACGAGGAGGGCACCAAGGCGGTCGACGCCTCGAGCTGGAGCCGTTCGATCGCCGGCGTCTATGGTTTCGACAACGGCCATATCCTGCTGTGGACCAACACCATGAACCCCGAGGTCCGGCCGGTCTTCCATGCCCGCGAGGAGATCAAGGCGCGTGTCGGCGAGGTGAAAGCGGATTTCATCGTCAACCAGACCCGCAATCTCTGCCTCTATCCGAACGTGTTCCTGATGGACCAGTTCAGCACCCAGATCCGCGTCACCCGCCCGATCAGCGTCGACAAGACCGAGATTAGCATCTTCTGTTTCGCGCCGAAGGGCGAAAGCGCCGAAGACCGGGCACTGCGCATCCGCCAGTACGAGGATTTCTTCAACGTGTCCGGCATGGGCACGGCGGATGATCTGGAAGAGTTCCGCGCCTGCCAGCAGGGTTATGCCGGCATCACCGCGCTCTGGAACGATCTGTCGCGCGGCGCGCCGCTCTGGATCGACGGGCCTGATGACAACGCCACGCGCATGGGCCTCCAGCCGCTGCTTTCGGGTGAACGCAGCGAGGACGAGGGTCTGTTCGTGCGACAGCACGAATACTGGGCGAAGGTCATGCGTGCTGCCCTTGCCTCCGAAAAGCAGGGAGCGGTCGCATGAGCATCTCCTATGAAGCCGCCTGCGCCTTCCTCTACCGCGAAGCGCGCCTGCTCGACGACCGTGAGTGGGACGAATGGCTGACCTGCTATGCGCCCGATGTCACCTACTGGATGCCGGCATGGGACGACGACGACCAGCTGACCGAGGATCCGCAGTCCGAGATTTCGCTGATCTTTTATCCGAGCCGCGACGGCCTTGAGGATCGCGTCTTCCGCATCAAGACGGAGCGGTCGGGCGCCTCCACGCCGGAGCCGCGCACCAGCCACAACGTCAACAATGTCGAGCTTGTGGCCGACCGCGGCGAGGAAGTGGACGTCCGCTACAACTTCCACACGCTCAACCACCGCTACAAGGTCACCGACCATTTCTTCGGCACCATGTTCGTAACGCTGCGAAAGAGCGGCGATGGGCTGACGATCTCGCAAAAGAAAATCGTGCTGAAGAACGACTACATCCGCCAGGTCATCGACGTCTACCACATCTGATGACCGTTGCCTGAAGGACAGGAATGGGAGGAACAACCATGGCCAGCTACAGGATCGCTTTGAATTTCGAGGACGGGGTGACCCGTTTCGTCGAATGCCGAGACGACGAGAAGGTGCTCGACGCCGCTTTCCGCAACAAGATCAACCTGCCGATGGACTGTTCCGACGGGGTCTGCGGCACTTGCAAGTGTCGCGCCGAAAGCGGCACTTATGACCTCGGCGACGACTTCATCGACGATGCGCTGACATCGGACGAGGCGGAAAGCGGCCTGGTTCTGACCTGCCAGATGAAGCCGTCGAGCGACTGCGTCATCGCCGTGCCGACGACGTCTACGGCCTGCAAGACCGGGCAGCAGAAATTCTCGGCAACAGTCGCGCGCATCAGCCCGCACAACGACGCCGCGATCGTGCTGGAACTGGACACGGACGCAGCCCCCGCCTTCCTGCCCGGTCAATACGTCAACATCGACGTGCCCGGCAGCGGCCAGGGCCGCTCCTATTCCTTCAGTTCAGCGCCCGGCGAAACCCGTCTCGGCTTCCTGATCAAGAAGATCCCGGGCGGTCTGATGAGCACCTGGCTGGAACGCGCCGAAGTCGGCACGAAACTGGAGCTGACGGGGCCGCTCGGCAGCTTCTATCTGCGCGCGGTCCAGCGCCCGCTGTTGTTCCTGGCCGGCGGCACGGGACTGGCGCCGTTCCTGTCGATGCTCGAACAGCTCGCCCGGACGAACGCTGATCAGAAGGTTCATCTGATTTACGGTGTCACCCGCGATCTCGATCTGGTGCTGGTCGATGAGATCGAGGCCTACACGAAACGGCTTCCCAACTTCACCTTCTCAACGGTCGTCGCCGATGCCGCCTCCAGCCACCCGCGCAAGGGCTGGGTCACCCAGCATATGCCGGGGGAGCTGATGAACGGTGGCGATGTCGACGTCTATCTCTGCGGCCCGCCGCCGATGGTCGACGCGGTGCGCAAACATCTCGACGACACCGGCGTGAAACCCAACAGTTTCCACTACGAGAAATTCACGCCGAATGCGGTGGCGAAGGAGGCCGCATGAGCACGGCCCGCTTCGCCGGCAAGGTGCTTGTCGTCACCGGTGCGGCGCAAGGGATCGGCCGCGCCGTAGCGCTTCGGGCGGTGGCTGAAGGCGGCCGGGTTTTGCTCGTCGACCGCGCGGAGTTCGTCGCCGAAGTGGCGGCCGAGGCCAGCAGCGAGCGGGCGGCGGCCTTCGTCGCAGATCTCGAAACCCACGAGGGAGCAGCCGCGGCGATGCGCTTTGCCGTGGAAACATTCGGCGGCATCGACATCCTGATCAACAATGTCGGCGGCGCGATCCGCATGCGCCCGTTCTGCGAGTTCGAACCGGCGCAGATCGATGCGGAGATCCGCCGTTCCCTGATGCCGACGCTCTACTGTTGCCATGCCGTGCTGCCGCATCTCTTTGCCCGCGGCGGCGGCACCATCGTCAACGTGTCCTCGAACGCCACGCGCGGCATTCACCGCGTGCCCTATTCGGCGGCCAAGGGCGGCGTCAACGCCATCACGCAATCTCTCGCGATGGAGCTTGCCGAGCGCAACATCCGCGTGGTCGCCACCGCGCCCGGTGGAACGGAAGCGCCGCCGCGCCGGATTCCGCGCAATGCGGCCGGCGACAGCGAAGCTGAAAAGGCATGGATGGGTGAGGTCGTCGCCCAGGTGAAGCAGTCGAGCTTCATGAAACGCTACGGCAGCATCGAGGAGCAGGCGGCTCCCATCCTTTTTCTGGCCTCCGACGAGGCCTCCTACATCACCGGCAGCGTACTGCCGGTCGCCGGCGGCGATCTCGGCTGACGGTATTTTTGAAACGCGCGAACGCCTGGGGAGGAGATGATATGCGCACAATCGATGTGAATGAAGCAATTGACGGGAGCCCGCTCGGGCGCTTCCAGTGGATGGTGGTCGCGCTGACGGCGCTGCTGCTGATCGTCGATGGCTATGACGTCTTCGTTGCCGGAACCGTGCTGCCGACACTGATCAAGGAATGGGGCCTGAGCAAGCCGCAAGCTGGCGCGCTGCAGGCCTGGGCGCTGTTTGGCATGATGTTCGGGGCGCTGATCTTCGGCCCGCTTGCCGACCGGATCGGGCGCAAGAAGGGCATCGCCATGAGCTTCGTGCTGTTCACCGTCTCGACCCTTTTGACCGGCCTTGCCAGCTCGCCGGAACAGTTCAAGATCTTCCGCTTTTTCGCCGGTCTCGGCTGCGGCGGACTGATGCCGAATGCCGTGGCGCTGATGAACGAATATGCGCCGAAGCGGCTGCGCGGCACGCTGGTCGCCCTGATGTTCTCCGGCTATTCGGTCGGCGGCATGGTGGCAGCCGGTCTCGGCATCGGCCTCATCCCGTCCTACGGCTGGAAACCGATGTTCTTCATCGCTGCGGTACCGTTGCTGCTCCTGCCGGTCATCCTCTGGAAGCTGCCGGAATCGCTCGGCTTCCTCATCCGGCAGGGCAAGCAGGAGAAGGCGAAGCGGATCTACGCGAAGATCGATCCCAGCGTGATGCTTGGTGCTTCGGATCGGCTTGTCTTCTCCGAGACGAAAGGCGCATCGGCGTCGGTTCTGGAACTCTTCCGCCATCAGCGCACGCTGCGCACTCTCATGCTCTGGGTCGCGTTCTTCTGCTGCCTGCTGCTCGTCTATCTGCTTTCGTCCTGGCTGCCGAAGGTGCTGCAGGAGGCCGGTTATGCCGAGAAGGCGAGCTTGCTCAGCCTGTTCTCGCTCAATTTCGGCGGCATGGTCGGCGCCATTGCCGGCGGTTGGCTCGGCGACCGCTTCGGTCTGCCGAAGGTCGTGGTCGGCTTCTTCGTCGCCGCGGCCTTCTCGATCGCGCTGATCGGCTTCAGTCTGCCGCCGGCGCTTCTGTTCCTGATGGTGTTCATCGCCGGCGCCACCACCATCGGCACGCAGATCCTGCTCTATGCCAGCGTCGCCCAGCTTTATAACCTCTCGGTGCGCTCGACAGGACTGGGCTGGGCCTCCGGGGTCGGCCGTATCGGCGCCATTGTCGGGCCGACGCTCGGCGGCGTGCTTCTGGCGCAGGAATATCCGCTGCAGCAGAACTTTGCGATCTTCGCCATACCGGCGGCAATATCCGCACTCGCCACGCTGGTCTTTTCCGTCAGCAATGCTCGTCGTGTCGAGCTCGCGCGTCTGGCGACAGTATAACGAACGAAAATGGTAGCCGGATCGCGAAGGGTCCGGCCACCACCCTTTTGGAGCGCGCTCCGAGGGTAACTATCTATCGCGGATAGGACGCCATTGGGGCGGCGTCGCGCCCGTTCCAACGCAACTGCCAGCAATGGCGGCTTTCTCCATCGGAGTTCTCGTTTCATGGCTTTTCTCGACCTTCCGACGCACCGGCTTCACTACCGCATCGACGGCGACCAGAAGGGCAGCGCGCCCTGGCTGGTCTTCTGCAATTCGCTCGGAACCGACCTGACGATGTGGGACGCACAGATCGCAGCGCTGTCGCCGCATTTTCGCGTGCTGCGCTACGATCGCCGTGGCCATGGCCGCTCGTCCGCGCCGCCGCCGCCCTATACGATCGCCGATCTCGGCCGCGACGTGGTTTCCTTGCTCGATTTTCTGGAGATCGAACGCACACATTTCTGCGGCCTCTCGATCGGTGGTCTGACCGGGCAATGGCTGGGCGTGCATGCCGGCAAGCGCCTCGACAAGATCATTGTCTGCGCGACGGCAGCGCGCATCGGTACGCCGCAGAGCTGGGCAGCGCGTATCGACAGCGTTCGGGCGGATGGCCTTGCACCCTTGAGCGCGGCCACATCGGAGCGTTGGTTCAGCCCGGAATTCGCTGCCAGCAATCGTCAGGCGGTTGAGCGCGTGCTCGAGAGTTTCGGCGCCACCGCGATCGATGGCTATATCGGCGGCTGCGCCGCGCTGGCGGACGCCGACCTGCGAGAGGATATCGCAGGCATCGCCAATCCGGTGCTCGCCATTTCCGGCGGCGGGGATCCGGTGTGTCCACCATCCGACCTCGAAGCGATAGCATCGCGCGTGCAACGGGGGCGGCACCTGTCGCTGCAAGGTCGACATATCGTCAATATCGAGGCGGCGGATGCGTTCAATGCGGCGCTACTGGACTTCCTTCGATCATAAGTTTCACCGTTGGGCGCCCCGCTCCCATCCCTTCCTGCCGCCAGCGTCCCCTTGTGAGGTGGCGACCGACGCCACCTCACAACGGCAATCAGGCCCTATTGATCCGCCAGGTTGTGCTGAAGGGCTTCGAGCGTCAGTTTGCTGATGTCGGCATGGATATCAGCGCGTGGTCGCTCGGTGGTGTTGCAGATCGGGTCAACTTCACCAACGGACTTGAGCACTTCGGCCGCCCCGTCTTTGCATTCCGGCAGGAAGCTGAAATGGTCGGCTCCGGCGATTGCGGCATAGGAGCCCTGCGGCGCCAGTGCAGCCAGCGGCTCTGATGCGACGGCGACCGGGATCGTCTCCTTGCTGCCAAGGTTGATGAATTTCATCGGGATCGCGACCGTCTTCAGGCTCTCCTGCGTATAGGCCTGCGCAAGGCCCGGTTCGACCAGCACGGCCGCTTTGATGCGCGGATCGCGGTTCGACTGCTCGAAACGCACCTTGTCGATCGTGCGCAGATCGATCTTGTCGACCGTCACGGGCGCGTCATCGGCATAGCCCCTGCCGCCGGCGTACCAGGCGCAATCCCACTTCTTGTAACTGTCGCAATAGCGCGCATAGGCTTCGAGGCTGGCTCTCGCGCCCGATAGTTCCATGGCAGCCGCTCCTCCCAGCGAGAAGCCAAGCACGCCGATCCGGTCCGCTTCTATGGCGCTCTTCCACTCAGCGCTGGTGGTCAGCATGTCGATGACAGCCGAAAGATCCTCGGTGCGTTGCCACAGCTTCGGCGTCTCGGCAGGCAGCGAGTTTCCGCTGGTGGAGCCGGGGTGATTGGGACCGGCGACGATGAAGCCAGCTGCGGCAAGGTCGGCCGCGAGCCAGCCAACCGCGTCGATGCGCCCGCCCGAGCCGTGCGACACGACCACCAGCGGATATCGCCCGTCTAGCAAGGGGGCGTTCTTCGAAGCGGGCGCACCCTTGAAGATCCGGTTGTCGCCGATAAGGACTGGTTCGCCGCCCGCCCCGGCCGGATACCAGACGGTGACATTGAGATCGGCGCCGCGTTTGGGCGCAGGGACCTTGATTTCGCGCACGCCGACGTCGCTCGCCTGTGCGGAGGCGGCAAGGCTTGCAACGAAGAAGGCGATCGGAACAAATTGAAGAAGGGGCATGGGCATCTCGCTGTGTTGAAAGGACGGCTGATCGTTGCCCTCGGCGGGCCTGTCCGCGTCCTTGATCGTGATCGAGGTCGTCCCGAATCGCGATCTGGGCGATGATGCACCCCGTGACGTACCTGATCTGACTGCATGATTTGCCCGCCAAAGGACCTGCCTTGATCTTCCTGCCGCTGCCCTTCGTCGTTGCCGCGATGCTCCTGGTCTTGCTCGTGCTGCTGTTGCACGGCGACGATCCAGTCGAGCGCAACCGGCCATTCCTGATCCTGATGGCACTCTGCGCCCTCCAGTCGGTCGTCGTCGGCCTGCGTTGGGGCTACGAGATCGAACAGCTGCGTTTCGTCTTGCCGATCCTGGCAAGCTGGGTACCGCCTCTCGTGCTGGCGAGCTTCCACAGATTGATTGGCGGTGATGATCGCGCGTCCCTCGGTGCGGTGTGGATACACGGAGTTCCGCCCCTGGTCATCGCGGCGCTGGTGGTGCTGAGGCAGGGACCGATCGATGCGCTCCTGATTGCCCAGTATGTCGGATACGCGCTGATCCTCCTGAACCTGGCACGTCCCGGCGTCGATGCGTTGGACGAGGCGCGCTTCGAAGGCGCTCAGGCTGCGCACCGCGCCCTGATCATCGCCGCGGTCTCATTGTGCCTGTCGGCTCTGTTTGATCTCGCGATCGTGCTCGATTTCGAATGGGCGAAGGGAGAGAACATCGGCATCATGGTCAGCAACGCCAACCTTTTGGGTTTGCTCTTTATTGGGCTGACCGCACTTGTCGCCGACCGGGCTCGGGTGCAACCGGCCGCAACTGCCCAGGTCGCGGAGGCTTCGTCTGACCTGTCGCAGGACCGCGAAATCCTTGACCATATCAATGACCTGTTGGTCGGCCAGAAACTTGCGCGCGATGAGAACCTGACGCTGTCACGACTATCCCGACGCGCGCGTCTGCCCGCCAGACAGATATCCGGCGCAGTCAACCGGCTCGCGGGCAAGAATGTCTCCCAATACATCAACGACTTCCGGATCGCCGAGGCCTGCCGGCTGCTGCGCGAGACCGATATGACAGTCACCGCGGCGATGCTCGAATCCGGTTTTCAGACAAAGTCGAACTTCAATCGCGAGTTCCGCCGGGTCACCGGCTTGAGCCCGGTCGCCTGGCGCGAGCAGAACCGGATGGAAACGCTTGCCGCCTGAACGCGATCGCTCACGCGCGATCGCCGGCAAGGCCATACCCGGTCGTAATGCGACCGGGCATGGGAAACACGGGAGGAAGAACGTGCGGGCCTACTGTTGGTCGCCGGTGTTGCGGCCGATGGTGATCGAGACATCCTTGGTCTTGCCGGTCCGCCAGATGCTGAGGCTCTGCGCGGTTCCGGGCGAAAGGTCGGCCACCATGCGCGACAGGTCGCGCGGTGACTTCACCGGGCTGCCACTGAGCGCGGTGATCACGTCGCCGGCCTTGAGGCCGGCTTTTGCGGCGGGCGTTCCGCCGTTAACGCCGGCGACGAGCGCGCCTTGCGGCTGGCCAAGGCCGATCGCGTCAGCGATATCCGCCGTCACCGGCTGGATCTCAACGCCGATGAAGCCGTGTTCGATCGAGCCGTCCTTCATCAGCTTGGCGACGACCTTTTGCGCCTGGTCGGAGGGAATGGCGAAACCGACGCCGACGCTGCCGCCGTTGGGCGAATAGATCGCGGTGTTGATCCCGATCACCTGACCCTTCGCGTCAACCAGCGGGCCGCCGGAATTGCCGTGGTTGATCGGGGCGTCGATCTGGATGAAATCGTCATAGGGGCCGCTATGCAGATCGCGTCCGCGGGCGGAGACGATGCCGGAGGTTACCGTCGTGCCGATACCGAACGGGTTGCCGATCGCCAGCACCTGGTCGCCGACGCGCAAGCCGTCGGAATCACCCCAGGAGACCGTGGCAAGCGGCGCCGTCGGCTTGATCTTGATGACGGCGAGGTCGTTCTTCGGATCGGCGCCGATAAGCTTGGCCTGCATCTGGCTGCCGTCGTCGAGCGTCACCGTGATGCGCTGGGCCTTGTCGATCACGTGGTTGTTGGTGACGATGTAGCCATCGGCGCTGACGACAAACCCGGAACCGAGGGCCTCGGCGCGCTGGGATTGCTGTTGCTGCCGGGGCGCCTGATCCGGAACCGGGATGCCCTGGTCGTGGAAGAACTGGCGAAACTGCTCGTCAAACGGCGAGCCGGCAAAGGGCGAGGCTTCGTCGCCGCCGCTCTGTTCCGCCTTGATTTCGGTCGTGATGGTAACGACGGCGGGCTTGTCGGCAGACACGATCGGCGCGAACGATACGCCTTCGCCGGACGCCGCGGACGTTGCCGGTGTGGTTGCCGCGGCTGCCGCCACCGTGTGGGTTGCAAAGGCCGCCACCGAAAGGGGGGCGACGATAACGGCTGCACCGAGGAGGGCGGCAGCACGGTACCTCTTGAGACTGTTAGACATGATGCTGTTCCTTTTGCTGGCTGACGAGCGCACGGCTCCTGCCGCAGCGACGTGCTGTCGTCCCGGTTTTTAAGAGGCGTTGCTTGTTGGGTGGATCCGGCGGCCGGCCAGGCAGGGTCGGCCGCCGGAAATAAGCTCACATCCGGTGAGCCGGCTGCCGGTCAGGCCATGCGGGACATGTCGTTGTCGAGGTGGCGCACTTCGCCCTGAAGCCGGGCATAGGATTGGTTGGGCAGCATGCCGTTGTGCGCGGATGCCGTGTTGAGAGCCTGGGCGCGGATCGCCGCATCCTCGCGCTCGAGCTTGTTGTAGCTGGCAACAGTCAGCCTGCCTTCGGCTCGGTCGGCGTTGATCTGGCGGTTATCGGCCCTGAGCTCGGTGAGGACGCGGTCGAGCCGGGTTGACGCCGTGTGGACGCGCATTGGCATGGACGGAGCGGTCATATCGTCGGGGCCGAAAATGCCCTGGTAATAGTCGCCGTTATAGGCGCCCCGGTCATTGTCGCGACCATGGTCGTGGTGATCGGCGGCAAAGGCCGCGCCGCCAAGAAGGGAAAGGGCGAGGGCTGCGATGGTGGTGATCTTGAGGGGCGAGCGCATATCTGCATCTCCTGAAATCAAGAAAGCGTGAAAGCTTCCAGAGAAGGCTGTCTCCTATTGTCGCGTCACGGCCGAAGCGGTCGCCGGCAATATTCAGCCTCGAGATGAAGGTAATACTTCGACCGGCACGCGTCATGTTAATAAGGTGTAATATTCGGCGCAAAACACCTTTGGCGTTGCTTCATTACCATTATTTAATGTAGGGCGCCGTCGAGTTTTCCGGGTAGATATTGTTCCGGATGCGAAGGCTTGCATATCCAAGGTGGAATGCGGTCTCGATTCAGCATCCGGTGTAGTGCGCTCTCGGCCGGATCAACTCGCCGCTTTCCACCTGTTCCATCGCGTGGGCAAGCCAGCCGACGGTGCGCGCGAGCGCGAAGATGACGAGGGGCGCGTCCTCGGGCAGATCGAAGGCCGCGGCCAGTGCCGCGAAGGCAAAGTCGATATTGGCCGGTTCGCCCAGCAGGTCCTCTCCGGCAGCCGCAAGTGCGGTGTAGAGCGGCGGGACATCGAAACTGGCCATGATCGCCTTGGCGCGCGGATCCCCCTGCGGATAAAGCCGGTGGCCGAAGGCCCTGACCAGGCCATCTGAGGCGAGCATGTCCCGGATCGCTTCGCGCACCCCTGCCGAGGCCGCCTGCTCGGCCAGCCGCGTGACGCTCAGCCAGGCGCCGCCATGCCTCGGCCCGGTGAGTGTGGCAAGTCCGGACAGGGTGGCGGCGGAAAGGGCTGCACCGGAAGAGGCCGTGACGCGGGCCGCGAAGGCCGAAACGTTGAGCTCGTGTTCCGCCGAAAGCACCAGGCACCTGCGGATCGGTTCGGCCGCTTGCGGCCGCCCCCACCCTTCGGCGAGCCTGAGATGCAGTGGCAGCGACCGAAGCGATGGTGCCAGTCCGGCGGCGACCGTTGAAAGCACCTCGACGGCCTCGCTTCTCAAAACGGCCGGCCGGCGCCCGAGTGCCGGCAGATCGCCTTCGATGCGGCCGGCAAGAAGCGCAAGCGTCGTGGAAAGGCGAGACCGGCCGGCGCCCTCGTCACCGGCCGAAACGGCAACCGTTTCGGGCAATTGCCAAAGCAGGGTGGCCGCTTCCTCCAGGGTCGCGTCCATCGAAAGGGCGGTCGCTTCCTGTCCGCGATAATAGAGTTGCCCGTCGGCGATGCTCGAAATCGTCGTCTGCAGGACGGGGTCGCCCCAGCGGATCGCACCGGCCGCGACGACGGCGGCCTGGCGCCGCCCCGCATGGCGTTCGGCCAGCCGCTCGACGTCGTCGGCCTGATAAAGGCTGCGTCGCGGGTCCGCGGGGTCGGGCTTGGCGCGGATGCGGCCGCGACTGACATTGGCATAAAGTGTCTGCCGCTTGCTGCCGAGGCGCGAAAGCGCCTCTTCGGCGCTGATCCAGAGTGTCTTCATATTGATCAATTGCATCAAGATTGACGTCAATACATCTAGATCCGATCTTTTCTCCCGTAAAGGAGAAACATGATGATGAACAACGGACTTGAAGACGTCGTCGCCGCCGAAACCCAGCTCTCCCACGTCAATGGCGAGGCCGGACAGCTGATCATACGCGGCGTGTCGCTCGATCGCCTTGTCGCCCATGCGCGCTACGAGGATGTCGTCACCCTGCTGTTTTCGGGTCTTTTCGAGCCCATTGCCGATGCGGCGGAATTTGGAAGGCGCCTCGGGCAGAAACGGGTCGAGATTTTCGCCCATGTCGAGACCATCGACCGCGACCTGCTGGCGTTGCCGCCCGTCGATGTCATGCGCGCTCTGATCGCGCGGCTTGCCGACGGCGACGATCTCGACACGGCGCTCATGCTTTTGGCTGCTCCGGCCGTCTTCCTGCCGGCAGTCCTGCGCTTGAAACGGGGCGAGACACCCGTCGCGCCGACGCCCGCGCTTTCCCATGCGGCCGATATCCTGGCGATGCTTGGCGCAAGGGTTCCAAACGACGCGGCGGTTGCAGCGCTCGACGCCTATCTGGTGACGATTTCGGATCACGGCCTCAACGCCTCGACCTTTGCGTCCCGCGTCGTCGCGTCCACGAAAGCCGGTCTCACATCGTCGGTGCTTGCCGCGATCAGTGCGCTGAAGGGCCCGCTGCATGGTGGCGCGCCGGGCCCGGTGCTCGACATGCTGGATGCGATCGGCACGCCCGACAATGCCCAAGACTGGCTTGTGCGGGCACTCGACCAGGGTGAGCGGCTGATGGGCTTTGGCCATCGCGTCTATCGTGTCCGGGACCCGCGCGCCGACGCGTTGAAAGGTGCATTGAAGCAGCTGGTTGCGGCCGAGCCGGCCAACCGTGATCGCATCGAATTGGCCGAGGCGGTCGAGCAATCGGCGCTCGCCGTCCTGAGACTGCGCAAGCCCGACCGTCCGCTTGACGTCAATGTGGAGTTCTACACGGCGCTTCTGCTCGATGCGCTGAAGTTCCCCCGCGACGCCTTCACCGGTGTCTTTGCCATCGGCCGAACGGTCGGCTGGCTCGCCCACGCCCGCGAGCAGTCGCTCGAAGGCCGGCTGATCCGGCCGCGCTCGGTCTATGTCGGGCCGCTGCCGCAACAAGCGGCGTGACAATCGCGTCCCGCAGTGGCGAGGATGGTTCGCAACGGATTTTCCGGTGGCGTTCGCTCAAAAAAGGCCGGGCAACATCAAAGGGATGTTGCCCGGCCGAATAGGCTTGGACCCGTTGCTTCGGGAACCGGACGGCCGCCGTCAGGCGGCCTTCTTGGCGTCGAAGGGGATCTCGATGTCGACAGCGAGGGTCGAGACCTGGGGCCCGCGCTCCATCGTCACGCGCACCTTGTCGTCGTCGATCTGCATGTGCTTGGAGATCGCCTTCAGGATTTCGTCGCGCAGCTTGGTGACGAGATCGCTATCGCCGGCCGATGCGCGCTCATGGGCCAGCAGCACCTGTAGCCGCTCGCGGGCGGCTGGCGCTGACTGGGAGCGGGAGAAGAAACGGAAAGGGTTCATGCCGCCTTCCTTCCGAAAATCTTGCCGAGGAAGCTGCGCTTCTCGCCGGGAATGGTGATCGGCAGCGCTTCGCCCTTCAGTCGGCGCGCGGCGTCGAAATAGGCGAGCGCCGGCGCGGAGCGGGTGTCGGCGAGCGTCACCGGCGAACCGACGTTTGAGGCGCGCAGAACATCGGCGCTCTCCGGGATGATGCCCATCAGCGGGATCGACAGGATCTCCAGGACATCGTCGACCTTCAGCATGTCGCCGCGCTCGGCGCGAACCGGGTCGTAGCGGGTGAGCAGCAGGTGCTTTTCGATACGGTCGCCGTTCTCGGCCTTCAGCGTCTTGGAATCGAGCAGGCCGATGATGCGGTCGGAATCGCGCACCGACGAGACTTCCGGATTGGTCACGACGATGGCGATGTCGGCGTGGCGCATGGCGAGCGTCGCGCCGCGCTCGATGCCGGCGGGGCTGTCGCAGATCACCCAGTCAAAGGCGCTCTGCAGCGCGGCGATGACCTTCTCGACCCCTTCCGGCGTCAGGTTGTCCTTGTCGCGGGTCTGCGAGGCCGGCAAGAGATAGAGGCTCTCGAGACGCTTGTCGCGGATCAGCGCCTGCGACAGCTTGGCCTCTCCCTGGATCACGTTGACCAGGTCATAGACGACGCGCCGCTCGGCGCCCATGACGAGATCGAGATTGCGCAGGCCGACGTCGAAATCGACGACAACCACCTTCTCGCCGTTCTGAGCGAGTGCGGCACCCAGTGCGGCGCTGGACGTCGTCTTGCCGACGCCGCCCTTGCCCGATGTAACTACGACTACCTTGCCCATACGTCTCTCCAAGTATCTAAGAATTCGCCTTCGCCTACGTCCTGATGATCCCGGTCGGTTCGACCCGAATCATCCGATGCGGACGGCTACCATCCGCGCTCTGCCTTGCCTCGCCCTAGCCGAGCGTTCCCGCCTTGAGCGCTTCGCCGTCGAGCCAGATCTGCACCGCCTTGCCGCGCAGGTTCTGCTCCATGTCGTCGGCGGTCTTGTAGAAACCGTCGATCGCAATCAGTTCCGCCTCGAGCTTGCGGCAGAAAATCCGTGCCGATGCGTTGCCCGTGGTGCCCGCCATCGCCCGGCCGCGCAGCGCGCCGTAGATGTGGATCGAGCCGCCGGCCACGACCTCGGCGCCCGAGGCGACCGAACCGATGATCGTCACGTCGCCCTCGGGAAAGAACAGCGACTGTCCCGACCGAACCGGCTGGCTGACGACGATCGAGGGCGTCACCTTGGTCGCGACCGTTTCGGTCGCCATCACGACCTCGGCTTCAGCCTCCGGGGCTTCGGGCCTTTCCGCCTGCTCGGCCATCTTGGCTTCGAAGTCGGCGGCAGGCCGCCCGTCGTTCATCGCCGGTGGCAGATCGGCGCCGAGCAGGGACTGGCGTGCGCCTTCGATGCCCATGATGCGGACGTTACGCGAGGTCAGTTGGCTCACCAGATCGCGCAGTTGCTGACGATCGATGTCCAGTCCGTCGACGTCGAGCACCACGGGCCGCCGCAGGAAAAAACCGGCGGAGCGGGAGGCGAGGTCGTCTAGTCGCTGAAGCCAGTCCTCGAAGGGCAGCTCTGGCGTCAGTGCGAGCGCAAGGAAGGAGCGCCCCTTGAGGCGGATCGGCCGGGATTCGGTTAACACATCGTTCATCTTGGTAAATTTTCCGTTGCCTCGGTGTATCGATCAAATGGTTAACAAAAGGTTAATTCGGCCATGCGAAGGTTAATGAGGTGGCGGCCCGTGGGGGGTCTGCAAGCGCTGAAAAACAAGGGAAATTTGTTGCCCCCGCATATGCGGAACTTTCGGCCTGTGGCACGCCGGCAACGCCGATCCGTGGCCTGTTCACCACAGACCGGGAGACGCGAAGGCCGTTCGCTTGAATGCGATTCGGGTTCCCACCCGGGAAGGGTTGACTTTGGAACGCTAAAATAAGAACATAACAAGAACAAAGCGGAGGTTTCCCATGGCTAGGATAGAAACCATGACCCACACGGAAGAGGTGATCGAACGCGCAATGGCTGCGGTTGCAGCGGTTCGGATGAAGCGCGAGCGCGAGGCCGAATGGCGCAAGCGGACCTTCGGGCGGATCGACATGGCGCCGCCGCTGCCGCGTTTGAAGCGAGGTGGGGTGCAGCTTTCATTGAGGCTCGACGGTTCGGCGCGGTGACCCGACCGACAGTCATGCCCGATCCTGAGGGAGAGCGGCGAAAAGCGCTTGCGGTGTGAAAGACACCATTCCCGCCGAAACCCTGGAGCTGCGCCCACCGGTGGCATGTGAATGAAGACGAAGCTTGATGAGGACCAGCGATGAGGCATCGTCGAAGTATCGATTTGATGCCGCGCGAAGACGCCGCTGACTACGGCTCGACATTGGACCAGTTGGCGGAATGGTACGTGCTCGTGGCCAAATGCGGGACGTGTCGCCACCAGGCGGTTCTCGACAGAAGACGAATCGCCGAAGCCTGCGGGCACGACGCACCGCTCAACGCCATCGCCCGAACGCTGAAATGTTCTCGTTGCGGCAACCGCGCAGGGAACGATCTGTTGCTCGGCAGGTTGCCTCGCGACTAGGCGGGTGCCGAGGTCTGCGAAGACGATCCGCGGGCCAGTCACGCGCGTCTGGGCAATCGGTCCGCCCAGGGTCTTTGCCGCCTGGTTTAATTGAGCGCTCCGCCACGCCGGAAGTCGATCATCAAATACATATCTTCATGTTTTATAATATATCTTGGCGCATCCCCAGGATACGACAACGATTCACTGTAGGCGCATCCGTGATGAACGTCTCACGGAAGTGGATCGTTCGATTTATTCGGAACGAATTCCTGTTCCGTTCGTTGAATTGCCGATCGAACGAAAGGAAAGAACATGAAGACGCTTATGATCGCGACGGCGCTTGCCGGTGTACTTGCAATGCCTGCCCTTGCTCAGGATGCAAACAAGGATGCAGGCGCTGCCGCAGGAATGGTTGGTGGTGCAACCGCGGGCGCTGTTGTCGGCGGCCCGATCGGGGCCGGCGTCGGCGCCGTGGTCGGCGGAGCGCTTGGCGGGGCGCTGACACCTCCGCCGCCGGAAGTCGTCACCTATGTCGAGCAGCAGCCTGCTCCGGCGACCGTCGTGGTTCAGGAGCGCATCATCGTCGGCCAGCCAATCCCTTCGGCCGTCGTGTTGACGCCGGTTCCGGAGAATCCGCGTTACGCCTATGCGGTTGTCAACGACCAGCGGGTCATTGTGGAGCCGCAGTCGGGGACCGTCGTTCAGATCCTCAACTGACCCGAGCTTGTTTACTGAAGCGTTGGAGGGCGGTGTCGTTGCCACCCTCCCACGCACATCGTGCAATCTCACCCACTGAGATCGGCAGGTCTTCAGGCAAGCCGGTCGCGCAGACGTCGACCGGGATCCAACGGCCTACGACGGTCCTGAACGGACGAACTTGCTGTCCTGCCACTGGCCACGCGGCGGCGCCATCCCTCCTGCCTTCCGTCAGAGCGCGCCTTCCAGCGCGTCGCTGACCCGTGCGCCGCTTCCCGTCCGGGACGGAAAGAGTTCGGCGCCGAAAGCGCCCTGCCGGCTGATCTCGGGAAAACTGATATCGGCAATGGTGAAATCGGGCGTCAGCGTCAGCATCGGCAGGATGCGTTCGAATATGGCTCCGCCAAGCGGTGCCGCGTTCCAGCCGGAAGTGCGGAAGCCATGGGTCTCTGGCAGGCCCTTGGGCTCGTCGAGCAGGGTCAGAAGCAGATAGCGCGGATTGTCGACGGGGACGATGCCCATGAACGAGGTGATGTTGAGCTCCTTGGAGTAGCGGCCGCCCACCACCTTCTCGGCCGTGCCAGTCTTGCCGCCGATGAAGTAGCCCTTGACCTCCGCCTTCTTGGCCGAGCCGGTCTTGGCGTTGAGCCGCAGCAGGTAGCGCAACGCATCGCCGGTCTCGGGCCGGATCAGGTCGCGCGCCAGAACGCGTTCCTCCACGGGCGCGCCCTTGATCAGGGTTGGGCGGATCAGGCGGCCGCCGTTGACGAGTGCCGCCACCGCAATGCTCGCCTGCAGCGGCGTGACGGCAATGCCGTGGCCGTAGGATGCGGTCGCCGTATCGATTTCGCCCCATCGCCGCGGCAACTGCGGATGGGCGCTTTCCGGCAGTTCCGTCGTCAGCCGCGACATCTGCCCGAACCGACCCAGGAAAGCTCTGAAATTCTCTGGACCGAGGGCGATCGCCATCTTTGCCATCGAGATGTTGGACGAGTAGATGAAGGCCTCGGGCAGCGTGAGGGGTCGGTGCTGGCCACGATAGTCGTTGATGCGGAAGCGGCCGAAGGCGAGCGGCCGGCTGGCGTCGATGACCGAGGCGAGCGTGAAGTGTCCGGAATCGAGCGCCATCGCCGTCGTCAGCGCCTTGAAGGTCGAGCCCATCTCGAAGGTGGCGGCGGCGATGCGGTTGATGCGATCGGGCCTCAGGGCGTCGATCGGGCGGTTGGGGTCGAAATCGGGATAGGAGACCAGCGCCAGGATTTCGCCATTGGTGGCATCGAGCACAAGGCCGGCGCCTGCTTTGGCGTCGAACTTGGCGATCGCCTTGCGAAGCTCGGTCTCGAGCGCATGCTGGATCCGGATGTCCAGCGTGACGCTGACCGGCTCGAGATTGCGGTGCGAGAGGTCCATGCCGCTCTGGCGCAGGACCTCCAGTCCTTGGCCTTCGATCCAGCGCTCTATGCCAGCGATGCCGATATTGTCGATATCGACGGCGCCAAGCACATGGGCCGCGAGCGCGCCGTTGGGGTAGACGCGTTGCTTCTCACGCTGGAAGCCCAGCGCGGGAATGCCGGCGTTCCACACGGCCTGTTCCTCGGCCGGCGTCACCTGGCGCTTAATCCAGGCGAAGGCGGCGCCGCTTTTGAGGCGCAGGTAAAGGTCTCGCCCGTCGAGATCGGGGAAGATCGCGGCGAGCTTCTCGACCGCCTCATCGACGTCCACGATCAATCGCGGTTCGGCGTAGAGCCCGGAGCTCGGAACGTCGATCGCCAGAAGGTTGCCGTTCCTGTCGAGGATCGACGGGCGTCCGAGCGATGGCGGCGGGGGGATATACCCGGTGCGCTCATAGTCGGCAGCGCCCAGTTGCACGAGCCGAGCCAGCATCAGGCCGAAGACGAGCGCGAAGGCGCCGATGACGACAAGCAGGCGGCCGCGAGGATCCGGGTGGGAGCGAAGGGGGCGGGCCATGTCAGTAGAGCCCGCCACCGTTGGCGAGCAGCTTTTCACGCTGCTCGGGCGAAAGGTCGCTTTCGGCCGCGGACGTCGTGCTTGCCGTTTCGAAACCATCGATCACCGGACACCCATCGGGGCAAGGGGCTGTGCCCGGCTTGAAGGCCTCGGTGATCGCGCCGGACACAGCCTCTGGCACGGGCTTTCCGCTTTTCCTGTCGATCGTTTCGAACATCATCCCCGATGGCGCGTGGAAATCTGCCGCCGGCCGGCCCTGAAGCGCCGTCTTCATGAAGTCGATGAACACGGGTGCGGCCAGGCCGCCGCCGGTTTCGCCGTTGCCCATCGGTTTTGGGGTGTCGTAGCCGAGGAAAACGCCGGTGACGATGCCGGGTGTGAAGCCGACGAACCAGACGTCCTTTTCGTCGTTGGTGGTGCCGGTCTTGCCGGCAATCGGCACGCCAAGGGACGCGACATTGCGGGCGGTGCCACGCTCGACGACACCGCGCAGCATCGACGTTACCTGATAGGCGGTCATCGGGTCGAGCACATAGTCGCGGTTGTCGTCGACCACCGGCTCTTCCTGCCCGGTCCAGGTGGCAGCGTTGCAACCGTCGCAATGGCGCTGGTCGTGGCGAAAGATGGTGCGGCCATAGCGGTCCTGAATGCGATCCACCATCGACGGGGTCACCGCCTTGCCGCCATTGGCGATGACCGCATAGGCGGAAACGAGACGCAGCAGCGTCGTCTCGCCGGCGCCGAGCGACATCGGCAGGTAGGGTTTCAGCTCGTCGTAGATCCCGAAACGCTTGCCGTAGTCGGCGACGAGATCCATACCGAGATGGCGAGCGAGGCGCACGGTCATCAGGTTTCGGCTGTTTTCGAGCCCTACGCGCAAGGTGGAAGGGCCGCTGAAACGCCCGTCATAGTTCTTCGGCTTCCACGTCCTGCCGGCGCCATCGGCAAGCGCGATCGGCGCATCCATCACCAGCGTCGTCGGCGCGTAGCCGTTGTCGAGCGCCGCGGCATAGACGAAGGGCTTGAAGGAGGAGCCGGGCTGGCGATAGGCCTGCGTCGCGCGGTTGAACTCCGACTGGGCATAGGAAAAGCCGCCGGCAACGGCCAGCACACGGCCGGTGTTGGGGTCCATCGAGACCAGTGCGCCCTGCACGAGCGGCGGTTGTCTGAGGACGTAGCCTGCCTCGAGCTTCTCGACATAGACGACATCGCCCGGTGACAGCACCCCGTCGAGACCCTCGGCGCAGTTGCGCTTGCCCTTGGTCGGACGGCAGAACGCCCAGTCCGTGCCCTGTCGGGAGAGACGGGCCGTCTCGTCCGCAGGCGCTGCGACTGCAGGCCTCGGCCGCAGCCCGATCTCCGCTTCGTCCTTTCCGACCGAAAGGACCACGGCGAGCCGCCATTCCGGCACGTCGGAAAGCGGGCGCAGCTTGGCAAGCGCTGACGGCCAATCCGCGGTCGAGGAAAGCCGGTCGACCGGACCGCGATAGCCCTTTGCCTGGTCGTAGTCGACAAGCCCCTTGCGCAGCGCCTTCATCGCGGCCTGCTGCAGTTTCGGGTCGAGCGTGGTGCGCACGGAAAATCCGGCGGTGTAGAGCGCCGCCTCGCCATATTGGCCATTCAGCTGGCGGCGAACGTCTTCGGTGAAGTAGTCGGCGGCGGCTGCCGCTGGCTCCGGTTCGCGCAGCCTGGTTACAAGCGGTGTTGCCGACGCCATCTTCGCGGTCGCCGCATCGATGACGCCATTCTGCCGCATCTGGTCGATGACCCAGTTGCGCCGCGCCGTTGCCCGGACCGCCTGGCGTTCGGGATCGTAATTGTTGGGTGCCTTCGGCAGCGCCGCAAGATACGCGGCTTCCGCCACCGAAAGCCGGTCGACCGGCTTGTCGAAGTAGGTGAGCGCCGCCTGCGCCACGCCATAGGCGCCGCGACCGAGATAGATGTCGTTCAAATAGAGTTCGAGGATGCGGTCCTTGGAATAAGTCTGGTCGATGCGAAGCGAGAGGATCGCCTCGCGAAGCTTGCGTTCGACCGTGCGATCGGCGCTCAGAAGGAAGTTCTTGGCAATCTGCTGGGTGATCGTCGAGCCGCCGATCATGCGCCGGCCCGAGCCATAATTGGCGAGATTGGCGAGCAGCGCTGTGCCGATGCTGGTGATATCGATCCCGGGATGGCGGTAGAAATTCTTGTCTTCGGCCGACAGGAACGCCAGCCGGACACGGTCGGGAACGGCGCCGATCGGCAGGAACAGCCGGCGCTCGCGCGCGAGTTCCGTGACCATCGTGCCGTCGCCGGCGTAGAGACGGGTGGTCACGGCCGGCTCCCAGTTCGCCAGTGTGTGGTGATCGGGCAGGTGGCGGGTGAGGGCGGCAACCAGCGTGGCTGCCGCAAGCGCTCCGACGGTCGCCAGGTTGAGGAGTGTGCCAAGGACGTTTGCGACGAACTTCATGATGGGCGGGACGGACCTTTAGCGTGCAGGAAACCGCGCCGGACACGAATGTCCCGCGGGCGAAAAACGATTGCGGCCATCGGCCGGCTTTCGGGCGCGGTGGCGGAGCGGTGCGAATGCGGCATGGCGCCGGCGGGCGTGGGGCGCGTGCGCCGTGGAATGACACCAGAGCCCGGCAAGGCGTCTGATGGGATGTCCCCCGAGCCTGGCGGCCACCCGCGGCCTTTCGATTGCGGGTCAACGGGCAAAACCTGCCCGCCGATGGATTTCACCGTAAGGGGATTGTGCCGGGGCAACAAACCACGTTTATTTGCGACACCCATTAACTGAGCTAGGGCATCGATGGTCAGGCCATATCTTCCGCTCAATGCCCTGCGCGCCTTCGAGGCGTCGGCGCGGCACTTAAGCTTCACCCGCGCGGCGATCGAGCTTTGCGTCACCCAGGCGGCGGTCAGCCATCAGGTCAAGCTGCTCGAAGGCCGCTTGAACGTTACCCTGTTCAAGCGGTTGCCGCGTGGATTGATGATCACCGCGGAGGGCGAGGCGCTGCTGCCGGTCCTGCGCGACAGTTTCGACCGGATGGCGGACATGCTCGAGCGCTTCGAGGCCGGCCATATTCGCGAGGTGCTGATGATCGGCGCCGTCGGCACCTTTGCCGTCGGCTGGCTGTTGCCGCGGCTTGCCGATTTCCAGGCCAAGCACCCGTTCATCGATGTCCGCCTCTCGACCAACAACAACCGCGTCGACATGGCGGCCGAAGGCCTGGACTTCGCCATCCGGTTCGGTGGCGGTTCCTGGCACAATATCGAGGCGACGCGACTGTTCGAGGCGCCGCTCTCGGTGCTTTGCACGCCGGAGATCGCCGACAGGCTGAAGACGCCCGCCGATCTCTTGAACGAGACCCTGCTTCGTTCCTACCGCGCCGACGAATGGGTCACCTGGTTCGAGGCCGCCGGGATCGAGTATCCGGCGCCACTGTTGAAGGGCATCGTCTTTGACAGTTCGCTGGCGATGATGGAGGCAGCGGCACAGGGGATCGGCGTGGCGCTGGCGCCGCCGCTGATGTTTCCGCGCCTCTTGTCAGACGGCACCATCCGGCAGCCGTTCGACGTCCACACGTCCATGGGAAGCTATTGGCTGACGCGGCTCAAATCGCGGACCGTCACCCCGGCGATGAAGGCCTTTCACGATTGGCTTGCTGCGGCCGCGGAAGAGGAGGCGGTCGTGTCGCCGGTTTCGCTGGGCGTCGCGGCCGGCTGACGCTTTTTGGGCGGGCGACGCGTGTAGGCGGAGCTGGTGCTCCAGCCCCCGCCCGACACTGCGATCAGTGGGCCAGGCGTTTGGCCCGCTTGCCGCGTCGCTATCGCCGATGTTGCCAGGGCGCTGCCGCCGCTGCAATCCCCTGAACTCCCGCGCTTTCCGTCCTGATCCTCCGCGGCCTGTCACGCCCCTTGCATCGCAGAAACTGGCGTGTTAACACTGAACTATATGGTTCAGTATTCGACAGCACGCCTTGATGCCTCCTTTGCCGCACTTTCGGACGCCACCCGACGCGGCGTCCTGGAACAGCTCGAAAGCGGGGACGCATCCGTCACCGAACTCGCGGAGACGTTCCGCATGACGCTGACGGGCATGAAGAAGCATATCGGCGTGCTGGAGCAGGCGGGGCTGGTGACGACCGAGAAGGTCGGGCGCGTGCGGACCTGCCGGCTCGGCCTTCGCGGGCTCGGGGAAGAGGCGGCGTGGATCGACGCGCGCCGAAAGATCTGGAGCGCACGCTTCGACGCGCTCGACGATGTTGTCGAAGCGCTGATCCGGAAGGAGAACATCGATGGGTCTGAGAATGGGTGACGGCCGCACGTCGGTCGAGCGGACGTCCGAGCGCGAGCTCGTCGTGAAGCGCATGTTCGACGCCCCGGTTCGTCTCGTGTTCGACGCGTGGACCAAACCGGAATTGTTCAAGCTGTGGTGGGCGCCGAAGTCGCACGGCGTCCCCATCATTTCCTGCGAGATGGACGTTCGAACCGGCGGCGGTTATCGCATCGCCTTTGGCCATGACGCTTCCAGTGCCATGGCCTTCTTCGGCAAGTACCTCGAAGTATCGCCGCTTGCGCGCATCGTCTGGACCAATGACGAAGGCGATGAGGGCGCCGTGACGACGGTGACTTTTGAGGAAATCGATGGCAGGACGCTGTTGGTCCTTCAGGAGCTCTATCCGTCGAAGGAAGGGCTCGACGAGGCCTTCGTCGGCATGGAAGACGTGATGCCCGAGCAGTTCGATCAGTTGGACGAACTGCTCATCAGCCTCGGCGCGGGCGTATGATCTCGGCTCCAAGGCCAAATTCTGTTAATGGCAGCTCCGAATTCTTGTGATGACGGCGTCGGCCAGGACGTGGCGTCCGCCGTGCGCTCCGATCGCGCTGCCTTGGGGCTGACCGCCGCCGGTGCTCACTCCGCAGCCTTTGCCGTCGAGCACTCGTAGACCGTGCGCCCGCTTTGCGCATCGACGCCGGCAAGGCTCACCTCGTAGCCCCAGAGGTGCCGGATGTGGCGCATGGTCGCGTCGCGGCTGCCTTCGTCGAGCAGGATGCCGTGCTTGACATTGTGCTGCAGCCGCAACTGCCGATCGCCGAGAAGATCGACATCCATCACCTGGATGTCCGGCTGGTTGGCGGCCACGTCGTAGCTGTTGGCGAGTGCTGAGCGGACGGCGGAGTAACCGCGCTCGTTGTGGATCGAGGCGACCTCGACAAAACGATCGGAGGAGCGGTCGGCCAGGTGGAACAGGCGGAATTTGCGCATCACCGCCGGGCTCAGATACTGCAGGATGAAGGATTCGTCGCGGTGGTTCGCCCAGGCGTCGCGCAGCGTCTCCATCCAGTCGCCGTTGCCGGCGAAGGACGGGAACCAGTCGCGGTCTTCTTCCGTCGGATCGGTGGCGATCCGCTGGATGTCCTGCATCATCGCAAATCCGAGTGCGTAAGGATTGATGCCGGGGTAGCGGCGGTCGTCGAAATCGGGCTGGAACACGACATTCGAATGGCTCTGCAGCAGTTCCAGCATGTGGCCTTCGCCGATCCTGCCCTGATCGTAGAGCCGGTTGATGATGGTGTAGTGGACGAAGGTGGCGCAGCCCTCGTTCATCACCTTGGTCTGGCGCTGCGGCGAGAAATATTGTGCGATGACGCGAACGATCCTCAGCAGTTCCCGCTGCCAGGGTTCCAGGATCAGGCTGTGTTTCTCGAGAAAATAAAGCAGGTTCTCTTCCGGCAGGTTGAGCACCTTCTTGCGTTCCGACGCGTCGCGCTCGGCTTCCGCCGGGTCGCGGTTTTCGGCGACCTGCGGCAGGGTGCGCCAGAGATCGCTATAGGTCTGCTCCTCATATTCCAACCGCTCGCGCGCCCGCTCCCGGACCTTCTCCGAAGAAAGCCGCGGCGGACGGCGATAGCGGAACACACCCTGGTCCATCAGCGCGTGGGCGGAATCGAGGATCGCCTCGACCGCCGCGGTGCCATGTCTTTCCTCGCATTTCATCACGTATTTCTTGGCGAAGTCCATGTAGCTGAGGATCGCACCGGCGTCGGTCCACTGCCGGAACAGATAGTTGTTCTTGAAGAAGTGATTGTGGCCGAAGGCGGCATGCGCGGTCACCAGCGCCTGCATCGCCATGGTGTTTTCTTCCATGAGGTAAGTGATGCAGGGGTTGGAGTTGATCACCAGCTCGTAGGCAAGGCCGCGGTGTCCCTTGCGATAGTGGTGTTCCTCATAGGCGAACCGCTTGCCGAACGACCAGTGCTGGTACATCAGCGGCATGCCGACCGAGGAATAGGCGTCGAGCATCTGCTCGGAGGTGATGATCTCCAACTGGTTCGGATAGACGCTGAGGCCCATTTCCTCGAGCGCGATCGTCTCGATCGCGTCGTAGGCCCGCGACAGCGTCGCGAAGTTCCAGTCGGACCCCTGAAACAGGAGGCCTGAAGTCGCGCGTCGTGCCATTCAGTCTCCCCCTCACTTGCGCGTGCGTGTGGCCGGCTGCCGGGCAAAAAGCCTGCGGAAGACCGGGTAGATGTCGCCGGGTTTTGCGATCCGGGTCATCTGGAAGTTCGATTTTTCGCCGTCCACCGTCCGATAGGCACGCCAGAGCGCCGTGCCGTTGTCGGTCGAGCCGAAGATTTCCGTCTCGCGCTCGTCGATGATTTCGACATAGGCATAGTACTGGCAGAGCTTCGTCAGCTTTTCCCTGAGCAAGGCGGCGCAATGCTCGCTGTCGCCGATGATGTTATCGCCGTCGGAAGCCTGGGCGGCATAGATGTTCCAGACCTGCGAGGGATAGCGGTCCTCGACGATGCGGATCATCTCTTCAAGCGCCGTCGAGACGATCGTGCCGCCGCTCTGGGTGCTGTAGAAGAAGGTCTGCTCGTCGACCTCGCGCGCCTCGTCGGTGTGGCGGATGAAGACGATGTCGATGCGCTCGTAGCGCCGCTTCAGGAACAGGTGCAGCAGCACGAAGAAGCGCTTGGCGAGGTCCTTTTCGCGCTCGCCCATCGAGGCCGAGACGTCCATCAGGCAGAACATCACCGCGTTGGCGTTCGGCAGCGGCTGCTGTTCGAAGCGGTTGAAGCGGATGTCGACCGGATCGACGTAAGGGATCCGCCGCCGCTTTTTCTCGATCCTTTCGAGTTCCCCGCGCAAGTCCCGGAGCCGTTGGCGATCCTTCGCCGTCGGATCCGGCTCCGCTTCGAGCCGGGCGATCTCGTCGGTGATCGCCGTCAGCTCCTTTTCCTTCGGCCGGTGCAGCGCCAGGCGCCGGCCGAAGCTGTTGCGCATGGTTCGCCCGACATTGATGTTGGTCGGCGTTCCGGCCGTGGCAAACCCCGCGCGCCGGGGCTTGAAGGTCACGGTCTCCTTGAGGCTGAGCTTGACCATATCGGGCAATTCGAGGTCCTCGAAAAAGAGATCGAGCACCTCTTCGCGCGAGAGAATGAACTGGAATTCGTCGTCGCTCTCGCCGCGGCCGGGCTTGCCCTTGCCGCCACCACCGCCGCCGGCCTCCGGTTTCGGCAGGCGGTCGCCTGCCGAAAACTCCTTGTTGCCGGGAAGCACGTAATTGCGCTCGCCGCTGCCACGGGAGGGCTGGAAGGTCGGCTCGTTGGCGCCGTCGGTCGGCATCGGCACACCGTGCGCCGCATCGACGTCGATGATCCTGTCCGACTTGACCTGTTCCTTGATGACTCGCTTGAGTTCTTCGCGGGCCCGCTTCAGAAAACGCTGTCGATTGCCGAGGCTCTTATCCTTCGGATTGAGCCGCCGGTCGATGAAATTCGGCATATACCAATCCCCTGCTTCGACACCGTCAGCCCGCCTTGTTGACCCGCATGTACCAGTCGACCAGTCGCCGGACCTGACGCTCGGTGTAGCCGCGCTGGGTCATGCGCTGGACGAATTCGGCATGCTGTTTCTCGGTCGAGCTGTCCTTCTTCGAGCCGAAGCTG
>NZ_DASYGZ010000222.1:0-2416 GCF_035999135.1 Ensifer sp.
ATACTTCCTCGTCGAATCGTCGGGAAGGGAGGCGCCCAAAAAAGCGGCCGCGCTCTCTTGTCAAGAACGCGGCCACAAGATGTTGTGGATTGCCCGGGTAAGGATTAGTACCGGTAGTGCTCAGCCTTGAACGGGCCCTGCGTCTTCACGCCGATGTAGTCAGCCTGCTCTTCGGAAAGTTCGGAGAGCTTGGCGCCGAGCTTCTTCAGGTGCAGGCGAGCGACCTTCTCGTCGAGGGCCTTCGGCAGGACGTAGACTTCGTTCTTGTACTTCTCACCCTTGGTGAAGAGCTCGATCTGGGCCAGGACCTGGTTGGAGAACGAGGCCGACATGACGAAGGACGGGTGGCCAGTGGCGTTGCCGAGGTTCAAGAGGCGGCCTTCCGACAGGAGGATCATGCGGTTGCCCTTCGGGAACTCGATCATGTCGACCTGCGGCTTGATGTTCGTCCACTTGAGGTTACGCAGCGCCGAGACCTGGATTTCGTTGTCGAAGTGGCCGATGTTGCCGACGATCGCCATGTCCTTCATCTCGCGCATGTGGTCCATGCGGATGACGTCCTTGTTGCCGGTCGTCGTGATGAAGATGTCGGCCGAGGCGACGACGTCTTCGAGCTGAACGACTTCGAAGCCGTCCATGGCAGCCTGCAGTGCGCAGATCGGGTCGATTTCCGTGACCTTGACGCGGGCGCCGGCGCCGGAAAGCGACGCTGCCGAACCCTTGCCGACGTCGCCGTAACCGCAGACGACGGCGACCTTGCCGGCCATCATCACGTCGGTGCCGCGGCGGATGCCGTCAACCAGCGATTCCTTGCAGCCGTATTTGTTGTCGAACTTCGACTTGGTGACGCTGTCATTGACGTTGATCGCCGGGAACGGCAGCAGGCCCTTGGCCTGAAGCTGGTACAGACGGTTGACGCCGGTGGTGGTTTCTTCGGTCACGCCCTTGATGGCGTCGCGCTGCTTCGTGAACCAGCCCGGCGAAGCGGCGAGGCGCTTCTTGATCTGTGCGACGAGGATCTCTTCTTCTTCCGAACCCGGGTTCGAAAGCACGTCTTCGCCAGCTTCGGCGCGGGCGCCGAGCAGGATGTACATGGTGGCGTCGCCGCCATCATCGAGGATCATGTTCGACACGCCGCCGTCGGCCCACTGGAAGATCTTGTCGGTGTAGGTCCAGTATTCTTCCAGCGTCTCGCCCTTGACGGCGAAGACCGGAACGCCGCTGGCAGCGATGGCCGCGGCAGCGTGATCCTGCGTCGAGAAAATGTTGCAGGACGCCCAACGAACGTCGGCGCCGAGCGCGACCAGCGTCTCGATCAGAACCGCGGTCTGGATGGTCATGTGCAGCGAGCCGGTGATGCGCGCGCCCTTCAGCGGCTTCGAAGCGCCGAACTCTTCGCGGCAGGCCGTAAGGCCCGGCATTTCCGTTTCGGCGATCGCAATTTCCTTGCGTCCGAAATCGGCAAGTCCGATGTCGGCGACGATATAGTCCTGAGTGGTGGTCATGGAGTTCTCCGGGCTGATCTCTTCAAGCCGCGCGGCCCTTGGCCGTTTCTGCGGCGCGATTATGCCTCCCACGCCTGTCGACGCGGTGAGAGTGCGACCGATCTATCAGGATTCAGGGGCGAGAGCAACCTCGATATAAAGAAGTCTTTATATCTTTATATTGTCCGTCAGATTTCTTCGCCGAACTTGTCGGCAACCAGCGCGTCGAGTGCGTTCAGCGCCTCTTCGGCCTGCGCGCCGCTGGCAGAGACGCAAACGCTGCAGCCGGTGCTCGCGGCCAGCATCATCAGCCCCATGATCGAGGTTCCGCCAACCGTCATGCCGTCCTTCGATACGGTGATCTCGGCGTCAAAGGCCTCGACCGTCTGCACGAATTTCGCAGACGCACGCGCATGCAGGCCCCGCTTGTTGATGATCAGCAGTTCGCGTGTCAGCGACATGTCGGGGCGATGATCCATTATTTTCCACTCAGGACGCGGCTGGCGACGTTGATGTATTTCCGCCCGGCTTCCGATGCTTCGACCAGAGCCTTGTCCATGTCGCTCTCGCCGCGCACGCCGGCGAGCTTGATCAGCATCGGCAGGTTGACGCCGGCGATCACTTCGACGCTACCGCTGCGCATGACGGAAATCGCCAGGTTGGAAGGGGTTCCGCCGAACATGTCGGTCAGGATGATGACGCCGTTGCCTTCGTCGACGGCGGTCACCGCGTCGAGAATGTCCTGGCGACGCTGGTCCATGTCGTCCTCGGGGCCGATGCAGACGGTCTCAATAGCTTTTTGCGGACCGACGACATGCTCAAGCGCAAGTCGAAATTCCTCAGCCAGCTTGCCATGGGTGACAAGCACAAGTCCGATCATGGGTATCTTCGCTCCAACTGCACACGCAATTCACTGATGGCCAGATATCGCA
>NZ_DASYGZ010000223.1:0-9722 GCF_035999135.1 Ensifer sp.
AGTGCACCTGGAGGTGAGCATGTTTGTGACCGCGGCCTATGCCCAGCAGTCAACCACCACTGAAGGCGCCGAAGCACACGATGCCGCTGCGGCCGGTGAGGTGCACACCGAAACGGGTGTGGCCCACGAAGGCGAGGCTGGCTCCGGCGTGTTCCCGCCCTTTGATTCGACCCATTTCGCATCGCAGCTGCTCTGGCTCGCGATCACGTTTGGCCTCTTCTATCTCCTGATGTCGAAGGTCATCATTCCGCGTATCGGCGGAATTCTCGAAACCCGTCACGATCGGATCGCCCAGGATCTCGATGAAGCGTCCCGCCTGAAGGGCGAAGCCGACGCCGCCATCGCCTCCTACGAGCAGGAATTGGCCGCTGCCAAGACCAAGGGCCACAAGATCGCCGACGATGCGCGCGAGACCGCAAAGGCCAAGGCCAATGCAGAGCGCACCGCCATCGAAGCAGACCTCGCCAAGAAGATTTCGGCCGCGGAAGACCGCATCGCCGATATCAAGACCAAGGCGCTGGCTGACGTTGGCGCGATCGCCGAGGAAACCGCAACCGCTGTCGTCAAGCAGCTGATCGGCGGAACCGTCACCAAGGCCGAGATCACCGCTGCCGTCAAGGCATCGGCTGGCAACTGAGGAGCACTGAACCATGCATCTTGATGCAACCTTCTATGCCTTCGTTGGCCTTATCCTGTTCTTCGTCCTGATTGCCTATCTCAAGGTGCCGGGCATGGTTGGCAAGGCCCTCGACGGCCGCGCCGACAAGATCAGCAATGAACTTGCCGAGGCCAAGCGTCTGCGTGAAGAAGCGCAAGGGCTCGTCGCCGAGTACCAGCGCAAGCGCAAGGACGCCGAGGCGGAAGCCGCCGGTATCGTTGCCGCCGCTCAGCGCGAAGCAGAAATGCTGACGGCTGAAGCCAAGCAGAAGACCGAGGAATACGTCACGCGTCGCACCGCGCTGTCCGAGCAGAAGATCAAGCAGGCTGAAGCCGACGCGATCAACGCTGTCCGTTCCGCTGCAGTCGATCTGGCGATTGCCGCGGCCGAGAAGGTCGTGGCTGCCAAGGCCGACGCCGGCGCCCAGAGTGACCTGTTCAAGAAGGCACTCGGTGAGGTCAAGGCCCGCCTGAACTAAGATCGGGCACAACCCGCATGAAAAAGCCCCGTCCTGTACGGGGCTTTTTTCGTTTGAGGGTTACTTCGAAACGGGCGGTGCAGGATGGCATCAACCAGGGCCGACCATCGGATGGAGGGGTTGTTGCAGGCGTCGGGCAGGGGGCTGACGCTGTCGCCATTTCGGTTACGGTGCGCGACCAGGTCGATCGCGCCGGCTTCCGCGCTTCCTGCCATTCAGTGGTCGTGGCCGTCGGCCGAGGGTGAACGGCGGCATCGAGGCTCGATTGCCGATACACGCAGCCGCAAGCGGCCGGTTCCGGCATCATTCCGTCCTTCTCTCTTTCCACCAACGGCAGCACCAGCCGCGAAAGGGGGGCTTTGATCGATCTGCGGCTTCGCCGCCAACCGGCAGGGCCGGGACGCCATCCGAATTGTGGGCCGTCGGCGTTACATCGCGGCCGTCCGGCTACCTCGTCGATATCGTTCGCAAAAGCACGCCGGCCCCGGCGAAACAATTGGCGGCAGATCAACCAATCGAGGAGCGGGCGGGAGCAAGGGGGAACGCCAAGGTCCTGGTGGTGCATGTCGCTCGACTGTGCGCGGCATCCGCTGCGTCAAGTGAACGTCTTTGATCGACGAGGTTCGCCGCTACGCGGGCAACCGGCGGGGCGGGACGCTCGCCGCATTGTGAGAGTGCGTTTTCTATTGCGGGCCGCACAGTTGCTTCGCCCATATCGTGCGCAAGAACGCAAGGTCCCGGGAGAGACGATGCGCGAGGGATCGGCGGCTCACGGCGCGGGAGCGGGGGTGGGAATCCAGGGGGCGGACCGGAGGATGTCGCGCACCGGTGCGCGGCAGCCGCCTCGTTAAGCGGATCGTGTTTGCCGAATTCGACCGGTCTGTGACAAGGGCGCGGGGCCGAGATGGCTGGCTGCGATCGCTGCTTGCGCACTCTGGCGAAGGTGTGGACGACTGCCGAAAGCGCCGGGGGAAGCGGATAGATCGCGTGACGCGCGCTAATCCTGGCGCAGGGGGCGGAAACTCATGCGGTGCAGCGCACACGGCCCCTGTGTCTCGATGGCGCGGCGATGGGTGACCGTCGCATAGCCGGCATGCAACGCGAAGCCATAGCCGGGATGGGCGAGATCGGCGCGCGCCATCATCCGGTCACGCGTGACCTTGGCGACGATCGAGGCGGCGGCAATTGACAGCGAGCGGGCGTCGCCCTTGACGACGGCCTTCGCATGGCAGGGCAGGCCCGGCGGGACGTCGCGGCCGTCGACCAGCACGAAGCGCGCCGCCGACGGCAGACCGGCAACGGCGCGGCGCATGGCTTCGAGGCTGGCCTTGCGGATATCGGTCGCATCGATCGTGCTTGCGGACGCCGATGCGATCGACACGTCGGCTGTGGCGAGAATTTTCTCAAACAGGCTCTCGCGCGCCTGGGCGCTCAGCTTCTTGCTGTCGTCGAGGCCTTCGGGAATGGCATCCGGATCGAGGATGACGGCAGCGGCCACCACGGGACCTGCGAGCGGCCCGCGACCGGCCTCGTCGGCACCGGCGACCGGCCAGAAGCCATCACCTTTCGCCGACAGTTCCAGGTCAAAATCCGGCGCTTCGATAATATCGGGAAAAAGGGGAGAATCGGACGATCTGCGAGACATATGTCTAGATCGCATGATCGACCGATTCTCTTCAAGCCCCCGGGTCCGAGTGCGGCGGCGGACGGGGGGATGGCCGGTGCCCAGAACGGGGGACGGGGCACCGGAACTCTATCTGGCTTCACCCTCTGCATCGGCTCCAAGGGGCGCCAATGAGGGTTCTACCGGGGGTCTACCGGGGAGCAGGCGTATGGCATGCCCCGAACCTCCCTTCACAGAAGCGAAAGCTGCACGCCTGTTCCAAGCGGTGGCACGAAAAGGTCGTCGCGCAACTGGCGGCGTGTCGGGCTGAAGCCCAGTCGCTTCACCGCCAGGTCGAAGCGGCGACCGATCTGCCAGGCGTAGGGACCGGCACCCTTCATGCGCTTGCCGAACTCGGCGTCGTAATCCTTGCCGCCGCGCATCGAGCGAACCAGCGACATGACGTGACGGTAGCGATCCGGGTAGTTTCGCAGCAGCCAGTCGCGAAAAAGCGGGCTGACTTCGAGCGGCAACCGCAAGAGCACGTAGCTCGCCTCGGTCGCGCCCGCCGTTCTTGCCGCTTCGAGCACCCGCTCGATCTCGTGATCGTTGAGGGCCGGGATGATCGGCGAGACGAGAACGCCCGTCGGGATACCGGCCTCGGCGATCGCGCGCATGGCCTCCAGCCGCTTCGGTGGTGTTGCTGCACGCGGTTCCATCGTGCGCGCCATCTTCCGGTCGAGCGTCGTCACCGAGATGCCGACCCGCACCAGGCCTTTTTCCGCCATGGGGGCAAGAATGTCGATGTCGCGGGTGACCATCGCCGACTTGGTGACGATCATGACCGGATGGTTGGCATCCCTGAGCACTTCGAGGATCTGCCGCATGACGCGCCATTCCTTCTCGATCGGCTGATAGGGGTCGGTGTTGGTGCCGATCGCAATCGGTCTCACCTTATAGTCCGGCCGCGCCAGTTCGCGTTCCAGCAGCCGCGGCGCGTCCGGCTTGGCAAACAGCTTTGCTTCGAAGTCGAGCCCTGCCGACAGGCCCATATAGGCATGGGTAGGCCGCGCGAAACAATAGATGCAGCCGTGCTCGCAGCCGCGATAGGGGTTGATCGAACGATCGAAGGAAATATCGGGCGATTCGTTCCTGGTGATCACCGAGCGCGGCTTTTCGATCTGGACCTCTGTCTTGAAAGGCGGCAGATCCTCGAGGCTCTCCCAACCGTCGTCAAAGGTCTCGCGTGACTGCGGCTCGTAGCGGCCGGTCATGTTGAGCCCGGCGCCGCGTCCCCGACGGCGGTCAATGTCGATCCTGAGGCCCGTTGCGCTCATCATCGCTTCGGCAACATCCGCCGTATTGGCGGGCGCAAGCGCACCCTGCCTGATCTGCGACAGCTCGGTCATTGGAATCTCCCAGGAATCAGATATCTGATCCCGTTTTGTTCTGATTATTTTCCTAACGCGAAACCATGAACAATACAAGAACAAAAAATGGGGATGCGGTTTGGTTCGGTCGAGCGGCAAGCGCGATGGCCGCGTCGGCCAGGAATGTAGCAATTGTTGCTGCGATGCGGTAGGAAAAGACATGCTGACGATCATCATGGAAACGCGCGACAACGAAGCCGAGCTGGCGCAGACGCTCTCGGCATTGGTGACCGGCGCTGTCGAAGGCCTCGTCAGTGACGTCATCATTCTCGACCACGGATCGAAAGACGGTTCGTCGAAAGTGGCGGATGCGGCCGGATGCCGGTTCTGCCAGAGCTGGGATCTGGCGGAGGTGGTGGGCTCGGCGCGCGGCGAATGGCTGATGCTGCTGGAACCCGGCGCTCGCCCGATCGGCCGCTGGGTCGACGAGCTGGCGGAGTATGTCGCGCTCAACAGGGCACCTGCGCGCTTCTCTCCGTCCAGGATGCACCGCAAATCCCTGTTCAGCCGGCTGGCGCGGCGCCCGCAGGCGCTGGAGAGCGGTTTCCTGCTGCGCAAGCAGGACGCGCTCGCGGCGACAGGTGGCATGGGGTGCCTGGGCGATATGGTGAGGGTTGGTGCGGCGCGCAGGCTTTCGACCGAACTAGTTCCGGCCTGGGTCGCCGTCGAGGGCCGGCAGGCGACCGCTTAGGCGTTAGGCAAAAAAATGAAAGGTGCCTGTCGGGAGACGGCACCTCCAAGCGGCTCTCAAATGACCTTGTTTGATAGATTGCTTGCCGGGCAGCATTCTGGCTGCACGTCGTATTCCACAGTTCTCTCCGCTTAGGGACGTAGGCGAAAAGGTGTCTATGCGGTTGCGAAGAGGAGAAATATGCGGCGGTCGATCTTCGCTGGCTGACGGGTAGACACTAGCGGCTGGAAACGCCGCGGTCAGTTACGTAGGTAACAGCTGCGGAGCGGCTGTGCTGGAGTATGCGGCCGATCACCCGGCATTAGCCGCGCTTCAGGTGCTCATCCAGGCGCGGCATGATCTCGACGAAGTTGCAGGGCATGTGGCGGTAATCGAGCTGCTGTCTCAAGATCCCGTCCCATGCATCCCTGCACGCGCCGGGAGATCCCGGCAGAACGAAGATGAAGGTGGCGTTGGCGACGCCGCCGGTTGCGCGCGACTGTATGGTCGAGGTGCCGATCTTCTCGTAGGAGATCCGATGAAACACCTCGGAAAACCCGTCCATGCGTTTTTCGAAGAGAGGCTCGAGTGCTTCGGGCGTCACGTCGCGGCCGGTGAAGCCCGTGCCGCCGGTCGTGATGACCACGTCGATCACTGGGTCGAGCGTCCAGGCCTTCACCTGATCGTGAATCTTCGACCGGTCGTCGGGCACGATCGCGCGTGCCTCGAGCCGGTGGCCGGCGTCGACCACGCGGGCCTGTAGCGTGTCGCCCGATTTGTCATCAGCAAGTGTGCGCGTGTCCGACACGGTGAGGATCGCGATCCCGACCGGAATGAAGGGGCGTTTTTCGTCGGTTCCGGCCATTTTATGCTCCTGCGCCTGTCGTCCTGCAGCCCAGAACGTACCATTCGGGTCGGGCAACCGATAGGCGGTTGGCCGCCTCCAGGGCCAGGTCGTCGTTTGCGAAAAGACCGAAGCACGTCGCACCCGAACCCGACATCCGCACGAGTACGGCGCCGGCTTGCGCGAGCGTCTGGCGAACGGTGGCGATGACCGGCTGCAACGTCTCTGCCGGTGGCTGCAGGTCGTTGCGCAAGGTCGTCAAGACATGAAACCAGTCGCCTTGCGTCAAAGGTACGGGCGGCAATTCGAGCGGCGGGTTGGTCTTGTCAATGAGCGTCCGGAACACGACGGGCGTCGAGACCGCCACCAGCGGATTGACGAGCACCATCGAAAGCGCCGGAAAACCCCGAAGCGCGGTGATCTCCTCGCCAATACCCCTTGCGAGCAGGGGCCTGCCGCGAAGGCACATCGGCACGTCGGCCCCGAGCTTCAGCGCGATCGCATCAAGACGCTCAGCTTCGATCGTCGCGCCCCAGAGCTCGAGAAGTCCATGAAGTGTCGCTGCCGCATCGGCAGAGCCGCCGCCGATGCCCGAGGCGAGCGGCAGGTTCTTTTCGAGATGCAGGTGGACCGGGCCGGCTGTGGCGAGCCCGCGAGACTGAAGCTCGGCGCGCAGGCTGTCGCGTGCTTTCAAGACCAGGTTGCTCCCTTGCGCGTCGGCGTCGCGCGGCAGTTCGGCGGCAAACGGGCCCGAGACGGTAAAGCGGTCCTCGGCGGCGGGCGCAAGACCGATGCGGTCGCCCCGGTCGGCGAAGGTGACGAGGCTTTCAAGGAGGTGATGGCCGTCGGCGCGCTGGCCGACGACGTGCAGTGCGAGATTGATCTTTGCGGGTGCTGCGCGCGTCAGCGCAAAACCCGCGATGGCACCCTCCGACATCGACCGATCAGGACTTCTTGTCAGGCGCAGGTGCTTCGGGCGTAACCTTCTTGGGCGCCGTCTCCTTGGCGTCCGCAGAGGCCGGGACCTCTTCTTTCAGCGCCGGCAGGCCGTTCTCGATCTTTGCCTTGATCTTCGGGATCTCGGCTTCCTCGGGCTTCAGCTCAAGCGTCTGCGTCCATTGGAACACCGCTTCGAGCTTGCGGCCGACCCGCCAGTAGGCGTCGCCCAGGTGATCGTTGATGGTCGGGTCGCCGGCCATCAGTTCGGCGGCTTTTTCCAGCTCCACCACCGCGTCGTCGAAGCGGTTCATGCGGAAATAGGCCCAGCCGAGCGAATCGACGATGTAGCCGTCATCCGGCTTCAGCTCGACCGCCTTGCGGATCATGTCGAGGCCTTCCTCGAGGTTGATGTTCATGTCGACCCAGGAATAGCCGAGGTAGTTCAGCACTTGCGGCTGATCCGGGTTGAGCTCCAGCGCCTTGCGGAAATTCGGCTCGGCCTTGTCCCACAGCTTCTGGCGCTCATAGGCAATGCCACGCTGGAAGAACACGGTCCAGTCGCTGCGCTTGGGCACCGGTCCGATCTGATCGACGGCCCGGTCGTAAAGTTCGCCCATCTCCTTGTAGTCCTTGGCGTCGGAAAGCACGCTGCCATAGGCGAGATAGTTGCGGATGTTCTTCGGGTCGACGTCGATCAGGGCCTTCAGGTGCTTCTTGGCCTCGTCGACCTTGCCGATGCTGGCGAGGCTCAGGCCCAGTTGCAGTTCGGAAACCCGCCGCATTGGCGAGGTCTCCGGAATAGCCTTGTAGAGCTCGATTGCCTCGTTCGGCTTTTTCAGGTTCTCGGCGATGCCGCCGAGCATGACCAGAATATCGGCGCTGTCGGGATCGAGCCGGCGCGCCGTCTGCAGATAGAGCGAAACGATATCCTCGGCGCCGTCGCGGTTCAGCGCCGCACCGATCGAAAAGAGCACGGCGGCTGCCCCTTGGCTGGCGTTCTTGACCTGCTGTTCCTGCTGTGCACCGGCTTCGATGCTGCTGCGCAGCGCCTGCAGCGGCGTGTAGTTGTTGACCATGTTCTCGCCAACGGCAACCGTGTCGAGCGCCTTCTGCTTGTTGCCTTCGCGTGCTTCGAATCGGGCAAGCGCCTCGACCGCGCGCATGAAGGTGTCAGGGGCGGCACTGCCGCCTTCACGGTCGAGAATGGCGTCGTTGAGCCGGGTGCGTGCCGTCTGCTTGTCGCCGGCTGCAACCGCGATCGCGCCCGCATGGTAGTTCTTGAACACGCGGAACCAGTCGGGACCTTCAAGTCCGTTGATCTCCGCGAGTGCTTCCTTCGGCTTGCCCTGGCCGAACTTGGCCCAGGCAGACAGGAGGCCGTTCATCAGCCGGTCGAGATCGTTCGGGCCCTGGTAGTTCAGCAGCTTCTGCGCGTTGCGATATTCGCGCTTGCGGATCGCTTCGATGGCGCGGATGACCGTGGTGATGCGCTCGACGGCCGGGTCGGTTTTCAGCTGCTCGGCGATTTTCGCGCCTTCGTCGAACTGGCCGTCCATCAGAAGCGTGATCATCAGCCGCTGCTTGACGTCGTTGTTGTTGGGCTCGAACTGCAGCGCGATCCTGTAGAGTTCGGTGGCCGAGGCGAAGTCGCGGTCCGTGTCGGCGGTGCGGGCGGCGAGAAACGCGCCGGCAAAGGTGTTGACCGACTTGATGTCGAACGGTTCGCTTTCCTCGGCGGCGGCAGCAGCCTTCTCCTCGGCGAATGCCGGGTAGCTGGTGCTGACCGTGGCAAGTGCCAGCAGTGCAGCGCCGCTGAGGAGGCGGAGGATCGTCATTTGCCGCATGTCAAACCTTTCGTGCCGATCGCTCGGCATAGCGCACCACTAAGGGTCGTTTTCGGAGTCAGCCACATATTGCCCAGCACAACTCTTGAGGAACAGAATGGCTTTTTTGGCGCAATGCGGCAACAATTTCCTGTCGTCTGTCCTGGCCGGCGGCCGACCGTCAGCTCATCCGGTCGATGCAGAAGTCGATAACTTCCGTCAGCGCCGCCTTCCAGGGCGAGGCCGGCAGCGGCGCCAGCGCATCCCTTGCGATCGTGCCGTAATGCTGGGCGCGCGCGATGGTGTCGCTCAACCCTCCGTAGCGCTTGATCAGGCCAAGCGCCTTGTCGAGGTTCTGATCGGTGCTGTCGCCGCCCTCGATCGCCTCGCGCCAGAAGGCGCGATCGTCCGCCGTGCCGCGGCGGTAGGAGAGGATCACCGGCAACGTGATCTTGCCTTCGCGGAAGTCGTCGCCGACATTCTTGCCGAGGTCGCTCGACGAGCCGCCGTAGTCGAGCACGTCGTCGACAAGCTGGAAGGCAAGGCCGAGGTTCATGCCGTAGGATTTCAATGCGTTGCGGTCGGACTTGCTCGTCTGGGCGACGATCGGTCCGACTTCCGAGGCAGCGGCAAAAAGCGCTGCGGTCTTGGCGCGGATGACCTGGAGGTAGTCGTCCTCGGTGGTTTCCATGTTCTTGGCGACCGACAGCTGCAGCACTTCGCCCTCGGCGATGACCGAGGCTGCAGTCGAAAGCACGTCGAGCGCGTCGAGCGAACCGACATCGACCATCATGCGGAAGGCCTGGCCGAGCAGGAAGTCGCCGACAAGGACGCTCGCCTGGTTGCCCCAGATCGTGCGTGCGGTGGACTTGCCACGTCGAAGGTCGCTTTCGTCGACGACATCGTCGTGCAGGAGCGTTGCCGTATGCATGAACTCGACGCTGGTCGCGAGCTTGACGTGGGCGTCGCCCTCGTAGCCGAACATGGCGGCGGAGGCGAGCGTGAGCATCGGGCGCAGGCGCTTGCCGCCGGAAGAAATCAGGTGGTTGGCGACCTCGGGAATCATCTGAACGTCGGAGCCGGCCTTCGACAGGATGAGCTGGTTGACGCGCTCCATGTCCGCTGCTGTCAGGTCAACGAGCGGCTTTACGGACGCCTGTTTGTTTTTGCTGTCTTCCAGCGGTATCACTACGCCCACACCGGGACTCCTGTTTTCATTGTCGCTTTCGACAATAGGAAGGGGTGTCCCGTGCGGCAAGAGGCGAATTGTCCCGCTT
>NZ_DASYGZ010000240.1:0-2033 GCF_035999135.1 Ensifer sp.
CTACATTGCCTGCGGCATCTCCGGTGCGATCCAGCATCTCGCCGGCATGAAGGACTCGAAGGTTATCGTCGCGATCAACAAGGACGAAGAAGCGCCGATCTTCCAGGTCGCCGACTACGGCCTGGTTGCCGATCTCTTCGACGCTCTGCCGGAGTTGCAGAAGGCCCTGTAAGCGCCAGGCCGATGCCATCCGCCGCCCCCGTGAAAAGGGCTGGCAAAAGCGCGGACTTGGCATTAACAATCTACCGGGCCGGCCAAGCCGGCCCGGTTTTGCATGTCTGATGGCGGCCCCACCGCCAACCTTTTGAAGATGGATGTTCGCCGCGATGATCAAGACGGTCGGAATTATTGGTGCCGGGCAAATGGGCTGTGGCATCGCGCACGTTTCGGCAATCGCCGGATACAAGGTGCAGATCTACGATCTCGCCGCTGAACGGATCGAAGCAGGCCTTGCCACCGTCAACGGCAACCTCGCCCGCCAGGTGTCCTCCGGCAAGATGACCGACGAGGCGCGCAAGGCGGCGCTGGCGCTGATCAAGGGTTCGTCCGATATCAACGACCTGTCGCAGGCCGACCTGGTGATCGAAGCCGTCACTGAAGACGAAACGATCAAGCGCAAGATCTACGGCCAGGTATGTCCGATCCTGAAGCCGGAAGCGATCCTTGCGACCAACACCTCGTCGCTGTCGATCACGCGCCTTGCGTCGGCCACCGATCGTCCCGAGCATTTCATGGGCATCCACTTCATGAACCCGGTTCCGGTCATGAAGCTGGTCGAGCTCGTGCGCGGCATCGCCACCGACGAGCAGACGTTCAAGACCGCCAAGGAATTTGTCGCGACGCTCGACAAGACCGTGACCGTCGCCGAAGACTTCCCCGCCTTCATCGTCAACCGCATCCTGCTGCCGATGATCAACGAGGCGATCTACACGCTTTACGAAGGTGTCGGCAGCGTCGAGGCGATCGACACGGCCATGAAGCTCGGCGCCAACCATCCGATGGGCCCGCTGCAGCTGGCCGATTTCATTGGCCTCGACACCTGCCTGTCGATCATGCAGGTGCTCTATGACGGCCTGGCGGACTCGAAGTATCGACCCTGCCCGCTGCTGGTGAAGTATGTCGAGGCTGGCTGGCTCGGCCGCAAGTCCGGCCGCGGCTTCTACGACTATCGCGGCGAAGTGCCGGTTCCGACCCGTTAATCTGGCGAGCCTCAGGCATGAAAAACCCGGCGATCCGCCGGGTTTTGTTTTTGCGCGCTCGCAAACTGCGATCAGCTTCCGGCGGCCGGCGTGAGTGCGGCACTGATCAGCGCCTTGGCGTCGTCGCTGTCCCAGGCGGCCGGGCCGTTCATCGAGCCGATCAGGCAGCCCTTGTCGTCGAGGAGAAGGGTCGCCGGCAGGCCGAAGGCCAGGCCTTCCTTCTTCATGGCGTTGAACACGCCCATCGAGGCATCGCGGTAGTAGCCGAGCTCGTGCACGGCGGTCTCGTCGAGGAACGCCTTAGGCTTCTCGTCGTCGCCGACATCGATGTTGATCGCCACCACCTCGAACTTGTCGCTGCCGAGCGACTTCTGCAGGGCGTTCAGCGCCGGCATTTCCTCGCGGCAGGGCACGCACCAGGTCGCCCAGAGATTGACGAGCAGCGTCTTGCCGGCAAAAGCCGGGACGTTGGTCGGCTTGCCGTCCGGGCCGTTGAAGTCGAGCGCGATCGGTCGCGGCGTCGAGGCCGGTGACATGGCCGCCACCTGGCCCTTCATGAACGGTGTCAGCGCGGCGACCTTGGCCGAGGTCAGCGGGCAGCTTGCGCTCGCCGTTTGAGCCGTTTCGGCCGTGTCGGCATTGCCAGACCCGGTCTCCTTCACGTATACCGCTGCCGCACCGACGATCACGCCAAACAGGGCGGCGAGCGCGAACAGTTTCACGGCCGGGGGGGATTTCTTCTGGTCGGGCATTTCATTCTCCAAGGCGGGCATTCTTCATGGCTGACGGCAATTCCGAGACGAAATCCTCCAACCAGATGTGGGGCGGTCGCTT
>NZ_DASYGZ010000241.1:0-163821 GCF_035999135.1 Ensifer sp.
TGCGAAGGCACGGCCGATGAAACCCTTGTGATAAGTTGTGGTTGCCATCGTCTTGCTCGCTTTCGTTTTCTCTTCGATGAGCAAAAGATGGGGTCTGCAAGGGTATATTGCAATGCACAATCGGGCACGCCAGCCATGCAACGAATGCAGGCCCGGCCGGTCATCAACCGGCCGGGCCTGCGGATAGGCCTTGGGAGGAGGCGCTATTAGTCCTCGTTCGCCGCCAGCTGCGACAGAACTTCGCCACGACCGCGTGCACGCAGGATCAGGGGCACGATCAGGGCCGCTGCCGCAATCACCAGCAGTACGGCTGCGATCGGCGAGGTGAACAGCACCGAGATGTCACCCTGGCTGATGGCAAGGGCACGACGGAGCTGCTGCTCGGCAAGCGGTCCAAGGATCAGGCCGACGACGACGGGGGCGATCGGATAGCCGAAGACACGCATCGCGTAGCCAAGCAGGCCGAAGGCGAGCAGCATGCCGAGCTCGTAGACCGACGGGTTGGCGCCGATGGTGCCGAGCGTCGCGAACAGCAGGATGCCGGCATAGAGCCAGGGCTTCGGGATCGTCAGAAGTTTCACCCAGAGCCCGATCAGCGGCAGGTTGAGAACCAGCAGCATGAAGTTGGCAATCAGCAGGCTGGCGATCAGACCCCAGACGAGCTGCGGATTGGTGGCAAACAGCAGCGGGCCGGGTTGCAGGCCATATTGCTGGAAGCCGGCGAGCATGATCGCAGCCGTTGCCGTCGTCGGCAGGCCGAGCGTCAGAAGCGGTACGAGCGTGCCGGCGGCCGAAGCATTGTTGGCCGCTTCCGGACCGGCAACGCCTTCGATGGCGCCGTGGCCGAACTCTTCCGGGTGCTTTGCAAGCTTCTTTTCAGCCGCATAGGACAGGAAGGTGCCGATCTCGGCGCCGCCGGCCGGCATCGCGCCGATCGGGAAGCCGATGAACGTGCCGCGAAGCCAGGGCTTCCAGGAGCGGGCCCAGTCGAGCTTGCTCATCCAGACCGAGCCGCGCACGGCCTCGACCTTGTCGGGGCCTTTTTCGCCCTGGGCGGCGATAAACAGCGTCTCGCCGATGGCAAACATCGCAACGGCAAGCGTGGTGACCTCGATGCCGTCGAGCAGTTCGGGAACACCGAAGGAGAGGCGCGCCTGACCGGTCAGCTGGTCGATGCCGACAACGGAAAGCGCCAGTCCGACGAAGAGCGCCGTCAGGCCACGAAGGGTGCTGTCGCCGAAAGCCGAAGATACGGTGACGAAGGCGAGAACCATCAGTGCGAAGTATTCGCGCGGACCGAAGACCAGGGCCAGCTTGACGATGTAGGGAGCGATGAAGGCAAGGCCCAGCGTCGCGATCAGGCCGGCAACGAACGAGCCGATGGCGGCGGTGGCAAGGGCCGGTCCGCCACGTCCGGCGCGCGCCATCTTGTTGCCTTCAAGCGCGGTGACGATCGAGGCGCTTTCGCCTGGTGTGTTGAGAAGGATCGAGGTGGTCGAGCCGCCATACATGCCACCATAATAGATGCCGGCGAACATGATCAGCGATCCGGCCGGATCGAGCTGGTAGGTAACGGGCAAAAGAAGGGCCACGGTCAGAGCCGGGCCGATGCCGGGAAGAACGCCGACGGCCGTGCCGAGCGTCACGCCGATCAGCGCGTAGAGCAGGTTCATCGGCTGGGCAGCAACCCACAATCCCTGCAACAGGAAATCAAAAGTAGCCATGGTCGACGGCCCTCTTAGAAGAACAGGTGTTCAAGCGGCCCTGCGGGCAGCGACAACTGCAGAAGCTTGGCGAAAATCACCCACACGGCGAAACAGAGCGCGATGCCGACTGGCAGGGAGAGCCAGAGCTTGCGCTTGCCAAAGCCACGCGCGGTGAGCGCAAAGAGAATGCCGGTGGCGATCGAGAAGCCTGCGACCTTCAAGAGCAGCATCTGCGCTGCAAGGCCCGCCACGATCCAGATGACCGGTGCGACCTCCTGGCGCTCGCGCTCTGGAAAATCGTTGCGGAACGCAGCGAAGATGGTCCAGACGGCGAGGGCCGCGAGACAGCAGGCAATCGCATAGGGGACCGTCGTCGGTCCGACCTGGGAGTAGCCGGCGGCACCTGCAAGGCGCGACACATCCCAGAAAATGAGTCCAGCGATAGCGGCGAGTACGGCCGCGATGAAGAGCGCCGCCCGATCCGGGCGACGCGTTGAAGTTGAAGGGTTATGCCCCGTGGTCATTTCACCAGTCCAATGTCCTTGAGAACACCTTCGGTCGCCGCAACATCCTTGTCGAGCTGGGCGTTGAAGGCGTCACCTGCGAGATAGCTGTCCTGCCAACCCTTGGTCTTCAGAACTTCCTGCCAGCCGGCGGACTTGGCAAGCTTCTCGATGTCGGCCGAAACGGCGGCCTTCTGCTCGTCCGAGAGGCCCGGAGCGGCAGCGACCATGCGCCAGTTTTCGACGACCACGTCGAGACCGGATTCCTTCAGCGTCGGAGCATCGATGCCGGCGACGCGCTCAGGACCGGATACGGCGAGCAGGCGAAGCGTGCCGGCCTTGACCTGCGATTCGAATTCGCCATAGCCCGAAATGCCGGCCGTGACCTGGCTGCCGAGGATTGCGGCAAGTGCTTCGCCGCCGCCCGAGTATGCGATGTAGTTGATCTTGGTCGGGTCGACACCGGCCGCCTTGGCGATCAGGCCAACGGCAATGTGGTCTGTACCGCCGGCCGAGCCGCCAGCCCAGGACACCGCGCCCGGATCCTTCTTCAGCGCTGCAACGAGGTCAGCCATCGTCTTGATCTCGGACGCTGCCGGAACGACGATCGCTTCGTATTCGCCGGTGAGGCGGGCGATCGGGGTGACGTCCTTGAGCGTGACCGGCGACTTGTTGGTGAGGATCGCGCCGACCATGACGTAGCCGCCGACGATCAGGGCGTTGGCGTTGCCCTTCTGCTGGCTTGCGAACTGGGCAAGGCCGATCGTGCCGCCGGCGCCTGGAACGTTCTGGACCTGAACGTTGCCGGAGATGCCTTCCTGCTGCAGCACCGTCTGGAGCGAGCGGGCCGTCTGGTCCCAGCCACCGCCCGGGTTTGCCGGAGCGATGATCGTGTAGTCAGCGGCAACAGCCGGCAGCGACATGGCGCCGGCGAGAATCGTTGCGAGGAAAAAGTGTTTCAAGGTCAGTCCTCCGTGAGGCGCGTTTTCACCGCGCACGTTGTTTCTGCGTGCGAACGGGAAGACGGCGACGGGATCTTGTGTCCCTTATCGCTTGACCGGATTGGTGGCTTCCTCCCAGTACGCAACCGGCTGCCCGCCTCCACGGGGGCCAGTGACCCTAAGGCAACATAGAAAGCTGACATTTAGCTGACATCAAGTCCCGAATGCGCTTTTCAGGCCGTGGGGTTCACGAAATCTTAGGTTCTTGCCGCCGCCGAGCGCGAGGTCGAGCCTTCGGGTCCCCGGGAAGTGCCCGCCGAAAGCCGCCCCAAACCCTGAGGCGCGGCGAATCGCATGCGACATTTGCCAATCTCCAGCCGGTTCCCGTTCCAAAAGCGGGAGCCGGCGCTATCTCCTTCATCAATCCATGCGCAGGCGGCCGAGCGTCGTCATCAAAGCCACCCGGGAGATGACAGCCATGGCGAAAGCAACGACGGCGGACAAGACGGGCAGTGCGCCGAAAGGGGGCGTCTCGCCTTCCGATCTGATCGACGCGAGAATAGCAGAGCTCGGCGACTGGCGCGGTCCGATGCTTTCGCGCGTGCGGAAGCTGATCAGGCAGGCCGACCCGGATGTCAGCGAGGAATGGAAGTGGCGCGGTGTCCCGGTCTGGGAACATGCCGGCATCATCTGTACCGGCGAGACCTACAGGGCCGTGGTGAAGCTGACTTTTGCGAAGGGCGCGTCGCTTGATGATCCCTCGGGTCTCTTCAACGCCAGTCTCGACGGCAATGTCCGCCGGGCAATCGATTTTCATGACGGCGACACCGTCGACGAGGAGGCGTTGATGGCGCTGATACGCTCTGCCGTCGATCTCAATCTTGGGGCCCGGGCGAAAAAGAAGAGCTAACCCGCTGAAGCAACGCAAAATTCCGTCAGGCGATCTGCGAGACGATTATCAGTGAAGCCGCAGGACCTCGTTCCACTTGGCGATCAGCCGTGACCGCTTCACCTGGTCGAGATAGACCATCAGGCCGGGGCTGACGGGCACGGGCCGCAACTGGCCGCCGAGCATTTCCTGCATCGTGTTGGCGGTGTTTTCGCCGGCGACCTCGGGGCTGACGGCCGGGATCTGCAGCTCGCGCGCCATGATCGTCTGCCCTTCCTTCGACATGAAGAACTCGAGATAGCGCCGGCCGAGATCCGGCGATGCGGAGGCCTGCGGCACAAGGCCGATCCGTGACATGACGACGGTGTAGTCCTTGGGCAGCACGATGCCGACATCCGGGTGCCGAGACGCCCAGTCGGCCGCGTAAGAACCGAGGATATTGTAGCCGAGAACGAAGCGGCCATCGGCAACGCGCTCAAGGATCGCTTCGCTGGTGGAGTAGAGCTTGACGCCGGCAGCTCCCATCGCCTGGATCACATCCCAGATGTCGCCGAACTGTTCCTGGTCGCGCGACATGAACAGGAAGCCGACACCTGATCGTTCGATGTCGTAGGTTCCGATCCGGCCAAACACATGTGAGCCCTGGTGCTTGAGATAATCGACAAATTCGGCCCGCGTCGACGGCGGCTTCTCCTTGGTAAAACTCGGCTTGTGATAGACGAAAACCGCCGGCTCGAAGGTCAGTGCATAGGCCGTGTTGCGCCAGTTGGCCCAGGCAGGCCAGCGGTCGCTCATCGGCAGGTCGCTGCGCTGGGCATAGCCGTCGTTGCTGAGCTTGACTTGCAGGTCCATGGCGGAGGAAAAGGCGAAATCTGCCGTCTTCATTCCCGCGTCGGTCTCCTTGATGATCCGGTCGTAGATCTCGCCTGTCAGCATGTCCTCGTAGCGCACGGCAACGTCAGGATTGGCCCTCTGGAAGCCGACGATCATCGGCTTTGCGAGCGGCTCGTCGAGCGACGAATAGACGACCAGCGTGCGCGCCTCCGGCTTGCCGGAAAGGGCCGGGAATATGATCGGAGCCGCAAGCAGCAGCTGGGGCCAAAGGGCGAAAAAAAGAAAAGAAATCAAGAACCGCATGAATCCACAATGCCTCAGTGTCGCACCGTTCACAAGCAAGGCGCCGCCGGATAAGGTGACGCGGGGAGTGACCATATTTGCGTATTTTGCTTGTTGAGGACAATCAGGACCTGGCCGAGGGGCTCTCGGCCATTTTGCGCGGCAGCGGCTATGCCGTCGACGTCGTGAGCGACGGCGCGTCGGCGCACGCGGTCGCAGCCACCGAGACCTTCGATCTCGTCATTCTCGATCTCAATCTGCCGGAAATGGACGGGCTCGATGTGCTCCGCGCCATGCGCGCCCGGCAGAATAGGGCGGCGGTGCTGATCCTGACGGCAAGGGGCGCACCTGAGGAGAAGATCAAGGGGCTCGATCTTGGCGCCGACGACTACATGATCAAGCCGTTCGACGTCGGCGAGCTAGAAGCGCGCGTGCGCGTGCTACTGCGCCGGCAGGCGGGCTTACGCGCATCGACCGTCAGCTACGGCAATGTTTCTCTCGACCTCAACACGCGCAGCTTTTCGTCAGGCGGTACGCCGATCGAGATTCCGGCACGGGAGCTCGGACTGCTCGAGCTCCTGTTCATGCGGGCGGGAAAGGTGGTCGCAAAGGATGCGATCATGCAGTCGCTGACCGGTTTCGACGACGATCTGAGCCCGAATGCGATCGAGCAATATGTCAGCCGGTTGCGCAAGCGGCTTGCGCCGCACGGGCTGACGGTGCGCACGGCGCGCGGCATCGGCTATTATCTCGACAAGTCGGCCGGGGCGGAATGAGGACGACGGTCTACTCCCTCCGCCGGCGACTGCTCGGCTGGCTGCTGATCTCCACCTTGGTCATTGGCGTCATCGCGTTGACCGACACCTATCGCGAGGCGGTGACCACCGCCAATGTCGTCTCCGACCGCGTGCTTGCCGGCTCCGCCTTGGCGATTGCAGAACGCGTGGTGGTGGCGGAGGACGGGTCGCTTGAGGTCGACATACCCTATGTCGCGCTGGAGATGCTGACCTCGGCCGCACAGGACCGGGTTTTCTACCGGGTCGACGGGCCGCCCGGCCAGTTCATCACCGGTTACCAGACGTTGCCGTCACTGGCGGAAGAGCCGGGCGCTTCGACCACTTTTGCCGATAGTGTCTTTCGCGGCGAACCGATCCGCATCGCGGCGCTCAGGCGTTCCGCCTCCACGGGCATCAATTCGGTGCCTTTCGTCGTGACGGTCGCCGAGACGACAATCGCGCGACGACAGCTGGCGCAGACCATCCTTGTTCGATCCGCCCTGCGGCTGGGCATGATGATCGCCGGTGCTGCGGTGATCGTCTGGATTGCGGTTACCTTTTCGCTGCGTCCACTCTATCGCCTAGGGGACGCGATATCGGAGCGCAGCCCCGATGATCTGCATCCGATCGGCGAGCGGGTGCCGAACGAGGTGCAGGGACTGGTCGATACGGTCAATTCGTTCATGGGACGGCTGGAGTCGGCGCTCGATGCCCTGCGCAATTTTACCGGCAATGCCAGCCATCAGTTGCGCACGCCGCTTGCGATCATCCGCACGCAGCTTGCACTCGCGCAACGCGCCGGCTCGATCGATGAGACGCGCAGTGCGGTCAAGAAGGCGGACGAAGCCGTTGCCAACGCCGAGCGTATCCTGGGTCAGTTGCTGCTGATGGCGAAGATCGACGCGGCTGGCAAAGACGAAACCCGTTTGCTGGAGCGCATCGACCTCGTCGAACTCGTGCGCGAGATTACGGCCGAACACGTGCCTGCGGCTGGGGACGCCGATATCGATCTTGGCTTTGATGGCGACGGCGAGGCTTTCGTTCGGGCCGAGCCGTTGCTGATCGGCGAACTGCTCAAGAACCTGATCGGCAACGCCCTGCTTTATGCCGGACGCGGCGCGGAGGTAACGAGCCGCGTTGTCGTTGGGGACGAAACGGTGTTGCTGGAGGTCGAGGACAACGGGCCCGGCATTCGCCCCGATCTGCGCGAAACCGTGTTTCGCCGCTTCGAGCGCGGCGGCAGCGAAGCGCCCGGCTCAGGCCTCGGCCTGCCGATCGTGGAGGAAATTGCCGAGCTCTACGGTGCGACGACCCGCCTGAGCGAAGGGGCGGACGGTCGCGGCCTGAAAGTGACCATCCGCTTTCCGGCTGCGTGATCAAGGCCGTTGCGTTCTTGCAGGCCTCGACGACAAAGGGCCGTCCTGTCTTCCTGAAGCGCTGCAGCGCCAATGCCCCATCCGGCGCTCCGACGTGGAGACCAGATGAGGGAAGCCGCAGCGGTGACGATCTCGCCGTTCCGCCGCGCAGGCTAAAGCAATCTGGGAGTTTCGCGCGTTTACCGGCCGCGCTGGCCGAAGAGGGTAGCTGTTTCGCGGGTCTGTACCCGCAGCATCGCGCTCCAGAGCTGGAAAACGAAACGCGGCTGAAACTGGCTCGCAAGCTTGCGCTGCGACAACATGGGAAGTCTCCAATAGTTTTGAACGGCTGCCATATAGTACATCGCAAAAGAAATTGCCAGAGCGTGGGCGAGGGGGCAGCCCTGCGCGCCGAGCATATGTGGAAAGTGCTCTGCGGGCCGCGAAATACCCCCACGAGCGAAAACAAAATGCCGGGATGATTTTCGTCATCCCGGCCAGTTGGCTTCACTGGGAGGAGAATTCTTCTTTGGGAAGTCAGGCCTTCTTGCGGTTCTTCTGTCGGTAGACGTCGATGACAACCGCGGCGACGATGATCAGGCCCTTGACGATTTCCTGATAGTAGGCGTCGACCCGAAGGAAGGTGAAGCCCTAGGTCATGACGCCGAGGATGATCGTGCCGATCACCGTGCCGGTGATGCGCCCGACGCCACCTGTCAGCGACGTGCCGCCGATGACAGTCGCGGCAATCGCGTCGAGTTCATACATCACACCCATGCCTGCCTGTGCCGTCTGGGCGCGGGCGGCGGTGACGACACCGGAGGAGTTCGCAATGCTTACCGAAGATGCCCTGCCCCGAGAACGCGACCCAAAATCCAGCCGATCGAGAGAGAGGCCGAAACAACGACTGAGCTTGTTGCAGCATCAGATCTGTTCTAAGGCAACGTAATGCCGTACTTGGCGCCTTCTAGGGCCAATTATCGCTTTGAAGGGATCCTGAAAGCGTATTTCACCTTCTATAAGGAGCCAGATAGATGGTGATTCTGCCGATGAAATTCTGAGGGTTACATTAAGTGAGCGTGCACTTTACAGACATCGTCGACGGGGGGATCCAACTCAGGCATTCGTCCACCCCTTTGTCCCGGTTAGGCCTACCAGAGCTTCGCGAAGTTATTCATGAGCTTAACCTCGTTTCTGATCGGCTAGGATGCGTCGCGTTCGAGGGGGACGGTTCCAGTCAGAATGATCTTGTAATATTTGCAGGAAATTTAGAGAGATTCTCTATGTTGTCCGCCGCTAGAGGCGTTGCATCACGCGTTTTTTATTTTCAAGATACTTCTAGTTGGTGGTACGGCGGGTCAAATCTTCTGCCAAATATTGAGGGAATACAGAAATTTCTTGTTCGGCATGTTGCCAATAGGCCGTGTCTATCCTTCGGGCAATCGTCTGGTGGATACGCGGCATTAGCTATGGGAGGGCTCATACCTCATATTGACGTGCTTGCGTGCTCTCCGCAAACATTTGCGGATGGAAATGTTAAAGAGCGATTACACCTAGCGCAGTCCCTCGCAGTGCAGCGCACCCCAGACCACCTCATTGACATTGCGGAATTGTATCGCTCATCTGGCAGAAGGGGGATGGCGGCTGCGATATTTGCTGCATCGGAGGCAGGTAATCCATTGCATAGTCATTTCTGGATCGATCATCTCCATTTGGCAAACATCGCAGGAATACCCTCAATAGATATTCACATCGGAGCTTCCGCTAAGCACTCACTCGTGTCCCAAAATGCTCGGCGCTTTTCCGAGGTGCTAAAGGATTTGCTGCGTTGTTCTGGGAAGAAAAACGAAGTTAAAACGAAGTTAGTCCGGCGCCTGGTGGACGACATCGCGACTGAGCATCTGGACCGCGAGTATGGATGAGCGGTTCTCTGACGCAAGCTTTCAACGTGAAGAACGACTAACGTTCGCGAGGCGGTAGGGCAATATCGTTCTGATTGAGCGCTTATTGCGCTTGTAGCGTCTGATTCGTATAACGGTTCAGTAAAAGAAGGCCCGTCAAACATTATGAATTTCTGCGTCTATCTCGACAACGGAGCGGAAGTGCACGGCTATTTCGTGCCAGACGGATTTTCGGCCTCCCCAAGAATACATGTGCGTATCAATGGTGATGAAACGCCAAAAATAATTCAGACGTGGATTTTTATTGAAGGAGCCAAAGCGCAAGGCGCGCATCAAACTGGTAATGTCGGCTTTATCCTAAGTGAGGATAATATACCAGGCTTGAGTAACGCATCTCAAGTCGAATTGTCTGAGCCGGACAGTGGTCTGGTGTTTTATCGGCGCGATCATGGAAGATCCTTCGTTCCGAAAAAGGTTCTACGACTGGAGACCGCATATGTGCCTCACAGTGAAGTAGATCTGAGTCTGAGGCCGTATTTCCAGTTTTGTGAACACCGAGTCGAGCACTATGGCTACGAAACCATACGGCAAATGTTGGAGATCATTCATCAACCATCCGTCTATGTATCCGGCAGAATGCTCCTCAAGAATTTTAAGCTATACATCGACTACAATATAGATACCACTATTATCTCTTTGAGAGATCCATTCTATGAATTGGCCTTGCGGTTAATTGTTTTTACTCGCGTAGGCAAACAAGAAATCAGCTTTGTATCTGCGCGCGACAAAACATTGTTCAAACCGGTAATTGAGTGGTTGGATGGCTTGGATGTAAAGAATGAAAGGGCGTTAAAATTGGCTATTCGGAAAGCCCCCAAAGACGCAATGAATTTGCTTTCTTCGCCATTCACCCAACAGTTGACAGCAGCAAACCCCTCCGAAACTCCGACGCTCAATGAAGTGTCCCAGGCTTTGGACGCCCTATCGCAGTTCACATTATTCGATGTCGGCGGGGATCCCGACGTATTTCCGAAAAACATAGAGGATTTACTTGGAGTGCCGCCTGGGACAGTGCGGATGCGGCCCCAGTTTCAGGCGGCGCACCAACTGGCTGATATGCTCCGAGGGTTTAGTCAAATACAGCATATCTTGGAGGCCGATCTTCTATTGTATCATTTCATACAGAAAGCGGGTGAACGCGCGGCACACGGATCGTGATTGGGCGGGCGAACATCGCCGCGGCAGGAGGCCCGCGCCTCATTGAAGAGCTCTGCTGTGACTTTGCAGGCCGACGTCTGTGTCAATTGGACCCACTATTCAAGGTGGATTGCGATCCTGGTCCGCAGGCGCCAGTCCTGGGTACGTGCGCGCCGCAACCAATACCTCCAAGAAGGGGCAGGTGCGGCGAGAATGCTGCCAAAGACCCGCCGGTTGCGCGCCTGCGGCCGGCGAGAGCTTGAGGCCTAGCTACGAGAGTGCGCAATCTTAAGCTGAAGACGGTGTCATCGAAACGACATGCCAAATCGAATCGTCAATTTCGAGTTGGCTCGTGCGAAACTACCGAGGTGTCGAAGTCTCGTCCACATTGCGGCTTTTCCCGGACGCTACACCTGGCGTCCGCTGGCTATTCCAGAGCGGCAGTTCTAACCAATTACGCGTCACTCAGTCGAGCTTTTGGCGTACCATCACCACCACTCCGCAAGCAACTGCGGACGTCGCGAGGCACGCGAGTAGACTGAGGAAAAGGGATAACGCAATGTTAGGATACTCATTGCTATCAGGGAGCGTAGGCTCAATAAAATTATCGACATAGATCAGTTGCAGCGAGCTGACTAGCTTCACCTTTTCGAGGTCTTCAAGAGCTGCTTTAAGCCGGGCTTCCGCCAATGACAAATCTAGCTTCAACTTTTCGAATAGTGTTGAGTATTCCGCGAGGTTTGTGCCTTCCCGATCTGTGCTTCCGGCAGCCTGAGCCCTCAAATCATTTGCCTGATCCTCGGCCGCTGCAATGCGTCTGTCCAGGTCAGCAATCTGCGGGGTGTTGATGGCGACCGTCTCGCTCAGAGCCTGCCGACGACTCCTCAACTCTGCGATATTGGACTCGACCGAAGTCAAGACAGAGGCGAGTCGCTGCGCTGAAAGCGCGATATCGAAAACCCCTGTCTGATTCTGCGTATCACGAAACTTCCCTCTGAGATCAGCGACATCCTTCGTAGCAAGATCAACATCCCGTTCGGTGGAACTGCGGAGATCTTGCCACATACCAGAACTTAGTTTGTTTACTCGCTCCTCCGAGAGGCGGAGTACAAGTTGTACCAAGTCCCGGGCGTCCTGCGGGGAGTAGGCCGTAACTTCAAGCTCAACGATACCACTCTTAGGGTTCACGTAAGTATGGGCATGCTTCTTCCAGTATTCCAGCATGTCGTCTTGCGTGGCGTCGGCTGACAACCGAGATAGGAAGTCGATATTAGAACCGCCAAACAAGCTATGAAGATCCACTTGCTTCTGCATGTCTTGAATAATTGCGGGGCTTGCCAGGTAGTTCAGCAGGATTGCGGTGTCCTGAACAATCTTTTCCTTAGGCTCGATGTTGTTGCTCGAATATCTATCACGCGAAAGAAGCGGCGTGGACGACCGAACGATGAACCGGACCTCTGACACATACCCTGGGCTCGCCAAGAATACGAAGTATCCGATGCTTGCGATCATTGGCAGGATAAGAGTTGTACCAATGAGAAACATGATCAATATCGAGAAAACACGATCGCGGGCACGAGGTGCCAAACCGGCAAGTCGGTATAGGTTGCGGCGGCTGCGGTTCTCAAAGGTCAACGCTCGAGCATAGGAACTCAACGCAGCGGCCACCCTTTGGCTTCGCTCCAGCGAGGTCACCGGCTTCGCTTCGATCAAACGGCCGTCGTCTTTTTGCATGTTTTCCGACAATATCTATACACCTACTTAACGATTGAGCCGCATATAGGTTGCTATTCCATCTTCAACGTTATCAAATTGTACCATTTGGCCGTCGATCAATACTATGGCGACGTCGCAATAATCTTTGATTGTCTCCATGTCATGTGAGATCATAATAACGTCCGACTTGGCTCGGCGTGCCCGAAACGCTTCTCGACAACGCCGCTGGAAGTTCGAATCGCCAACAGCTGTGATTTCATCTACCAGATAGCAATCAAATTCGATGGCCATGGAAAGACCGAATGCGAATCTTGCGCCCATCCCAGAAGAATAGGTCCTCAAAGGCTCGTTTAGGTAGCTACCGATTTCCGCGAATTCCGCAACGAACCGCAGTACGCGATTAAAATCCTCGCCATAAGCACGGGCAACGAACTTCAGGTTCTCCTTACCACTCAGCATGGGGTTCAATCCATTTGCAAATCCTAACGGCCACGAGACCCTCACTTGACGCCGGACGCGCCCTTTGTTGGGAAGTTCCGCTCCGGCGATCAGGCGCATAGTGGTCGATTTCCCAGCGCCGTTCACTCCGAGCAATCCGTACGACCTTCCGGATGCAAAATGCATGAACTGATTTCGTAAGATATAACGGCGATGTGCAGCCGTTTTATAATACTTTGTAACGTTATCCAGCGTAATCATCACTATACCCGATGATCTTCAATAGACATCCAGAGAAGCGTTGCGGTCATCCAGAGCGTGAGCAGTCCGACAGACAAGATAATCCAGCTAGAGAATCGATCAGGGTATTCTGATTCTTCCGGAGTATTCGAGTTTGAAAAGATCGACATGAACGTTGTCCGTTTCAGTGCCGTCGATTTGGCAGTATCAAGGTTCCGTACGTTGGCCTCATAAATTGCCTGTGTGACGATTCGTCGCGTCTCCAAGCGTGAGAATTCCGTCAAACTGCTCGATAACTGCGTATCCGCCCCATCAAGCGAGCCAGCCATATTGTTTTGACGCAGCTTGATCTGATCATCGATTGCTTGAATGGAGCGACGAAGCTCCCTGCCACGAGCGGTTTTGTCCGCACCAGCGGCCTCCAAAGACTTCAAGCTGACCGTCAACTGCAACTTTTGCTCGGTGAGCTTACCAATGATCTCACTCAACATCTTGGCTGAAGATAAGGGATCGAGGATCCCAGTTTTATTTTGGTAATCCCGTAAGTCGTCGAGCGCCACGCGATAGTCAGCCAAGCTAGCCGTTACGTCACCCTCGACCCTTGCGACAAGGTCCCCCTTGGCCTTCTCCGAGATTTTGTCAATCATTGCGTCGGCGCTACCCAGTGCAGCGTTTGCTATCAACACCGAGGCCTCAGGGGAAAATGCCCTAACGGTGAATACAATAATACCAGAGGGACCATCGACATAGGTATCAACATGCCGTCCCCAGTACTGAAAAAGCTCCTCAGATGTAGCGTTCAGGGATAGTCGTGAAAACCAGTCGACATCTTCCCGGGAAAAATATTGACGTAAGCCAATCTCTACATCCAGCTTCCTTACGATTTCCGGCGATTTTAGATAGTTCGCTACAATGTAGGAATCCTGTGTCAACGAGTCACCACCAATCATCGAACGTCCTTCGCGAGCCTGTGACGTATCGAACCTCTCGCTGACGCCGATAGTGCGCACTATCATACGCATCTCCGCGACATACTGGTTACTGGCTATTAGCCAGAAATAGAGACCGGCAAGTGCGCTGGGCAAGACGACGAAGAACAGCAGCGAATTTTTCTTGGTGAAAAGTAGTCCGAAGAGACGCGACACGATGCCAATCTCGGACAGCCGCATCGCTTCATCGGCTTCAAATGAAACAGCTAGACGATCCTTAGGATCATGCCCTATCTGAAGGCTCATTCTTCGTCCTCAAACGCACGTTAGGTGCAGCAGCCCGAACCGCGTCAAACACGCTTCCAGATGGCACATCCCACGATTACATTCAACTTCCAAAATGTACCCTGTGACATCTGATGGCTTCTGCTGAAGCTCGTCGTCCTTACAGCGTCTCGTCTCTCACCGATATGCCGATTGGTGTGGCGCAATAATGGCCACCCGACCCGCATCTGGTTTATCAGGCCTCAAACAGCTTTTGATCCAACGACAGGCGAGATGCAACAGCAGCGGGTATTTTTTGGTGGTTTGCACCGAGGCAGTGTCCTGCAACGAGAGCAATTCGCTGGGCCGCCCTCGCAAAGCGGTGCCTTAGTGTTAGGTTTCCGTAGCTCTCATCCACCTGCTGCCAAAGGGCTTGAATCGCAAACTCACCTGCTGTCCACAGGGCGCGACCTGGGTTAGGCGACAGCTGGTAGCCGAAATACTTGGAAAAGTTCCGTGACTCGTCAAACGCGCGGCACAGCTGTTCGAAAAAACCGTAGTCGTGTGAGTGGTAGACGATAGCGTTCGGGGAGTAGGCCTTGCTGTAGCCGGCTTCAATAATGCGTCTTGCCCAGATCTGATCTTCGGCGAATTCGACATCGGGATAGGGTATCTGCTGCCAAATCGATTTTCGCAAAAGGGAGTTATTGTCCGAGTAGAAATGCAACATTTGGCGCCAGCCCACGTCGGCCTTGTACCTGGTTGGATCGAGGTCGCGTGAAACCACCAGTGGATGAGCTAGGAAACCCGCAAAATGCTTGTCGAGGTCGCTTTTCGTAAAAGGTGAAGCGGTTTGTTGAGCAATATGGCGACCGAACACCCCGGCAATCGTGGGGTCTTGTTCAGCTGAGGAAACCAGATTTAGGAGCCAATACTCATCGACGGGTTCTGCGTCGTGGGTGAGGAACGCAACGAACTCAGCGTCGGCGAGCTCAACGCCAAGGTTGCGGGTCTTGCCGTGGCCGAATTCACTCGGCCCGATTTCAACTAGCCGAACGTCACTCAGCCCTCGCAGGTAGTCAGATGTTCCATCCGTAGAGCCTGAGTCCACCACGATAATCTCGTAGCGCCACGGCGTCCGTTGAGTCCGAACTTTATCCATCACTGTCGGCAAGACGTGCATGGCATTTTTCGTTGGTATAACTACCGCACAACGATATCTGGTCATTCGGCGATCTTCCGGCTGGCGGCATGCTCAATACGCTCTTGGATCGCCGCCTCAATCATGCGCGCTGATTTCTCCCAAGAAAGTTCCTGAACGTAAGATAGAGCCTGCTCTTGAAGTCGCTGGCGCTCTCGTGGGTCACTCAGGAGTCGCTCCAGCGCGTCAGCGATCCCATCAGCCGTTGGTTTGGCAAAAGTCATCACCTCCTGAGGAAAGATGGACCGCACCGTGTCGAGATCTAGATCTATGACCGGAAGACCGCAGGCCATCATCTCTTTGTTGACCAGCGAATGGTTCGTCGCCGAGAAAACAACGCCGACCGTCGCTTCTCGGTAAAGCGTAGCAAGTTCATCGCCGCTTAAGACACCATGGTCGCGGTATGGGAACGGCACGTTCAATTTGCCGAGCTGCCAACCGAAAAAATCGACTTCAAAAGAAACGCCGCGCTGATGCAGAACCTCAAGTGCTAGAAAGGCAAGCTCCACGGCGCGACGCGGTGTAACGTAACGCGCATATACCGCGATTCGCGATTTATGACGAGCCTGGTCAGATCCGCCGAGGCTGTAGATATGCCTGTCATAGGCTAGCGGCCAAGACATTGACCACCTTCCGAAACCTTCCGACATCCTTCTGTGCAGCCAGTCACCTGCACACAAGCAGTCGAAATCAAAATGGTATGTTGCTTCGGTCAATAACGCTTCAGCGCCAGCAGGATAAAAGGCTGGCTCAAAATCCTGTACGAAGTAAAACTTCCTTGTGAAACCCCGCATTGCTTCTACCGGATAACAGGTGAAGCGATCAGTTGCGATCAATGCGTCACCGATAACGTCCGGTGCGACACCCGTGAAAAGCTGTACTTTACCCTGAAAAGGCTGGAAATGCGTGTTAATTGCTTCGAGGACATCCAACTCTGTTTTGTGTACTGTCGGGTTTTGAACAAGAAACTGGACATCATGGCCAAATCGCTCAAGATAACTCGCAATGCGGAAAATCGTCATGTGGCCACCGGCCCCGGGCAAGAAATCGGGAATGACCCAGGCGATGCGCAGTCGCGATAGTTCCATACTGTCGAGCGGCGGCGTACCGCCGGAAGGTGCGTAGTCGATAAATGACTTGAGGTGCTCGATGCGGCGTTCGAGAGGGGTGTTTCTCGGTCGGCCCGGGATCAACATACCCCAGACCCACCGCGTTACAGAGCGCAATGACACAGACTACCCTTTGTTTATCGAAAGATGGTGCCTCAAGAGACAGATTCTGACAAATACATCCAGAAGTGAGGTCTTCGCGAGCTGGGTCTGAGACTCACACACTCGGCCTCGTGTGACGGCGCATCGGCTTACGTTGTGCATTTATTGACCTCGTTGCCACCACGCTCTACGGGACGAGGACATGATAAGCAATACCCCAGCCGGGGCTTGGAACGCCGTAAGGTCTTGATGGTCGGCTACGCCTATCCCTTGATATGGCCGATACTGCGATGCTGGTGAAACCGTATAACCATAACGGAAGGGCTGGAGCGCTCAGCGACAAGAGCGCAAAAAATGCCTTCTACCTTTACACATATGGATCGGCTCGCTAGTGATGTCGAAGTTTTGGATGCTAACGTTGTAGGCGGGCGAGGATGAATTTTGAGCGCACGAGTATCGCGGATGTTGTCGTCGTAGAGCCAAAGAAATTTGGCGATTCCCGAGGCTATTTCATGGAAACATTTCGCCAGGTGCTGTTTGCGGAGCATGTCGGAGCCTTCGAATTCGTCCAAGATAATCAATCATTTTCCGCCGAAGTCGGCACGGTGCGGGGATTACACTTCCAAACGGAGCCCAAATCCCAAGGTAAATTGGTGCGTTGCATTGCTGGGGCTATTCTCGATGTCGCAGTCGATATCCGCTCTGGGTCACCCACCTATGGCGCGCATGTTGCGGTGGAGTTGACAGCAGAAAACGGCAAACAGCTCTGGGTGCCGCCAGGTTTCGCTCACGGTTTTTGCACGCTCAAGCCGAATACTGAGATTAGCTACAAGGTGACGGACTATTACAGCGCCGAGCATGATCGCGGACTATTATGGAGTGACCCGAGACTTGGAATCGACTGGCCTGTCGATGTCGAAAAGGCGGCCCTTTCTGACAAGGATAAAAGACAGCCGTCGCTCGCCGACCTGGGCTCGGTTTTCACTTATTGAGGCTCTTCATTGCTGCATTCCTCAAAGGTCGGCCGTCTGCTTGCTACGTTGGTTTCTACTAGGACCTATTCCACGATAATGTACGGAGAAATTTTCAGATGCGCATAATTGTAACAGGTGGGGCAGGTTTTATTGGGTCTGCCGTCGTGAGACACCTCGTTCTAAATAAGGGTGACGAGGTCCTGAACTTAGATAAGCTCACGTATGCAGGCACAGAGACGTCGGTAAGAGCGGTGAGCAATCGTGAAGGTTATCGTTTCGTGCAGGCTGACGTGTGCGATCGCGCAGCGGTCGCACAGTTGATTGAGAACTTCCGCCCAGAACGTATCATGCATCTTGCGGCAGAAAGCCATGTCGACCGCTCGATCACTGGCGCCAAAGATTTCATCGACACCAACGTGATGGGCACTTTCACAATGCTGGAATGTGCTCGCCAGTACTGGTTGACCTTAAGCTCCAAGGAAAAAGAGGCGTTCCGCTTCCTGCATGTCTCCACTGACGAGGTCTATGGCTCGTTAGGCGACGAAGGGCTGTTCACTGAACAGACCCCCTACGATCCAAGCTCTCCGTACTCGGCCTCCAAAGCGGCATCCGACCACTTGGCCAAAGCTTGGGCGCGTACCTATGGAATGCCAGTAGTAGTTTCGAACTGCTCGAATAATTACGGCCCCTATCATTTCCCAGAAAAGTTGATTCCATTGATCATCCTCAACGCCCTTGGTCAAAAACCGCTGCCGGTCTATGGTAGCGGCACCAATATTCGCGACTGGCTGTATGTCGAGGATCATGCTCGTGCACTTGATATCATTGCGGAACGCGGGAAAATCGGCGAAACCTACAATGTCGGCGGCCGAAACGAGCGCCGCAACATCGATGTAGTCATCCGGATCTGTGAATTGATGGATCGTCTGCGTCCACAAGCGCAACCCCATTCCAGTCTGATAACCTATGTGACAGACCGTCCCGGCCATGACGCTCGCTATGCAATCGACGCAAATAAGCTCGAAACTGAATTAGGCTGGAAAGCTGAAGAGAACTTCGATACCGGGATAGAGAAGACAGTGCGCTGGTATTTAGAGAACGAATGGTGGTGGTCTCCGCTTAGGCAGGATTATTCCGGGTCTCGCCTCGGTCTACTTTCCGAAAAGAAAGCCTCCGTATGACGGGTCGTAAACGATTGATTGTGACGGGCCGGGAGGGCCAGGTCGTGCGATCGCTATTGGAACGTGGCGGCCATGATCGACGCTTTGAGGTGATCCCGCTCGGACGCCCGGAGCTGGATCTCTCAGCGCCGGATACAATTGAGGACGTCCTGCGCGTCGCCCAGCCGGATGTGATTGTATCTGCCGCTGCCTATACAGCGGTGGATCAGGCGGAAGGCGATGAAGAAGCCGCGACGGTGGTCAACGGCTTAGCAGCCGGTAGAATTGCGCAAGTGGCGGCGACGCTGGGCGTACCGGTCGTCCATCTCTCGACCGATTATGTCTTTAACGGTGCAAAATCCTCACCTTATCTGGAGACGGATCAAGTGGCACCCGTTGGCGCTTATGGGCGCTCGAAGCTTGCCGGTGAACAGGCCGTGGTTGCCGCAACATCAAATTTCGCAATCCTGCGTACAGCTTGGGTTTATAGTCCCTTCGGCGCGAACTTTCTGAAGACGATGTTAACGCTCGCTGAAACCCGCAAATCCTTGAACGTTGTCGATGACCAGCTTGGAAACCCGACTTCAGCACTCGATATTGCGGAGGCTGTGCTCGACGTTGCGGCGAACCTTATTGCAAACGATGATCTGGCTCTGCGCGGTATCTTTCACATGACAGGTTCGGGAGAGGCAAGTTGGGCCGATTTCGCGGTGGAGATCTTTGCACAGTCGACGCTCGTCGGAGGTCCGAGTGCAGAGGTTGGCCGCATTCCATCAAGTGCCTATCCGACGCCCGCAAAGCGCCCGGCAAACTCGCGGCTCGACTGTACGAAGCTTGCGGACGTCCACGGTGTTAGGCTTCCCGACTGGAAGCATTCTACTGCAAAAATTGTCGAGCGGTTAGCTCAAGCTAAACACTAGGGAAAACTACGTATGAAGGGCATAATTCTTGCGGGTGGCAGCGGTACCCGCCTTCATCCAATGACCAGGGTCATATCTAAGCAACTGATGCCGGTTTACGACAAGCCAATGATCTTTTATCCGCTCTCGACGCTGATGTTGGCTGGGATTCGCGAGATTCTGATCATCTCAACACCCGCAGACATGCCAATGTTCGAGCGCCTTTTAGGGGATGGTTCGCAATGGGGGGTTGCTCTAAGCTACGCGGCTCAACCTTCACCCGACGGTCTGGCTCAGGCCTACATCATTGGCGCAGATTTCATCGGTGACAGTCCATCGTGCTTGGTCCTTGGTGACAACATTTTCTATGGTCATGGTATCACGGATCTCTTCACCAGCGCCATGAAGCGCCCAGCGGGTGCGACGGTTTTTGCATATCATGTCAACGATCCGGAACGTTACGGCGTCGTGGAATTCGATAAACAGATGCGGGCCATGTCGATCGAAGAGAAACCCACTACGCCACGTTCCAGCTGGGCCGTTACGGGACTGTACTTTTACGACAAGGATGTCGTCCAGATCGCCGCCAATCTTAAGCCTTCGCCGAGAGGTGAGTTGGAGATCACCGACGTTAATCGCGCCTACTTGGAGCGAGGTGACCTGCATGTAGAGCAGATGGGCCGTGGTTATGCTTGGTTCGATACGGGGACGCCGGACAGTTTGCTTGATGCGTCCGAATTCGTTGCCACGCTGGAACGTCGGCAGGGCTTCAAGATCTCGTGCCCCGAGGAGATAGCCTTCCACAAAGGCTTCATCGATCGTGACGGGCTTGCGAAGCTAACCGAATTGTACGGCAAAGGCGACTATGGCAAATACCTGAGAGAAAAGGTGTTGGCGCATTAGGCTTGTTCGTAAGGCTGGTGCAGCAGATTCCAACAAGCATTTTCGGTGATGGAGCATCCTCGTCTAAGTTTTGTAACGACAAATGAAGGCGTCAGGGCACTGGTTTTGCATTTGCCCTTGGCTCTTTGCTAAAGCAGCCGCTTAGGGCGTTTGCCATGAGCTTCAATCCGTGCCGTAGGATTGGGATGCTTGTAAAAGGTACGGTCTGCGGTTCATCGCCGAACGTAATGCGGAGCTGATACCAACTCATGCGAGCGTGTGAGTGAAGCGAGCGTAGATATCATTGGCAGACTATCTATGCGCCGACGAAGCGTTCTTGACAAACAACTCTTGCCGTCGGATCGCTCCCCATTCTATCCTTGCCGGGAAGCTGTCAGCAGCCTTCTATGTCTCGGTACAAGGGCACGGCCGTGCGGCAAAACTGGGGTCTGAGTCTGTCAGCCTTCGAGGGCGCATCAGCAAGTCATGTTGGAGGAGGCAATGACTCGCGTTGACGCAGTCTGGTTGCAGCATCGCTCGTGTCTTCGTTATCACACCGGCTTGACGACACTACAAGCTAGGTAGCGTGACTAGCTGATCGTTATTGAGACCCGTTCGATATGGCGGTAGGTGCTTTGCAATGTCTGTTGAATGGAAGAATGTGTTGAAAAAAGCGATGAACCAAGCACAGAAGATTGTTGCTAAGGCTTCCGAAAAGGTCCCACTTCTAAAAAACATGAAGCTCGAGAAAGCAATCACGCGGTACTTTGATCGTGCTTGGTATCTGCGCCAGCATCCGGATGTCATGCAATCGGGGATGGATCCAGCGCTGCATTTCATGCGGTATGGCTGGCGAGAAGGTCGAAATCCGTCAATCTACTTTGATGTGCTGTACTACTTGGACGCTAACCCCGATGTCCGCGCCTCGGGGGTGAATCCGCTGAAGCACTATGTTTCCCACGGCTGGTCCGAAGGCCGAGATCCCCATATTCTTTTTGACGTAAGCTGGTATCGGGAGACCAATTCCGATGTAAAGGATGCTGGATTAGAGCCGCTCTTGCATTTCGTCAATCACGGCGCAGAGGAAGGGCGTAGCCCACATCCACTTTTTGACGCACAGTGGTACTTGGAGACCAACCCAGGTGTGGCTGATTCTGGCCTGAACCCATTCTCGCACTATCTGTCGATAGGCGCCGCAGAGTTGAGAAGTCCACATCCTCTTTTTGATGCAAGTTGGTACGCAGAAAAATATCCGACCAATCGTCGTGCTTGTGTCAATCCCCTATTCGACTATATCGAAGTCGGTGGAATTTCTGGAAGGGATCCAAACCCGTACTTCAAATCCGCTTGGTATATCAGCCAGCATGAGATCCTGAGGCAAAGCAACAAAAATCCTTTGCTGGACTACGTCACCCAAGGGCAATATGAAGGGCGCGATCCGCATCCAGATTTCGATTCCGAGTGGTACCTCCTCAACAATCAGGACGTGAAGGCGGCCCAAAAAAACCCGCTCGCGCACTATCTTACGGCAGGACGCCATGAAGGGCGCTCCCCATCGGAGCCTGGGCCGAGGTCGGAGTTATGCCACGTCCTTCAGATACCATACGAGGTACGCCGCGTTCCCCAGGGATTTGAGGGCAAGGATTTTTGTCTATTCGTGACTTTTAGCGCGAACGGACGCATCGCCGATCATGTACTGAGATACTTCAATGCTCTGAAAAGCTGCGGTCTATCCATGATCGCCATCGTTGTCACAGAGGGACTAAGTGTCGCTTTGCCGAACAGCCTATTGCAGAGCGACGGCCTCATTGTCCGCAGAAATCATGGTTGGGATTTCGCAGCTTGGGCAACCGCGCTCGCTGCGCTGCCCGGATTGTGGAAATCGAAATCGATCATCTTCACGAACGATAGTATCTACGGCCCTACGTCCGTTCGAAAACTGAAAAACATTGTAGACCAATTTCTGAACGGTACCAGCGACATATTTGCGCTAACTGATAGCTACGAGAATAGGCATCACATGATGTCGTATTTCATCGGCTTGAAAAAAGAAGGTTTGAAGTCTCCCGCTGTTCGAAACTACTGGAAGAGTGTCAACAGCTATAAAGATAAGAACCATGTGATACACCAGTATGAGTTATCAACGCACGATCATTATCTCAAAAGTGGATTGAATATTGAAATAGCATTTCCATCGAAAAAGTATTCCCCAGGGGATAATCCGACTCTACATCACTGGCAGGATCTTCTGAAGCGCGGTTTCCCCTTTATCAAAGTGCAAGCTCTCAGAGACAATTTGCCCAATGTAGACGTGTCCGATTGGAGATATGCCTTAGAGAAGTCACCGGATTTGGTTGCCGACATTGATAAACATTTGGTGGCGCTGGCGTCTAAATCCGAAGATTCTATGCGATCGTCGCGTCCAATCCCAAAAGGCCTTAACCGATACAAAATTCCGTCCAACCTGACCAATGATATAGGCGCAGTAACAGCCATTCGTCCAACTGACTCCACGGATTACGTTCTCGAATTGCCATTCGAGTTCCGCACGAACATCAAAGATTTACCCGATCGTGTTGCGGTGATAGCCCACGTATATTACGTAGATCTGGCCGCCGAGCTCATGGAAGAGTTTGAGAAAATCCCTGTCCCCGCCGATCTTTTCATATCAACTGATCGTGCGGATAAGAAGCAGGATTTGCTAAAGCTGCTGAGAAGCTATCGAAATGGCAGTGTCACCGTCGAAGTCTTCCCAAACGTTGGTCGTGACATTGCTCCGATGCTCGTTGGCTTTAGAGACGTATTCAGCAATTATGGCTACTTCTTGCACGTTCACTCGAAAAAGTCTCCATATGGATCTGCACACGAAGGATGGAGAGAGTATCTTCTAGGAAACATTCTTGGGGAAAGCGAGAACATACATTCGATACTGTATCTTCTAAAAAACACCACTACTGGTATTGTATTCGCTGATCATTTCCCAGGTATCAGGAACTTGCTCAACTGGGGCTATAATTACTCTACAGCAAAGTCGTTGCTCAACCGAGCAGGGATCAAGCTTGATGGCAGTTTCATCCTCGAGTTTCCCTCAAGTTCGTTCTTCTGGGGTAGGTCAGATGCCATAAGGCCGCTTTTGGACCTTGAGCTTCGCTGGACAGATTTTCCACCAGAGGAGGGTCAGTTTGATGGCACGCTTGCACACGCGATTGAGAGGTCGTTGCTTTACTTCTGCGAAAGTGCTGGGCTTGGCTGGTCAAAGGTCGGGATCGCGAAACATGTACCTGGAGACCGTCTGGTCCCAGTGCTCTCTGCCGATGAACTCAATTTCTGTATAATGCGGACTAGTCACGCATTGCTGGGTAACGAGTATCGTCGCGCAAACTACTTCGAGAAATACGGAGAGGTAGTTCCTGCATTGGGTCGTAAGGATCAAAATACACGTATTAGATTTAACTTGGTATTGCCTACCATTAAGCCTGAGGAGACGTATGGCGGGATCTCAACCGCTGTAAAAATATTCAAAACTATCTGTAGCAAGATGGGCCCTGACGTCGACTTCAGGATTATTGTTACACATAGCCCGGTAGATATGCATGCCTCAATGAACTTCCCGGACTATAGCGTAGTTTTGCCGGATAGCCCCTATGATCATATGAACAAGACTATCGTCAATGTGTTTGACAGGCGGTCTACGAGGAGTATAGGCGTTCGCTCTGGCGATGTATTTATGACGACAGCTTGGTGGACCGACAAATACACTCAAAAAATCCTGGAACTGCAAAGGAGTTTTTTTGGCGTATCCCAGCCTAAGCTATATTTTATTCAGGACTTCGAGGTTGGCTTTTATCCTTGGTCGACCCGGTTTGCTTTAGCAGGATCGACCTACAATAACTTGACTGATGGGATTGCGCTTATCAATTCAGAGGAGTTGGCGCAGTTCATGTCAACTCAGGGGATGAACTGTGAGGGCTATGTTGTCCGATACTCAATGAACGATACACTTCGTCAGGCCGTCTCAGCAAAACCGAAGCAACGGATACTTTTATTTTACGGCCGACCTAGCGCCTCTCGAAACTGCTTCGAGTTGATTTGCTTGGCCATCGCCACTTGGCAACGGCGAAATCCGGAGTTGGCCACAAAATGGCGAATCGTGTCAGCCGGAGAAGCTTATGATCCTGAATTAGCGAAACCCATCTTCAATGCCGAAGTCCGAGGTAAGCTATTGCTGGACGAATACGCTGAGTTGCTTTCCGTATGTTCGGTTGGTGTCTCATTGATGATCTCGCCCCATCCTAGTTACCCGCCACTCGAAATGGCTGCAGCTGGCCTTGTTACGGTGACGAATGATTACGAGAATAAGAGAATGGGTTTGCGGAGCGACAATTTTATAAGCTTGGAATACCTAGACGTAGATGTATTAGCACAAGCAATAGAAGATGCGATCGATAAGGCAGAGGCGAATATTGGCCAGAGTTTTTCATTAGGAGAAATTCGCGACCAGCCATGTGACCTACCTGATTTTGATCCTGCCTCGGTCGCTAGCCGTCTGTTAGCACTTGCTAGAAATCGGGCGCACGGCCCTCATGGTCGGCATGACGGCGACTTGCCGCCGAGAATGCCACATCAATCGTGAACCCAATTCGCGGTAACGAAAAGTTGCCGCGAACTTGAGATTAAGTTAATGTGAGCTTTTTTCTGTTGTTCGCTGATTATGTAGACGGGATGGCTCCCTATTGTTAATCCTTCGATGTTTTAGGTATCTTCGCAACGTTCTCAGGTTGTCGGGCGCAATATACTTTTCTGGTGGACGTTCAAACAAACGAGCGCGCTATTTGGAGGTGTTAAATGTAGCGCTGTATCTGCGAAATAGAAGTGAGTGGGCTAACTACCATTCGCCTTTTTTTGATTGCCGCAATTATTACCAGGCCAATCCAGACGTAAGAGATGCAGGGCTGGAGCCAATATCACATTATTTGGAGCATGGATGGCGTGAACTCCGGTCACCTTCGCAGTATTTCGATGCGTCCGGTTTCTCCGCAGCCCATCCGCATCTCAACGGCCAACGTCACGATCTTGCAGAGGTGTGTCTGCGTTTGTACGGTTCCTATGCTTGGAAGGTTGATGGGGAGATCGTGCCAGTCCGCAATGCACAAACGTCACGAAAAGGCTTTTCGTTGCGTGAACGTACCCGCCTGTTCAACGTCTGGCAGAAGTATCGACGTTTTTTCGATGCCAACTTTTATCTCTTGGAATATCCTGACGCGGCTACAACTACGAATGAAGCATTCGTGCATTACATGCACCGGGGTTTTTCCGAGGATCGTAACCCGCGACGGGATTTTGACGGTCACCACTATCGCAAACGGCATGGACTGTCACGCGGAGAAAATCCCTTCCGACACTGTGTAGATAGCCTGAGAGATGCGACCGCGTTTCCCGCCAACAGTCACGATTGGCTTGCCCTGCGGGTTGACTCAGTTGAAGATCGGAACGTAACGACTGACACTCTTGGGTTATATCTTGAAGAAAACCGTGAGCGGCCAAGTCTATGTGTTCACCTTCACTGCTTTTATGTTGACCTGTTACACGAAGTGATAGACCGAATCCGGTTGATCACCATTCCATTTCCTCTTGTTGTGACTGTTTGTAGTGAGGTTGATGCCGCGGCGGCGCAATATCTGTTAGCCGATATTATGCTTCATCGAGAACTTCACATTATCGTCGTCAAAAACAGAGGGCGAGATATCGCTCCATTTTTGATTGATGCCAGCGCCATTTGGCGGAAGTCGGATTTGGTTTTGCATCTTCATACAAAAAAAAGCACGCATATATCGTGGGGCGATAGTTGGCGCAGATATTTGTTCGATCGTACTATCGGTGGGGAAGAGATATTGGGATGGGCTATTGACTATTTGAGTAACCATCCATCCACCGGCCTGATCTATCCGGAAAACTACTGTATGATCAGGTACTTCACCGAGAAGGAGCAGAATCATTGCGCTATCCGCTCTGTCGCGGAAAGGCTTGGATTAGAGTATGACCTTCTAACACCGCGCGCGTATCCTGCTGGATCTATGGGGTTTTATAGGGTGAGTGCGCTTGTCGGTATCCTCGATTCTGAGGGGTTGGAAGACCTTTTCGAACAGGAGATGGGGCAACTTGATGGTACGGCAGCACATGCTTTCGAGCGATTGCTTCCCGAGGTGGTTCGACAAGGAGGGTATGAAGCTACGCCCTATGCCACTGGCCCGTAGTCGTTAGGGCATTAGTTCATTAGTTGCGGTTAGGCGAGCTTTGGAAGTTTGGCCAGGGAGTTCCACCATTCGAACGGCCTCGCCACTCCACTTGTCTGCTTCCGCCCAAACAAGCATCGAGCGGATCTGCGCCGGGGCGCATAAACTATCAACCGGTAAGAATTCAAGCATCCGGTGAACGCTGCAGTTCATGATCGGGAAGTCTGGGCGTGTGATTCACCGGCACCGGCCGGATAAGATCAAGGCGCAGATGATCTCGGAGAACCTTCGGCTCGACGCAGTGGTGAAAGAAGTCGCAGAGCGCCATGGATTGTAGGCAACCACCTTGCCGTTTGGCGGATGATGGCGCGAGAGGGTAAACCGGTTCTTGCCAATGGCAGGGGAGTGCTGGAATGCAACCGTGTGCCGCTCACACCTTAAGCGAAATCCATCGCCCGACGCGCGGACATAGCCGTGAATGGACGGTTATCTGCGATGCCTGGACATCAATTCATGATTTGCGGCCTGAGTAAACGCTCCAAAAGGAGACCGATCGGCAGCGTAAGTATGCACCACATCATTACATAGGTCTTATCCAGATATTGGGTAGGGTACCCTAGATAGTACGCACTTCTCATCCACTCAACTAAGTGGAATACAGGATTGAAGCTACAGAAATAAATAACCTCCTCAGGAAACGATGTAATGTATATCGGTGCGTTAGAGCTCAGATATACGACAACCATAAATAGTGAGTAAATCATAGCGAAGAATGGGAATATAGCCGCTATTACACTTGCTATGATGCCTACCCCAATCGACAAAGCAGCTGTGCAAGCCATCGCGAGTAAAGCTTGCTCAGGTGATCTTGGTACGACATTCGACCCCGTTGCCACGAGGATTGTCCCAATGAAAAGTGTGGCCAAAACAATGCCGATGATTTCTAGAAATGATCGGGCGAGCATGATGTCAATCAATTTCACTGCTGGGAAGGCGAGCATGTTTTTGTTTGCAACAACTGAGATCGACATGTAGCGAGAGATATAACTAAACGTTAGAGCCGGAACCAACCCAGTCGCAAAAAAGAGAGCAAGATCCTCTCCAAACACGGCGTTGCGGCCCGTAAAAGAGTAAATAAGCAGTAGGATCAACATATGGGCGACTGGCATAATCGGGCCCATCAGAAACCCTAGTCCATGGTTGAAGTACCGGCTCCGGATGTCGCGCAGGACCACCGCGTGCATCACGCTTATCATCCTGATTAAAGCGACTCTGTCACTGGTCCCGACCGGTGTCGCAGCGCGTCTCATTCCTGGCGTCCTCAAGAAAGTGGATATCGTCTGCACCCCTGTATCGCTAAATGGGCAGGTACGCTACGAAAACAAGTTGGAGCGTTCCTGCCGCCGAATGGGTTGGAGCGGCAGTATTCTATGCGATCTCGGTGAGCATCACGGGTACGGAGCAATCATCCACACCGCTTCGGCCAGGGCGATTCGATGAGCCATGAATGCGTATACCGGCGTGTCGGCTTCGTGCTGGGGGATGATCTTGGCTGAAATGCTGCGGCCACTGTCATTTCCGGGTCATTCCGCTATCGGCTATTCGATTATGCCGATCCGCAGACAGCTGCGCTAGTGAATCTGCGACAATGAGGGAAACGGCGACCGTCGCCACAACAAGGGTCGAAAGCTTCGACAACCCAGAGCCCGGGTAGGTGCGGTAGCTTCGAACGCGAGGTCGCTGAAAGACCAGCCTAGACCGCGAACAGTTGGGTATGACTGCGCGATCTGCGGGCCGCAGTATATGTAGAATCTCACCAAGATAGGCGAGATACCTGGTCGCGAAAAACAAAATGCCGGGATGACTTTCGTCATCCCGGCCAGTTAGCTTCACTGGGAGGAGAGTTCTTCTTGGGAGGTCAGGCTTTCTTGCGGTTTTTCTGTCGGTAGACGTCGATGACAACCGCGGCGACGATGATCAGGCCCTTGACGATTTCCTGGTAATAGGCGTCGACCCGAAGGAAGGTGAAGCCCGAGGTCATGACGCCGAGGATGATCGTGCCGATCACCGTGCCGGTGATGCGCCCGACGCCACCCGTCAGCGACGTTCCGCCAATGACGGTCGCGGCAATCGCGTCGAGTTCATACATCACACCCATGCCAGCCTGCGCCGTCTGGGCGCGGGCGGCGGTGACGACGCCGGCCAGCCCCGCCAGCATGCCGGCAATGGCGTAGACCTTGATCAGGTGCGCCTCGACATTGATGCCGGAGACGCGGGCTGCCTGCACGTTGGCGCCGATCGCATAGGTGAACTTGCCGTAGCGGGTGTAGCGCAGCGCGATGTGAAAGATGAGGGCGACGACCAGGAAGACGATGACGGGCCAGATACCGGTGCCAATGAAGTTGAACTGATCGGTCAGGCCCGAGACCGGCTGGCCCTTGGTGTACCACTTGGAGATGCCGCGTGCCGAAACCATCATGCCGAGCGTGGCGATGAAGGGCGGGATCTTCGTGCGGGCGATGAGCTGGCCGTTGATGAAACCGGCGAGCAGCCCGATGCCGATGCCGAGCCCGATCGGCACGATAGCCGGCATGTCGGTGAGCGACGGATAGAGCGCGCGCGGCCAGGTGGAGGCCTGGGCCACACTTGCCGAGATCATCGCGGTCATGCCGACGACGGAGCCCGAGGACAGGTCGATGCCGCCGGTAATGATGACCTGGGTCACGCCGACGGCGATGATGCCGATCACCGAAACCTGCAGGATCATGATCGTCAGACGCTGCGGGTTCATGAGAAAACTCTGCCCGACGAAAATCCAGCCGAGGATCTCATAGACCAGCGCGATACCGATCAGGACCAGGAAGATGTTGAATTCAGGCGGCAGGCGGCGCTTCGTCCCTGAGAGCGGTGCGCTCGCGCCCTGTGCGGCGACATTGGTGTCCATTTTCAGTCCTCCCTTTGGGGTCCTATCCCGCTCAGCTCGCAGCGAGCTCCATGACCTTGATCTGGGTTGCTTTGGCCCTGTCGAGGAAGCCGGTGACCCGGCCCTCGTGCATGACCATGATGCGGTCGCTCATGCCGAGCACCTCGGGCATTTCCGAGGAGATCATGATGACGGCGACGCCGTTGCGCGCGAGTTCGGTAACGAGGCGGTGGATCTCCGCCTTTGCGCCGACGTCGATGCCGCGTGTCGGCTCGTCGAGGATCAGGATGCGCGGATTGGTGAGCAGCCAACGGCCGATCAGCACCTTCTGCTGGTTGCCGCCTGAAAGGTTCTCGATGCGCTCCTGCAGATTCGGCGTCTTGACGCGCAGCTTGCGGCTCATCTCCTCGCAGGCCGCCGTGACCTGTTTCTCGGTGACGAAGCCGCCCTTGACGAAGCGGTCCTGAAGCACGGCGATCTGCATGTTTTCAAGAATGTCGAGGATCAGCAGACAGCCGGTGTCCTTGCGGTCCTCCGTCAGAAACGCCATGCGGTTCCTGATCGCCGTGTTCGGGCTGTCGATCGAAAGGGCCTTGCCGTCGATCGCAATCGTGCCAGAGCTTGCCGGCGTGACGCCGAAGAGGGTTTCGGCGACGTTCGAGCGCCCGGAGCCGACAAGGCCGGCAATCCCGAGGATCTCGCCGGCGCGCACGTCGAAGGAGACGTCGCGGAAGACGCCGTTGAGCGCCAGGTTCTTGACCGACAGGACGACGTCGCCGATCGGCACTTCCTCCTTCGGAAACATCTGGGTGATCTCGCGGCCGACCATCATGCGGATGATGTCGTCGCGGGTGACATCGCTCGAGGCATGAGTGCCGATGAACTTGCCGTCGCGGAACACCGAGAACTCGTCGGCGATCTCGAACAGCTCGTTCATCTTGTGGGTAATATAGACGATGCCGATGCCCTGTTCGCGCAGGTCGCGAATGATCTCGAAGAGATGTGCGACCTCCCGCTCGGTCAGTGCCGAAGTCGGCTCGTCCATGATCAGCACGTCGGATTCGTAGGAGACCGCCTTGGCGATCTCGACCATCTGGCGGTTGGCGACCGAGAGGTGGCGGACCTCGATCTCCGGATCGATCTTAATCTTCAGACGGTCGAACAGGCGGGCGGTGATGCGGTTCATCTCACCGTGGTCGACAAAGCCGAAGCGGTTCTTCGGCTCGCGGCGGATCCAGATGTTTTCTGCCACCGTCATGAATGGCATCAGGTTCAGTTCCTGATGGATCATCGCGATGCCGTTTTCGAGCGCATCAAGCGGCGACTTCAGCCGGATTTCGACGCCTTTCAGCTTCACGTCGCCCTTGTCGGGTGTGTAGATGCCGGCAAGAATCTTCATCAGTGTCGACTTGCCGGCGCCGTTTTCACCCATCAGCGCATGCACCGTGCCGCGCTTCAGCTTGAACTCGACATCGTCGAGTGCAACGACACCGGGGAATTCCTTGCGGATGCCTTCCGCAGAAAGAAGATATTCGGCCTTGGGTACGGCGCCGCTGGCGCGGACGGCTGCCATCGTTGTCGGACTGAGCGTCATGTTCCTTGCCTCCCCCGTCGTTTCCGGCTGTCGCGGAAAGTCCTCATCGCTGGCGGGTGACCAGCCTATTTTACCGCATGCGGCATCCATTGGACGCAGGCATTTGCGGGCGGACCTGCATTTTGTGGGAGCGCGGGTTGGCCGCGCTCCCGATTGAGGCGATCAGTTCTTCGCCTGGTACTTGTCGAGGTTGTCCTTGGTCACGAGTTCGAAGGGAATGTAGACCTTCTTCTCGATCGCTTCGCCCTTGGCGAGCTTCAGTGCGGCATCGACCGAACCCTTACCCTGGCCGGCGGCGTTCTGGAACACGGTCACGTCGAGGTCGCCGGCAGCCATTGCTGCAAGCGCGTCCTGCGTTGCGTCGATGCCGCCAATGACAACGCTGTCCATGGAGCGGCCAGCGGCCTTGAGCGCCTGGATCGCGCCGATCGCCATTTCGTCGTTGTTCGAGATGACGGCATCGAATTCAAGACCGGCGGAGAGCCAGTTGGTCAACAGGTCCGACCCTTGCGTACGGGACCAGTTGGCAGTCTGCTCTTCGACAATCTCGATACCCTTGCACTGGTCGGTCGCCACCACATCGTGAATGTCCTTGGTGCGCATGCGGGCTGCCTGGTTCGACAGTTCGCCCATCATGACGACGGCCTTGCCCTTGCCGCCAAGCATCTTGCAGATTTCCTGCGTCTGCAGCGTGCCGGATTCCTGTTCGTTCGAGGCGACGAAAGCCTGCTTTTCCGGCAGCGTGTCGACGTTAACAGGCTCGCGGTTGACGTAGACGAGCGGAATGCCGGCGTCTGCCGCGATCTTCGACATGGCAGCCGTCGCATCGGTATCGACCGGGTTGACGATGATGGCGGTGACGCCTGCGGCGATGAAGTTCTGGATCTGGCTCTGCTGCTTCGACACGTCGTTCTGCGCGTCTTCGATCTGCAGCTCGACCCCGTCGAGCGTCTTGGCGTAATCGGACATGCCGTTGCGCAGGACGGTCAGGAAGTTGTCGTCGAAAAGGGCCATGGATACGCCGATGGTTTTGGCATGGGCCGCCGTCGACATCATGACGGCCAGCGCTGTGCTCAGCACGAATTTCTTCATTGTCTTCTCCTCCACAATGGTGCCCGGCGACACCTTCTCCTGCCGGGGCGCAATCCCCCAGGATTGCGTCTATTCACTTCGAAGGCGGCACTCCCGCTACGCCTTCCATCAAAACGGAACAAACGAACCAGTAATTTGCAAGTACGGAATATGTATTCCATTTTATGACGGCGCCGTCAAGTGCCGTTGCGGCGCCGCTGTTGCTTTCCGATGGAGGCTCGTGAGTTGTCAGATGCGGGACCGGATGTAGTCCATGCTGGCGCGCAACGAACCCGCGGGATCGGCGAGATTGTGGACTTCCGCGGCGAACGGCTCAAACGAGAGCGGACCTTGATAACCGTCGGCGCGCAGGCCCGCGATCTGTCCGACATTGTCGAGAAGGTCGCCCTCCTCGACGAGGACGCGATGTGAGTCGCGCAGGTCGGAGACGGAAACATCGGCATCGGTGACGCCGGAAATGTGGACGAGGCCCGTCATCTCCGGATAGGTCGCAGGCTCGCCGGCGAGATGATGATGAAAGGTGTCATGGACGAGGCGGAAGGTGGCTTCGCCGCCGACCGACCGGATCGCGTTGACAGCCTCTGTCTTCGAACGCAGCGAGCAAATCTCGAAGCCCAGCGGCTCGACGAGCCCGATGACGCCGGCCGCGTCAAGCGTCGGCTTGAGCGCGGCGAGCGCCTCGCGCAGGTTGGCCTGCCGCGCGCCATCCGCCTGGCCCGATCCGTCGTTGACCGGAACGAGGACGAGGGCCTGGGCGCCGCAGTCGCGCGCGTAGCGGATGAGTTCGTCGGCCTCCGTTTGCCGCGCGTCGTTCCATTCGTTGAAGCGTTGAAGGGCATTGATCGAAATGATCGTGATGCCATGGCGCCTGGCAAGCGCAGCGACATCCGTGGCGGTGGTTCCGTCGAGAATGGCATTGCCTGCGAGGTCGTTGCGGATTTCGACGGACGACAGGCCCAGTGAGCGAGCGAGTTCAAAAAAGGCGGCAAGCGGAAGTCCGGGCGTCGTCATGTGGTTGAGGGCGAAGGGCAGGGCGGTCACGGGAACATCTCCTCCAGTGGGATTGTGCGCACATCCGTAAATAGAACGTTCATTCCATTTATAGGGACTTACGAAAATCGCCAACCGGTTGCGAGAGGATGATCGTCAAGGAGCTCAATCGGCTTGCATTTCTGCAAGGTCAGGTTTCGCCAATGATGGAAAACTATCAGGTTGTCTAGATATTTTCGGGCGTAAACAGGTCGAAAGGCAGGAAGGTTTGTCCAGGAACGCCGGTCGCGCCCTTGCTGATCGCCTGGACCATCAGGGCGATTGTCTCACGGGCAAGGATGGACGTCGGTGTGGCGATCGCGAGCGTCACGACATTGTCGGCGAGTGCTGCGCGCGACTCCGGCGTCAGTTCGTTGACGACGCCGATCAGTTTTCCCTCCAGCTTTTCCTCGCGGATGGCTGCGATCGCGCCCTCCATGCCGCCGCCGCAGACATAAAAGCCGATGAGGTCGGGATGGCGTTGCAGGAGGTTCAAGGTCGCCTCGTGGGTGATCTCGGCCGTGTCGAGATTGACCATGGTGTCGAGCACCTGAAAATCGGGCGCGTGTTCGCGGAAATAGGAGCGGAAACCGATTTCGCGCAGTTCATGGCCGAGGAAGCGATGGCTGCCGACGAAGGCCGCGACCTTGCCTGGGCGTTTCGCCGCCTTGGCGATCATCCATGCGGCCGTGCGACCGACCTTGTGATTGTTGAGGCCGACATAGCCTTCCCGCACGCCGGCGGCAAAGTCCGACAGCAGTGAGAAGACGGGAATACCGCGCGCCTTGAGGTCCTCGATCGCCGTCGTAACGGCCGGGAAATCGGGCGCGACTAGGGCGATTGCCTGATTGCGGGCGGCTGCCGACTGCAGTTTCTCGATGATGGCACCCGGCGTCGAGCTGGTTACGAAATCGATCTGCGGCGAGATGCGGGCATTTGAGAATGATAGCGTGGCGCCATCGATCTCCTTGGCCACGGCCTGGTAGAAAGACTGCTCCGGTTTTTGCAGCACGAAGCCAAGCTTGTATTGCGGCAGATCTTCAAACACCCGCTGCCGGATCAGCCCGACGGCGTGATAGCCGATCGACTTGGCTGCCTCGTAGACACGGCGCGCCGTTTCCTCGCGCACCGGATGGCGTCCGTTCAGCACGCGGTCGACGGTCGCGACACTGACGCCGGCGGCCTGCGCGAGATCGGCGATGGTCGGGCGGTTGCTCATGACGCTCCTGATAGGTTTTCATCATCTCCGAAATGCAAGAGATGCCATCATTTGATAGAATATATCATTGCTGCATTGAGCCCTTGCAAAAGTCAACCTATCGTCATGGCACGAGATGAGGTTGCGCCGGTGAGACCGGACCGGATTTGAGGGAGGAGCGCAGATGACGATGGTACCGACAAAGCGGGATTACAGCCTGCTCGGGCGGGACGCGCAGGCAGCCGTTGCCAATGGGCTGTCTGCTGCCGAGTGGTACCACACCGATATTCCGCGCAAGCAGATGAAAGAGCTGATGAAGCGCGAGGACGGACCGGCCATCCGCGACACCGCGATCTGGCTCGGCTCGCTCCTTCTCTTCGGTGCGCTCGGCGCGTATTTCTGGGGCACCTGGTGGGCGGTTCCGTTTTTTCTCGCCTATGGGGTGCTCTACGGCTCGGCATCCGACAGCCGCTGGCACGAATGTGGCCATGGAACCGCGTTCAAGACGATGTGGATGAATGACGCCGTCTACCAGATCGCCTGCTTCATGATCATGCGCAACCCCGTTACCTGGCGCTGGAGCCATACCCGCCACCACACCGACACGGTGATCGTCGGCCGCGACCCTGAGATCGCCGTCATGCGGCCGCCGGATCTCATTCGTCTCGTGCTCAACTTCTTCGGCATTCTCGATGTCTGGCACGCGATGATCGACATGGTCCGCAATACGTTCGGCATCATCAGTGCGGAAGAAGCGACCTTCATTCCTCAGATGGAGCAGCCGAAGGCGATCCTCGTCGCACGGATCTGGTTTGCCATCTATGCGGCGACGATAGCAGCCTGCTTCTCCCTCGGTTCGATCCTGCCGTTGATGCTGATCGGCCTGCCGAGACTGTATGGCGCTTGGCATCACGTGGTGACCGGCCTGCTTCAGCATGGCGGCCTTGCCGACAACGTGACCGATCACCGGCTGAACAGCCGCACCGTCTACATGAACCCCGTCAGCCGCTTCGTTTACTGGAACATGAACTACCATGTGGAGCACCACATGTTCCCGATGGTGCCCTACCACGCGCTGCCGAAGCTGCACGCCATGATCAGGCACGATCTGCCTGAACCGAGCCCATCGATGCTGCACGGCTACCGCGAGATGATCCCGGCCTTCCTGCGGCAGCTTCGCAACGAGGATTATTTCCTGAAGCGCCAACTGCCGGCGACGGCCAAGCCCTACCGGGAAGAATTTCACAGCGACGCGATCGTGCACGCTGCCGAGTAATCAACGACTTGAAACAACGGGAGGACATCATGAGCGGCAACTGGATCGAAGTCTGCGCGGCTGACGATATCGACGAGGAAGACGTCATCCGCTTCGACCACGAAGGACGCACCTTTGCGGTCTACCGTAGCCCCGACGACGAGTATTTTGCGACCGACGGGCTCTGCACCCACGAGCACATCCATTTGGCCGACGGGCTTGTGATGGACGACATCATCGAATGTCCGAAGCACAACGGCCGCTTCAACTACAAGACCGGCCAGGCCAAGGGCGCGCCCGTCTGCGTCAACCTCAAGACCTATCCGGTCAAGGTCGAGGCGGGAGCCGTGTTCATCGCGCTCGCCTGACGACATCGTCATCGTGTTTGGCTCGCCTGGCGGGCAGGGAGGTTGAGATGGGTTGCATCGTCATTGTCGGCGCCGGCGAATGCGGCGCAAGGGCGGCCTTTGCGCTCAGGGAAAAAGGCTACGACGGCAAGATCACCTTGATCGGCGCCGAGCCGCATCTTCCCTATGAACGGCCGCCGCTTTCGAAGGACGGATTGAGGGACGAGACGCCGCCGAAATACGTCGCCGACGCGGCGAAATACATGGCCGCCCGCATCGATGTCCTGACCGACGCCCCGGTCAAGGCCATCGACCGTCAAGCCAAACACGTCGTTCTGGTCGATGGCGGCAACATTTCCTATGACCGGCTGTTGCTGGCGACGGGTGCGCGTGCACGAACCTTTCCGGGGCTTGATGACGCGTCGCCGCGTATCCGCACACTCAGAACCCATGCCGACGCCGAGGCGATCCGCCGCGACATTCAACCGGGGCGACGGATTGCGATCATCGGCGGGGGCTTCATCGGCCTCGAACTTGCGGCGTCGGCGCGCCATCGTGGCGCCGAGGTCGTGCTGATCGAGGGGCTACCGCGCGTCCTGTCGCGCGGTGTGCCGGAGGAGATCGCGGTGGTCGTGACGGAAAAGCATCGTGCAGAAGGCGTCGACATCCGCTGCGGCGCAAAGATCGAGAAGATCGATGCGGACGATGTCGGCGCTCGCGTCGTTCTGGCCGGCGGTGACATCGTTGCAGCCGATCTTGTCGTTATCGGCATCGGTGCGGCCCCGAATACGGAGCTCGCCGCGACATCAGGTCTTTCCGTGGAAAACGGCATTGCCGTCGATGCAACACTCAGAACCAGCGACCCCGACATCTATGCGGCGGGTGATTGCTGCTCCTTTCCGCTTTGCCATTACGATGGTCGCCGCGTGCGGCTTGAAGCCTGGCGCAATGCGCAGGACCAGGGAACGCTGGTTGCCGGCAACCTGCTCGGTGCGGAAGAGGCGATTTCGAGCGTGCCGTGGTTCTGGTCCGATCAATATGACCTGACGCTTCAAATCGCCGGGCTTGCCGACCATGCTGTGGCAACCGTGCGACGCGATCTCGGTGACAGCGCGTTCATCCTTTTCCATCTGGATGAAACCGGCCGGCTGCTCGCCGCCTCGGGCATCGGGCCGGGAAATGCCGTGGCACGCGATATTCGCCTCGCCGAAATGCTCATTGCCGCAGGAAGGCGGCCGGACCCGAAGGCGCTCGCCTCGCCCGATATGAAGCTCAAGGCATTGCTGGCCGCCTAGGCGCGCACCTTGCCTCCGCACATTGTTTCGCTCATCGACCCCAGGAGATTTCTTGATGAAAAGCCGCCGTCCGACCGTTGCAGACCTCCTGTCGATGAAAGGCAAGCGCCAACTCACCATGCTGCGTGTCGAGACGCTCGACGAGGCCGAAGCGGCAGAAGCTGCCGGCATCGACCTCGTCTCCGTGCCGCCGGCGCTTCTCGGCCCGGAGTTTCGCGAGGTGGCGCCAAGCGTCTTTGCCTTTCCGGGCCTCGAATATGGTGACTACGTTACAGCCGAAGACTACATGCGCGCGGCGTTCAGGGCGCTGAAGGCCGGCGGCGACGCAGTCTATTGCGCTGCCGGGCTTTCCACCGTGCGCCGGATGCGGGAGGAGGGCATTCCCGTCTGCGGCCATGTCGGTCTTATTCCGTCCAAGGCGACCTGGACCGGTGGCTTCCGCGCGGTCGGGAAGACAGCGCAAAGCGCGCTCGAGATCTGGCGGCAGGTCAAGGCGCTTGAGGAAGCCGGTGCCTTTGCGGCCGAGATCGAAGTCGTACCCGGTGAGGTCGCATCCGCCATCAGCGCCCGGACCTCGATGCTGATGCTGTCGATGGGGGCAGGGACTGGCTGCGATGCCCAATATCTCTTTGCCGCCGATGTGCTCGGCAGCAACCGTGGTCATGTGCCGCGCCACGCCAAGACCTATCGCAATTTCGCGGCCGAGTTTGACCGCCTTCAACACGAGCGGATCGCCGCTTTCTCCGAGTTTGCCGAGGACGTCCGGTCTGGCGTCTACCCGCAACAGCGCCATCTCATCGGTATGGAGGGGGCGGAACTGCGCGCGTTTCTGGCGGAACTGGAGCACGGCAAGGACTGAGCGACTTGCGCCGGAGAGGGCGGTTGGTATAGTCCAGACACCAATTCAACTCTCCGAGACGGATCCCGATTTGAGCGCCCTTATCCAGGACAGCCTCACATTTGTTGCCTTGCTTGCCGCGATCTATGCGGCGACCGTGTTGCTCTATTTCATCCTCGGATACGGCATCACCTGGCTCAACGATCGCAACCCCGAACGCCGCATCCAGAAGACGCGGCGCGGCGAGAAGCGCAAGGCGATCGAGATCCGCCAGAGCATGGCCTCGATCCTCGTCACCTGCACCTCGGTCGCGATCGGCCTCTTTGTCCAGTACAAGGGCTGGACCCTGTTTTCTCCCTGGGAGTTCAGCTGGTGGACGGCCGTGCCGCTGTTCGTCATCTGCATGGTGCTCTTCGACGCCTGGTTCTACTTCGCCCACCGCCTGCTGCACACCAAACTCTTCTACAAGTACCACCTGCTCCACCACCGAAGCGTCGCGCCGACGGCCTGGAGCAATGATTCGATCGGGCTGGTCGATACGGCGATGTGCCAAGGCTACTACGCCGTCATCACCTTCCTCGTCCCGTTCCCCCCGATCATCCTTCTGGCGCACCGCCTGTTCGACCAGATCAACGGCACCTTCGGCCACGCCGGCTTCGAATATTTCGCGTCACGCACGGCGCGCTATCCCTCGCCGATGCTTTGCACCACCTACCACGATCAGCACCATGCGGAGTTCAAATACAACTACGCGAATTACTTCTCGTTCTGGGATCGCGTAATGGGAACGGTCGCACCGAACTACGATCGCCGGGTGGAAGCATTCGAGGGCGAGGCGCCGGCGCTCAATTTGCGACGATCGTTAGCCGGGAAAGACATCGCGGAACGGCGTGTGGCCGACTAGTGTTCGGTTAAACGCCAACTAGCACTGGTGATGGATCAACGATTTCACTAAGCGTCTTGCCGACAAGTTACTGACTGGATCGCGGATCCTTGAGCTACAGCTAGTACGCGGGCTCCTTCATGAGAAGCCCGCGTACTTTTGGAGGTTATGTAACAAGGTTGCCCACCACCGCATCGAGTGCCTCTCTCACGTTGATTCGCGCTTCTTTAGCATCCGAGCTTTGGCATGTGGTCAAGATCGACGTGTACTTGGCAAATGGCGTCACTGATACGACGTGGTCGGGATTCACGTACACGGGAGCGTTGTTGTCTCCGACCAAAGTGAATCTTACCAATCTCATTATTCTACCCCTGTCTGGCGCCTAGCGTTAGGTGCGAATGAAAACCAGCATAATTTCTCGCTCACGTAAGTAACTCCGCTTCTTATTAATGGCCACACGACACGCTGATGGCGCCTTTGTCTCTTAGGTGAAGCGGATGCAGAGTGCCTAGATAGAGCTGTTCGGCGGGAAATATGTCTCGACGATGACGCGTCGAACAGACATGGAAGATCCTTCCTCACGCGCATGTGGTTGCTTCGCGTCGACATTCTTGTAATGGCTTCATCTGAAATGTGGTGGCGACCGTTTGATTGGAACATAATGAGAGAGGTCGACGAAGGCGAGTGTCATGTCGCGCTTGTAGGGGCCGCGAGCCTTTACGCTGATCGGCCAATTGTCGTTTCTGTGCACGATCCCGACCACCGGTTTGGACGCCGCCCACAGCTTCTTTTCAAGCGACGTGATCGGACGCCGTCCACCGTTCTTCGCTCCTTCCTGATTGATAGCACCGGTCGCGGACGCTTCTACGGTTGGACACCGGTGCAGTTGGATGCCATTGCGTTGGCCATTGATCCAGAAACCGCGAACCACCTATCTACTATCGAGCCGGAGATAAGGATTCGGCGCTTATGCTTAATTGAGCTGGCTGTTCTGATCGCGTGTCGACGAACCTTAATCTTCTTTCAAATCATCCGTCTTTTCCTCGCCGGCAATAAGAAGGGCGCAGCGTTTCGGTTCGTTCGGCAATGCGATGCGCTCTCCGCTCCTGACTACAGCGATTGGTTAGAAGCCCAAGCACTCGCCGAGAAGAATGAAGCTCGCATGGATGGACAAGTCTCCCAAAGGAGCCTGCGGGTACTTGTTTCTATTGATGGCGGTGACGCGCTCGGCGTCGCAGAAACCAGAGATTCGTTGAATGCCCAGTCTTGGCGGTGCTTTCAGGAAGCCACTTCGGCGGATGTCGAGAAGCTGATTGAATTCAACAAGGCAGATAAAGACACACTCTGGATACGGCTTCCGGGCGGCGTGCGCCTTGCTGAGCGCGCACTCGAGAGATTGGTTGAGCCATTCGCCCTCTCTGAAAATGTTGCGATATGTTATTCTGACGAAGACCGTATTAGCGCTCGAGGTGAGCGCTTTGCCCCCTTCTTCAAGCCCGCTTGGAACGCGCCACTCGTGCGCTCGGGCTGGCTTCCATTGGAGGGTGCGGTTTTTCGCGTGGTCCACATACCGAGAGGCGTTGCTGTGGAAAGTGCCTCCAGTGCAGAGATTGCGCTCGCAGTTGCGCAGGCGCGGACAGGTGATATTTTGCATTTGCCACGGGTGCTACTGCACCGTGGGCAATCGTGCTCTTCAACCCCGATCCACGCCGAGGTTCAGCCGAGGCGCGAGCGGCCAGCGGTCAGTATAATTATTCCGACGCGGGACAGGGCTGAGCTGCTTGAGGCTTGCCTTAAGGGACTGTTCGAAAACACCGCCCCTGCAGATCTTGATGTCATCGTCATTGACAATGAAAGCACCGAACCAGCCACGTTGGCGCTGTTCTCGCGGTATCAGCAGTCAGGGCTCATCCGTCGGATAGCTCTTCCCGGAGCTTTTAATTTCTCTCGCGCCTGTAACATTGGTGTCGATTCAGCCCAGCACGACCTCATACTTTTGCTGAACAATGACGTGGAACCTATTGATTGCCATTGGCTCGAGTGTCTAGCGGGTGAGCTTGATGATCCCACTGTCGGAGCTGCCGGAAATTTGCTCCTTTTTCCCGATGGCTTCGTTCAACATGGCGGAGTGACGCTCGGTGCGGGGACAGTCGCGCGACACAGCTTTCACTTCCGCGATCCAAAGGACGGTAGCGACAGGGGGCTTTTGCGCCAACGTCGTGATATGTCAGCTGTCACTGCGGCCTGTTTGCTCACGCGCAGGGACCTGTGGCACCGCCTTCGCGGCATGGACGAACAAAATCTGACGGTCGCATTCAACGATGTGGACTACTGCCTGAAACTCCGGGAAGCAGGCTTCCGTATTATCTGGACGCCGGCAGCGGCTATGTTGCATAGAGAGAGCGTCTCGCGTGGTGCCGACGACACGCCGCAGAAGCTTAAGCGCTTCGCGGAGGAGGAGCGCGCCATGCATGAGCGCTGGAGTGATGCGTTGAAAGCAGACCCTTACTACAATCCGAACCTCTCGCTCATTACCGAAGAATTCGTTCTCGAAGCTCATCCGAGAACTCTTGCTGCGAGGTCGAGTGCTTGAGCCGCTTGCGCGAACGGTTGGCGCGCTGGATCGAGCGGCGGCTACCTCAGCCGCGGCTGCGGGAAGGTGCCACCAACCGGCCAAGACGGCTGGTGAAGCGGATTATCGTTTTCGGCCGGATGCCGAACCCGACCTTCGACTACTATCTGGCCGCGCGCCTAGAGGCGCAAGAAATGCCGCCGTATCAGGTGGTCGACATCCGTAGCGGTGAAACAACTGCGCTGGAAGCCGAAGGAACCTTTGTCATTCTGTGCCGCTACGCGTCACCTTCCGTGCTGCGTTGGATCGAGATCAACGCAGAACACCTTGCCGGCGTAGGACTGTTCGTAGATGATGACATACCTGCTGTTGTGACGGGCAATGATGCGGATTTATTCTATCGGCTATTCCTTTGGTATCGCGCTCTTTGGCCCCTTCGCCGTCTGAATAGGCATCTAGACATCGTCTGGGCGTCAACGGCAAACCTCGCAGCAAATCTGGCGTGTGCAAGGGCTGTGGTACTGCCGCCAGCGCCGCCGTTGGCGCTAAGTCAGGCAGCGCGAAGCGATCGTGAAAGACAGGGTCAGCCGGGTTCGGCGATCTTGATTGGGTATCATGCAACCGGAGTGCACTTGGAGGAGCACCATTTCCTCAGGCCCGTGATTGCGGAGATTCTGCGCGAAAGACCACAGGTTCGGTTTGAGGTGTTTGCAGATCGGCGTGCGAAATCAATTTGGCGAGGCCTCGAATGCGTGGAGATCCGGGAACCAATGGCCTGGATTGAATACATGGCGGACGCGAACACCCAGATAATTGACATTATGCTGGTACCGCTGGCGCCTTCGCGAGTAAATGACTGCCGCGCGGCTACCAAGCGTATTGACATAGTGCGCTACCAAGCGGCTGCGGTGTTTTCCGAGGGGGCGGCATACGGTTACTCCAATGAGGGCACTGAGCTGCGACTTCCCTACAACGCGAGTTTGTGGCGTGAAACTATTCTGAGGCTGGTCGACGATTCGGAGTTGCGTGAAACAGTAGCTGCCGCCACGCACCAGGCTGTCATGCAATTGGCATGGGCAGCTGTTCCGGGCCTTGAGTCGCTCAAACCTGACAAAGGGTCCAATTTTACGCTCTAAGTAGGCGCGATTTTTCGCTCGGAGCGCCGATTAAAGTCTTGCCATGCGCCACTTACTAGAAACTGTTAGAAGGTTTTATCCGGTACGGCGACACTACCAGCTTAGACGAGCATCGGATCGCCTCTCGGCTCGATTCGCGGTTGACTTGAAGGAACCTAGCTCGAAGCGATGCGATGGCTTCACCGTATGGGAGGGGCTTTCGGAGCGTGGCCGGGCAGTTTCCATCTTCGCCACTTTCGCCGAAAAATGAATAGCAGGTTCATTTAGACATTGTTGGACGACCGATTGGAATCGGTTTAGCCCGCGAGGGCCCGTGACAACTATGCGGAATTTTAATCGGATGATTTTAGATCGATAGGTCAACTGTTTACGACATTGCGGACGTGCATCGAAGCTGCTATCTAAAGTACATGCTAAGGTTAACAGCCAACGATGAAGCTTTTTCGACGAGAAGTATATTTTGAATAATGGTACGTTAAGCTCAAATACAGCGATGAATGAAGTGCCATATCGCGGTTCTGTTGATGAATTGACTTCAAGTGGCATTCGGGGGTGGGTTGCTGATGGCGATTGCAAGCCTATCCATCGACTTTCGGTTGAACTTGATGGCGTCGGGCTCGGACAGGTTTCGGCTAATCTCAAGCGCCCTGACGTCTCGGCAGCACTAGATACAGACGGTAATTTTGGTTTTGAGCTGAAATTTAATCGCTCGGCACTCGTCTCAGGGTTGACGTCAGGTGGACGGACAGAGTCGGGAATGTCGAGGATGGTTTCGTTGCGGGTCTTTGCCGATGCGGCTGTCCTGGGTCGAAAGTTGAGTGGCCATGCGGCTAGTCCGACTCTAGTTATGACGTTGCGAATGACCTTCGCGGAGTGGCTCGAGCATACTGGTTTACAACTAGTTGAGGACATTTACGAGTCTCGGAAGTCCGTCTACTCGCGTATTGCGTTAACTATTGATCAAACGGAAACCGGTCTCAAGTCAATTGCTTTGGAGCAGGAGCCAGAACTCATTGCGACATCTTTGATTTGGCGGGGGCATGCTGATTTCGCAGAGCTGAGTCGCCAGGAGATTGTCGGGAGGTATTTCGATCGCGAGTACTATCTTCGGCAGTACCCGGACGTACAGGCAGCGAACATCGACCCACTCGAGCACTATCTTCGATCTGGCTGCAGAGAGAACCGTAATCCCCACCCGCTTTTTGATGCCAAGTTTTATATTGCAAACCTTAGTTTGCTAGGAGACGAGAGGAAGCATCTCGCAGAATCTGATCCTTTCTACTTTTTCCTAAAGTTCGGGGCTGTGGTCGACGCCGATCCGCACATTGGTTTCTGGATGGATTGGTATCGTGCGAAGTACCATTTTCCCAGCCGCTTGCACCCATGGATCGACTACGTCAGTGGCGGTTGGCATTTCGGGCGTGAACCAAACCCAGGCTTCGATAGTACGCTGTTCTTTGCAAAGTTTGGCTCTGCCTTAAAGCAGGATCAGACGCCACTATGTGTCTTTTTTGACAAAAAAGAAGAGAGAGATCTCGTTCCTCACCACCTGTTTTGCAATTCCAAGGTGCTGTCATGTGGTCAGAAGCACGACGCAAATTCACTTAACCGTTATCTTTCTTTTTTGGGCAGTCGTAGATCTTTATCTAGTGTATATAGCCCCCTTATAGATTTGGATTGTTACCAAAATTATGCAGGAGTTTCTGTAGAAAATTTGCAAAACTTACTTCTTCACTATTTGGTTGAAGGTGAGATTGAAGGGTTCAAGCCGAATTATCTTTTCGATCCCGCCTGGTATCGTATAAAATACCACATTGTTTCGGACATTCGAGGGCCGTTGCTGGATTATCTAGCCTCAGGCGAAGCAAAATTGCGCGATCCAAGTAGGTATTTTTCGACCCGATACTACCTATTCATGTACAAGGATGTCGCTTTGGCGGGAATGCACTTGCTGAAGCACTTTCTCTCCAGCGGCGATCGCGAGCGCCGAAGACCTCATAAGCGCTTTGATCCTTTTTGGTACGACAAGATAGTCAAACTTACTCCAAACGAGGACCCGTTTCGGCGGTTCATGAATTCGCCCCTTGCCGCATCTCCCCATCCCGCGATTGTTGTGGGTGATAGGGCAAGTGCCAGCGAACTGCGGGAGTGGCTACACGATCAGTCTGAAGGGGGAGCCCAGAGGTCACCATTTGGCGTGCGAACAGTATTCGAGGTAGGCAGTGGGCAATCGGAAGCTAGCTTTCCTTATGCTAACGCATTAGGCCGCTCGATTGATGAATTCGAAGATTCGGTCACGCATTTTGATCCGCTGCAAATTCCTAAGCTTCGTCTGAATGAGACGATAGTCCGAAGCTACCCATATTTTGACCTTGCAGCTGCCAACAAGCTGCAACAAGAGGTTCGGCGCCGATTCGTGAAAGAAGGACAGGCGCGGCCCCTTCCGTTGGTCAGCGTAATTATGCCTGCAAGAAATCGGCAGTCCGTGATTCTGCGCGCAGTATCGTCAGTCTTGAGACAAACGTACGACAACTTTGAGCTAATCGTGATTGATGATGGATCGACCGACGGTACGATCGATCGCTTAGCTACAGTTTCGGACAGCCGCGTTAAATTGGTTGAACAAGCGCATTCCGGCGTTTCAGCGGCCAGAAACAAGGGGCTGGAGGCGGCAACTGGGACCTACCTATTCTATCTTGATACGGATAATCACTGGGAGCGGTGTTTCCTCGAGATTATGGTAAAATCCATGATCCTTGAGAATGTCGATGCTGCGCATGCGGCGCTGCGGGTCTATAATGACCGTGGTCAAATCTATTACCGTGGCGATGTGTATGATGTGCTCGCCATGGATCGTGAAAACTATATCGATATGAACGTGTTCGGACATCACCGTCGGTTCGTCGACGAGGGAATCCGATTTGATGAATCGCTTGCGCGGTGCGTAGACTGGGACTTGATTAGGCGAATCTCTCTAAAATCACCGTCTTACTATGTCGCCTTTCCTGGCTGCAACTATGTGGATGATAGCGGTGAGCTAAAGAGAATTACCAATACTGAGTTGGTAGGAGATTTCTATAAATTATCAATTGAGCAGATGGCGCTCCCCCGCCAGGTCACCGGTCAAACAATGGTGCGCCCGCCAAAATACTCGATAATCTGGTCGATACAGCCTGGCGAACATCACTGGGTTGCGACACAGGTGTGGGATGCTGTGCGCCATTTGTCGAAGGGTGAGCACGAGCTTATCATTATCAACAATGCCTTGCCCGACGCCATGACCGCACTTCTGGCGGAACTTTCAATGTCGGTACGTGGCTTGAGGGTGATCCACCTTTGGCGAACGTTTATGTTCTTTCCCGCGGCCAACTTAGGCGCGAAACTGGCTTGTTCCGAAAGATTGTTTTTTTGGGATGGTAGGCTGCGATATGACGGGGATCAAATTGATAAACTGATGACGGGATTTAGCCCTTCATTTGACGTCTGCTTTCCCCTAGTGGTCGATAACGAGGGCAAGGCGGTCGAAGGGCTGTTTACTGTATCCCATGATTCGGCGTGTCTCCAGGCCATCGCCGGCATGCAGATTATCGATAGAAATGTCGGAGATGCGTTCGGCGTTGCTGCACGACATTTTCCTGTCGCGATAAGCAAGAGCGCCTTTGAGAGGCAGAATGGCTTTAGCTCGAATCTTTGCCTAAACAATGGACTGGTAGGTTTCGTCGTCGAGTCGTGGCGCCAAAATACTCATAAGGTAGTGATTCACCTTGGCTCGCGGTTCACCGCCGAACGGGAGAGGAGTACGTGCGGAACGAGTATTGCACAGGCGCGCGAGCAAGAATGGTTCATGCAAAACATTGGTCCGCTGCCCAGAATCGAAATTTCGTTCACGAAGGTCCGAACGAAGCCTTCTGCTGTGCCGCAAAAGTATCATGTGTCCCATGGGTTGCTTGAGGCGGCGCCGATTACCCTGCCAGCCAATCTGCGCATCACTCGTTCCGGTTCTAAGTCGATTCAAATCCGGTGCCCGGCGCCAGCTGGACCAGCTAGCCAAGCTTGGGGAGACTATCATTTCGCTCTCTCTTTGAAAACCGCATTTGAGTGCTTAGGACATCGTTGCGAGGTGCGTCTGCGTGATCATTGGAACTATCCTACGCATGACGTAGATGTGGTGCTTCATTTGCGCGGGATTGTGGACGTCAAGGCGGTGCCGGGCGCCGTTAACTTTTTGTGGCTTATAAGTCACCCAGATAAACTGCGAGCGTTCGAGCTTGAGGGCATGTCCGGGGTTTTTGTTTGCTCGGAAAAATCGCGACTGGACGTCCGTCAAAGGTATGGGGTCAGCTCGTCTATCCTTCCGCAGGCGACAGATGCTCATCGCTTCTCATTCCTGGATGAAGGGACTGTGACGTCGATTTCGCAGCGCTTCTTGTTCATCGGAAATTCACGGCGCGAGCCACGCCAAATCGTTTTGGATTCCGTGAAGATGGACTTGCCGCTCGATATTTATGGGCAGGATTGGGAGTTTTTTGTCGACGCGTCCTATGTTCGAGGGAAGCACATCGACAATTCCAATCTTGCTCATTGGTATAGATCAGCGCTGTGTGTTTTGAACGATCATTGGCCTAGCATGGCACGTGCAGGGATTATTTCGAACAGATTGTTTGATGTGGTTGCCTGCGGAGGAGTGGCGATTACAGATGAAATAGCGGGAGTTCAGGAGATATTCGGTGAACACGTGAAAGCATACTCTGGTCGGCGAGACCTGGAATTTTTGACAGAGAGTGTTAACGAGTGGGCGCCAACGCTATCGCAAAGACGCGAAATGAGCGCCGAGCTGTTATCAAATCATTCGTTCGATACGCGCGCGCGGCAGATTATAGAATACTTGGCCAAAGCTTGAGTGTAGAGTTTATTATTATGACAGATGTTAAGCCAATTGCCTTTTATCTTCCTCAGTTCTATCCAAACGCCATCAATGATATCAATTGGGGACAGGGTTTCAGTGAATGGCGGAGTGTGGTGAAAGCTAAACCGTTGTTCGATGGACACTTCCAGCCACGTCTGCCCGGCGCGTTAGGTTTTTACGATCTCCGTAGTCAGGAGGTGTTTGAGGAGCAAGCTGACTTAGCCCGTGCTGCCGGCGTTTTCGGCTTTTGCTTTTACTACTATCGGATGGGAAGCCGGCGCCTTCTAGAGCGGCCACTTCATTCGTATTTAGACGGGGGGCGCCCAGATTTTCCATTTATGTTTTGTTGGGCCAATGAAAGCTGGACGCGAGCGTGGGATGGTAAGTCTGACGATTTGCTGCTCGAACAATTATACGACGACGTTACGAAACAGGGGCTTATTGCCGACCTTGTCGAGGCGACGAAGGATCCGCGGTATATCCGGATCAAGGAGAAGCCATTCGTGCTCATCTACCAGGTTGAGCGGATCCCTGACCGTAAGCTTTGGTTAGAAGAACTTAGGCAGGCGGTTTGGTCTCGGACTGGGCAGGAACTGACGATAGGATGTGTCTTCTCACCTGGTCTCAGACTCGAAATGTTGCGGGACGTCGATTCAGTTGTACAGTTCCCGCCGCATCGTCTACCTCGCAATCTCCCTCGCAAATTGATTGATGTCGAAACGGTCAGCCCTTTCGATACGTCTCGCGAAGATTATTTCGAATCTTATGACGCCATCGTTGAGGCCGCGCTAACGCGCGTGGACGGTTTTGAAAGGATGTATCCCGGAGTGACGCCTGATTGGGATAACTCTCCGCGCAGGTCGAAGAATGCTCATGTCGTTGTTGGTAGCACGCCGGCAAAGTTTGCAGCCTGGGTCCGAAGGGCCAGCGATGTGAGCCGCGAAAAGTTCCAATCTGGCAGTATTGATGCGCCGCTTCTGTTCGTTAATGCTTGGAATGAATGGGCTGAGGGTGCCGTGCTGGAGCCAACGGAAAGTTTGGGTACGGCATACCTTTCGGCGCTTACCCAAGGGATCTGTGCAAGCTCCGTCTAAATTGTAGACTCGGTAAATGTAGGAGGCTATTTTATCAGCGGAGATACCTCGTATAAGAGTTGCGGGTGCTTAATGCCCGCTCTTGGAATGTGATCCCAATGTACGAGCCCTTTGCAAAAATCCGAAAACATGTGCCAGGCTACAAATTTGAGGTTGTTTTCGACGTTGGAGCCAATGTCGGAAATCTAACAAAACAGTTCCATGAGGAACTTCCGTTGGCGAGAATATTTGCGTTCGAACCGGTGTTGTCAACGTATGAGGCTGCGTGTGTGCAGACCATAGATTGTAGCGGAGTGACCATATTAAATTTAGCGCTCGGCGCGTCAGAGGGGACGGCTCACATGACGATCGGAGATAACTCTGAGATGAACAGAGTCGATCGGCGTCGTGGCGATCATGTGGTGCAGATGAGCACGGTTGATCATATTTGTTCGGGTCGCCAGATTTCCGGCATCAGCTATCTCAAAATTGATACGGAAGGGCATGACCTCGAGGTATTGCGGGGGGCGTCGCATATGCTCCAAAATACCGACTTCGTAGAATGCGAGGTTAGTCTCAATAGATACAACAAATACCATGTTTTGTACGATGATGTGAATGGCTTCCTCGAACCATTCGGCTTTGGTGTTTTTCATTTATTTGAACAAACGATGGAGTGGATTGCAAAGGCACCCATTCTGCGGCGTGCAAATGTCGTTTTTGTGAGCTCAAGAATTTACGGGAATGTCTAATGTCGACATGTTGTCGACGGTGTCGTACCCAACCTACCAAGAGTGCAGGCGGCATTATCTATGGCGCGAAAATCAGTGGCGACGGAGGCTGCTCGCAGGCACTGGATTGGGGGAAACAATAGAAGTTGCAGTTTGAGATGGATCACGCTCGAGAGAGTAAGGGTAGTAGGTATAAGAGCCCAATCTGTTCAAATCTCTACCGAAACCGGGAAGTTTATCTCGTTTAGGCGCTGCATTCGCAGGACATGCTAGCGCGAGTTTGCAACATGCGCTCGTGCAAGATAACGTGCGCTGCGGACGCGGTAGAGGACATGGATTTTGTCAGGTTTTTTCAAGAAGTACGAGGGCTTCTGCCCTATATGCCAAAAGCACGCATCATTCCAGGCGTCCGGCGAGTGGTTTCGAGGCCGATTGATCTGCTCAACATGTCCTAATGGGTCGGTTCCCAGAGAGCGTGCTTTGGCGCTCGTCTTGGAGGAAACGTTTCCACATTGGCGATATTTGCAGATTCACGAATCGTCTCCGATAAGCCGGGGGATTTCGGTCAAGCTCGCCCGTGAAGCGAGACACTTAGTTCAAACTCAGTTCTATCCGGATCTTCCACGCGGATCGACCGAACGGGAATTCAGAAACGAGGATCTACAGAAACTCACGTTTGAGGATAGGGCATTCGACCTTTTTATTTCGCTGGACGTTTTGGAACACATTCCGGATCCAGAGGCGTGCATCAATGAAATTTGGCGTACCCTGAAACCTGGCGGCGCCATGATCAGCACGTGGCCCGTCCGCAACAATCAGGTTGACGCCGTCGAACGGCGTGTCGTCTTCAACCACGATGGAACGCTGACGCACCTCAAGCCCGAGGAGTGGCACGGCAATCCTGTCAGCGACAAGGGTGCACTTGTGACGGTCGATTATGGCTACGATATCCATAAAAAGATAGCGGAGTGGAAGCCATTCGATGTCCGTGTGTATCGCTTTGCCGATGCGACGCATGGAATTTTGGGAGAATACACCGAAGTGTTTCTCGCTCGCAGACCGCTGAACTCATAACGTCAGATGATGTGCGTATCGTTCCGGTTCGGGATACTAGTCAGGCACGAGCATCACGACGCCAGTCAAATAGTTGTGACGGATGTCATCCGACCAGCGCCGCCGAAACTGCCGCGGCGCACCCTCGAGCCGTTCCGGAACGGCTTCGATCATATGGAAGTTTCTAGTTCCAGAGCTAGGCGCAGACATAGAAGCTCACAGTTTGTGAATCGTCCGTCCGCAATACAGGCGCCAACGCTACCAACGCCAGATGGGGTCAGCTTGTCGCTTACGTTTGATGACGGGATGTGAAGCCAGCGACGGCATGATGCCGTCGGGGCATGGTGGGCTATGATTGGAATGGCGCTCGAGCCGCCGTATGAAGATCGCGCTGTTCGTCGTGATCTAAGTCAATTGCCCATATCCATGGCGTGGTTCCTCGAGTGTCGAAACGAGAAACAAGATGCGAATGCGATTCACTACATTTCTCCCGAACGGCGCGGCCGCCTTACCACGGAAACAAACTGAGGTGCAATGCTGTGGAGGCTACTGCAGCCGATGACAACTAGCGGCTGCTGAAGATTCCAAGCTTGATCGGGCGCATGTTTTCTACTCTGTTAGCCAAGAGACCTACCACTAGCAAACAGAAAGGTTGTTACTGGGGCTTTTGCAAGATGATGACGTCTTGCCCATCATCGCAATGTTCGTGGTACCCGGACCAAGTCCCGTTCAAAGAGTTGACTATCTTAAGTCCAGAGGAAGCGTTTGCTGCCTCTATGGCGCCCTTCGCAAAAGCCGTCGCCCCGCGCGGAGACTCTGGATTGTTGATATAGCATCCCGGCTCGATCTCGTGCTCAAATCGCAGATCCCACTGGGTGAGGTTCGTTTCCCTCGCCTTCGCAAGGATTGCGTCATCCATGAAAAAGCAGGTCGCGAAAACCTTTCCCGCCAGGCGCTAAAATTCGATTGAATTCCTTCAGGTAGTGGCCGATCTCATTTCGGTACATGTGAATGAATACCGAAAAAAGAAAGATCTTATCTACGCTCCGCGCCCCCGCCGGCAACCGAACGTCCTCCACCCGCATTTTCCCGGTTGGGTGGTGTAGATCGTCTTCTATATCGAGGTGGTGGAAAGAGAAGTTTGCATACTTCGACGCGACATTCTCATTCAACCAATCAACAGATGGCCTGATCAAATCGATCCCTTGATACACACCGGTCGTGAGTGTTTCAGCAAGTGGAATGGCGTCATGCCCGATCCCACAACCAACTTCAAAGACACGGTCACTCGGGCGAATATCGATCCAATGATGGATTAGGCTCTGATGATGAAGGGCTATCTCACCAAAGTTTTCCGGCCCACCACCCGTCTTGTTCGCCAGGTGAACAGGGACATCATAGTCCCTGTATTTGAATGTCTGGTGCTCCATCTCGACCCGCCCCTTTTTCGTTGCGCTCTGATGATGCAACCTTTTCGATACCAGTGTCAAAGTTGGTTCTCCTCATCAGGGCGTCACCAATTGTTACCGAGGAGTTGCTTCCCGAGGATTCCGCCAAGAGCTGGAAAGTAAGGTCGCCCGACTGGGTGATACGCAGGACGCCACTTGGGCAGTGCGAGACAGTAGCGCCAGCGGCTTTCGCGTTGCGCTCAGAGATCGACGATCTGTCCACCCGAACGCTGCCAGGGCTGTTCCGGAGAAACCCAGGTAAAACACCAGGTCTCCTGCAGTGCCGCCTTTAAGTGCACGCACAAAGCCAGAAGTGAGATATCTCTCGCCTTTGCATATCTTCAAGCTCCCGTAAGTCGCGACGGCCCCGGCCGTGGCAGTAATTGTCACTGCACCTCCGTTTTCGACATTGGCGATTTCTATGTTGCCTGCAGTGATTGCTGCCGCCCGAGCTATCCTCATAAACCAGCGCTACTGCATTCGGGAAAACACCTGTTGCAGTGATGCGGCTGGTCTTTAGGAACGTCGAAGACCCGCTAACAAGTACCGTTTTCGAGGGAGCCGTGTGACGGATGTCATCCATGGTCACGCGAACCTAGTTCTTCACGTCGACCCCGTTCCACTGACCGTTAACTGCAGCATCAGATGCCTGGTTGATCAATGCAAGATTTTTAATCGAGCTGTCGTCGCAACCGAAGACTCAAGCGCGTCGATTTCACTGCTCGGCCAGCCGTTGGCAATGCGCTCGAGGGTCTGACTGAGCCAGTTAAGCGGATCGATATTGTTCATCTTCGCAGTCCGCAACAGCGTCGCGATGGTTGCCCAGGTCCGTCCCCCGCCGTCGCTACCGGCGAAGAGGGAGTTCTTTCTCGTAATCGCCTGGGGTCGGATTGCTCGCTCGACGATGTTGGAGTCGAGCTCGATGCGGCCGTCGGTCAGGAAGCGCTCGAAGATGGCGCGACGCGAGATCGCATAGCGGAGCGCCTCAGCCAGTTTCGATTTACCGGAGACCCGCGGCAGGGTCTTCTGCCAGAGGCGTAGAAATCGGTGACAACCACCGCAGAGGTTTGCTGACGCGCCGCGACACGGGCCTCGGGGCTTTTGCCGCGGATGGTTTCCTCGATCTGCCAGAGCGTCGCCGTTGCAATCTCGGAGCTTTTGCAGCGCGTGCTGCTGACCTCGATGAGATACGTGGATCGACACCCAATTACGTTGACGGGCACAGTCGCCCGATAGGTCCAACGGGTTCGGTCGATTCCGGTCCGACCGGATTGCCATCACTTCAATCGCCGTCGCATTACCGAAATTCGGGCACGGTTGCCTCACGCAGTCGCGCGATAATTCTGGCCGGTGGTCATCACTGCTCATGCGACCCTTGCGGTCTTATTGGCCAGCGCGACCGTTGCGACATTTAAATGACGCCGAGATAGAGATGGCCGAGTTTCGCTGGTCTACAGTTTCGACACGAGCCGCCCAGACAGTCTGTTGGCAGGACAGACGTTCCCGATGAAGAATCGCGACATCATCTATCTTTCTATCTTTCTATGTTTCTATGTTTCTAGGTTCTATGTTTCGCCTTTCGCCTCACCTTACGACAGACATCTCGAAGCTGCTTGGCATCGCCGGCAAACCGCTGCAGGTAGCAAACACAGGCGTAAACGCAGTGAACAATGCTATAGATATGGGCGACTGACGCTCAAGCTGCATAGCACGCCAAGCATCCCTGCTAACGAGAGGGGCTTTTCTTGCCCGATATTATATGACGTCTTCAACGCACCACGAAAGCAGCGGCGGCAGTGCCCTTCGCGAATTCAGACCACGACGAACAGCAATGCGCTCGCGATTACAAGCAATGCGCCGATCGCTGCTACAACAATCGTTATTAGTTCCCGATCGCGCTTGGGGTGCTTGTCCATGCCGGCCCTCTCGTCTACCGTTCCGCGACTTCTCTGACGACGTCGCTGCTTTCGCCGCAACATTCGGTGGCGATTTCCAAACAGCGTTGCCGTTCCGGGGCAATAGCCTCAGCGAACATCTTCGTCGGGTCGCGTGCCCGCGCGTAAGGTGACGGGCCGAAAGGCTCCATGCTGCTCTGGCAATTTCGTCAGGGACCATGATTCGCCTCGGTTGATAATCAACTGAGAGTAGGCGGTTTCGCTTTTCTGAGACGTGCGCTCGTATTAGGCGATCCTGTTCGATCAGATCGGCCAATTGGGGAAGCCGGGCCGGCGCGTACGCCATCCCTGTGACAACTGGCTAACCCGGTTCTCAAAGCTTCGGTTTCAGATCGCTTTGCTTACGAGATAGGTTGTGAAGACGGACATATTAGTCCGCAGTCGCTTAGACAGTCTGTCAGATTTGAAGCCCTTTTGAGGTGTACTGCAATCCCGCCGCCTTCCATGCAACAGTTGTCAGCCACCGATGCGGGGCAATCCATCCGGTACGATCCATGCCGAGCTGCTCGAAGTGGGTGTACCTAAAGCCGTGATTGTCGAGCTCGTCGATCATAGGAGCGTATCGCTTGTCTTCTGTGGTAATGCGCTCCGTATTGTCGATTACGATTATCCCGTTGGCTGCCAAAAGGTCTTGCCTCAATGCCTCCTTAAGGCAGAGGAGGCGGTCTCGCCCGTCGATAGATATCAAGTCAAAATTGGCGCCACCTACAAGCTCTGCAACCTTGGTTGAGTATGGTCGCGGGAGAAGGTGCACGCGCGCGTGATCTATCCCTTCGATTTCTAAGTGGCCCGTCACTTTCTTGCTCCACGCGGCGTCGTGTTCGAAGCTTATGAGTACCGAGGACTTGAACGCAAAAAAGAGCGTGCTTGCCCCACAACCGAACTCCAGAACTCGGGGCAATTGATGCGTCCGATCCTTCGTCCCGGCTGTGAAATTGCAAATGAATTCGACGGAGTCATCCGTCATCCAAGGCACCGAGCGCATGTGTTCCCCCTTAGCAGCAGCATTGGCTAGGCGTTCATTTCGGGCGGCGGTATTACCAAGTTTCCCGGAATGAAAGAAGGCGATCGACTTTTTCTTCTAGGGCCTAGCAGTCGCGTTCTTGTTTGGCGATCATTGCGGCGCCGTAGCTTTCGATCAAGTTAGTAAGCGCGAGGAAGTTTCCATCAGCAAGTTTCTTTCGATTGGGGAGCCGCATCATTACGCTCGCGCGTCCGATCCGATCAAAGTCCACCTCCTGAGTCTTATCTGGCGATCTATCAATTACAACGGTTAGAGCACGGCGAAAGGGCTCGTGCACTTAAACTTTTCCACGCCCACAGCATCCATTCTCTCTTATGCAACCGCCCCAAGGGGAAAGCAATCATAAGCCAATAGCGGAATGGAGGCCGCGTCTATCGCTTCGCCACTGCTGTGTGCGGAAATTGCTCTCGCGCAGTGCGTTTCACGAGGCCAAGGCCTAGGGCACGAATATCAGCGGTGATGGAGGTGGGACGCACACCCTAGGTTCGGATGAGGTGCATTCCCGTGGCTGATCTCGATTGAGGCCCTGAGAAAAGTAGACCATTGAACCGGTCGTCCTCTCGCCCATTCCGTCGATTCTAATTCCGCGTGCGTTTAGGCGTGCGTCGGTGAGACCCGGTGGGGCTGAAACTTTAAGGGGAGATGCCGCAACTGGTCTAGGGCCTATGATTCGCGCATCAGCGACCAAGAGCGTATCAGTGTCGAACAAGACGCGCCGAGGCGGTTCTCCGGGAAAATTGATGGTTACGCTGGCTATCGCGCTGTCGCTAAAGCTCAGATCTCCAAACGTTGGCAAATTTGGCACCGTTCCTAGGCCCGCAGCAAGCGATTGGTTGCCGGCGGCCGCAATGGTTGACCGACGCCACTCTCCTGCGGATGGTGATGCGGCAACAATAATGTTTTTCCCGTCGGGACCATAGCGAGTGTACGTCACTATGGGGACCCCGGCAGGCGTCACACTGACTCGCGCTGAGTTGAGTAGACCCTGGTTTTCTCCGGTGGCTTCGATCATCGTGCTGCTGCCCGGGTCAATTGGCGTCGTAATCGGCTTGCCGTTCTGGTCTGTCCAGCTCACAAAATCGCGGGTGCGCGCATAGGTTATCGCATAATTGGTCGCCAAGTCAGGGGAGCGTCGCCAAACGACCGCTAAATGAACGTAGCCATCTTTCGACACTCGGAAGACGGAAGGGTAGGCGCTCGTCGGCGAACCTTCCCAGGTCGAGGCAAAGATTGGAGCGCTAAGCGCGCGTCGCCAGGTTTCTCCGTCACGCACATTCACGAACCATCCGCCGTCACCGCTTAAGCCGTTACGGTACACGAAATACAGATTGCCGTCCGACCCGTTGATGAAGTTGGGATATGTGACCTTGTCCTCATCACGGCCGATCATTGGAGACATGGAGATGTCGCTGATGTTACCCGGTCTAGCCGACACACCGTAGACCAAAGGGCTGCCGTGCATGTTGGCGGCAATGTGAAGTTGTCCGTTCCGGTCAAAGGCAAGGGCCACCCTATTGTGGCTGTCCCAGCCCGAAAATTGAGACGGTAGACGGGAGCGACACACGACACTCGAATTAAGATTGAGATCCGCAACGGTCAGCCACCTATCGGCATCGTAGTAGCCAAAGTAGACCACGTCGCCGCGAGCGATCGCATCAAATGGGACGGTCGCGCCGGACCAACTGCTATCGATTTGTATGCCCTTGCGGCCGTCACCAACAGACACCGGAATGCCTGCTTCACACGTAGAAGCGCTGGACTGATTGTAGCTGAGCAAGTGCAGTAGAACGGTCCCAGCGAAAATTTTTTTCGGAAGTGATTTGATCATTTTAGAAGCCGGAGAATGTTGACTTAACTGTGCTCCTCTCCATCGAGTCAACATGGCGATATGTGGGCGCTCCAGGTAAATCTTGCGCTGGATTTCATCGAGGACTACCCACGTCTTTTCGACTAACCCACCCAAGGACATCACGTTAAAGACCGCCTGCCGCTAGAATGGCTTCAGCCGATTATGATCTGATGAACCATCATCGCGCGTTTGAGTACTCGATAAGGCGCACTATCACTTCAACATCAACATCAACATCAACATCAACATCAACGGATTCGGACGTGGTCGGCGGCGACTACACGATAGCTGACAACGTGGACACGGCCGACGACGATTACCGGCAAGTTTCCGATGACCGAAACTCAGGGGCACCATGCCGTGTACGTCATTGCGTACCTGGCCGTATTCTATGAGCTCTCGGTCGCCTCGAGACGATCCATCCGAAGGCTTAACCGAACATAGGCGTCAAACAGACAAAACGTGGGGCATAACTCTGATCAGGTGGAGTGATGAATACACTCGATCACAAATTTGGCGGACGAGCTACTAATTTCGCAATTGCGCGTATCGACACCAGCTATGGCGTCCGTCTTTCAAGCATGGCATGTCGCTGAACATAGTTCTTTGGAGGGGAATACGTGCAGGATAAGGCTGAAACAGGGCAACCACGTGATCTGCTAGAAGAGACTTTGGCAACCGCCGTTCAGGACCAGCGAACTGTCGATGAGCAAAGGAGAAGTACTGCGCCCCTGTTAGATGGGATGTCCTTTCACGAGAGCATCAGACACGACGATGATCGCGGTAGCGTCACCGAGATATATGATCCCAGGTGGGGTTGGCATCCCGATCCGCTCGTCTTTTCCTACGTCTTTACGATCCGGCCCAGAATCGTAAAGGGATGGGGACTACACAAGCAACATGAGGACCGTTACTTTGTCTTGAGCGGAGAATTGGAACTTGTACTGTACGATCCAAGGCCAAAATCGAGTACGTACGGCAAAATCTGCAAGGTCTATCTGTCCGGCACCCGACCTCGACTTGTCAACGTACCGAAATTCGTTTGGCATGCTGATCACAACATCGGTACTTCCGATGTTGTTGTCGTTAATTTCCCAACGATCCAATACGATCATTCGAGCCCTGACAAATATCGGCTTCCGATTGACACCGATCTAATCCCGTACAGCTTTGAAGGCGCCAAGGGATGGTGAGCCAGCCACTAATTTCCATTCTAATGCCGACCCATACGCGGGTCGACGTCATCGGAATCGCGATCGAATCTGTCTTGAAGCAAACCGTTGGTGATTTCGAACTCCTTATAGTTGGCGACGGCTGCGCCCCAGGCACCGCGGATGTGGTTCACGGCTTCAAGGATGATCGCATACGTTTCTTCGACCTGCCGAAGGCGCCTCATTTCGGCTATGCGAATAGGAACATCGCTCTCCGCGAAGCGCAGGGGAGGTTCATAGGCTTTGCCGCGGATGATGATATTGTACTGCGGGATCATTTTGAACTTCTGATAAAGGCTCTCGGACACGGCGCCGCCATTGCTCACAGTCAGGCCTTTTGGGTTTCGACCGACGGCATAGCAGCTCCATTCCTAACGAACCTTGAAATGCCGGACGAACTCTCGCATTTTATGGAGCGCAAGAATACGATCCCGGCGAGCTGCTTTCTTTATCGAGCTGATAGCCTGCCATCATTGGATTCTTGGCCGGAAGACCTTCCGGCTGCTGCCGATTGGCGCTTATGGCAGCGCATAGTCCGTGAAAACCCGGAACCCGCCGTGGCCCATTGTCGGCAGCCCACGGTGTTGCACTTCTCTGCCAAATGGAAGCGCTCTCGAGAATCTGGGATGAGGCAATTAGCGAGTATGCTGTCTATCGCTGATGTTGCTGATTGGTGGCCGGCGGCACTACGGGTACCAATTCCCTCGGGTCAACCTGAGCAGCAAGCCTACGCGGATCTCCTAAACGCCGATTCAGAGGAGTGGACTGCCGCAATCCGGCAGGCAGGGCGAGATCTTACTGCTCGCTTGGCCTGGGACGACTTGCAAATTATTCGCCCAGCATTGAAGGCTGCGAACGAAAAGTCCGCGACTGCGCAAAAGGAACTCGCAGCAGCGCGCACGGAAACTGCGACCTATCAAGCCCAGTCGCGAATAGCGGAAGACGGCTGGGCAATGTCGGATATCGAAATGGAAGCGTGCCGAAAGAAAATTGATTCTTTGGATAATCGCCTTAACGAAGCGTTACACGAATCCAGGTGTCTGGTGGCCGAAGTCGAACGGTTGGCAGGCGAACTTAGGCGAATTCGGGCATCTACTGCTTGGCGCGTGCACGAAACAATTAAGCGACTCCGATGGGGGCGCAACAAAGCGTCGTAATTGGCCTCAGCAGCGGGTGTCGGGACTCACGACTTCCAATCCCAGATAATTCGTAGGTGTGTTCCGGCGTGCAAAGACGCAGCTTTGGTGGTCATAGATTACATCCCATCCCGATGAGGCGGGCTTGGGGCAGGTCAATCTTTGCGCGAGATAGCAGCGGAGCGGGTCGTCGTGACCGGTGGTCATAGGACGCGCAATGGTCTTGACCCAGGACGCTCGGTTTAAGGCGCTGTCATCGACCTTTCTTCTTTTTCGACTGCTTTTGGTCCACTTGGTAATTACTCGAAGGCATCCGCAGACCCCAACTTTTGAGTTGCCTCCATTACTCCGCTCCGTTCCGATGTGCGGCCGCCGATTGAGCGTCAAGCGAGCGCGGGTAGAGTTGTTGCGGGAAGCGTTCGACGCGCATGGCAGCGTCCGGTGGTGGCGCGACGCCATGGTTAGCTCAACAAATGCGCAACAGCCTTTCGTCTGACTGTGGGAGTCGCCCCTACCTTCCTTTAGCAGCATTGTCGAGCGTCGCGTTCGCCCGCAGGCGCATTCAGATGCGTGTTCTGATCACGCTGTGTTTTCAGTCGTCTGAACTCGGATATCTCGATGTTACTTAACTTGAATTCTACTTATAGTTGGTGGCGCCGCTGAAATCGTGTCCGCGGCAAAAATCCGGGGCGTGCCTGCCTGAGAGCAAGTTCAGGCCGACTTTCGCCCGAAACTACTCGTGTCGCATATAGTATAGGACGGTATCTTTTGGCGGAAACTGGCGCATCGGCGAATGTCGGACCCACGGCATTTCTCTCTGTTTTCCGGACACTTACCTTGTCCTTGTTGCGGCCGCTCGTCGCCAGGTCGTGAGCGGCTCTATAGCAGTTGTGCCTTCTGGGACTTGCTCAAGAGTGAGCCGATCTCGCATTCCACAGCTTGAGCGAGTTTTTGAAGTGTAACAATAGTGGGGTTTTTGGCACCGCGCTCTAGGTGACAGGCGTACGAGCGCTCGATACCTGCCGCCAGCGCCAGATCATCTTGCGATATCTGTCGCGCAACCCGCAATCGTCGAAGATTCAGAGCGACCAGTTGCCGTACATCCATGGCTGCTGCACCTTCAAAGGAGGTTGCGATGGAACTTCGCCAAGTCTCGTTCTTCGTCGCCGTGGCCGAGGAGCTGCACTTCAATCGGGCGGCAGTGCGGATGTGCGTTGCTCAGCCGGCATTTAGTGCGCGCATCCAGGCGTTGGAGAAGGAGTTGGGTGTCCGACTGCTGGATCGATCGACGCGGAGGGTCGAGCTGACGCGGGCGGGGGAGGTGTTCTACGATCGAGCGGTTCCGATCATTGGCGATGTCGGGTTGTCGATGGACGTGGCGCGATCTGCGGCCGGCAAGGCGGCGCGCAGGATCAAGATCGGAACAGTTTACCCGGCGACCATCGGCGCGTTGCCGGCGTTTCTTGCCCGCATCGGCCGGAAGTTCCCCGAGGTCGCACTGCATGTCACGGGTCTTGGCATCGGTTTTGCACCGGAATGGACGAAGGACGTTCCGAACCGCAACTTCGAGCTCCTGCCTGTGCGTCGTTGCGTTCGACAAAAAAATAGAGTCAGCGCGCCTATGAAGTAGAACGCTCAGGTAGAAAGCTTCTAATGTCGTAACGACAATAGGGGCCTTCCTCGCAATTGCTACACCTTGGATTCCCCCAATGGGATCGAACCGTCACACCCGATCGGCAAACTCCGGCGATTGACATCCCCGCCCCCACTCCCCTAGCATCCCTCCCGCCCAGGGGCGCACCGTCACGGTGCTGAGATGGCGGTGAGCCAGACCCTTGAACCTGATCCGGATCATACCGGCGTAGGAACGGCAAGGGCTCCTCCGCTCATCAGCTGTCTTTGCGCTTTTGCCCGGGTCTCCGTCTGTTCAGGGAGATCGCTTTGCTGGTGTGTGCTTTTGATATTTCGAACCGAAAAGACTTGGGCCTTGTGCAGGTGGGCCGATGACTGCGATTGCCGTTACCATTGCAGGCTCGGATTCCGGTGGAGGGGCCGGGGTCCAGGCGGATCTGAAGACGTTTTCGGCGTTGGGCGTCTATGGCGCCAGCGTCATCACGGCGGTCACCGCGCAGAACACCCGTGGGGTGTCTGCGGTGGAGGATATCTCCGCGGCGGTCGTTGCGGCTCAGATCGATGCGGTGTTTTCGGATCTCGCCATCGGTGCGGTGAAGATCGGAATGGTGTCGCGGCGCGAAACGATCGGGGTGATTGCGGACGGCTTGAAGCGCTATGACCGGTTGGCTGTCATCGATCCGGTGATGGTCGCGACCTCAGGCGATCATTTGATGCGGCCGGATGCGATCGCGACGCTCAAGGAGGAACTGCTACCGTTTGCGCTTGTGATGACGCCGAACCTGCCCGAGGCGGCGCTCTTGACCGGACGGGCGATCGCTGAAACCGAAGCCGAGGTCGCGCGTCAGGCGGAGATGCTTCTGAAACTCGGTGCACGTTCGGTGCTGATGAAGGGCGGGCATGCCAAGGGCAGGGATGCGATCGATTTCCTCTATAGCCAGGCGGGTGTGCTGCGCCTGTCGCGGCCACGCATAGAGACCAGGAACGATCACGGCACCGGATGCACCCTTTCGGCTGCAATCGCCGCGGGCCTTGCCAAGGGCAAGCCGATTGCGGACGCGGTTACGGCCGCCAAAGCCTATCTGCATGACGCGCTCATCGCAGCGGCTGGTCTGACCGTCGGTCAGGGGCGGGGGCCGGTGCATCATTTTCATCACTGGTGGAGCGGCAGCGGCGACCACAGCGTTGCGCCTTTGGACGACGCCTAGAGCATCCTGTTTTCAGGCGGAATCACTTACGGTCAGAAGGACGCTTGCGGATCAGAGCATTAGAGCGTCCTTTGCACGCGCGTGGGAACGCGTGCGCCCTGACCACAGCTGCGCCTCGGCCGAATGCCTTGATCTGGATAAGCACCGTGACATGGCGCTCGTCGCACCTCACGCGACAGCCGCGCTCGGCGCAGCCGGCACTTCATCCTTCAGCAGCTTCCGGTAGAGCGCAACATGCTCCCGGGCGCAGTCGACATGACTTGTCGGGCGCCGCATCGTTGCGCGCAGGTTGTCCCAGGCGCGCGGCGTCTTCAGCACGTCGATCAGACGGTCGGCGAGATCCTGGGCGCTGCCGGTGCGGAAGTGGTGGCCGTCGAGGCGGTCTCGGACCTTCTCGGCCATGCCGCCGATGTCGGAGCAGAGGATCGGGCGGCCGTGGTGCAGCGCCTCCTGGATGACGATCGGGGAGTTTTCCCACCAGACCGAAGGCATCACCACCCAGTCGACCGAGCGCATCAGCCGCGGCATGTCCTGGTTCTGGTAGGCGCCGTAAAAACGCACGCGATGGCCGGCGTCCTCGATCAGCTTGCCCATCTTTTCCTGATAGTCCTTTGGCTGGCGCTCGAGGTTGCCGCCAAAGATCATCAGCGAGGAATCGTCGCCCCAGATCTCCTTGGGGATGCGCGACACAGCGTCGATCAGCACGTGCACGCCCTTGAACGGCGTCATCTGGCCGAAATAGGCAAACCGGTTGCGTCGCGCCGCAGGCGTCGGCAACTCGCGCGCCGGCGCCTTGTCGCCGAGCACGATGCCGTTTTCGATCACGAAGATCCTCTCTGCCTCGATCCCCCATTCGACATAGCGGTTGGCGAGAAAGGCGCTCGGCGCGATGAAGGCGTCGGCAAGGTTCAGCATGCCGCGCACGAAATGTTCGCGGCGCACGAAGCGCGATACCGGGATATCCGGAAAACACCCGTGGCAGCTGATCGGTGAAGCGCCGTTGCAAAGCTGGCCGGAGGGGCGCTTCACCATCTGCCCGTGATTGTGGCAGATCGGCAGGTATTCATGGAAAGTCACGATGATGCGGGCTCTGGGCAACGCATCGCGCACGGCGTAGAGCGCCTCCAGCCCGAAGCCGAGGATGTGGTGGAAGTGGACGATATCGGGCTTTATGTCGCCGACGAAGCGCAGCAGATCCCGCTTGATCGCATCCGTATCGCCGTTGGAGAGAAAGAAGTGGTCGAAATCCTCGGCGTGGTAGAGCACCTCGTCCATGGCAAGGCGAAGGCTCATCAGGGCCGAAGCGCCGTGGCGTGGAACGGGGTTCCCGACGCGGGCGAGATAGATCGATTCAATTCCGGAAAGCCCGTTCAGTGCCTTGTGCAGGGCATGAGATGCGACCTCGGCGCCGCCGAGCGAATGGGTCGGGTGGCCGTGAGAGACCACAAGGACGCGCAGTTTTTCACTCATGCGGACACCTCTTCGATCACATGTGTGCCTTCGATCTCATTGGTGCCCATGCCGCCGGCAGGCATCCAGCGTGCGCGAAACATGGTCCGATCGACCTGCTCGACAAACCTTGCCGTTGCGGCGGAATTCTCGTCATGGGCTTCGTCCGACCCCACCATCTGCAGCGATGGCAGCCAGTAGGAGGCATAGCCCTTACCGCTCAGCCGTAGCGCTACATCGAGGCCTTTCAGCGAAGCGCCGAGATAGCTGGGCGCGAGCCCTGCCGTTTCGCGAAGGGCCGCACGCGGCATGATGCAGCAATCGAGCGATGCGGCTGCGACCTTCGTCAGTTTCAGGCGGTTCACGGCCCCGACCGGATAGCCGGCATAGCGGCTCGACTGAAGCAGATCCGGCCGATCGATTGACGTGCTGCCGGCCCAGCGGATGGAGTGATCCTCATAGGCAAGTGTCGGCGAGATGATGCTTCCGGCGTTTGCCTCATAGGTATCTGTCAACGTCCGGTACCAACCGGTATTGGCGGGCGTCAGGCCGGTCGAAAGCAAGATGACGGCCTCGCTGCTGACCGTCTCTGCGGCTGCCTGCGACAGGTCGGCAACGTCGGCGGCCCCCGCCACCGACACCAGGCGCAGCGGCAAACGATAGAATTCCGCAAGCTTGCGGATCCGGGCTGCATGCCTGCGGAACCGTTCGGCCGACAGGACAAGAGCGATCGGGGCGTTGCGCGTCTCAGGATCGAGGGCGAGCAGCCCAAGCAGAGGGGCGAAATCGTCTTCGGCCTCGCCGGCAACCAGCAGGATTGCCGTTCCGTTCGCCTGGTCGAAAGGACCGGCATCAAGGACGGTCTCGATCGATGGGCTCCCCGCGCGCACGGCGCTCAAGAACGGAACAATCTGTCGGTCGAGGATGTCGGGCAGGGCCCAGCTTGTCGGATCGATCGAATTGAGCAGCCGCAGGGCTGCCGTGCGGGCCTGCAGCCGCAGGGGAAACAGCGGCATATAGGCGCGACGGCCGTCGTTGAGGCTCACTTCGAGATGAACGGCAGCGCCCGGTTCCGTGCCGAGCGCGTCGACGAAGGCGACGAAGCCATGCGAGCGACGGTGGCCGGAGATGGCATTCCTGAATTCCGGCCGGTCGGTGAAAGCCTCCTCGACATCCGGACGTTCGCTGCGGGTCCAGTCGTCGTCCAGGCGTGCGACCGAACGCTGCCGACGCAGGCGCACGCCCGTGACATGGCCGTCGGGATCGAGCAGCCAGCCTGATATCAGCATGGCACCGCCGTCATCCTGATAGAGCGCGTCTACGCCGAGACGCACGGGAACCGGAAGGCTCGAAATCGTCTCCGTGCCGTCAAAGCCGCTTGCGGCCTCGCGAAGCCGCAGCAACACCTGAGGCGAGCCCTGGCTCTGAAGCAACAGCGCGCGGATGTGTCCGGGGGTTTCGAGCGGGCCGGCCGTCAGCCGGCGCTCGTGGATTGCCACGTATCGCCAGGCGCCTCTGCCGCGATAGTAGATGCCCTGGATGTCGCGCGGGCGCGGCAAATCGGCTGATGTCAACAGTCCGACGAAGCCGGTAGCACCTTCGGGTGCGTCGTTTCGCGGAAACACCGCCACAGTGCATTCCGCCAAACCCGGACGCTCGCTCTTGACGATCGCTTTCGTGACACCCGCCGGCATGTCCTGCGCCCATCCTTTGAGCGCAATCGCGTCGTCGTGGCTCTCGCCCACCAGCTCGATGTAGCCATCCGCAGCGGTTCCGGCCTTCAACAGCGACAGGATCACCTCAAGCCGCGCGTCGTTGGCAGGCAGGCCGATCATTATATCGATCAAGCGGCTGAAGACATGGGCGGCCTGCGGGCCGGCCACGTCCTTCAGCATCGCGGCAAGATCGCCCTTCGACACGGCGCGGGGAGCAACGACGTAGCGTTTCGCTCCGACGCGAACCGTGGTGGGCAGGCGCCTGGCGCCTTCGACAGGGACAAGCGCTGCAAAGCCATGGGTGTTCTGCGGTTGCGGTGCGACAAGCCGCCAGCTGATGATCGAGGCGACCGCGTGGCTGGACGGATCGTCGTCCGTCTCGACCGCAACCTGATCGGGCAACGCGCCCGCCGCGCCAAGGACGAAGATCAGTGTCTCGTCGAGCGGGCACACGACGACCCGGCCGCTGCGGGTGATCCGTGCGAGCGGCTGCGGCGTGGAGGCGGGGGAAAGAGCAAGCTCCGTGTTGGCCATGAGCCCACTCAGGTCCGCAGGAAGAGGCAAAGCACCGCGCCGGCGACAAAGCCCGCCAGCACGAAAAGAAGCAGGAAAGCCGGCTTCAGATCGCCGTTGGAGCGCTGCTTGATCGCCGTCAGGCTTTTTTCCATGCCTGCGATCACGCCATCAAGCCGCATCAGGTGGACGTCGAGATCGGTCAGGCGCTGGGTGATTTCGGCACGCAGGCTGGCGACGTCTTCGCTGACCGCACCGAGGCCTGGCGCTTCGCCTTCGGCATCGTCGCCGTCCAGCTTCTGCCTGATGGCGGAGCGCTGTGAGACCTGAAGCTGTCGCTGCGCCGCCATCAGCACGTCGAGCTTGTCGAGCACCTTTGCGAGAGGGGCGGCAATCATCGCTTCGGCGGCCTGCTCGTCGGGCTTGGGAACCCGAAGCGGCAATTCGCCACCCTTGTCCGTTGCCGCGAGGACAACGAGGTCAGCGCTGCGCGCGCTCGCCATCTCGGGCAGGGCGATCTCGAACGCGTGGTTGCCGTCGCCGATGCCGTTGCGTTTGAGATCGGGCCTGTTGCGGTCGGCGAGCGCCTCGGCGATCACCTTGCCGTCGAGAAGCACCCTGATGGCGAGCCGCTTTTCCGGCGTTTCCGGATCGAACGCCCAGCCGAAGACGCGGCCCTGGTCGATCGCATCCACGCGGCCTTTCAGCGGTTTTGCATTGTTCTGTTCCGGTGCGACGTCCGGCTTGTCGGCTGCTACAGACATGGTCATTCCTTTAGGCCGCCGCGGTGTCCCGGGGCGCGATCGCGTCGATGAGGGAGAGGTATCGTCGCGCGGTGGTGTCGATATCGTCGGGTTTGCGTGCGTTGGCCGATAGGCGACGCTTCAGATCCGGGGTTTCTGCAAAGCGGCGCATCGCCGCGGCAAGCGCGCGCGGATCGTTGGGCGCCACCGTCAGGCCGTTCATCCCGTCCTGAACCATTTCGGCCATGCCGCCAATGTTGCTGGCGATCACGGGTTTTCGCTGGGCCTGCGCCTCGCCGATCACCAGCGGTGCGTTTTCCCACCAGATGGAAGGCACGATCGTGCAATCCACCGCGGCGATGAGCTCGGCGATATCCTCGCGCCGGTAGGCGCCGCGCTGCTGCACGGACGGTGCCGTTTTCTTGAACAGCCGGGCGATCTCGTCCTTGAAGCTGTCGCTCTGGAACGGTGCTGCGCCGTGAACCCTCAATTCGAAACGCAGGCCGTCGGCGATCAACTGGCGGGCGGCCTCAAGCAGAACCGTGGTCCCCTTCCAGGGGTTGAGGTTGCCGAAATAGCCGAAGATCGGGCGGTCGTTGTCCTGCTTGTCCTTTCGACCAGGCGTATCGCGGCGGGGAAGGCCATTCGGGATGACATCGATGCTCTCGGCGTCCAGCCCCCAGTCGACGAACCGTTGCTTGAGAAACTGGCTTGGCGAGACGAAGCGGTCCACGGTCCGAAGCAGCGCCTTCAGATGCTGCTCGCGCAGCACGAAACGATCAAGCGGGATGTCCTTGAAACAGCCGTGGCAACGATCTGGGGATGACGCGTGGCAGAGCTCCTTGCCGCTGGTGCGCACCATCAGGCCGTCGTGGTGGCAAAGCGGATAGTAGTCGTGCAGCGTCATGACGATCCGACAGTCCGGCAGCGTCCGGCGCACGATGTGCGGAAACTCGGCGCCGAGCAGAAGCAGATGGTGGATGTGCACCACGTCAGGCCGAAAATCGCGCAGCAGTTCGGTCAGGTCAGGCACGACGCCGTAAAGGTCGATCTGGCTCATGAAGAAGCGGTCGAAATGGCCCGACCACAGCAGGACTTCGTCGCCGGCCGAGCCGATGGCCTGAAAGCTCGTGCCCGGGCGCACCTGACGGTGCGTCTGGTTGGTCGCGCCGAGAAAGAGCACCTCGTGGCCGGCGCGCTGGTATGCTCGGAAGAGGTCGTGCGCAAAAATCTCGGTGCCGCCGGGATGAAGGGCTGGATGATTGTGCGCGGCAACCAGAATGCGTTTCGTCATGCAGCGACGCCCCGGCGTTCGGCAACGAAGACATCCTGATAGTGGTGGGCCGCCCGACCCCGCCAGTGCCCGAGCGACTTCAAGGCGATCGCAAGGCCGGCCCGCTGCAGGGCCCGATCGAGAAAGCCGTCGTCAAACCCGACGGCTGCAAGAGGCGGCAGGCCCGGAACGAACCAGCAGGGACCATCGCCGCTGCGGTTGAAGGCAAGGCGCTGATCGCGCGTGCCGGCGTCGTTCCTGGCTGCCACATCGTCGACGACGAAGGCCGTCATGAACAGGCGACCGCCCGGCTTCAGCATTCTGCCAACTTCGCTCAGATAGACGAGCACTTCGTCAGGAGGAAGGTGGGTGACGATCGATGTCATGATCGCGAAATCGAAATGACGGTCGGGGTAGGGCAGCCTCAGCGCCTTGCCGTTGATCCTGCCGTTCGGATTGTAAAGCTCGTTGGCGATGTCGACATGCTGGAAGGTAAAGTTCGGATAGACCGGTGTAACGGTCTCGCGGCACCATTTGACACCGCCTTCTACCGGATCGATGCCGACATAGCGTCCGTGGTCGGGCTCGAGGTACTGGGTGAGCGGGACCGCCATGCGGCCGATGCCGCTGCCGATATCGAGCACGCTGGCTTTCGGTTGCAAGCCGCCCATGCGGATGAAATGGCCGAGAAATTCGGCGCCGACCGCCCGGTAGTTGCCGTCGCCGACAAAGACGCTGTCCTTATCCGGTTGCGGCAGGAAGCGATTGGCAAGCACGGCCTGGAGCATGCCTTCGATGCGCTCGTCGTTGCGTTGCGCGCTCGGCTCGAAGCTCTCTGTCTGGCGAAGGGCGGTCTGGTTCATGCGGCACTCCTGGCGGCCGTTGTCTTGACGCTCGGCGCTGCCGCCTCTTCGGCGCCGAGGGTGGCCGGCATCAGTGCGCTGATGTCGGCATCCCATCGCACGGTGTGCAGCCATGCATTGTACTGGCTGGCGACGCCGCGGGTGTAATCCTGGCTGCGGCTGATCGACCGCCGCTCGAGATGGTAGAGGCAGGCGGCCGGCTCGTAGGCGATGTCAAATCCGGCGCGGCGGATCTTTAGGCAAAGATCGCTGTCCTCGTAATCGCCGATCACGAAGTCTTCGGCGTAGCCGCCGACCAGTTCCCACACCTCCCGCCGCATCACCTGGCAGGCGCCGGTGATGCCCGGCACGAGCCGCGCCTTCTGCGCCGGAGGGTATGCGCCCGGCATGCCCTTGTAGAAATGATGGTTCAGCCAGACGCCCTCTCTGCTGCGCCCGAAATAGAGACCGGCATGCTGCAGCGAGCCATCCTCGAAAAGCAGCTTGGGCCCGATCGCGCCAAGGGATTTTTGTCGAAGGACCGGGAAAGCCAGTGTTTCAAGCCAGCCCGGACCGCAAGGCACGACGTCCGAATTGAGCATGACGACCACCTGGCCGCGGGCGAACCGCGCGCCGGCGTTGCAGGCGCGGGCATAACCACCGTTGCGGTTCATCACCACGAGTTTCATCGAGAGCCCGTGAAGCAGATGGAAACCGCCGAGCAGGTGCTCCGTTTCGTCATGGATCTCCGGAGAATCGAGGACGTAGATGATTTCGGCATTGGCCGCGACGAACGGGTCGGTCGCCAGGCCCGAGAGCTGAAATCTCAGGAAATCGAGCACCCGGTAGAGAGGTACGACGATCGATACCAGCGGTGCTTCGAGCACCGGGCCGAAGTCTTTTGTCTGATCGACCCGGACGGTTCTGCCCAGGCGCTGCTCGACGTCTTTCAGCGCAGGTGCGAGAATCGTGCGAAACGCAGCATCGTTTGCGTGCTGGGGGGGAACAGCCCGCAGAATGCGGTTGCGTTGCGTTGCCGGGTCGAAGGGTTGCGACTTGGGGATCAGAGGCCTGACCGCTCCGGAGGCAAGCCGCATCTGGAAGCGCGGTTGCAACAGCGCGCCGAGTGGCTCGCGCATGGGCAGCCAGCTGACGAAGCCCGTCACGTCGGTCTTGGAGCCTTCCTCTTTTCCCTTGGTCCAGCCGGGGAACTCGTACCAGTTGCCGTCGATCGGCAGGGCTGTTCCATCCAGCTGGAGATAGTCGATTCCAGCGAGCGCTCCGTTCGGGTCCCGCGTCCAGCCGCCGACAAGCAGTCCGTCGGGCAAAGCCAGTGCCAGGTCGATTTCGGCGCCAGGGTGGAGCGAAGAGGGTGCCGCCTTCTGCGCTCGCAAGGGGGAGCGTAGTTGCAGGTCGGTCGCAAGCGCCATGCCGTTTTCCGGCATTTCCGACAGACAACGCACGACGAATTCGCGCAGGCCCGGTGTCGCACCATTTTCCGGCCACCATTCCTGCAGGCTCGGATAGCGGGCGCCCAGATGGGCCAGTTCGCGGACGGCGATGCCGCGTTTTCCGACGATCATCAGCGACAGGGCTTGTGGAGCGCGCGGCATGTCGACAATGAAATGGCAGCGGTTCTGGCCGCGTTCGACCTTTCCAGTCACCGCGAACTGCTCGGCAAGGGGCAGGAGCGCATCGTGGCTCAGGGCATAGATCGCATTGATCTCGCCGAGTTCGGAATTGAGCTTTGTTTCGGCGAGGTAGCGCCCAGGCGCGAGCCTGCAAAGGACGTTTGCCGAACGCTGCCCAAGGTTCAGCGCATGGATGACATCATCCACGATGCCGATGAAGAACTCGTCGCGTGACAGCCGGAAGGCGCTGCGCCAGACCGTCAGCAGGGTGTTGAGGAATTTCAGCCGCCCCTCGGGCCGAAGATCGGCAAGCTGGGCCGACAGGTCGAGAAAAGCGAGCCTCCTTGCCGGTTCCAGCACGGCGGTGTGACGAATGTCGCCATCGGCTGCGATCTCGGCGAGCTCGCGTTCGTCTCCCGGACGCATCGCCCAGAAGATCCGCTGGCCGCCGTCGGTGCGCGGCACGGTGATGCTGACGAGGGGAACGAGCGACCGCGAAGCGGCGAGCGTGTATTTGGTTGACGCCGGCATTCCGGCGGGCGTGTCCCAGATCAGCACAGCAACGTCTAAGCCAAGCCTGAATGCTGCGGCGCTTGCGAAGTCCTGGCCGAAGCTTCTGATTGGGTTGTCTGCCGTCACGCGCTACTCCTGGACAGAAGGGAGGGCGCCCCACGGGAGGAAGTGGGGCGCACCGTTCAATCTCAATGGATCGTGAAGTAGTGGTTCGGATTCGCCTGGATGTCATCGGCGTCCGCATTGACGAGCGTCAGCGTGTCGCCATGGCCGAAGTCGATGATCACGTTGCCACCAACCTGGGTGACGCGCGATGCCAGATCTTCCGGCGACGAGATGTCGAGGCCGTTGATGTCCTTGGAGATCTGCAGCAGGTCTTCGCCGGGCGTGAAGTCGAGGATGACGTCATTGCCGCCACCGCCGTCGAACACGAACACGTCGCTGCCTGTGCCACCGGTCATGACATCGTCACCGGCGCCGCCGTTGATGACATCGTTGCCGGCGCCGCCGAACAGGATATCGCTGCCCTTGCCGCCCATCAGAAGATCGCTGCCGTCGCCGCCGATGAGGATGTCATTCCCCTTGTCGCCGTAGAGCAGGTCGTCGCCGTGGCCGCCAAACAGGACATCATTCCCGTTGTCGCCATGGATTACATCGCTGCCCCAGCCGCCGAACAGGGTATCGTTCCCGTTGCCGCCGAACAGCAGATCATCACCTTCGTCACCGAAAATGGTGTCGTCGCCATTGCCTCCGTTCACGAAGTCATCGCCACCGCGGGCATGGATGAAGTCGTCGAAGCGTGAGCCAAAAAGGGCGTCATCATACGCGCCGCCTTCCAACGTGGCCATATGCTACTCCTCTTAGTTGTTGCTTACGTCATCTTGGTTGTTGCTTGCGCTCGTCACTGACACTCAAAACCTGTGGCGAGCGCGGCGACATTGCACTGCAAAAAAACAGATAGCAACAGCAAAAACGAAATAAAATCAGCTGTACTGTATTATTATCTGCTACCTGCGATGTATATTATGTATCATTTTGATGATTATCCCCGAGATGTAGGGGGTAATAGATTTGGTATTACTTAGAAATAAATTCAAAAGTGGAAATAAATTGCCGGCGAAACCGAAATTTCGCCGGCACCATTGGATCTTGTGGTCTTCTGGTCAGTCTTCTCGGAAGGCCCGGTTCACGCTGTCGGCGATCGGCGAGACCATATAGTCGATCGCCGAGCGCGGCTTGTGGACGATCAGGACCTCCGCCGGCATGCCTGGATAAAGGCGGATGTCGGGGTTTGCCGTGAGGGATGTCGGGGCGATGCGGGCGCGCGCCACATAATAGGAGACGTTCGATTTTTCGTCGACCGACTGGTCGGCGGCCACATAGGTGATCTCGCCATCGAGCGGCAGGTGCGTGCGCTGATTGTAGGCCGTGAGCCTAATCTGCGTCTTCGAGCCGATGCCGATGCTGTCGATATCGCGGGTGCCGACATGCATTTCAACAAGCAGCGGCTCGTCCTCGGGCACGATGTCGAGCAGCGGCTGGCCGGCCGAAACGGCACTACCGGGCGTGCGCAACTGAATGTTGGTGACGATCCCCGTCTGCGGCGATCGAATGTCGAGCCGGGTCAGGATGTCCTTGGCGGAAACCAGCCGTTCCTCGACATCGGAAAGTTCAAGTCGGGCGGTGGTGATTTCGCCGGCGATCTCCGACTGAAACTCGTTTTCGATGCCGGTCAGGCCGAGTTCGGCACCCGCTTCCGCCTTTTCGGCCTGGGCCTTGTTGCCGGCGAGCTCACCGCGGGTTGCGGCCAGTTCACTGAGCTTGGCGTCGATCTCGATCAGCTTCGAACGCTGTGCGTATTCCTTCGCGACCAGGGTCGCGATCGACGTGCGCTGCTCGGTGATCAGTTCAACCTGGCGATCCGTCGCGCGGATCTGCTCTGCGAGCGACTTCGCTCGTTCGGAATACTCTTCGATCGTCTTGCGCTGGACGTCGAGGCGGCCGGTCTTGGCCTCGTGCCGCCTGTCGAAGAAGTTCGTTTCCGCCTTGATCGCATCCTCGGCGGTTGCGTCCGACGTTGCCGTCAGATCGGTAGGAAAGGCGATCGCCTCTGAACCGGTCTGCTCCGCGCGAAGGCGGGCAAGCTTCGCAATCAGGCCAATGCGTCGGCTCTGAAGCGCCTGCAGGTCCGAGCGGGCGCGGGTATCTTCGAGCTTCATCAATGGCTGGCCGGCGGCGACGCGGTCGCCTTCCTGGACGAGCAAGCGATTGAGGATCCCGCCCTCGAAGTGGCTGACGGTCTTGCGCTTCGAATCGACGACGACGGTGCCGCTCGCCACCGAGGCGCTGCTGAGTTCTGTGGAAAACGCCCAGCCGAAGAAGCCGCCAAAGGCGACAAGGATGGTCGTCAGTCCGGCCAGAACGACACCTCTGAGCGGCGCCGTGGCGCTGCCATCGGTGTCGAGATCATGGCCGTGGAGCGGTCGCGGACGATTGGCGAGGGCCGGCAGGTGACTGTCGCGGTCGCTTGGGACAACCGCCTGAGTGTCGCGTGCGATCGGCAAGTTTGGTTTCTTTGTCATGCGGAAACGCCTTCCCGTCTCGGTTCGCCGGGCGTCATGGAAGCCACAACATCGGTGCGCGGCCCGAACTGGGTGATGCGGCCGTTTTCAAGCACGAGCAGCTTGTCGGCTGCCTGCATGATGGTCGGCCGGTGGGCGATCATGATGACGATCGCTCCGTCGTTGCGCGCCCGGTCGATCGCGCGGATCAATGCCCGTTCGCCGATCGCGTCGAGATTGGCGTTCGGCTCGTCGAGAACGATCAGGCGGGGTCGGTCGTAGAGGCAGCGCGCAAGCGCGATGCGTTGGCGCTGGCCGCCCGAAAGGGTGAGATGGCCATCGCCGACCGGCGTGTCGTAGCCAAGCGGCAGGCGGCCGATCATATCGTGCACGTCGGCAAGCCGGGCTGCTTCAAGAACCTTCTGCGGCTCGCCTTCTTCCATGCGCGAGATGTTGTCGCGAATGGTGCCTTCGAGCAGCGAGACCGATTGCGGCAAGTACCCGGTCATCTGGCCGAAGGACGAGCGCTCCCAGAGGTAGACATTGTTGCCGTCGAGGAAGACGCCGCCGGTGGTCGGCTTCAGGATGCCGACGAGCAGGCGCGCAAGCGTGGATTTGCCGGCCGCGGACGGGCCAACAATGCCGAGGACTTCACCGGGCGACAGCGAAAACGAAATGCCCTTGATGATCGGAACATCGAGGCCGGGTGCGGCATAAACAAGCTTGTCGACCACAAGGTCGCCCTGAGTGCGCGGCTGCGGCATGGTCTGCCGCACGGCCAGGTCCTGGCTGAGTGCCGATTCGATTCGCCGCCAGCTGGCGATGGCGGTGACCCACTGCCGCCAGTTTTCGATCATCGAATCAAATGGGGCGAGAAGGCGGCCGACCAGAATGGTCGTCGCCATCATCGCGCCGGGAGAGATCTCCTGCCGCATCACGAGGATCGCGCCGGTCGCGAGCGCCGCCGACTGGATCATGAAGCGTATCGAGCGCGTGATGGAGGCCATGGCCTTGCTTCGGCTGCCGCTGGTTTCAAGCGCATCCAGCGCATGCATCTGCGCCGCGCGCCACCGGCGCGCGAGAGCCGGGAGCATGCCCATTGCCTCAATGGCCTCGGCGTGGCGCAGGCTTGCACCAATTTTAGAGACTGCCTCGATATTGGCTTGATTGGCCTCTTTCATCAGCCGGCGAGTCAGCAAATCAGTCAGCAATCCACAACACACGAGCAGGGCAACGGAAATGGCGCCAAGAAGGCCGAACATCGGGTGCAGTGCGAAGAGCACGCCGAGGAAGATCGGTGACCAGGCGGCATCGAGCGGGGCACTGACGGCCGACGTCGTCAGGAAGCTGCGCAACTCAACCAGGTCCCGCAGCGACTGTGTCGCGCGGGTCAGCCCTTGATCGGCTGCCGCCTGTACCGCCGCGGTCAGCACCGGCAGATTGAGCCAGCGCACAACGGCGCTGCCCATCGCCTGGAATGTCAGGGCGCGGATGTATTCGAGCACACCGTAGATCACGAGCGCGCCGACGACGAGAATCGTCAGCATGACCAGCGTATCCATGCTCTGGCTGTTCAAAACGCGGTCGTGGACCTGCATCATGTAGAGCGGGGTCGAGAGCTGCAAGATGCCGATGCAAGCGCTCAGCAGGGCTGCATAAATAAGTGCCAAAACGAACACGCGGCGTGCCTTCAAAATAAGCAGCCGCGGATCAATTGCTCCATTTTGCGCCGTCTTTGGCCCAATTTGGTTCTTGCTAATCATATTGCCTCGTTTGCTGTCACGCGTGGCGATTTTCTGGATAAGTTCGGCGGGGTCTTGAGGAAGCTATTTTGTTTGTTATCACTTAAATCACAGTGTTGCCGTGATAAGTGTGACACAATAATGGTGGATTGCTCAAGATGATCGTATTCGGGGGGAGTAAAGGGGGCCAAAAATTGCTTCAAAATTTGAAGTAATTTTTGAATATCGTAGTAATGCTCAGTTGGAGAGAGGGATGAATCAAAGGATTCTCTATCCGTTCGCAGATTTTGGCGGCGCTGTTGCCATCCGTCCCGGGGATGACGCAGCTGGAAGTGGCCCTGAACACGAGAATATTGACCAGGACAGCGAAGCTTCCGTGGTCAGCTATTTCGAATTGGCACGGATGATGGAACGCGCCAGCAGACGCTTTACCGGCCTGTTGCGGGCCGAGCTGACCAAGCTCGGTGTCGACGATATCGGCCCGGCACAGGCCATGGTTCTGTTGGCGATCGGTGATTCGGAAGTCTCCGTGGCGGAGCTGCTGGATCGGGGCCACTATGTCGGCTCGAACGTGTCCTATTATTTGAAGCAGCTGGGCGACGGAGAATATATCGACAGAGCGGCGTCTCAACGCGACAAGCGCTCGGCGCGCATCCGGCTTTCGGACAAGGGCAAGCAGCTCTGCGACGCCTTGCGCAAGGCGTCCGGCGCCTATGAGCGGGTCCTGAGCCACGGAGAGCAGGACCGGCGCAATCTCGAAACTGCATTTCAAACGCTGCACCGGCTCGAGCTGGTTTGGGGGAATGCAACGCGCTACGGCATCTGAGATGCCCGGCGCAAAGGCTGTCCTTTCAACGGCAATAGGCTAGGAACATGCACGTAGCATTTGTACACCGGCGCGGCTTCTGCCAGTTTGCCGCGCTTGCGGCGCATTTGGCGCAGACGGGAAACGAAGTGACCCTCGTCACGGAGACCGTGGACCAGAAGATACCGTCTACTCGGGTCATCCGGCACAGAGCCGAGCCGGGCCCGCAGGCCAATGCACAAATGGCAAGGCATTTGGGCGCTCCGGACCACCACGTCCGCATCGGCCACCGCGTGGCCGAAACCTTCGATGCAATGGCGCGTCAGGGCCAGGTGCCCGATGTGATCGTCGGCCATACCGGATGGGGCGGCATGATGTTCGTCAAGGACGTCCTGCCCCAGGTGCCGGCGCTCGGCTATTGCGAGTTCTTCTATCGCGCTGAAGGTGCTGATGTCGGCTTTGCCCCTGACGATCAGGTCGATTCGGATACGCGAAAGCGGCTCAGGCTGCGCAACATCGCCCAGCTCGTGTCGCTGGAGGCGCTGGATGGCGGCATCAGTCCGACCCATTGGCAAAGGAGTCTCTATCCGGCCGAACATCGCCCGCGCATCGCGGTGTGCCACGAGGGCGTCGATACGCGTGTTTTCCGTCCCGATGCATCCGCGTCATTGAAACTTCCGGATGGGCGGGTGCTGAAGGCCGGCGATCCGCCGATCGTGACATTCGTCGCGCGTGACCTCGAGCCCTATCGCGGCTTTCCACAGGCGCTCGCCGCTGTCGCGAAGGTGGCGCGCAGCCATCCCGATGCGCTGTTCGTTTTCGTCGGCGGTGACGGAGTCAGCTATGGCTCGCCTCCACCGGGCGGCGGGTCTTGGAAGGAGCAGCTGCTTCAGTCGCTGGACGTGCCGGCGGATCGGGTTCTGTTTCCCGGGGCCGTTCCACACGGCGTTCTCCGGCAACTGTTCCAGATCTCGGCCGCTCATATCTACCTGACCTATCCCTTTGTCTTGTCCTGGTCGGTGCTGGAGGCCATGGCCTGCGGTGCGCTGGTCATCGGTTCGGACACAGCACCCGTCCAGGAAGTGATCAGTTCCGGTCGCAACGGCCTTCTTGTGCCGTTCTTCGATGTGGACGCGCTGGCCGAGGCGGTATCAGGTGCGTTGCGGCAGCCGGAAAAGTATACCGAGATGCGCTCCGCGGCGCGCCGGACTGTCGAGCAGAGGTTCCGGCTCGGAGATTGTGTTGCGCGACAGATGACATTGCTGGACAAGGCGGTGGATAAACACGTGCCCACTCAAATGTTACGGGTTTCATCTGCATAATACTTCAAAATATGAAGTGTTATTTCACATAAAACACAAATATAACTTATTGTGCACTGCAAATAACCTTGGTATGCTTTTTCTAGAGTGTTGAATTCGCCGATTTATTTCGAATTGGCGAATTCAACTTGAGAGAGAGTTTGGTTGTATCGAGGGTGGCGCGTGCAAGAGTTGATGTCTTCTGGCGTGAGGTATTCGCAGGCGAAGCGAAAACTGGTGGTGGCGTCCGATCACGACAGAGCAAGTGTAGAAGGCAGTGGCATCGAGCACCTGGTGCATTTTCTACCGACCGGCCAACATAGCCGAGCGACCCTCGACAATGTCTTCCCCCTGATTGCGATTGCTTTTTCGAGCGAGGGCGAAGCGGATCTCGCTGACAGTGTCGCCGCGCTTCGCGCACTCGGCACAATTCCGGACATTCCGATCAAGCGGCTGAATGCCGAGGCCGTCGGCGAGAGTGCGGCGCTCATCCAGGCTCTGATCGACGGTGGCGTCGGTCGGCTGGCGCGATTTTCCTCGGCGATCACGTCGGAGCTCGCGCTCCTGCGGCGCGAGCGTGAAACCCTGCTTGAAAACTACCGCGCGCTTGAAGACGCCTTCCAGGCGCGCAATTGGGAGCCGGTCGCCGAGGTTTTCGCCCACGATCCTTACGTCGACCCCAAGGACGAAGGCATCGGTCACCTGATCGCAAACGCCTTCGTCGAGCAGCTTCTGCCCGTATCGAGCCACGGCGTCGCCGGCATCGCGCTCCATTTCAATTCGGTTCCGAGAGACGGCGGCGAGCTGATCGTCGTCTTGAGCTATGTCGAGAGCGGCGAGGGGGTGGCGGAATGGGCCGTTCCGTTCTCGCAGCTCATTCCCGGTTGGAATTTCTTCGCCCTGCCGCGTACATGTGGCGGCGGCGCCAGGACGTTGCGTCTGAGGGTCTCGACCGCGGGCGCCGAGACCATCGGTCTTTCGCTCGGCTATCCCATCGCCAGCGAGTACTACACGGCCCGCTCCGAGAGCCGCCACGCCGATCTCGACCTGCGCCCGCTCGCCTTCCGCGTCTATACCGGCCTGCCGGGCGTCAAACCGACCCGCATGCCCAACATGATCGCGCCGACGGCGCTGCTTGCCGGCCACTTCATCGAGGATTATCGCCTCTCAGTCGATCTTCTGAGCCAGATCGTCGACGTTTCCGTAACGCCTGTCGTGCCGGAATTCCAGACGGTTCGCTTTCTCGAGCACGAGCACGCCGTTGTCTGTCATCCGCTTGCAACGGGCGTGTCGGCCGGAGCCATCGGCCGTGCCGTTGAACCGGGTACGATCTCGTTTTCGGCAAGCGCAATCGTCGATCATCCAAAGGGTGCGCCGGCCGCCGTCAGCTTCCTGCTTGCGCCCGCCAATTCGAACGCGCGTTCGGAAGTCGCCGAGCTTGCGCGCAAGGGGTCGGTGAAGCCTTCGGCATTCTTCAGCGGCTGGCGCGAGGTGACGAACGAGCAGCCGATCAACATCAACTTCCAGCTCGACGAGCCGGTGCGCCAGCCGATGGACCTGATGATCCTCAGCCGTGCCGTCACCGATTCTGTCGATTTCTCCTGGCTCAAGGTCTCGGGCTTCCGGATGGTCAAGCAATCGGGGGAGGCGTCTCATGCCCATGCATAGCGAGCCCCGCGACCTGATCGCAATCGCCATGCCGCTCTACGGACACGCGGCGCTGGCGCTGGAGGCGGTCGAGTCGGCGCTGTCGTCGAAACTCTCCCATTGCCGGATTGCCGTGGTCGTCTCGGTTGACGGCGACCCGCGCCACGAAACCTTCGATCAGCTGCTGCTCTATGCCGCTGCCCACCCCGATATCCATGTTGTTTTCGGACGCAACGCAGGACCGGGTGGCGCGCGCAATCGCGCGATCGACTACGTGCTTGAAAATTTGCCGGAAGCGGAAGCTGTCTACTTCCTCGACGCCGACAATCGCGTGCTTCCAGGTACGATCGAAACGCTCTATCGGCGACTGCATGAAAGCGGCGCAGGCTGGGTCTACACCAACATCGACACCTTCTCGGTCAGCTGGCGGGCCCACTACGGCAACCAGTACTCGCGGCTCGTCCACTGCATCACCGACAATATCTGCGACACCGGTTCGATGATTTCGATCGATGTCTTTCGCGATGGCGTGCGGTTCAACGACGACCGGCAGAACGGTTTTGAGGACTGGGAGTTCTGGCTCTCCTGCGTCGAGCACGGTTTCGTCGGAACGCCCTGCCATGACACGACATTCGAATACCGCTTGCGAGCGGAAAGCCGTTTCAAGGAAGCCAATCGCGATCGCGCGACATCGGTAAGCTTCCTCAGGAAGCGCCACCGCGCGCTGTTCCAGCGGCCGATGCTCGTCGACTTCGAACACGAGGAATGCCCGCGCTACCTCTTTGCAAGGACGGAAGACGCGGCGATCTCGTTCTTCACCGATCCGACGAAACAGCCGAAGCGGCTTAGGCTCGACGACATCATCCCAGCCTTCTGGGCAAACACTGGCGAGCCGGACAACGTGCATTTCCCGCCTTTCGTGATGGCTGGAAGCGGCGCCACGATCGACCTGCTTCTGCGCTCGCGCATGCTGCCGAACGTGCTTTGCCATCTGGAGCGTTTGAGCGAGAAGGCGAACGTCGTGTTCGTGCACCTCGGCAACGACGCGACGCAGCGCAAGATCGCGCCGACATTCCTCGATGCCGGGGCCGAACATGTCGGCCAGCCCGATCTCATCTTCATCTCGACGGCGCTCCTGCGTGACGTCATCCGCAACAACGCGCTCGACTGGTTTGCGTCGATCGGCAGCCAGCAGGTCTGGCCGACATCGGCGGTCCTCAACGTGCGCTTTCCGTTCCCGCGCGCACTGCCGCGCCGCACGCTCATTACGCCGCAGCAGGTAATGATCAACTGCGTCAACGCGATCGCCACCAGCCCGCTTCGCCGCACGGCCGGTCGTCGCTGGACCTGGCGGCCGCCGCGGCTGATGCCCTATTCGGACCTGCACAAGGCGTTGCGCACGGAAATCGGCGGCTCTCCTGTGCTGCCGCTCGGCCACAGCGAGGCCGGCAAGAAGACCGCAGCGCTTCTGGTGCCGAACGCCTCCTTCGGCGGCGCAGAGAAGGTCATCTACGCCGCCTCGCGCGAGCTCAGGGCCTCCGGCTATGAAACCCACCTGTTCGTGCTTGGCACCAGCCGAATGGATGTGATCGACGAGTTCGACGCGAGCTTCGACTACGTGCATTTCTGGGACCAGGACATTCCGGCCTGGGGCGGGTCCGGCTCGTTCCTCGGACAGGATTTCATCGCCGAGCATCACGAGGTCGACTGGGGCGCGCTCAAGGGGCAGCTGTCGGGGTTCGATCTCGTCATCAACAATCATGTGATGGCGATGCATCCGCTGATCGCGCGACTGCGCTCCGAAGGGACCCGCACCGCCTGCTATCTGCATGTGGTCGACAACACGCCCTTCAAGCGCCCGGCCGGTCAGCCCTTCGCAGCGATCGCGCACGAGCACTGCTATGATGCGTTTCTGACCTGCTCGGAACAGCTGAAATTCTACCTGCACAGCTTCGGCGTGCCACTAGAAAAGATCTTCGCCGTCGCGAACGGCGCAAGCTTCTCCGTGCCGCCGAAGGTCCTTGCCGACGTGCTGCAGGTGAGACGGATCGAGCGCAAGGATGACCGCCTGAGGGTGCTCTACATGGGGCGCCTCGACCAGCAGAAGGGGATCGACCGTCTGGCGGCGACGATCGCCGAGCTGAAGGCCGCACGCGTATCCTTCGATGCACGCGCCATCGGGGGCGAAATCCTGGCCGACGCCTCGTTTTCATGGACGGACCGTCTGAAGGATCTCGGCGTCGAGGTGCGGCCCCCAGTCTTTGCAAGCCGCGACCTGATCAAGGCACTGGGATGGGCCGACGTGCTGGTCATGCCGTCACGCTGGGAAGGCGCGCCCTTGATGATCGCCGAGGCGCAACAGCTCGGCTGCGTGCCGATCGCAACCGCCGTTGGCGCCGTGGACGAGCTGATCGTCGACCGCGAAGACGGCATTCTGATCGATGCATCCTCCGATCCACAGGTGGTGCGCGACATGGTCAAGGCGATCACCGAGGTTGCCCATGACCGCAACCTGCTCGCGCCCATCATGGAAGGGTGCCTCAGAACGGCGGCGCGCCGCGGCTGGTCGAACTCCTTTGCGGAGTTTCTCGGCTGGTGCGACGGCGCCGTGAACAATTCCTCGCTTTCGCGCGCCAAGGTGATCCGGGCGCGTGAGACATCCAATACCGGCGTCGCAGCCGCAGGCTGACCGATCCGGGCTACTTTTCTAAACAGAAGGGACTTTCGCATGCGTCCAAGAATCCTCCTGACGGGCATTCCTGGTCATTACACGCGCCTCGCCAATGGCGCGAATGGCCTGTCGGTTTCCTATTCGGAAAGGCAAAAACAGCCCGAATCCAAGGACGAGTTTCTTCAGGAGCTTCGCAACATCAGCAACACCGGCAACTATCTGATCGGTGAGGGGGCTTTGCGCGCTATTGCGCCGCACGCCAAGCAGATCCCGTTCTGGCATCTCTACAATGCCCACAAGAACGGCTCCGGCTTCGAGGAATTCAACAACAACTTCGATATCTGCGTCTTCACTTGTGCCAATCTTCTGCGCAAGGGGCTTTCCGCGGACGCCGAAGCGGATGTTTTGAGCAAGCTCAAGATGCCGATCGTCATGCTCGGCATCGGCCACCAGAACCGCAAGGACCTGGAAACTGGCCTGCCGGAGGGGACGAAGCGCCTGCTCGAGGTACTCAAGGACCGCGAACATTACTTCCTGACCCGCGGCTACGAGACCGCCGGCTACCTGAAGGACCAGGGCTTCACCTACGTCCGTCCGACCGGTTGCCCTTCGGTCTACTTCGCGCCGAACAACATGCGCGCTTCGATGAAGAAGCTGCCTAGCGTCAAGATCGGCCAGGCCAAGACGATCTTCTCGGGTTATCTTGGCGCCAATCACGATTGCATCGTCGACGCCATTGCGTTGAACCCCGAAGGCGCAAAGCCGCAATATGTCATCCAGGACGAGTTCCTGCACTTCGACATGAAGGTCGAGCCGGATGCCGATGGCAGGGTCTTTGATTCCTGCTCGGGCAAGATGCTCGGCGATCTCGCCTTCCCGGGCGCCGAGCGCCAGAAGGTGCCCTTCGACGTGCGCACGTTCTTCGACACCAACCAGTGGCGTGCCTGGGCATCGCACATGGACTTCAATTTCGGCCGGCGTTTCCACGGCTCGATCATCGCCATGCAGGCGGGCGTGCCGAGCCTGATGGTGGCAGTGGACGACCGCATGCGCGAGATGCTCGGCTTCACGGGCCTGCCGTCCGTCGAGGTCCAGGATCTCGAAAAGGCGGAAAACCGCGCGGATTTCGTCGCCGCCCATCTTGCCGGCCTAAACGTGTCCGAACTCGTCGACCGCTATTCGGATCGCGAACGCAACTTCCGCAGCGCGCTGCGGGAGATCGGTATCGGCCAATAACCTCTTTTGAACAATTGCCGTTCAGCTTCCAATCTCAGGTGTAACGATGCGTATCCTGCTCACCGGAATTCCGTCCTATCTCCAGCGTACCGTCTCTCGTGTTTCCGGTGCGACCGTCTACCACAAGCCCTATTTCGACGACATCAGAAGCAAGAAGGACCTGATCGACCAGGTCAAGAAGATCGCCAACACAGGCAACTACCTGATCGGCGAAGGCGCGGGTCACGCCCTTCGTGGTCATGACGTGACCTATGTGCCCTTCTGGCACCTGGTCAACAGCCGTGGCGCCAACGACGTGTACGAAGCCCTGAACAAGGAATTCGACATGTGCGTCTTCGCCTCGGCGAACCTTCTGCGCCCCGGCTATTCGGCCGATCTCGAAGCCGATGTCTTCGAAAAGCTGAAGATGCCGGTGCTGGTCATGGGCATCGGTATCCAGAAGCGCGAAGGGCTCAAGGAAAACCTGCCGGCAGGCACCTTGCGCTTCCTCGAGGTGTTGAAGAAGAAGGAGAGCTTCTTCCTGACCCGCGGCTACTTCACCGCCGAGTTCCTGCGCGAAGAGGGCATGAAGTTCGTCAAGCCGACGGGCTGCCCATCGCTCTTCTTCGCACCCAATGAGATGCGCCGTTCGCTGACGTCGCTGGCCAATGCCGATCTTGCGTCGGCCCAGAAGCTTGCGCTCGGCGGCTATCTCGGCAGCGTTGCCGACACGATCGTCGACGCCCATGCGCTCTTGAAGCCGGACAGCGTCGCCAGCTACGTCATTCAGGACGAAGTGGTCGCCTACAACCTGACGCTTCCGGTTGACGACAGCGAGCACGTCTATGATCGCGCCAGCGGCCGGATCACCGGCAAGACCGAATACAAGCACCAGGAAAAGTGGCAGCGGCCGAATGAGCTTCTGGTGTTCTTCGATACCAATCACTGGCGCGCCTGGTCCGCCTCGCGTGACCTTTGCATCGGGCGGCGTTTCCATGGATGCGTCATCGGCATGCAGGCCGGTACGCCGTCCCTGATGATCGCCGTCGACGATCGCATGCGCGAGATGCTGGAATTCATCGGCTTCCCTTACATCGAGGCGTCCGTCTGGAACCGCGAAACGGACAAGAAGACCCATCTTGCCAATTTCCTGTCGAAGATCGATGCGCAGGCCGTGACCGAGCGCTATTCCGCGTGCGAGGCGAACTTCCTGAGCGCATTGAAGCAAGTTGGCATTTGATCGCCATCGGGCAAGAGCGGTGTCATCGACACCGCTCCTTGTCGCCCTCTCGTTGCTGGTGCTGCTGGCCTGCGGTCGAGCGGCGTTTGCCGACGATGCTGGCTCCGGCCGGTTCGGCGTCAACCGCCTCAATCTTGCGTGGCTCGATCGCGCCGGGCAGGAGCGAGTGCTTGGCGAAATCGCCGCAAGCGGCGCCAGATATGTGCGTCTTTCCCTGTCGCGTCCGGTCGACAAGAGCGTCGACGCGCTCGAAATCGCCAATCGCCTCGGGCTCAGGATCCTGCTCGAAATTCAACTCTCCAACAAAAGCTATTATGCTGACGGCGTGCGGCGGCGCAGCGGTTACGGCCGGATCTGGGACATCAACCGGCTATCGGATCTGGATCTCGACCTCTACCGCAACGGACTTGGTGAGGCGCTGGGACGGATTGATGCCCTTGGGATCGCTCTCGATGCGGTGGAACCGGGCAATGAGATCAATCTTGCCGGCTATAACGGCGATCTCGCAGTCTACCAGAAAGCCGGACGAACGACGCCCCGCAGGCTCGATGAACTTGCCGATCGCGCAGCCTTCGAGAAGGGGCTTGACAAGTACGTCGACGCCCTGAAGATCACCCGCGACCTGTTGAAGGCCAGTGACCACAGCCCTGGCGCGGCCATCGTCTCGGCCGGTCTGTCCGACATGGGACCCAGGGAGGCTGACCGCCAGGGCATGGAGCGTCTTGATCCGGGGGAAGTGATCGGGCTCCTGAAGGCCCGCGGCATGGACGACCTTGTCGATGCCTATGGGATCCATATCTACCCCGCCCGCAAGGATCCGGCGGCAATCAAGCCTGTGGTGACGAAGCTTCTCGATTTTTGCCAGCCCGCGAACACGGGCCGGCCATGCTGGGTCACGGAATGGGGAATTGCCAACAGCGCGCGCGCCTGCCCGGTCGACGACCGCGAACGCGAACGCGCGATGGTTGCGATGCGGACGATCTTTGCCGACCTGGCCCAGGCGAAACGGCTGGATGCGGCCTTCTATTACGACTGGGATACGCAGCAGTCCTATCGGCTCTGGCGCTGCGGCGCCCTCAGCCCGGCTGGGACCACGGCAATAGCGCCGTAAAAGGCGGAATGTCGGCTAGCGCCGCGCGGCGCGGCTTGTCGCCGGCTCCAGGCCCTTGCCGCGATAGGTAACGGGAATGCCGAGTTCTTCGTGGCTTCGGGCCAGCGCTTCGAGCCAGGTTGCCAACTCGTCCGGCACCTTCTCCTCGCCGGTCTCCATCGCTTCGATCCACGCCAGGTTGCAGTGGAGCGCGCTTGCCAGATTGATGGGCGTCCAACGAAGAACAAGAAGGCATTGGGTGAAACGGGCGGGGGTCATCGGTCGTGCTCAAAGGTTTGCATGTGGAATGGATAGCCAGGCTTTACACGTGGAAATAAGTCAAGGTGATGACTTGGTGCGCCCAAAAGCTGTGATTTTTTCGTGAGTTAGAGTTGAATGGGCAATATGCCGCAGTGCAACATGAATTCAATGCCCTCGGCCCCGTGTTTTGCGGGGAGGGCCGCGCCGGTTCGGATCCTTTTGGAGGGGAAAAGCGTCCGGAGGGCAGGCCGTTTGCCCCGTGCGGAAACCGGTTTCGACGCCGAGGCGGTGCGAATCGCACGGCTTTGAGGTTCAATGTCGCCAATCTCGGGGACTGATTCGGTCCCCGAACCAAACGCCGAGGCGATCGACCATTGCATGCACCCCTCTATCAGACGGCGATCAACATCGCCGCCAAGGCCGCGTTCTATCTGTCGCTGGCGATGCTGATCCCGGCAGCGACCGACCTGTTCTACGGTCATCCGAACTGGAAGGTGTTTGCCGGGTCCGCGTTCGTGACCGGAGCACTGTCGCTGCTGACGATGGCCGCCACGCAGGGCGGTTCGCCGTTGTTCAATCGCAAGATGGGCTTCCTGGTGGTCAACCTCCTGTGGGTCGTCGTCTCGCTCGTCGGCGCCATGCCATTCTGGCTCTCGTCGCTGAAGCTCGATTTCGCCAAGGCGCTGTTCGAATCGGTTTCCGGCATCACGACCACGGGATCGACCGTCATCAGCGGCCTTGATCACGCGCCGCCGGGCATCCTGATGTGGCGCTCGCTTCTGCATTGGCTCGGCGGCATCGGGATTGTCGCTCTTGGCCTGTTCGTCATGCCCTATCTGAGGGTCGGCGGCATGTCCTTCTTCAAGATGGAATCCTCCGATACAACCGAGAAGCCCTTTGCCCGCATCGTCACGTTCACGCGCGCCTTCATCCTGATCTATGTGGTGATGACGGTGACGTGCACGATCATCTATTCGTATCTCGGCATGAGCCGCTTCGACGCCGTCAACCAGGCGATGTCGACGATCGCCACCGGCGGATTTGCCACCCACGACGCCTCGCTAGGCTACTTCAACAGCCTGCCGATCCTGTGGGTCGCGACCTTCTTCATGACCTTGAGCAGCCTGCCGTTTTCGGTGCTCATTCTCTTCATCGTTCGCGGCCGGCTCGACACGCTGAAGGATCCGCAGATCATCGTCTTTCTGTCTTACCTGCTCGCGCTTGCGCTTGCGGCAAGTCTCTATCAGCGGGTGGTCAACGGAGTGGATGCCGATGAGGCGCTCACGCACGGGTTCTTCACGGTGTCGTCGATCCTGTCGACAACAGGTTTTGCCAGCGACGACTATATGCTTTGGGGCGAGTTCATCGTCGCACTCGCCTTTGCCGCGACCTTCATGGGTGGATGCTCTGGCTCGACGGCGGGGGGCATGAAGGCCTACCGCTTCATCATCATCTTCAACTCGATCCGCGCCGGCCTGTTCAAGCTCATCTATCCCAATGCGGTGCACACGGTGCGCTACGGAAAGACCCTCGTCGATATCGACGTCCAGCGCACGGTGTTCATGTTTTTCACCGCCTACATGTTCATCTGGGCCTTCGGCAGCCTGGCGATGGGGGCGATGGGCTACGACCTCTTGACGGCCGTGTCGTCCGTGGCCACGGCACTTTCCAACGTTGGCGCCGGGCTCGGCCCCATCATCGGGCCGGCCGGCAATTTCTCGACATTGTCAGACCCGGCGCTCTACCTTCTGTCGGTCATGATGCTGCTTGGCCGCCTCGAGATCCTGACGGTTCTGGTGATCCTGACGCCACTTTTCTGGAAGGACTGATCGCTAGCGCTTGCATCCGTCCGTTCTCACGCAGCCTCGCTCTTGCGGCGGGTTCCGGTGTTCTCAAGGTAATATTTTTCAAAACGGTGGCGATAGTGTTCGGCGCCGTCGAAGTCGCTGTACTTCGCCAGTTCGCTCATGTCCGTCTTGTTGAGAATGACGCCGAGGATCTTGCCGTCGATCTGCGGTTCTGCGCCGAGCAGGTCGCGCACCAGCCGTGACGGCGTGCGGCCCCACTCGGCGACGAACAGGAACCCGTCGGCAAGCGGCGAGAACGCCTTGGCGTCGACGACCGGGGCCAAGGCCGCAAGATCGACGACCACGTAATCGAACGACCTGCGGGCGTTGTCGATGAGTTCGGCCATGGCGGGGGAGGCCAGAAGCTCGTGGCTGTCATGGGGATCGCTGCGCGTCGCCACTTCGCCGCCGACCGGCAGGATTGCGAGCTTCGTCTGCTGGTCGATCTTGATGCCGGCCGGCCAGGACGCCTCGCCGGTCAGCACCTCGACGAGCCCAGCTTTCGGCGGCGGGTTGATCATCTTGCTGAGGCCCGGCTTGCGGATGTCTGCGTCGATAAGAAGCGTCTTCTTGCCACTTGCGGCAAGAAGTGCTGCGAAGTTCGCAGCCACAATCGACTTGCCCTCGTCCGGTACCGCCGAAGCGATGCCGATGACCCGCGAACCATTGCCGCCGAGCATCCGGTCACAGGCGAGTTTGGCATTGCGGAATGTTTCGGCAAAGGACGAGCGCGGCGCGTCGAGCACCATGCGGCTGAGGCGTTCGAAGGAGGGCGTTCCTTGCTCCGGTCCTGGCGAGGCCTTGCCTTTCATCAGCTTGGCGCGAACGAGATCCGCAGCACTCGTCGGAGCCGTCCCAAGCAGCGGCACATAGCCGAACGACCGGTGTCCAAGGATCGCGCGCACGTCGCTCTCCAGCCGGAACGTGCGCTCGCGAAACTCCTGGAAAGCGGCGAAAGCGCCACCCGCCATCAGTCCGAGCACGGTCGACAGTGCCAGCACCAAGGTCTTCTTCGGGCTCGACGGCGAGGCCGGCACGCCGGCCGCCGATATCACGCGTGCCTTGGCGATCGGGAAGGAGCGTTGCTGCGATGCCTGCTCATAGCGGTTGAGATAGGTTTCATAGAGGGTCTTCAGCGCCGCGGCCTTCTGCTCGAGCTCCCGCAGGTGCACCAGCGAGACGTTGGCGTCGGAATTGCGGCCGGTGGTGCCCTCGATGTTCTCGCGCAAGGAAGCCTCGCGTGAGCGCGCGACCTCGTATTCGTTGCGGTAGCTTGCCGTCAGCTGCTGCAGTTCCTGGAAGATCTGCCGACCGATGTCGGTCTTTTCCTTGCGCAGCGATACCGCCTGGGGATGGTCGGCGCCGAAGCTCTGCGACACTTCCTGTTCACGCTTGCTCACGGCGAGATAACGGGTGCGCAGGTCGCGGATCACCGAGTTGTCGCCTTCTTTCGCCGAAATCGTCGCGTTCTTCACGGCCTCTTCTGGCCCCTGATCGATGATCGCCTGGAACTGCTTGTAACGGGCGGACGCGCTTGCGCTGTCGGCTTGGGCGATGATGAGCTGGCTGTTGAGGTCCGCGAGCTGCTGCTCCGACATGAGCTCGCCCCGGGCAAGCGTCAGGCCGTTTTCGCTGCGAAACTTCTCGACCTCGAGAGACGCTGCCTGCGCACGTTGCCTGAGGTCGGCCAGGCGTTCCTGCAGCCAGACGGACGCCCGTTCCGTGGCCTCGAAATTGGCGTTCAGCTGATCATTGAGATAAGCCTCTGCGTACGTCCGAACGATCCCGGCGGCAAGCTGCGGGTCGCTGGAACGATAGGCCAGCGACACGACCGAACTGCGCGTCACGCGTTCGACCGCCAGTTGCTGCTGGAGGAGTGCGGCTGCCTTCTGGCGTCGGCCATTGCGGGCCATATCCTCGGAGACCTCGGGCTCGTTCGAGACAAGCCCAGCCACGGACTTCAGCCCGTCCTTGACAATATCCACCGGCGATCGCGGCGGATTGAGAACCGTGTCGTTGTCGGCAAGGTTCATCTTGTCGACGACACGCAAGGCGAGTTCGCCGGATTTCAGGATCTCGACAGCGCTCGCAATCTGGGTATCGAGCAACTGGGCATTTTGCGGCGGCGTCTGCTCTTCGGCGAATTTCGACAGGTTTTCGTCGAGCAGGATCTGCGTCATCGATGTGTACAAGGGTGTCGCAAACAGCAGATAGGCGATCCCGAGCCCGACGAAGAGGGCCACGAACAGTCCGATCATCCGAGCGCGTCGGACGACGGCCGAATAAAGACGATCGAGATCGATGAAGCCATCGGGCTCTTCGGTGTTGCGCGATGCGCTGTTGAAGGGGAGGCTTCGTTGGTTCATGGGCACTCTGTCCGTTCGATTTCGTTCGAAGGCGGGCGCCCTTTCGAAAGGGCGCCTCAGCCAGTTATGCCGCGCAGATGCGGCCTTGATGAGACGGAGCCACGTCCTTTGCCGCCGAGGCAATTGCGCAGCCGCCCTTGATGGGTTGGGGCGCTATTTCGCCGACAAGGCTCATGGTCCTACCCTTTGCTCGCTTGCGGGCCTTCGCCCGTTGCAGATCGTTCAGCGGCCGTTGGCCGCGCGGCGCGGGCGACCGGATCCAGATAACGACGCAGCCGCGCGGCAACCGGCATCTTGAGATGCCGGAGCGCCCCTGGGTTGCTGAAGGCAACCTGCGTTGCACCGACCCATGACCTGGATTTCAGCTGCGCGACGAGGCGAAGGAAGGCGTGCGCCTCGCGAAGGCTCCGGTCGCGTCGGCGTTGCATTGCCATCGCCTGCCCACTGATCTCGTACTTTGCAAGAAAATCCCTGTCGGCAGCGACCATTGCCTCGACATGCGAAAGCTCGAGAACACGGGAAATCGAGCCTTTGCGGATGTGGTAGCAATAGCCGGCGGACGGATCGACGGCGCAGCGCCCGCCAAGGGCAAGTGCGGAAGCGAGCAGGATATAGTCTTCGCCGATCCGGATGCCTTCTTCGAACCGCAAGCCATGGGTGATCAAAAAGCGCCGCTCGAAGACCGGTTTCATGTAGCCGAAATTGTAGGTGGAGCGGAACAGCACGTTGGACCCGATGAAGGCTGCGAGCGACATCGTCGGGTGGCGCGCGAGCTCGGCGTCCGGAAACATCCGTTCGATGCGCCCGTCGAGGTTTGCGACGTCGATGTTGTCGACGACGATTTCAGAAGAGGCGTCAGAGGCGAGCTTGGTCATGCGCGCAAGCCGCTGTGGGCTGACGCTGTCGTCGGCGTCGAGGATTGCGATCCAGCGGCCGCGTGCGACATCGATCCCCGCATTGCGGGCAGCACCCGGCCCTCCGTTTCTGGCAAGTCGGACCAATCGTACCCGCGGATCGCCGAAGCCTGCCACGACGGCACACGTATCGTCGCTGGAGCAATCGTCGATGACGATCACCTCAACGTCGACGCCCTCCTGCGCGAGCGCACTGTTGACCGCGCGGCGAATTGTGTCGGCTGCGTTATAGGCCGCAATGACAAAGCTGACGTCTGGTGAGGATCGCATCATCTCGCGGCAACCGCTCCGTATTGCTCAAGTTCTCGCACGCCAAGAAGTCCGCTGACGACGCCCGCATGCATGATCGCGCGCAGGGCATAACGGGAGCGCGTGACCGGCGAGGCCGCGAAAACCAGGCTGGCAGCCGCGCAATAGCCCGACTTCGCCAGGGCACGGGCAATCTCGACGAGCCGTCCTCCAGCTCGGGCAGGCTGGTTGAGAAGGCGACCGTGGGTCTGGCCGGAGCGAAACCGACGCTTTGCAAGCCAGGCAAGCCGGGCCCGCTTCTCAGGCACCGGCTCGAACACGAGTGCGTCCGGCGCATAGGCGATGCGCCCCCCGGCGGCATGCATGTGACGGAAAAACTCGGTGTCCTCGCCGCCGCTGCGCCCCGATTCGAGGTTGAACCACCGGGCTGAAAGCACGGGCCGGGTGAGGTCGAGCAGCACATTGCACGTGTATCCCGTCAGGATCTCGCCATTGACCCATACCGGCCTGGTCGAGTGGAAGTCGCCGCGGCGCATCCAGTTCGGGGCGGACAGGGTATATTCGGCGCGAACCGGTCCGAGAACGGCATCGGCGCCGCTGGCGCGGGCGACATCGAGCAACTGCACAAGCCATGTTCGCGATACCGTTTCGTCGTCGTCGACGAAGGCGAGGTAGTGCCCGCGGCTGTTGCCGAGGCAGGCATTGCGCGCAATCGAGATGTTGGACGCCGGGCAGTGCACGTAGACGATCTCGAAGGGCATGGTCGGGCGCATCTGGTCGACCAGCGGCTCGGCAGTCGGCGTCACATCGTTGTCGGCGACGATGATGCGAATGTCGGCGGCATCGGGAACGGTGATCAGGGCGAGGGAATGCAAGGTCTCCTGAAGCTCGAGCCTTCGGAACGTGCAAACGGCGATGTCGATCTGAATTCTGTTGAGTGCAGCGGTCATGGCGCCACCTTCCTGCTGCGTGAGGTCAGCAATTCACGCCAGAAGCCGGCCGACCAGGCAAAATGCATGATCATCGCCGAGAACGCGGCGAGCGGGCCGTAAGGGTTTCTCTGCCCGAGGGCCATCCAGATGCCATAGCCGATGCAGGCAGCCGCCCAGAGCGCCACCGGCACGACGGCAAGCCAGTTGATCACGGCGAGCAGGGCGCCGATGGCGACCGGTGCCACCGCGAGCGGCAGAAGCTGGCGAAGGCTCGGCCACGCCCGGTGTTTCAGGACATTGCGCGCGCGCCCCCGACCATAGGCGAAGTACTGGCGAAACAACGGGCCAACCCTGTCGCGCGGATAGTAGACCATGCTGGTCCGGTCCGTCATCCAGATGCGAAAACCGGACTGGTGGAAACGATAGTCGAATTCGGCGTCCTCGTTGTGACTGAAGATTTCGTCATAGCCACCGATCGCCTGGAACGCCGAGATCCTGATCAGCGCATGATGGCCATGATCCGCCCAATGGCTCGTAGCGCCAAGACGGTGCTTTGCACCGCCATTGCCGAGCTTGGAGTTCTGGGCATAGGCCGTTGCCTTCTGGAACGGCGTGAAGCCGACGGTCTGCATTGCCACAACAACCGAATCCGCGCTGGTCCGGAGCGCTTCCTCGACAAGTGTTTCGCAGTAGTCCTCAGGATAGGTCCCGTGGGCGTCGATGCGGATCATGTAGTCGTAGCCGGCGCCGAAGACGGCGACCGCCAGATTGATCGCGGCGCTCTGTATACGCTTGGGGTTGTCGAGGGAAAGCACAGCCGGGCCGGTGGCCGTAAGGCGCGCCGCGATTTCTCGGGTGCCGTCCGTGCTGCCGCCGTCGACGATGACGATCGCGCCGTTGAGCTTTGCTGCGGCGGGCCGCAGTGCCTCGACGAGGCCTTCCAGATGCTCCGCCTCGTTCAGGCAGGGTATGACGATGAGGGTTCGTGTCGAGACCAGGCTTTGCGCGCTCATGACAATCCACCTTCGTTCTGCGGTGTTGGCGTACTGCGGGGCCTTCGCGTCCGTCTTTTCTGGGTGAGCGGAGGAGAGGCCGTGGCCGCGGCTGCAAGGCGCCGCACAAGGTCTTCGCAGTCGCTGCGGTTGAAGATCCAGGTTTCAGGCGCACACGCGGCGATCCGCCGTGAAGCATCGGTGTAACGCTCAGGCGTGATTGCGCCGACAAGTGCCGCGAGGGCTTCCGGCGCGGGCTCGTCGAGCAGCATGCCGAGGCCGCGTATCGCAAGGAAGCGCGCGGTTTCCGTGCCGCGCAGTGCGATCGGCACGCGGCCGTATCGGCATCCCTCGTAGAGCCGGTTTGGCAGCAACCACTTTGAATTCTTGCCCTGCTCGAAGAAGTCGATCGCCCAGGTGAAGTGCACGTCCTCATAGACCACCGCCAGTTCCTCCGGGCTTTGGTAAGGGCCGTGGAACTGCATGAACGGTTCGTTTCGGACGAACTCGTCGAAATCATCGAACTCGGAATAGGCGGGCCGGCCGCGCAGCACGATCTCGAAGCGCCCGTCCATCAGGCGGGAGAAGGCGGAGAGCAGCGCAAGCGATCGTCTGCAGCGAAGTGCACCGAACCAGCCGATCCGCCAGGGACCGTCCTTGGGCGGTACCGCCAGCGGAACGGTCGGTCGCGCCGTCGTTTGGTCAAGCTCGAGGACCTTGTTTTCCAAAAGCATCATTGGCGCCGCAATGCCGGATAGCGGCCGGAAATAATGCTCGACGAAGGCCGGCGAGCTGGTGATCAGCAGCCGGACGTCCCTGCCGAGGAACGCCTCGCTGGCGCGAAGCGTCCGCCCGACCGTATCCGGGCGCAGAAGCAGGCGGTGAATGTCGAGGCATTCGTAGACAACCGGCACGTCGCTGCCGAAAATCCCGGCGGCCTTCCTTGCAATGGCGAGCATGTCGAGGTTGCGCGCGACAATGAGATCCGGGCGTTCGACTCCGCGCAACGACTGCTTGAGCGAGAGCCGTGTTCTTGCTACCGCGCCGATCCTTTGAAGAAAACGTCCGTCATGGGTGAAACCGAGTTCGATGGGTTCGATACCCTCTGTGGTAGCCAGCGGATTCGTTCCGCGCCGGAACCCGGCGAGCCTGACCTTTGCGCCGCCGGCAGCCAGCATCATGACCCGCCGGCGAACGGCGGGGTCGGCAAGGTCCTGGGCGAAATAGAGTATCTGCAGCATGAACATCCGGTCTTCTGTCCGGGCCGGGCCGGACATGGGTTTGCAAAAAAAAAAGCGCGCTGCGGCCGCAGCCGCCTCGCATGAAAGATCGCCGGCCGTTGTCAATTCGTCCGGCAGGCCACGGACTCTGCGAACTGGCAATCCGCTCCGGGCGCCGTGAAGGCGACGCGATCGATCTGCATGGTGGACGGACCCTTGTAGGCAAAGGCGCCCATCCAATCGGTCAGCGTGTCGGTGCCCCAAAGGCTGAAGAAGATCTTCTGGGGGTTGGTCGGAATCTTTGCGGGGTCGGTGACCTCATGCACGAGTTCGCCGTTGACGTAGTAGCGAATCCGCTCCTTTTCCCAGACGAAGGCGTAATCGTTGAAGCCCTGATTGGCGCCGCCGGTGACATCGACGAGTTTCTCGTTGCCGCCCTTGGCAGCGACATACTGGTTCAGCTGAACCTTCGCCGGGTTCTTGCCGAGGACCTCGAAATCGATCTCGTCATGCGGCTTCTTGTCGGCCGGGCCGATATAGGTGAAGAAGGCCGAATTCAACCCTGAACCATCGGCCGTCTTGATGCGTGCCTCATAGGTACCGTAGCTGAAGCGCTTGCGCGTCTGGATTTCTCCACACGCATAGCTGCGCTCACCGAGCTTTCCGTCCTTGAAGCTCAGGACCGCGATGCCGTTGTCGATCTTGACCTGGTTCTTCGACCAGGTGCAGTTCTGGTGCGCTCCGTTGTTCCAGCCGTCCGAGACGTACCAGACGGACTTGTCGAGCGTGTCGAAGTTGTCGATGAACGACGCGGGGCCTGCCGGTTCTTCGGCGAGTGCCGGGCTGAAAAGGCCAACTGTGGCGACGGTGATAAGGGCGAGGCGGTGAGGTCTTTGGGATCTCATGGTCAGGTCCTTTGCTTAAGAGAGGGGGCGGAGCGAACGGCGCCAGCCCGCGCGCCAAGGTCGCGGTCAAGCCCGGTCCGGCTGCCGGTGAGAAAGCCGGTGACGCCGGGAAACCACGCCCTGGCAAGGGCGTAGCTCAAGGCGAGCACCGCGATCGTGAAGAAGGGCGCCGTGCTGTAGAAAGCCGGATAATAGCCAAATCCCATCCGGTTCCAGATCATCCACAACAGCACCAGCAGCGGGAAATGCGTGCAGAAGATCCAGAAGCTGAGGCCGCTGCCGCGGCCGAGAAACATGCCGGCCTGCGTTTTGACGAGAAGGGCGGAAATCGCCCACGATCCGACGATGCCCGAGAGCGCGATCAGGTTGCGCAGCATATCGAGCCAGACCGGAAAATTTGGCCCGAACGGATAGAGCAACAGCGAGAGCAGCACGGCGGCAATCAGGAAGACGGCGGAAATCTGCCAGGCGAAGCGATCCATACGACGGATGTCGATGCGATGAAGGCTCAGATAGATGCCGGCGCCAAAGCCGAAGAGGATTGATTTCTTCAGGAAGATCCAGGTCGGGAACGGCAGCACGGCATAGGCCATGAGCACGCCGAGCGTTTGCATCGGGTAGCGCTTGATCAGCCAGCCGAGCACCGGGGAAAGCACGATGCAGAGCAGCAGATCGCGCAGGAAATAGAGCGGCAGGTTGATCGGCATCCCCTCAAGCGCAAACGCCAGGCTCAGCCATTGCCGCGCATCCGCATGGACGACGTCAGGCAGGTAACCCGTGCCGACACCCTTGCTCTGGGCGATGAAGACGACCGCCAGGAAGGTGACGTTCCAGCACAGGAAGGGCAGCAGGACCGTTCGCGCCTTGGTGGCCAGCGTCTTGCGGTAATCAAAGCCGTCGAGACCCTTGCGAAACAGAAGATATCCGGAAATTGCGCTCAGGCAGGGGACGCCGACGCGAAAGAGGCTGTCCCCGAGGAAGACACGCAGCCAGTCGAAGCCGCCGTAAATGCCCGCATAGGGACTGGTCGCCGGATCATAGGGAACGTGAACGAACACGATGCCCGAGATCAGTACGATGCGCATCAGATTGATACGCGACGAGATGTTCGCGTTCACATCAACGATGTCCGTCACCCCCATCTGGCAGCACGTTTTGAGGCGGCCGTTTCAACAGAGCAGACCAGAGCCCGCAAACACCAAGCTAGGCCCATGCACGGATGAAAATATGGCAGCGCAACAAACAAATCGATCTCTGGATGTTGCGGCGCAGCAAATCAATTTCCGTCGGCTTCTCGGAAATAGATCTGTTCCAGTGACGAGAATGGGGAAATGACTGTATTTCCCGTTAGTTGCGGAATATTTTCCAATGCTGATATCCGCGGGCCGACGCTTGTAGTGACGCCAGATATACACTGAAAAAGTGTGCGCTATTCTGGCTGATCTTCGGTTGGTAACGGGGTGCCGGCTGTGCCCTTTGTTGAATTGCGGCGAGGATGAGGCAGCTTTTCCGACGGTCGCGACGCTCGCCTACTCGGCCGCGGCCGGCATGGAGCCGGAAGTCCCGCGCGTGCGCACCATGTCGCGGAGCTTCAAAAGCAGCGGGCGCTCCGTCAGGAGCACCAGGACAAGATAGATCAACGAGCCGATTGCGGTGCCGACAAGGACCTGGAGAAGCGCGTTTGGCAGAAGCGAACCATAGGCCTGCAGCAGCAACCGGACGACAAGGGCCATGACGAAGGCCGAGGCCAGCGGCCGGACGGACATCAGGAATCCACGCAGGAACGGCAGGCGGTCGGCCCGCAGCACGACCCAGGTATAACCGACGAGCGCTGCAAGATTGACGAGGCAGAGCGCGACCATCGCCTCGACGAGCGTCCCGCCGATCGCGCCATAGGCAACAGCGCCTGTCGTGGCGACGGCGCGGATCACCGCCCACCAGAACAGCAGCGTCCCCTGGCCGATGCCTTTCAGGTAGGGGATGTAGGTGCTGCACGGCGTGAGCAGGCCTTTCGACAGGGCAAGCAACCCGAGCACCGGCCAGGCGGCCGCCCACTGCTTTCCGAAAAGCACGAGCATTGCCGGTTCGGCCAGCGCCCAGAGACCGAACATCATCGGCGCGAGCAGCACGGTCGTGACCTGCGTGCTCAGCATCAGGGCCTGCGATCGCCGTTCACGGTCTTCGGCCATCTGGCTGAAGGCCGGAAAGAGCACGCCCATGACGGCCGAGAGCACGATCTGGTTGGGAATGCTTGAAAAGCGGTTCGCCGCCGAATAGGCGCCGGCATCCGAGAGCCCGAGATAGCGGCCGATGATCACCATCGGCGACTGGAAGGTGATGAAGTTGGCGATCTCGGCGCCCATCATGCCGAAGCTGAAGCGGCAGAGCGAAAGAACCCGGGTTGGGGAAAAGCTGAACCGGGGAACGTAACCAGATACCGCATAGAGGCCGGCGAGGCGGATGAGCGCGGAGACGAAGAGCTGCGACAGCAGCGACCAGATGCCGAATCCGAGAAGTGCCGCGACAACGGCGACGAGTGCGCCCACGACCTCCGAGAGCATCGTCCAGGCGGCGTCCTTACTGAAGTTCATCCGCCGGGCAAGCAACGAATAGGCGACATCGCCGGCAAGCTGCAGCGGGATCAGAAGGCTCATGATCTCAAGCAGGTGGGCGGCATCGGGCGCGCCGAGCAGGTTTGCGAGCGGTGTAGCAAAGACGAAAAGTCCAAGTGCCATCAGCAGCGACACTGCCAGATTCGCCCAGAATGCCGAGTGGATCAGCGCCATGTCTTCGTCGCGTTCGACGATCAGCGCGGAGGCAAGGCCCGCGCCGCCGATCATCGCCAGAAACTGCACGACCGTCAGCGCAACGGCGACCGTTCCGAACTCCTCCGGAGACAGGATCCGCGCCAGAATCGGCACCGTGACAAATTTCAGCCCGAATGTGCCTGTCTTTGAAAGGACACTCCAGCCGACGTTCCTTGTCACAGACTTGGCGTTTACATTTGAAGGCATGTGAGCATCCTGTGAGGCCTTTGAAGATTTATCGACAAAGGACAAGCGCTGGATCTGAGATCGCACCCCGGTGGAACGGGACCGAGCAAGACTCTTTTAGAGAAACCGCAGGGGCGAAAAGATGGCGAAGCTGACTGTTATTATTCCGTACTATCAGAAGGAGGCGGGTATTCTTCGCCGTGCGTTGGCCTCGGTCTTCGCACAGAGTTTTCAGGACTTTCATGTCCTGGTTGTAGACGACGAATCGCCATATCCGATCGACGAAGAACTGGAGCCGCTGGCTGCCGGCGAGCGCGCCCGCATAACGGTGATCCGCCAGTCCAACCTGGGACCTGGCGGCGCCCGCAACACCGGACTTGACCACGTTCCTGAGGATACGGAGTTCGTAGCACTCCTCGATTCCGACGATGTCTGGTCTGTCGACCACCTCAAGAACGCCTATGACAGCCTGTGCCGATTCGGTGCCGACTGCTATTTTGCGTCGATCACCGGGGGCGACGCGTTCTATTACCATTTCAGCGTTGCGTCGCTTGAAGGACGCGGTACCGCCGTGCGGCTGCAGGACGAGCCGCTCGTCGTCGAACTGCCCGACCTGACGGACGTCATGCTGGAAAACTGGAGCTTCCTGCATCTCTCGTGCATGGTCATCGGGCGCAGTCTTTTCGAAACGATCCGCTTCGATGCCGCCTTGCGTCTCGCGGCGGAGGACGTGCTCTTCTTTTGCGACTGCATCCTTTCAGCCAGACGCGTCATCCTGTGCGACGCGGTCGGGGCCGAACGGGGGGAGGGGATCAACATCTTCCACTCGATCGACAACGATTCGCCGGAATTCCTGCAGCAGCAGTTCAACACCTACGTCGCTCTGGAAACGCTGGAGGGACGTTTTACCCGCAGACCTCAGGCGATCGCCTCCATCCGCTCCTACCAGCATACGGCGCGCCGCCAGGCGCTCTGGAGCCAGGCCCGCCGGCTCAAGCAGCGCAAGTCGCCGCAGTTTCAGCTCTTGGCCCGCTGGGTCCTGCGCGATCCGCGGTTGTTGCAAAGCGCACTGTCGCTGGCTGTCAGCAAACTGTCGCGGTCACGCTGACCGCATCCGGAACGTTACCGGGTGAAAAAGTCCAAGATGACCCGGCACTTTGAAAGAAGGGACCGCTCATGAAACCCTACTACTGGGAATCGCAGCACGGCAACTTTGGCGATGACCTCAACCTCTGGCTATGGGACTTCCTGTTGCCGGGATTTCGCGACGTCCATGATGACGTCCTTCTCGTCGGCGTCGGCACGGTTCTCAATCGGGCGCTGTTGCCGGACGGCGGGCGAAAGCTCGTCATCGGCAGTGGCTTCGGCTACGGAATGTTGCCGGACATGCGCAACGCGGCGGAATGGGACCTGCGTTGCGTCCGCGGTCCGTTGACCGCAGCAAAGGTCGGACTACCGGCAGAACGCGGCATCATTGATCCGGCCGTCATGGTGGCGGATATGCCGGAATTCCGGAACCTGCCGAAGTTGCATAAGCGTAGCTTCATTCCGCACTGGGAGAGTGCGATTGCCGGCATGTGGCCCGTCACCTGCGGCACCGTCGGCCTGCATTACATCGACCCGCGCGGCGAGGCGAAAAGTGTGATCCGCGAGATTGCGCAGTCCGAGTTCGTGGTTGCCGAATCGATGCATGGAGCAATCCTCGCCGATGCGTTTCGCGTGCCCTGGGTGGCAGTTACGACCTCGGACAGCATCAACAGCTTCAAATGGAACGATTGGGCGCAAACCGTTGGCGTCGTCTACCAGCCACGGCACGTACCGGTTTCAAGCCGTGCCGAGGCGGTGATCAAGGGAGCACGCTTCTGGGGGATGGACGTGGACGGACAGGCTGTCCAGGGCGGGCCCGTCGAACACCGGCTTGCCGATGACGATGCGACCGTCACCTTGCGGGAGCCGAGGCAAACGTTCCTGCGCAGCGCCGCCAAGCAGGTTCTGGCCGCGCCGTCGACGCTTGCGCTTTGGCAGGCGACCCGGGCGGCGCCGCAACTGAGCAACGACAATCGCCTTGCCGAGCGCAAGGATCGATTTCAAGAGGCGCTTGCCGCGATCCGCCGCGCCTATTTCTGACGTGGCGACGCGGCCCGTTCGAGTTACGGGCGGTTCAAGGGGCCGGCGAGAAGGTAGCGCAGCTTTCCTGATCCGCTGCGTCCGATGGGCGCTTCGCCGGATCGCCTGAAGCGCGCCGTCTTGTCGGCAAGGATACCGGTTGCGATCGCCGACACGGAGCCGGGGTGCCGCAACAGGTACGCGATCGCTGCCGCCGCGCTCCTGTTCTTCTTCAGATCAAGGAAATGCCGGTGCAGATAACGGCCGCGGACATGACGCTCGTGGCGTCGGATTGCCGCCGCCGCCTCCCTGTCGAGGCTGTTGGCCGCGAGGATGTTGCGGTCGGCCTCATAAAGCCGTTTCAGGTCTTCGGTCCGGTGATTGCCGCTCAGCGAATTGCCGCGAACGATCGCGGCGTAGCCGCAACTGTGGATGACCTTGTAGCGGGCCCCCTTGGTCAGCGCCCGCAGGTAGAGATCGTAGTCCTCGCCAAGGCGCAGCGGTTCCCGATAGCGGATGCCATTGGCATCAAGGAAATCGCGCTTCATCAGCGGCTTCAGGAAACCGATCTCTCCGCGCCTGGCATTCCTGCTTGAGATGTTGCCGTCGACAAAACCGACGAGGTCGAGCCGATGCGGCGCTGGCGGGAACTCCTCGACGTCGGCTGCGGCTGCAGGGGCATCGGCTTCGTCCATGAAGGCGATGTTGTCGGCAATGAGGTCCCAGTTCCTTTCGGCAAGCAGGCGGGCGAGGCGACCGGGAAAAAAGAAGTCATCCGCGTCAAGGATCGCGAGCATCGGCGATCGACTGACCGAGATGGCATGGTTGCGCGCGGCGGCAGGGCCGCGGTTGCTTTCGAAGCGCACGATGGTGAGCCGCCCCGTGTGGTCGTCAGCGGCCCGCGCCGCATCTCCGGTGCCGTCGGTGGAGCCATCGTCGATGACGATCACCTCCGCGGTCTCCGGCTCAGAAAGGGCCGAGACGACTGCGCGCGCGATTGTCGCCTTTGCGTCCTTGGCAGCGATGATAACGCAGACGTCTCTCTCAGCGGCTGTTGTCATGAAGCCTCCAGCATCGTGTCTCACGCCCGTCGCGCCAATCGTTTGCTGGCGTTCGGCGTGCGCGGCACAATGGGATGCGAACATGTCGTCATCGCGTCAAGCGAATGGCATTTTTGGGGAATGGCTTTTCCAGGAAGATCCGGGAAGGCCAGGCTTGGCCTCTAGCGGTTGATCGGCCCGGGGCGGTTCAGCGGTGGCGCCTTTCCGCCCGGAGCATCGTCACCCGAGGCGCGCGAAACGTCGGCAGCCTGCCTTTCGGCTTCTCGCGCCTTCTTCCAGACAAGGACGACGATGGCGATGAAATATCCGACCTGCATGAGAACGGCGCAAATCGCCGTCTGTATCAACGTCGGCGTCAGCGATCCGTTGAGGAAGTAGGTAACGACGGCGAATACCGCCAGGGCGCCGAGCATGCTTGCAAAGACGCGTGGTGCATACATGGTGTCAACTCACACTCGGAACTATCAGCGAGTTCCTTCACTATATTGGCGACGCCCGATGGCTTCAACCGCCAATGGTTATCGAAGACAATGCTCGTTTTATCATCGAAATCCTTATCTCGCGTTTAGAGCGAGTGGAGACGAATCAAATTCAGTTGATCGTGAGCCTCGCCGATTTCACTTGCCAGGGATTTTTCCGCAGACGTTTCAGCCTTCGTGCGGATCACAGCGAACGGCCGGCTCCCGATGCTCTCCGGGCAGGTCGCCTGATCAACTTTTGTTACAAGATTGCGCCTTGCAGACGCGCAGCCTGTGCGGTGCGAAGACTTGTTGCGATGCAGCAATTTCGCAGGGCGAAAGACAATTTTCGTCGACACAAACGATTAACACGCCATCCCAAAGCTCAAGGAAAACAGATAACTGTGATGGCACAGCCATTATCCGCCAAAGTAACCGGGATAATTAAACGCATTACGCTGACGTCGAGGATTTTAGACTTCATTTGGAGATAATATAATTACGACCCCTGGATGCTATATTACATATTCAAAAGTCCATATATATGCGAGCCGCACCCCGATGGTCTGGCCGCCATTATTTCGCCTTCAAAAAGCAAATCCTAACCAAACGTTCATTGTTCTCGATGGGCGCGCCCGTTCGGGCTAGAGGCCCCACCCAGGGGAGACCGACCAATCGCCAACGTAAATGGAGCCATCTCTATGAAGTCTGCGACCAGATCGGCCAGTTCGCCGTTTTTCAGTGCCGCAGAATCTGCGGCATTTCCGCCGGTGGGCGGCATATCGAAGCGCGGCTTCGATATTCTCGCCGCCTCGCTGGCGCTCGCCTTCCTGAGCCCGCTCTTTCTGATGCTGATGGCCCTTGTCAAATTCTCCGATGGAGGCAAGGTCTTTTACGCGCACCGTCGCGTGGGGCATAATGGAAGGGCGTTTCGTTGCCTGAAATTCCGCACCATGCGGGCCGATGGCGACCGCGTGCTGCACCGCTATTTCAAACGCAATCCGAGTGCCTACGAGGAATGGCGTGCGACCCGCAAATTGCAGCACGACCCGCGCGTGACCGTCGTTGGAAGCGTGTTGCGCAAGCTCAGCCTTGATGAACTGCCACAGCTTATCAACATCATTCGCGGTGAAATGAGCATCGTCGGGCCACGCCCGGTCGTCGAGGACGAGCTCGAACTCTACGACAGCGCTGCGGTCTATTACCTGCAGTCGCGGCCGGGTCTTACCGGCTTGTGGCAAATCAGCGGCCGCAACGACGTCTCCTACGAGGCGCGTGTCGCATTCGACATGCACTACGTGCAGAACTGGTCGCTGCTGAACGACTTTTCCATTGTCGTCAGAACAATACCTGCCGTCTGCTTCTCGCGCGGCAGCTACTGAGCAAACAAGCGTCTGAGACCCCGCGCCCGAACCGGCGCGGGGTCGACGCTTTGATATCGGGAAGCCCACATGAACCAACACGAATTGACCGGGAAGTCCCGCCTTTCCCGCAAGATGGCGCATTTCCAAGCCGTTCTTCTGGCCGCGATCCTGCTTGGCTCGCCGCAGGCGCGCGCCGAGGACTACCAGCTCGGCACGATGGACAGGCTGAAGATACGGGTTGCCGAGTGGCAGACCGCCGAGGGCGCCGTGCGTGACTGGTCGGTCGTGAGCGGCGAATACACCGTCGGCCCCTCCGGCACCCTGTCCTTGCCCTTCATCGGCGACCTGCCGGCGGCCGGCAAGACGACCACGGAAGTCGGCGAGGCGATCGGCGAGAAGATGCAGACCCTGTTCGGCCTGCGGGATCGTCCGTCGGCCTCCGTCGAGCTCGCGCAATATCGTCCCGTCTATCTCTCCGGCGAGGTCGAGAAACCCGGCGAGTATCCCTTTGTGCCCAACCTGACGGTGCTGAAGGCGGTGAGCCTTGGGGGCGGATTGCGTCGTGCGGAAAATGGCCAGCGCTTCGCCCGCGACTACATCAATGCCAATGGCGATTCGAGCGTGCAGACGGCCGAACGCAACCGGCTCCTGATCCGGCGCGCCCGCCTTCAGGCCGAAATTGCCGAGAAGGAGGGGATCACCTTGCCGGATGATCTCAAGCAGATTCCCGGTATCGACAAGATTCTTGCCAGCGAGGCTGCGCTGATGGCGTCGCGTGACCGCAAGCAGAAGCTGCAGCTGGCGTCGCTCGCAGACCTCAAGTCCTTGCTTGAAAGTGAAATCCAGTCGCTGGCGAAAAAGTCCGTAACGCAGAACCGCCAGCTTGAGCTGGTGATGGAAGACCGCGAAAAGATCGAAGGTCTTGCCGAAAAGGGGCTGGCGCTCAGCCAGCGCAAACTGCAGCTAGAGCAACGTGTCGCCGAACTGCAGGCAGCCCTGCTCGATATCGACACGGCATCGCTGAAAGCCAAACAGGATGTGAGCAAGGCGGGCCAGGACGAGACCAATCTGCGCAACGATTGGGACGCCCAGTTGGCGCAGGATCTGCAGAACACGGAGGCCGAACTCGACACGCTCTCGATCAAGCTGGGCACCAGCCGCGACCTGATGACGGAGGCGCTGATGCAGTCGGTCGAAGCGGCCCAATCCAAGGACAAGACGACAGAAGCCGCTGTCGCCTATTCGATCGTGCGCGAGCGCGACGGAAAGCCGAGCGAGATCGCCGCCGACGAGAACACACCGGTCCTGCCGGGCGACGTGATCAAGGTCTTGGCCGGTCTGACGACGAAACAGGATTGATCGTGAAGATTGCAAAGGCCAGTCTGGTTTCTCCCGACCGAAACGGCGCCTATGGCGCCGTAGCGGTCGCGCTGTCCATTTTTGTCTTTGCTTATTCGGCCCGCTTCGGGCAGGTGTCGATCCTTCTCTACTATGGTCTGTGGCTGCCTTTGGTGGTTGTCGACTACCGGCGTGTGCTTGGTCATGCCGGCAGAAATGTCTGGATCGTCGGCTTCGCCGTGTTTGCGTGCCTGTCGGTCTTCTGGTCGGCGGCACCGGGCATGACGGCTCGAACGGGCATCCAGTATCTTTCCCATGTCGTCTGCGCGCTGATCGCGGTGCGCGTCATCAGCGTCAAGACGCTCGCTCGGGGCGCCGTGGCCGGTATCGGCATGGTGCTCTTCTATTCGCTCTTCTTCGGCGTCTATCACCTCGATCCGCTCGACGGTACCTACAGCTTCGTCGGCGCCTTCGCGTCAAAGAACCAGCTCGGTTTCTACGCCTCGCTCGGTATCTATTTTGCCTTCGTCGCGCCGGTGGCGCTCGGCGAGCGGGGCCTTTGGCTTGCCGCGTCGGGCGTGGTCGTTCTGCTTGCAGGCTATTGCCTCGTTGCGTCGCAGTCGGCGACATCGGTGCTGACCACGGCGCTGATCATAGGCCTGTGGCTTGGGATGCGCGGGGTCGGCCTGTTGCGGCCACGCCATCGAAAGGGCCTGTTCCTCGCAGCCGCCGTCTGTGGCGGAATGCTCGGGATTGCCGCCGTCTATGGCGGCGGCATCGACCTTGTCCTCGGCCTCTTCGGCAAGGATTCGACACTCACCGGCCGGACCTATCTCTGGCAGCAGGGCATTGAAGCCGCGATGGCATCGCCAGTCTTCGGAGTCGGTTACCAGGCCTATTGGGTGCAGGGCTTTTCGGAGCCGGAACGCCTTTGGGAAGAGTTCTATATTGCCACGCGGTCAGGGTTCCATTTCCACAACACCTTTATCGAGGCCATGGTGGAAACCGGCTTGATCGGGCTCACTCTGCTGACCGTCGTGCTGCTGGTGACGGCCCTTGGCCACACCCGGCGGCTTCTGAATGAAGATCACGATATCCAGTCGTCCGTGCTTTTCGGTGTCGCTCTCTTGCTGGTGGTCCGCTCCTTCGTGGAGATCGACATCATGAATCCGTATCACGTCGGTTCGTTCCTGCTCTATTTCGCCGCCGGCAAACTCACTTTGCCGCAAGCCAGCCGGCAGCGGCCTGCCGCCGATCCTAGACCTGCTCAGGCAGCCCTGCAGGTCGGGCAGTTGCGATACCGATGAACGGGAAGTTGAGCGCGCGATGAGCACGATCTACGGCATCCAGTATTTGAGGGCAGTGGCCGCACTTGGTGTCGTCGTCTTCCACGCCGCCGAGCGGACCGGGCACCACTTTGCAATCGGTGCTGCCGGCGTCGACATCTTCTTCGTGATCAGCGGCTTCATCATGTGGGTGATCAGCGCGCGGCGGCCGATGTCGCCGCTGGCTTTCCTGCGCGATCGCGTGCAACGGGTCGTCCCGATCTACTGGCTGGCCACAGGGGTGATGGTGATCGGCGGCCTTGCCGGCCTGTTCCCCAATCTTGTCCTGAGCAATGGTCACGTGCTTGCTTCGCTGCTGTTCGTGCCGATGCGGTCTCCAAGCAACGGTGAAATCTGGCCGGTGCTGGTGCAGGGCTGGACACTGAATTACGAGATGTTCTTCTACGCCGTCTTTGCCCTCACGCTGCTGCTGCCGCAAGCGCTGCGGCTGATCACGATGACCGCCGGCTTCCTGGCACTGGTTACGGCTGGATTCGTGTTGGAGAGCGAAAACGCGCTCGTGGTGACCTATACCCAACCCATCCTGCTGGAATTCGTGGCCGGCATGGTTGTTGCCAGATTCTGGCTGCAGGGAAGGATGGCAGGGCCCGCTCTCGGTGCGGCGCTGATCATTGCGGCGGTTGCAGGTTTTGCGGCCCTTGCCGTGTTCGGCCTGCCTTTCGGCGCGCTCGTCCTCGGGCCGTTGGCGGTGATGCTTGTCATCGGCACCCTGGCGCTAGAGCGCGCCGGCTGGTTTCGTCCGCGTGGACTGCCGATCCTGCTTGGTGATGCGTCCTATTCGATCTACCTCTGGCACACCTTCGCCATCTCGGTGGTCGTCAAGGCCTGCGCGCTTGTCGGGGTGAACCCGCTCGCGTCGGCGCTGATAGCGGTGGCCGCGGGTACGGCCCTCGGCGTTCTGGCATACCGGCTAGTTGAAAAGCCCCTGACGCAGCGTCTGCGTGCGGCACTTGTCTCAAGGCCGATGCAACACTCGGCATGACGAGCAACAAAATGTCCGACGCGGCGGCTGTCGCCGCGCCGGCCATGGTGAGCGTCTCAGCCGTGCTGATTGCGGCGCGAATGCCAGTTCCAGGCCGTGCGCGTGATGTCGGTGAGGTCGTATTTCGGGACCCAGCCGAGAATGTCGCGCGCCTTGTCATTGTTGGCGACCAGCGTCGTCGAATCGCCTTCGCGACGGTCGACGAGATCGACCTGGAACTCACGTCCCGAGACCTCGGAGATGGCAGTCAGCAGTTCCTTGACAGTCGTGCCGGTGCCTGTGCCGAGATTGAGTTCGACACTGTCCCCGCCTTTAAGCAGATGTTCGACGGCGCGCACATGCGCATCGGCGAGATCGAGCACGTGGATGTAGTCGCGAACGCAGGTGCCGTCGCGCGTGTCGTAGTCCGTACCGAAGATCTTGAAGCTCTGGCGCCGGCCGAGCGCAGCATCGATCGCAAGCGGGATCGCATGCGTCTCAGGCTCATGCCATTCGCCAATGCGGCCTTCCGGGTCGGCGCCGGCGGCGTTGAAGTAGCGAAGGATGACCGAACGTAGGCCCTTGTACTGTCCGTAGTCCTTCAGTGCCTGCTCGCACACCCATTTCGTGCGGCCATAGGGATTGATCGGCGCCTGGCGGTGCTGTTCGTCGATCGGTACGCTTTCCGGCAGGCCATAGGTGGCGCAAGTGGACGAAAAGACGAACGCCTCGACGCCGGCGGCCAGCGCCGCCGAAAGCAGTGTGAGCGTGCCGATGACGTTGTTGTCGTAGAACGAGACCGGGTCCTTCACCGATTCTCCCACCTCGATCATCGCCGCAAAATGCAGGATCGCCCGCGGCTTGTGGCGAGCGAGCACCTCGTCGAGCCGCGCGCGATCGCGGATATCGCCCTTCTCGAGCACACCCCATTTGACGAATTCCTCGTGGCCGTTCGACAGGTTGTCGTAAACGACGGGCTCGAAACCCTTTTTCGCGAGTTCGAGGCACGTGTGCGAGCCGATGTAGCCGGCGCCGCCGACGACGAGGACTTTGTTGCTTTCCATGATTCTTCCTTGGGAGGTTCAGAAATTGCCCAGATTTTTCAACGGATAATGACAATGCTGTCAAAGCCGCGCGCAATCAAGCACGCCTCCATGTCGCGCATGTGGCGGTGGTTATCAGCGCGTATCTTTCCACACACGTGATGAATATCGACCCTTCAAAATTGGTGGGAAAAAGCGAGTTGGGGACAATTATCTCCATTGCGACGGAGTGCTAGATGCTTCTTTCCCTTCAGGGTCGACAAATAGCATATTAATTTACTAGATTTAATTGATAAAGCTGCCAGTGGTCGTACCATAGCCTCCTGAATTTCGAAGGAAGGCTCCCATGACGACGAAACTGAAACGGCTGGCGCTTACTGTGGCGTCGCTCGCGACCTCCGCGCTTGTTCTCACTGGTGCGCACGCGCAGACGGATGAGCCGGTCAAGGGCGGCACGCTGATCTATCTGGAACAACAGGCCCATACGAACCTCTATCCGCCGGCTGGGGGCTTCTATCCGAACGGCGGCATCCTCAACCAGATCACCGACAAGCTGACCTATCAGAATCCGAAAACGCTGGAGATCGAACCGTGGATCGCGGAATCCTGGAGCGTGAACGCGGATGCGACCGAATACACATTCAAGATCCGTCCTGGGGTGACGTTCTCTGACGGTTCGCCGCTCGATGCAGCCGCGGTCGCCAGGAATTACGACGTCTTCGGCCTTGGCAACAAGGCATTGAAACATCCGGTCTCCGAGGTCATCAACAACTACGACCGCAGCGAGATCGTCGATGCGCTGACCGTCAAGTTCTACTTCAAGAAGCCTTCACCGGGTTTCCTGCAGGGGACGTCGGTCATCGGCTCCGGACTTGTCGCTGCCAGCACGCTTGCGCTGCCGTTCGAAGAACTTGGCGACGCGACGAAGATTATCGGCTCCGGCCCCTTCGTGGTCGAGAGCGAGGCGATCGGCAAGGAACTGAACCTCAAGGCGCGCGAAGAGTACACTTGGGGCCCGGCAAAGCTTGAGCATCAGGGCCGCGCCTATCTCGACGGCATCAAGTACATCATCACCGGGGAAGACAGCGTTCGCATCGGTGCATTGCTTGCTGGCCAGGCGGATTTCATCCGCCAGGTCCAAGCCTACGACGAAAGCCAGGTCGAGGCGCAGGATTACCGGATCTATGCGCCCTCCACCCGCGGCGTGAACAACAGCGTCGTCTTCCGCCCCGACAATCCGCTGGTCGCTGATGTCAAGGTCCGCCAGGCGCTGTTACATGCAACCGACAGCAAGGAAATCGTTAGCACGCTGTTTTCGGCCAACTATCCTCAGGCGACCTCGATCATTGCTTCGTCGGCACTCGGCTACAAGGATATCTCGGCGAAGCTCAGCTTCGATCCGGACAAGGCCAAGGCCCTGCTTGACGAAGCGGGCTGGTCTGTCGGCGCCAACGGCCTGCGCCAGAAGGATGGCAAGGAACTCGTGCTGACGGCCTATGAATCGCCGCCGCAACCGCAGAACAAGGAGACGCTGCAACTGGTTGCCCAGCAATGGGGCAAAGTTGGCGTCAAGCTGAGTGTTCTTGCCGGAGACAGCGGCAGCAGAACGGTGGACGATCTGGACCCGTTGAAGACCCCCGTTTCGCCCGCCATGGTCGGTCGAGCCGATCCGGACGTGATCAAGAGCCAGTACTATCCGAAAAACCGCGACGTGCTGCGCCAGAAGGGCGGGCTGAGCGACAAGGTTCAAAACTTTGCCGACAGCAAGCTCAATGGCCTGCTCGAGGCGCTCGCATCAGAGCCGGACCGGCAGAAGCGGTTGGCGATTGCCGGCGAAGTCCAGGATTACGTGGTGGACCAGGCCTACGCGATCCCGATCTTCGAGGAACCGCAGGCCTATGCCGGCGCCCCCTATGTCCAAGGCGTCGCATTCGAGGCCGTCGGACGTCCGAGCTTCTATAGCACCTGGCTTTCCGAACGTTGATCGATGGGACGGCCACGCAAGGTGGCCGTCCATTTCCCCATGAAATTGCGTGCAAAGGAACCGATCATGTCGGGCTACTTGCTCAGTCGCGTCGCGCAGGCCCTGTTCGTGTTATGGGCCGCCTTCACGATTTCCTTCGTGCTGCTGCAGGCAATGCCTGGAGATGCGATCCTCATCAAGTTCCAGAACCCGGATCTTGGCCTGACGGCGGCGCAAGTGGCCGAAATTCGCGCCTCCTACGCCGTCGACAGTTCCGTGCCCATGCAGTATGCGCGCACGCTCGGCAATTTCCTCAGCGGCAACTATGGATATTCGGTCCAGGCTGGCGTGCCTGTCGGCAGCCTGCTCGCCGCGCACCTGCCGGCGACCTTGAAGCTCGCCACGCTCGGATTTCTCCTTGCCACGGTCCTCGCGCTGCTGGTCGCCTTCCTCTCCAGCCTCACGCGGTTCAGTTGGCTGCGCGGCGCGCTGCAGTCGCTCCCGTCCCTGTTCATCTCGATCCCGACCTTCTGGCTCGGCATCATGCTGATCCAGATCTTCTCCTTCAGGCTCAAGCTGGTTCCGGTCATCAATCCGGGCCCCTGGCAGGAACTGATCCTGCCTGTGCTGACGCTCGCCGTGCCGATCTCCGCCCCGCTCGCCCAGGTGCTTGTCCGCAACATCGACGACGCGATGACGCGTCCCTTCGTTGCCGTCGCCCGGGCAAAAGGCGCAAGCCGCTTCTGGGTTCTCTCCCGGCATGTCGCAAAAAACGCACTCCTGCCGACGCTGACCATCGCCGGCGTTCTCCTCGGTGAACTGATCGCAGGGGCGGTGGTGACCGAGACGGTCTTCGGATTGAACGGCATCGGCGGCCTCACCGAGCGTGCCGTCGGAAGCCAGGACGCCGCTGTGCTTCAAGCCATCGTCGTGTTCTCGGCGCTCGCCTTCGTAATCATCAATCTTGCCGTGGACCTCCTTTACCCGGTGCTCGACCCACGCCTCAGGACAAAAGCTGGAGCTGCCGCATGACTGCGTTCGATACGTTTCACAGTGACATCGGTGCCGAGGCTAGGCGGGAGGGCAACCGGCGGTCAGCCGCAATTTCCCGGCTGCGCCACTTGCCTAAAGGGTTAGTCTTGGCCTGGCTGGTACTCGCCGCGGCTCTGCTCTTCGCCATCGCACCGTCTCTGTTTACCGGCCACAATCCGCTCGAAGGGGTCGGCGGGCATCAATTGAAACAGCCGAGCGCTGCGCATTTGCTGGGCACGGACGCACTTGGACGGGACCTCTATGCCCGCATCGTCTATGGTGCCGCCCAGTCGCTGACAGGCGCCTTTGTCGCCGTCGGCCTCGGGCTCGTGGTCGGTACCGGCCTTGGCGTGATTGCCGGCTCGGTTCGCCCCCGGTTCGACGACGCGATCATGCGCATCGTCGACGTTCTCCTGTCGATCCCGCCGCTTCTGCTTTCGCTCAGCATCATCATCCTGCTCGGCTTCGGCACGGTTAATGCCGCGATAGCCGTTGGCGTTACGTCTGTCGCGGGCTTTGCCCGGCTGGCACGTGCAGAAGTCGTCCGTGTCCGCCGCAGCGACTACGTCGAGGCCGCTTTCGGCAGCGGCGGGACCTTCGCCTCCGTCCTCTGGCGCCATGTCCTGCCGAACTCGCTCACATCGGTTCTCGCCTTCGCGTCCCTGCAGTTCGGCTCGGCTGTGCTGCAGATCTCGACCCTCGGATTTCTCGGCTACGGCGCACCGCCGCCGACGCCGGAGTGGGGACTGCTGATTGCCGAAGGCCGCAACTACATTTCGACGGCCTGGTGGCTGACGACGGCGCCGGGTGTGGTTGTTGTGCTCGTCGTCCTTGCCGCCAACCGCGTCAGCCAATCCTTCGGAAAGGCATCAGCATGACAGTGGTCCCCGAGAAACTGCCTCCGGTCCTCGAGGTCGAGGGATTGTGCATTGCCTACCGCGACGGTCAGGTCGAGCGGCGCGCCGTGCACGATGTCTCTTTCCGGATCGGTCCGGGTGAGGTCGTCGCATTGGTCGGCGAATCCGGTTCCGGCAAGACGACGACCGCGCAATCCATCATCGGCCTGCTGGCGGCGAACGGCAGGATCGAAAGCGGCAACATCAGGCTCAACGGCACGGATATCGCCGGCTGGTCGGACCGTCGCCTCGATACGGTGCGTGGCGCCAAGATCAGTCTCGTGCCGCAGGATCCGGGAAGTTCGCTCAACCCGGTCAAGACCATCGGTGCGCAGCTTGGCGAGATCTTCCGCATCCATCGCGCTTTGCGCCCGGACGAGATCGACGCGCGTGTCGTTTCGCTGCTTGGCCGTGTCGGCTTGAGCGAGCCCGAGTTGCGGGCCCGGCAATTTCCGCACGAGCTTTCCGGCGGAATGCGCCAGCGCGTCCTGATCGCGGTCGCCATCGCGCTCAAGCCGCAACTGATCATCGCCGACGAACCGACGAGCGCGCTCGACGTCACTGTGCAGAAGCGCATCCTCGATCTGATCGACGAGTTGCGGACCGAGTATGGCACCTCGGTCCTCCTGGTGACGCATGACCTCGGCGTTGCTGCTGACCGGGCGGATCGGATCGTCGTCCTGCAACGTGGCAGGGTGCAGGAGCAAGGGGCCGCCAGCGTCGTCCTCGCAAGCCCGCGCAGTCCCTACACGCGCCAACTGATTTCCGACGCTCCGTCATTCGCTGATCCATCGGCAAGGCCACCACGCGTGAAGCTGCCGGGCGCTACGGAGGCTTCGGACAAGATCGTGGTGGTCGAAAACCTCGTGCGCGAATTCGCCCGTGCGGGCGCCGGGGGTAGGTTTTGTGCGGTGAATGATCTGAGTTTCAGCGTTCGCCGTGGCACGACCCACGCAATCGTCGGCGAGTCCGGGTCCGGCAAGACGACAACCATTCGCAGCATTGTCGGCTTCGACAGGCCGACGACAGGTCGCATCGAAGTCGACGGCAGCGAGATTTCGCGCCTGAGCGGAGAGGATCTGCGACAATTCCGCCGAAAGATCCAGCTGGTCTACCAGAACCCCTATGGCTCGCTCGATCCGCGCCAGAGCGTCCTGCAAATCGTGACGGAGCCGCTGTCGAATTTCTCGCGGCTGGCGCGTTCCGACCGCGAGGAAAAGGCGAGGGCGATCCTTGCCCGGGTCGGGCTGCCTGAAGATGCGCTCGCGCGACGGCCACATGCGCTGTCCGGCGGACAGCGCCAGCGTGTCGCGATTGCGCGGGCGCTCGTTGTCGATCCGCAAGTGGTGGTGCTCGATGAAGCGGTCTCGGCGCTGGATGTCACGGTGCAGGCCCGCATCCTCGACCTGCTCGCCGAATTGCAGAGCGACCTCGGCCTTACCTACCTGTTCGTATCCCACGATCTCGCCGTGGTTCGCCAGATCGCCGACAGCATCTCGGTATTGAAGGACGGCCGGCTTGTCGAAGGCGGGAGGGTCGCAGAGGTCTTCGACGCACCCCAGAGCGAGTACACCCGAGACCTCATCAACGCCATCCCGGGACGCGCACGCCGGGCTGCGGCGTGACGCATCGACATCTTTCACAGGAATGACCATGACTGAAACGATCCCTCGCAAGCGCCTTGGCTTCTTTACCCGCCTGCTCGACGACGTTCCGGCCGGCACGCGCTATCACTATGCCAAGGAACAGATCGTGACGGCGGAGCGCTTCGGCTTCGACACGGCCTGGGTTGCGCAACACCATTTCCATGCCGACGAGGGCGGGCTACCCGCTCCCCTGGTGTTCCTCGCCCATGTCGCGGCCGAAACGACGCGCATCCGCCTCGGCACCGGTGTGATCACGCTGCCTTTGGAAAACCCGATTCGGGTGGCGGAGGACGCGGCCGTTTTCGACCTGCTCTCGGGCGGCCGCCTGGAAGTCGGATTCGGGACCGGTGGAACGCCGTCTTCCTTTACCGCCTTCGGTCTCGAAAGCGCGGAGCGCGGTGCGATCTTCGGCCGACATCTGCAGACGGTGCTCGACGCATGGGTCGGGCGCTGCCTTGCCGGCGGTGACCGCCTCTACCCTTCGGCACCGCAATTGCTCAATCGCATCTGGCAGGCAACCTTTTCTGTTGCGGGCGGTGAACGGGCCGGCCGCGCCGGCGATGGCCTGATGCTGTCGCGCACGCAGCCGCGTCCCAACGATGCGCCCGACGCCACCCTGGCCGACCTGCAGAACCCGATCATTGACGCGTATCTGCACGCGCTCGCTCCCGGCCGGGCGCCCCGCATTCTCGGTTCCCGAAGCCTGTTTGTCGCCGATAGCCGCGCTGAAGCATTGCGGCTCGCCGAAGTCGGGCTTGTGCGCGGCGCCGAGCGCCTGATTGCCGCCGGCCACAGTGTCAGGGGCAACTCGCTCGCGGACCTGATTGCCGCCTTCGACGTGCATGTCGGCACGGCCGAGGATGTCATCGAAAGCCTCAGGGCCGATGAGACGCTGGAGCGCGTCACGGACCTGGTGTTCCAGGTCCACTCCGTCGATCCGCCGCATCCGCTCATTTTGCGCTCGATTGAACTGATCGCGACCAGAGTGGCGCCGGCGCTCGGTTGGTCGCCGCTCGAAAACCATCGGTCACGCCGCTTCGGCGCTGTCGGTTGAACCGGATCCTGCCTCATCTGTGCCCATTGCCATCTACCAAAGGAGACGAAACATGACCCTCGCGTCACCCGACGTCATCGACCTGCTCAGCGGCATTTCGCCTGGCTCGGCGCTCGATCGCATCCGCGCCCAGCGGCCGGAAACCCGCGAACAGGCGCAGAAGAGCTATCTCGCGCTGTTTCAGCCGGAGGATTTCGGCGATGTGACGTCGAACGAGCGCCATGCCGTGGCGAGCTTTGTCGCCGGCCTGCATCGGCAACCCGACATCTACGACTTCTACACCAATGGGCTCGAGGAGAGTGTCGCCGGCCGTTGGCTGGTCGAGCTGCTGAAGGCGGAGATCGGGGCAGGGCTGGCAACCGGTCCCTATGGCAATTACCCGGGTGGCCCTTTGAGCGCTGAAGACGAGGCAGGCCCGACCTATCAGGTCACCGCGGCAAGCCGCGAGGCACTTGGCCGCAAGCTTGCTGCCGCCCTGGAACACGCGCATTTGCTCGTCCTTCACCCGCGAGACGCCAATCCAAGGGCGCTGCAAGCCTTGCTGGACGCCGGCTGGACGGTGAACGGCGTCGTCACGTTGTCACAGCTCGTTTCCTTCGTCGCGTTCCAGATCCGGGTGATTGCGGGCCTTTCGCTCCTGTCGTCCGCATCGAAGCGCGCCGCCGCCTGATACCCGAGAGGATCTGCAAATGACCGACCAGGCCATTTTTCCCGAAGTTGCCAACCCGCCTGTCATCTTTACCCAGGCTGAGATCGGCTGGACGCCGTGGTTGCAGCCGCTCGCCGAAGACGAGTTGACCGACCGTCACATCAGCGGGCTCGTCGAAGCTGCGCGCGCAAAGTCGCCCTACTTCCGATTGCTCGTGCGCGATCCCGACGTGCTTGAGGCGCGGACGAAGACCGACAAGGACATCTTCTACAACACGCGTTCGGGTCTGCCGCGGGCAGAACGCGAACTGGCTGCGACAGCTGCATCTCGGTTCAACGGCTGCATCTTCTGCGCATCCGTGCACGCGCGCTTTGCATCGCATCATTCGAAACGTGGTGAAGACGTGCAAAAATTGCTCGACGAAGGTGTGGAAACCGATCTCGGCGAGCGTTGGAATGCCATCGTCGCCGCGTCCGTCGCGCTGACCAGGACTCCGCCGGTCTTTGGGGAAGAGCATATCACCGGTCTCGCGGCCGCTGGCCTCGACGAACTGGAAATCGCCGACGTCATCCATGGTGCCGCCTTCTTCAACTGGGCAAACCGCCTGATGCTCTCCCTCGGCGAGCCGACCCCCGCAAATTGATCCGCAAGGCGGCTTGCCTTGCACACTGGACGTCACAGCAAAGCCCGCGATCTCTTGAGACGTCGCGGGCTTTGCGTTGCCGGGTCGACAGCAACGCGTTCGTTGTTTGCTCGACGCGGCTCGAGAGTTGCTACATCGCAGACATGAAGCCGCTTAGCCGCACGTCACAGCGCCCTGCATCCCGGCAGGCGGACAAGCTTATCGCCTTTTCAAGCGGGTCAGTCGACGATCAGAGTTCGAGCGCAAATAGAGACGCGCTTTACTTGGCTGGAATAAGAAAAGCCCGCAACGTCTTGCGACGTTGCGGGCTTCCTTCATCCGAATTTCTTCAGATTAGAAGTTGCGCTGCAGGCGGACGAAGCCGAGAACCTGATCGTCCGAACCGCCGCCAACGACGTCGGTGTCTTCGTACTGAACCGACACGCGGGTCGCGAGACCTTCGGTGATCGCGTAGTCGAGCGTTACGCCCGCGCGCCACTTGGACAGGTCGTTGTTGAAGTCGTTGCCGGTGCGCAGGCTATCCCAGTACTGAACGCCGGGGGTGATCTTCAGCTTGTCGGTTGCCTTGAAGGCGTACGAAGCTGCAACGGTCCATTCCGATGCCTTCCAGTAGGTGTTCGGATCGGAAGCCCAGATACCAGCGACCTGGAATACGCCCGGACCGAGGTCAGCCGAGAGCAGGGCGCGGATTGCGCCTTCTTCAACTTCGGTGTCGTAGCCGCCGAGCAGGTCGAAGGATACGCCGCCGAGGGTCGCCGAAACGATACCCTGAACGCCGACGCCGTTCGACTTCGTCGACCAGCCTTCGAGTTCGTCAACCGCGATACCGGCCTGGAACGAACCGCCGTCATAGAGGTAGGCGATCGAGTTGAATTCAGTGACGTTGCCGATCGAGTCGGTTTCGCCGTTCAGGCCCTTATCCCACCAGCTGTAGAAGAAGCCGGCCTTGAGGCCGCCGAGCTGGATGTAGGCTTCGTCGACGTCGATGAAGCTGTCGCCATCGTCGGTGTCGTTGTCGGCGTTGAATTCAGCAGCGAAGAAGCCGGTGAGCGTGCCGTACTCGGTGTCGCTCTTGGCGTCGAACGAGATGTAAGCGCGCGAGAAGGCATCCCAGTCAGACGTCGACTGATCAAGCACCTTGTTGCCGTCGAAGTCGTACTTTGCCTGGTTGTAACGGCTGGTCGAAGCGTCACGGCCGAACGAGGTCTGGAAACGGATGAAGCCGCCGATCTTGAGGCAGGTTTCGGTGCCCGGGATGTAGAAGTAGCCAGTGCCGAAAGCGTCGCAAACGCGAACGTATTCCATGGGCTCCGGCTCGGCTGCGACGATGGCGTCAGCTGCCTGGGCGCCGGAAACTGCTGCGAGTGCAGCAGCGGAGCCGAGAAGAAGGCTTTTGATATTCATGCGGTCGATCTCTCTTTTGTTTTCAAGGTCAACAAGGCCCGACCCTGGACGTCCCCCCAGAGATTTATCGGCTACCTCGCTCGCGCTGCTACGAAATGAACCAGCCACGATGAATCGCGGCGGACAGCGGCGACACAGCTAGCACAAAAAACACGACAGTTATGCAACAATGTCATTTGAGAACATTCCCAGCGGCAATTGCTATAAATTGTTGCCGAACTGCAACAATCATATATTACTAAAATAAGATCGACTTAATAATCAAAGTAACGTTCGCAATTAATATTATAAAGTATGCCATTGTATGACGAAAAACGCTCATAAAAACTTCACAGTTTTCACATTGACGTTGCCTTGATGTTGTTTTACGTACAGCCGGCCTTTGAGAAGAGAGGCTTCCGGTGAAAGCGCCGTCAACTATCAACAGTTGGCGGCGCAATTATTTTCCAGGGGTTTTTGGGGGCCTGTCGCGCGTCGAGACCGGGCGCCTATGCAGCTTTGAAGCGTTACTGCGTTGCCGTAACCGGCGGATCGGGAGCGCGCCTGACGACCTTTCCTTCTTCGGCTTTGTAGAAGTACTGGCTAGAGACCAGCCACCCCTTTAGCGGACGAAGCGGCGGTATGCAGGTCAGCAGCATGAAGGGGCCAGTGACCAGCAGGTGGACCCAAAGGGGTGCGCTGTACTGCACCTCCAGCCAGACGCCGAGGAAGACGCTCGGCACGCAGGCAAAACAGATCACGAAGAAGGCCGGCCCATCCGCCGGATCGGCGAAAGAGTAATCCAGTCCGCAGACCTCGCATTCCTTGCGCATCTTCAGGAAGCCATTGAAAAGATGACCCTGACCGCAGCGCGGGCAGCGACCACGCAGCCCGGTCTGCATCGGCGGGATCGGAGGCCAATCGTTTTCCGAAGTCATCGTATGTTCCTTTCAGGCGTTCGGGCCGGCGCGAGACGTTGAGCGCCGATGTTGCCTGTCTAGCGGTCAGCCGTTCCGTGGCGCCGCCCAGGCTCACGGAAATAAAGCGCCGGAAAACATACATTGTCAATTAATTGTATGCATACAATGCTGCGACAATTCCGCCCGGTGCTTGCTTCAAATGACGAGGCTGGCGGAGGCTGGAGCGTTCGTGATCAGATCGGCGATGATCGAAAGACTGTTTTTTAGTTCCGTGCGGGAGGTGGCGGCGCCGAGCCCGAGCCGCACCGCCTCTGGAGGCATGTCCAGCGCAAAGGCGTCGCTGACGACGACGCTCACCCCGGCCGCCTGGAGTCGTGCGTTCAATTCTCCGCGCGTCCAGGGCTGCGGCAGTCGCAGCCAGGCGTGAAATGCGCTGGGGTCCGTCCTGAGCGTAGCGGTTGGAAGAAGTTCGGCGGCGATCTGCTGCCGCGCAGCCGTCTCTGCGCGGATCGCTGCAAGCGCTGCATCTGCCGTCCCATCCTCGATCCAGCGCGTGGCGATCATGGCTGCGAGCGGCGAGGCCATGCCGACGGTTGCGCGAATGGCGCCCTCGAGGCGGATCGAACTGCGACTGTCCGGCACCACGAGATAGGCGATCCGCAAGGCCGGCGAAAGGCATTTGGCCAGCCCGCCCACGTAGTACACGAGTTCGGGCGCCAGCGACGCCAGGGGTGGCGGAGGCGAAACGGGAAGGGCACCATAAGCGTCGTCTTCGATGATCGGAACACCGTAGTGACGGGCGATCGCCACGATGGCGCGTCGGCGCTCGAGCGACAGCGTCGCCGTCGTCGGGTTGTGAAGGGTGGGATTGCAGTAGAGCGCCTTTGGCGCCCTTTTGGCGCATTCCGCCTGGAATGCTTCGGGAATGAGGCCGCTGTCGTCGATGGCGACGCCGCGAAGTTCGATGCCCAGATGCGCTGCAAGCGCGCGCAGTCCGGGATAGGTGATCGCCTCGCAGCAAACCGTGTCGCCGGCCTTCGCCAGGGTGCTGATGGTCGCAAGCAGCGCCCCTTGCGCGCCGGCGCTTACCAGTATGCGTTCCGACGGAATATCGCCCAGCCGCTGCTTGAGCCACGCTGCGCCAGCGGCGCGATTGTGCGCGGCCCCGCCGGGTGCCTGATACCGCATCAGCAGTCCAAGGCCCTGATCGGCCTGCAGTCCAGCGATGTCGTCCCAAAGCCGTGCGGCGAGCCCCAGGTCGTCGAACAGCGGTGGCAGGTTCATGCTCATGTCGACGACGCTGCTGGCGGTCGGACGCGCGATCGTCGCCCTTCGGGGCTTCACATAGGTGCCCTGACCGACCCGCCCTTCGACGAGGCCGCGATGCCTGGCTTCGTTGTAGGCACGACTGACCGTGGTGAAGTCGATCCCGAGCGCCTCGGCCAGCGCGCGCTGCGGCGGCAGGCGCGCGCCATCGGGGAGGCGGCCCTCGCCGATGTCCCGCGCAATGGCGTCGGCGATCGCAAGATAAAGCGGCCCATCCGACTTGCGGATTACGGGCCGCCATGAAATCTCCACTCGTTCGCCTGTCATTGCCATATCCCGGTTTCAATTGTATGTATATTGCATGGTTTTCGGCGATTGGGCAAGGGGCGCTGAGCCGCGCTGCTCCGCGACGAAGCGTCGCCTCAGCGTGTAACGCTCGCCGTTGCCAGCATGGCGCCGAGGCCGACAAGCAGCGCGCCGAACACGCGGTCGATCCAATGTCTGACGCCGAGAAGGCGTGCCTGGATCGCGTTCGACGAGAAGAACGTCGCCACCGTGGCGAACCAGAGCACATGTCCAGCGACGATAAAGGCACCATATGCGACATGCACCGGCAGCGGCGTTGCCGGTCCGACGACCTGTATGAACAGGCTGACGACGAAGACCGTCGTTTTCGGATTGAGCGCGTTGGTGAGAAAGCCTGTGCGCAGCGCGCCGAGATCGGAAAGCGCGGGCTCGACCGGTGGTGCGTCTTTCCCTGACGGCTTCGCGCGCAGCATCCGCACACCGAGCCAGATGAGATAGGCAGCGCCGGCAAGCTTCAGAACGCTGAAGAGCAGAAGCGATTGCCGGATAACCAGGCCGATCCCGAACAAGGTGTAGGCGATATGAACGCAGACGCCTGCACCGATCCCGAGCGCCGTCAGCAGGCCCGCGCGCCGCGACTGCAGGAGGCTGTTGCGCGTGACCATCGCAAAATCGGGACCCGGGCTGATGATGGCGAACATGGATATGGTGAGTACGGCTAACAGTTCGGTCATTGCAATTCCTGTTCCTTCGACTGATAAACTCGATCGTAGAGTGTATTTCAGGGCGCTAAAAACGATGATTTCTGACGATTTTAGTGAGCCACACTCACACATCCCATCGGCTCGAATTCCGCCGTTGGCCGCCCTTCGCTGTTTCGAAACGGCGGCACGGCTGGAGAGCTTCAGCCGCGCCGCAGATGTGCTGAACCTGACGCACGGCGCCGTCAGCCGGGCGGTGCGGCTCATCGAGGACGATCTGGGTGTACAACTGTTCGACCGTCGCAACCGGCGCGTTTTCCTGACTGAAACGGGGCGGCGACTCGCCCAGGCGGTTCGGCAGGGGTTCGGTCTCGTCGAGGCCGCCGTGCGCGATATCCGCGCGGAAGCACGGTCGCCCTCGTTGGTGATTTCCTGCGAGCCGACACTTCTCATGCGCTGGCTCATTCCACGGCTGCCGGAGTTTCAGGCGTCTCATCCGGATCTGGCCGTGCATCTGGTTGCGGGCGGTGGGCCGGTGACATTGGGGCAAGGGATTGATCTCGCCATCAGGCGCGACGATTTCCATCCGCCGGAGGGAATCGAGGCCGTGCCGTTGTTTCACGAGCGGATCGGGCCCGTCTGCCGAGCCGACAAGGTCGCATCGTTCTTCGATCAGGCTGTTGCCGCTAGGGCGGCATCACTGCGTGCGGATGCTGTTCTCTTGCACACACGCACGCGTCCGGATGCCTGGACCGCATGGGCGAAGAACACCGGTCTCCCCGTGCCACCGGGGCGGTCGCAGAGTTTCGAGCATTTCTACATCAGCCTGCAGGCGGCAGTCGCAGGCATCGGGGTTGCGATCGGCCCATGGCAACTCGTCCGGGACGATCTCGACAATGGCCTGCTGGCGGCACCTCTTGGCTTCGTCGACGACGGTACGCGCTACAATCTGCTGTCGCCATCGCCCATTGGCCAGCAAGGGCCGAAGGCGTCGCTGCGCGATTGGCTGCTCACGGCGGCGCGGTAAATCGTTCTGTCTTTCATTTCTGTTATTTGCATAAAGGGCAGCAACGTCATACGTTTACCCCCAGTGCTTCGTCCGAAGAAAAGTACGCGGACCGAGCGCGCAGGCCAAGAAATTGCAATTGATTCGACCTCCGGGTCCTGGAGCGGCGCCATGAACATCCATCAGATCGACCTCCACCAAGGCCACGGCGCAAGTCGCCTATCGCTGCTGCCGAATGCCGCAGCGTCAAAGCCCGGGGGAGCGAGGCGCCTGCTTGCGCCCATCGCCTCATTCTGCCTGCTTTTCCTCGTCGCGCCCGCTGTCAGCCACGCGGCAGGCAACTGCAAGGATTCCGCCGTCGCTGGCGCCGACTGGACGGATTGCAACAAGAAAGCGCTCATGCTCGGCGGCAGCGATCTTCAGGGAGCCAACCTCGTCAACACCGACTTTACCCTCACGGATCTGCGCGGTGCGAACCTGACGAACGCCAATCTTGAGAAAGCCACGCTGGTACGCTCATCCGTCGCCGGGGCGACGGCGAACGGCGCGAATTTTGCGAAGATCGAAGCCTACCGTTGCAACTTTGCCGGAATTGCCGCTGAGAAGGCGTCCTTCGTCAATTCCGAACTGCAGCGCGCCAATTTCAGCGGGGCGAAGCTGACGGGGACGAGTTTCGAGAAGGCCGAACTCGGACGGGCCGATTTTGACAAGGCGGAACTCACGGGTACGAAGTTCTCGCACGCGAACCTCTCGCGCGCCGATCTCACCAACACCACCTTCACCGGCTCGATCGACTTCCAGGGGGCCTTCATGTTTTTGACGCGGATCGAAGGCGTCAATCTGTCCGAGGCCACCGGCCTTGAACAGGAACAGGTCGACATGATGTGCGGAGACAGTTCGACCAAGTTGCCGGCGGGGCTGAAGGCACCGACCGGCTGGCCTTGCCCAACGGATTGAGATGATCGCGACGACGGGGCCGATGCGGCTTTCGCGCGGCCACGCGGCCGCGTTCTTTAGCCCAGGTGCTGCCTGGCTGCGATCGCGAGGCACTCCTTGAAGGCTTCCAGGTCGGTCAACCGCGCCGCTTCCGGCACTTCCCGTTGAACGAGTGTGCCATCCCGTCGCAAAACGCCGCCGTCGAGCATGAGATTGTCGGCCATGTCGAAGTCCTCGATGCTGATCCCATCGGGTCCTGCCATACGGCCATCGGCACGAAGTGCGGCCTCTCCCATGTAATGGTCGTTCAAGATGCGCTCGTAATAGCTGCGCGAGGTGTTGGTGTAGGCGTAGGCATGTTTTCCACGCCCGCACATGAAGCCGAGTTCAAACACTGTGCCGACGTCGGCGCTGATGCCGCGAAAGGGTGTCAGATTGGCGATGATCATGTCGCACGCCATCATCATCCCTTCGTCGACGGCGTAGATCGCCAGGCCGCGCTCGTGCTTGGTTGCGGCGGGCGGGATCTCGAGGTCGCCGGGCACGAGCGGCGTGAAGCCGGCTGCACGCGCAAGTGCCGCCTTCTCTCGTTGAATCTCGACCGCATTGGGCAGAAAGACTTCCGGACCAGCGAGATAGACTTTCACGTGCATTCCTCCTGTAATTGACCGCGCCAATCTAGGGGGGCCAAACGCCCGCGACTAGCCATCGATCAGAGAACGGGGCCTATCTTGCCGGTTTTCTTCGGCTTTTTTCCGTCATCGCGACCGCGATATCTGCAACGAGGGGCGCCCCCTGACCGGCGTGGACAGATCGCGCGGGTATCGGTTATGTCTTCCAGCCGGTAACGATCATCGAGGCGATCCATGTCCGTCCAAGCTTTGACCACCTATGTCGGCGTCGCGCACCCGTGGATGTGCGACACGATGGGGCACATGAATGTGCGCCATTATGCAGCGATGTTCGACGATGCGAGTTTCCAGCTTCTCGGGCACATCGTTGGTCCGGAAGGCCAGTCCGAGAGCGCTCGTGGTTGGGCCGATGTGCGTTCGGAGGTCGAGTACAAGCACGAGACCAGCGCCGGCGCACTGATCACCATCCGCTCACGTGTGATCAAGCTCGGGCGCTCGTCGGTGACTTTCGAACAGGTCATGTCCGGAACACTCGACGGGGTTGTGCACGCGGTCAACCGGACGACGACGGTGCGCTTCGACCTTCAGGCCCGGGCCGCCATCGCACTGGAACCGGAGGCGCGGACGCGGGCCGAGGCGCTGCTCTCGGACGGTGCGCCAAGGTCGGGCGATCAGTCGGCGTAGACGCGCTCTTCGGCAGGCGTTTCGGCGATCAGCGCCTGCAAGCCGGCGATCAGGGCCTTCTCGGCGCGGTTCAGCGCCTTTTCCGAATTCGTCAGCATGAAGATGTCGATGGCCGGCGGATCGTCGTAAGGCGGCAGGCGAAAGAGGAGCCCGTCCGCCACGTCGCGACGGGCGACATGCAATGGCAGCGAGCCGACGCCGAGACCGGCGAGCGTCATGCGCCGCACCTCCTCGAGGCTCGACGACACGCCGACGACGTTGGCATTCAGCTTGGCTTCGCTGCGAAGCAGCGCCACCGGCCGAAGCGCGTCGGCGATATGGTCTGTATGGAAGGATACCGAGGTCTCGCCCTTGAGGTCGGCAAGTTTCAACCCTTTGCGCCCAAACAGCCGGTGGTGCGGACCGCAAAAGAAGCCGAAGAACTCACGAAAAACCATCAGATAATCGAGCGCCGGATCCCTCACGCTGACAAGGCAAAGCCCGAAGGACGCGCGCTTTTCACGGACCTGTCGGGTGACCTCGCCGCTCGGCCCGACGTTGATCGTCAGCGTTGCGCGCGGGTAGTCGCGGTGAAACTCCATCAGAGCCCGATCGAAGATCGGCGATACGACATGGCTCGCGACTGCAATGGTCACATGACCGGTGACGTCATCGCTGACGCCACGCACGAGCTGTGGCAGTTGCGAGATCGTGCCGAAGACCTCGACGCTCTGCTCGTAAAGCAGTTGTCCCACTTCGGTGAGGTCAAACCGCGTCGCATCGCGCTCGACCAGACGGCGACCGACGCGGTCTTCAAGGCGCCGGAGCGCATTGCTGACGGTCGGTTGCTTGAGGTTCAGCCGCTCGGCCGCGCGCGTGATGCTTTTCACTTCCGCGATCACCACGAAGGTGCGCAGAAGGTTCCAGTCAAGCTCCCAAACGAGCCGTTCCAAGCGTGATTGAGACATTCGCGAAATCTATGCCTTCTATTCCCATTATCTATTTGCGCAATGCTGAAGCGGAAGCAATCATGAAATTCGGAAGGCGTCCTTTGCCAGACCCAAGCGCACGAGAAGGCGCCCCTATCCAGAGGAACAAGGAACATTTCATGAAGATTCTATTCTCGGGCCTCATGGCCGCGACGCTGACCATTGCTGCGACCTTTGCCCCCGTATCCGCCCGGGCCGACGACCTTGAAAATGTCAAAGAGGCCGGCGAGCTGAAGATTGCCATGTCCGGCCAATACCCGCCGTTCAACTTCGTCAATGAAGAGAACCAGGTCGTCGGCTTCGACGCTTCGATCGGCCAGGCCATCGCCGAGCGCGTCGGCGTCAAGGGCACGCTGGTGACAACCGCATGGGACGGCATCATCGCCGGCCTGCTTGCCAACAAATACGACACGATCGTCGGCTCGATGACGATCACGCCCGAGCGCGAGAAGGTCGTCGATTTCGTCGGTCCCTATTACCATGCCGGCCGTGCCGTCTTCGTCAGCGAGGAGTCGGCCGTCCAGAAGCTCGATGAACTCAAGGGCAAGACGCTCGGCGTTACGCTCGGCGAAACCCACGAAAAATGGGCGCGCGAACAGGGCGGCTGGGACGTGCGCACCTACAAGGGCCTGCCCGAACTGCTGATGGAACTGAAGAGCGGCCGGGTCGATGCAATCGTCGTCGACAACATCCCGGTCATGGTTGCTGTCAAGGAAACCGGCGAAAAAGTCCGTCGTCTCGAAACCCCCGATATCGAAGGTGGCAGTGTCGCGATCGGCATCGCCATCCGCAAGAACAACCCGGAACTGAAGGCAGCCATGCAGAAGGCGCTCGAGGACATGCTGGCGGACGGCTCCTACGAGAAAATCGCCATGCAGTGGGTCGGCAGTGACATCCGCTGATCACGACGCTTCCCGTCTCTCCGGCCGCCGCGTGCGCTGCGGCCGGAGGTCATGAATTCGCCTTCCGGAGTTCCCCCATGGACGTTTCGCTGGTGCAGCGCGTCTTCCCGTTTTTCGTGGAAGCGGCGTGGATCACGATCGAGATTTCAGTACTTGCGCTTGCGCTCGGCCTTGTCGTCGCGTTCCTGATAGCAGCGGCAAAAATGTCGCGCTCATTCGTTCTGCGGGCCTTCGGCACCGCCTATGTCAGCCTGTTTCGCGGTACTCCCTGCCTGATCCAGCTGTTCGTGATCTATTTCGGCGGCCCGCAGATCGGCATCAATCTTGAGCCCTTTGCCGCCGGCGTCATCGGTCTCGGGCTGAACATCGGCGCCTACATGGCCGAGTCCATCCGCGGGGCGGTCCTGTCCGTCGACCGTGGCCAGACGGAGGCCGCCCGCTCGATCGGTTTTGGCCGGTTCCAGACGATGCGCAAAGTGGTGCTGCCGCAGGCGGCGCGTCTGATGATCCGGCCGCTCGGCGTCAATGCCGTTGCGCTCGTCAAGGGCTCGGCGCTGGTCTCGACGATCTCGGTGGTCGAACTCACCTACACGGCCCAGCGCTATATCGGCTCGACCTACAAGCCGTTCGAGATCTTCGGCGTCGCCGCCGTGCTCTACATGCTCATCGTCTATGTCGTCGCGCGGATCGTCGATCTCATCGACCGACGCTACGCGATCGCCTGAGGGAGGCTTAAATGCAAGGTCTCGATTTCAGCGTCGTTCCGCCCTACGCCGACATTCTCTGGATGGGCGTCTGGTGGACCGTCGTCCTGACTGTCTCCGCCGCCGCGATCAGCTTCATCTTCGGCATCATCTTTGCCCTTGTCGTGCTCTACGCGCCGAAACCGGTCGCTCTTCCGGTGCGCGGGTTCATGTGGTTGTTCATGGGCACGCCGCTGCTTTTGCAGCTGTTCCTGATCTATTACGGACTTGGCCAGCTCGGCATCAAGATCCCGGCCCTGATTGCAGGGATCATCGGCCTCGGGCTGCACTTCGCCGTCTACAACGCCGACATCCTGCGTGCCGGCATCGTCGCCGTCGATCCCGGACAGACGGAGGGCGCTCGCAGCCTCGGTTTCGGCCGGATGCAGACACTGCGCTACTTCGTCGTGCCGCAGGCGATCCGCAACACGGTGCCTGCCATGGGCAACAACCTGATCGTGCTCCTGAAAGAATCATCGCTGGTTTCGATCATCGGCATCGCCGAACTGGTGCACGCAGCACAGCTCGCCATCAGTGAAACCTTCCGGCCGTTCGAATTCTACATCACGGTCGCCGCCCTCTATTACATCCTCAATCTCGTCCTTGAAGCGGGTCTGCGCCAGGTCGAAAAGAACGTGGAGGTCTCCCGATGACCGCTCAAAAACCCATGGTCGAAGTCAAGGGTGCCCGCAAGAACTACGGTGCGCTGGAAGTCCTGAAGGGCATCGACCTGTCTGTTGCCCGCGGCCAGATCGTCGCGATCATCGGCCCGAGCGGCTCGGGCAAAAGCACGCTTCTGCGGTCGATCAACCATCTGGAGACGCTGAACGGCGGCGAGATCTGGCTCGATGGTGTGAAGGTCAATCAGGACCTTAAGGGGCAGGCCTTCGAGCGACACATCAACGCCGCGCGCCAGCAGATGGGCATGGTGTTCCAGCACTTCAATCTGTTCCCGCATCTGACGGTGCTTGAGAACATCACCATGGGCCCGGTCATCCTGAAGGGCATGGCGAAGGCGGCAGCCCGCGAGCTTGCGGTCGGGCTTTTGTCGAAGGTGGGCCTTGCCGAGAAGGTTGATGCCTATCCGTCCCGTCTTTCCGGCGGACAGAAGCAGCGTGTCGCGATCGCCCGGGCTCTCGCGATGCAGCCGAAGGTCATGCTCTTCGACGAGGCGACCTCGGCGCTTGATCCGGAGTTGGTCGACGAAGTGAACACGGTGATGAAGCAGTTGGCCGCCGAGCATATGACGATGCTGATCGTCACCCACGAAATGCGCTTTGCCGGCGAGGTTGCCGATCGCGTGCTGTTCATGGACGGTGGCGTCGTCGTCGAACAGGGCGCGCCAAGCGAGATCTTCCGCCAGCCGACGCAGGAACGCACGCGCGCGTTCCTCAAGAAATATCTTGCAGCGTGATGGGGCCGCCATGGAGAAAGCCAATCAGTATCCCAATTTCGGACTGACGCCGGAACAGCGCCGCGAAGCGGTGCTTGGCCACTACTACGAATATCCTGGCATGGACGGTGAGCGCGGCGAGATCTGGTGCTACACCGACGCCTACGCCTATCCGCCCGGCGCCATTGTGCGGCTGCAGGTCAGTTCGACCGCGGCGTGGTTCTCTCTTGAAATCGTTCGCGATGGAGCCGCCGAAACGAGCGTGCTGAAGCGCGACGGCCTTGCCGCGCGCTGGCAGGAAACGCCGGACCAGTGTTCGGTCAGCAGCTGCGGTTGGGAAACGAGTTTCGAGTTCAGGATCGCCGAAGACTGGCCTTCCGGCGCCTACCGCGTCACCTTGAGGGCAGAGGGCAGGGACGGTTCTCCGATCCATTGCCACCACCTGTTCATCGTCAGGCCGATCGCCGGTCTCAAGCCGGGCCGGGTGCTGCAGGTCGCTGCCACCGGGTCCTGGACGTCCTACAACACCTGGGGCGGCTCGAACCACTACCAGGGCATTACCGGTCCGAACCGCGATCAGTATGCGACGACCGTCAGCATCGAGCGCCCGTTCTGCCGTGGCTTCGTCGTGTTGCCTCCGGATGCACCGCGCGTGCCGCTTGAAATCCACGCGCCGATGGCGGTGGCGCCGCGTTATCCGCACATGGAATGGGCCTATGCCAACGGCTACTCCAAGAAATACGCCTCGTCCGGCTGGGCGAGCTATGACAGCCACTTCTTCCGTTGGGCGGAACGCCAGGGCTACGCCGTCGATCTTGCCAGCCAGCATGAGCTGCACTTCAATCCGGAAATCCTCGACGGTTACGATTGCGTCGTCTTCGTCGGTCATGACGAATACTGGACCTGGGAAATGCGCGATGCGGTCGATACTTATGTCGAGCGCGGCGGCCGGGCGGCGCGATTTGCCGGCAACTTCATGTGGCAGACGCGCCTCGAAGACGGCGGCAAACGCCAGGTTTGCTACAAATATCGCTCACGGGCCGAGGATCCGGCCTATCGCTCGGCCGATCCGACGCGCACGACCGGTTCCTGGGAGGCGGCCGAGATCGGCCGGCCGGGATCAGCCACCTTCGGGCTGAACGCCACGCGTGGCCTCTATGTCGGCTGGGGCGGTTGCGCGCCGCGCGGCGCCCGCGGCTTCCCGGTCTATCGGCCCGAACATTGGGCCTTCGCCGGAACGGGCATCTACTACGGCGACATCCTCGGTAGCGAAGGCCACGCCTTCGGCTACGAGGTCGACGGTCTCGACTACATCATCCGCGGCGGACTGCCGGAGCCCACCGAAGACAGCGGCGCGCCGGAGGGTCTCGAAATCCTCGCGCTCGGCATGTCGTCGCTGAAGGAAGAAAGTCCGGATATTCCCGCCGACGATCAGTTCCTGTCGGATGCGGATGCCAAGTTCGTTGCCGAAACGCTGATCGGCGACAGCGGCGCTGCGTCCGTCGAGCGCGTCAAGCGCGGCTGTGGCATGATCGTCAATTTCCCGCGCGGAAAAGGCGAGGTGTTCCACGCCGGAAGCTGCGAATGGGTGGCGGCACTCAAGCGCGGCGACGCGATGGTCGAGCGCGTCACCGCCAATGTTCTGAATCACTACCTCAATCGCTGACAGAGATTTGCCATGCTCAAGACGACAGCTTCCAATGAACGGCCCGCCTCGCATCTTTTCTACCAGTCGCGCCTGCGTCGGCCGCTGGTCGACCGGGCGGAGGGTATCTATCTCTACGACCAGGACGGACGTCGGGTGATCGACGGTTCCAGCGGCGCCATGGTGGTCAATATCGGTCACGGCAACCGCAATGTTCTCGATGCGATGAAGCGGCAGATGGACCGGGTCACCTTCGCCTATCGGCTGCACTTCGAAAACGAACCGTCAGAGGACCTTGCGCGCCGAGCCGCCGAAAAGCTTCCCGATGGAATGGACAAGATCTTCTTCGTCTCCGGTGGGTCGGAGGCGGTGGAATCCTGCCTGAAGCTCGCGCGGCAATGGGCGGTCGCCACCGGCCAGAAGGATCGCTGGAAGGTCATTTCGCGCTTTCCCTCCTATCACGGCGGCACGCTTGGCGCGCTCGCGGTCACAGGCTACGCGGCCCTTTCGGAACCCTTCTCGCCGATGATGCGCGAGATGCCGAAGGTGCCGGCACCAACAGCCTATCTCGACCGCGACAACCTGACGATGGAACAGCGCGGCATCAAATATGCCGACATGCTGGAAGAGCGCATCCAGGCGGAGGGCCCGGAAAGTGTGCTCGCCTTCATCATGGAGCCGATCGGTGGCGCATCGACCGGAGCGCTTGTGGCGCCCGACAGCTACTATCCGCGCATCCGAGAAATCTGCGACAAATACGGCATCCTCCTGATCCATGACGAAGTCATGAGCGGTGCTGGCCGCACCGGGAAATTCCTTGGTGGCGATCACTGGAACTGCCGGCCGGACCTCATCGCGCTGTCGAAGGGCTTCGCCTCCGGCTACTGCCCGCTCGGCGCCATGGCTGCGCCGTCGCGGATCGTCCAGCCGGTGCTCGAGGCGGGCGGCTTCCAGCATGGCTTCACCTATGCCGGCAACCCGCTGGCCTGCGCCGCCGGTCTCGCCGTCCTCGACGAGATCGATCGTCTCGGACTGATTGAGAATGCGGCTGCCATGGGAGAGGTCCTGAAGGCGGAACTCGTGTCACTTTCCAGCCGCTTCCCCTTCATTGGCGACGTGCGCGGCAAGGGGCTGCTGCTGGCGGCCGAGTTCGTCTCGGACCCAGAAACGATGAAGCCCTTGCCGAAGGAGCTGAACGCGCATCAGCGCATGGTGGATCTCGCCTATGAGCGCGGCCTGATCATCTACTCGAGGCGCACGCGCGGTGGTGTCGAGGGCGATCATTTCCTGGTCTGCCCGCCGATGATCATCACGCGTGAGCAGATCGGCGAGATCGTCACCATCCTCGGCGACGTGCTCGATGTGCTTGCCGAAGAACTCAACCTACCCGTCAATCGCTGAGGGCTTGACCATGACGAAAGCCAAGACATCGCGCAAAGTGATCATCACCTGCGCGGTGACGGGATCGGTGCATACGCCGACCATGTCGCCCTACCTGCCCGTGACACCAGACCAGATCGCTTCCGAGGCGATTGCAGCGGCGGAGGCCGGGGCTTCCATCCTGCATCTGCATGCGCGCAACCCCGAGGATGGCCGACCGTCCGCGGACCCGGCGCTGTTCATGCAGTTCCTGCCGCGCATCAAGCAGGCCTGCGATGCGGTGATCAATATCTCCACCGGCGGCTCGTCGCTGATGGCGCTGGAGGACCGGCTTGCGGCTTCGCTGCGGGCCGAACCGGAAATGTGCTCGCTCAACATGGGCTCGATGAACTTCGCGCTCTTTCCAGCTCTCGACAGGCCGATGGAGTGGAAGCACGAATGGGAGCCGCAGCTTCTCGAAGCCACGCGCAACTCGATCTTCAAGAACACCTTCGCCGACATGGAGTTCATCCTGACGCGGCTCGGCCAGGGCTGCGGCACGCGCTTCGAATTCGAATGCTATGACGTCGGCCATCTCTACTCGCTGGCGCATTTCCGCGACCGCGGACTGGTATCGGGTCACCTCTTCATCCAGTTCGTCTTCGGTATTCTCGGAGGCATCGGCGCGGATCCTGAAAACCTGACGCATATGAAGCGCATTGCCGACAAGCTATTCGGCGACGACTACTCATTCTCTGTGCTCGCCGCCGGTCGCCACCAGATGCCGATGATCACCATGGCGGCTGCCATGGGCGGTAACGTGCGTGTCGGACTTGAAGACAGCCTCTATAACGGCCGCGGAACCCTTGCGGTCAGCAATGCCGATCAAGTGCAGCGCATCCGCAAAGTACTGGACGCGCTGTCGCTCGAGGTTGCAACGCCGTCCGAGGCGCGCGCCCTTTTGGGATTGAAGGGCGGAGACAACGTCGCGTTCTAGTGGCATTGAGGGTGCCAATGCGCGAGGCATATCGAATGAAGGAAAATATGCGATGACGAAGATCGGCGATGCCTCGGAGGTAACGATCCGCACCGGGCGACCGGAGGATGCCGAGGCTATGCATCGCGCCATCCTCGCGATGGGTCGCGGGCTCGGCATGGAAACCAAGATCACCAGCACTGAGGAGGACTTTCGCCGAAGTGGTTTTGGCCCCGAGGCCGCCTTCGGCACCTTTGTCGCGGAAGTCGATGGAGAACTGGTCGGCCTCTGCCTTTATTTCCCGATCTTTTCGACCTGGCGCGGGCGGCCCGGTGTCTTTGTGCAGGATCTCTATGTCGATCAACGCCTGCGCGGACAGGGTGTCGGCGAACGGCTGCTGCGCGCGGCAGCAAGCTGGTCGAAGGCGCGGGGCGGGGACTATTTGCGCCTTTCGGTCGACGTCGAAAACCTTGGTGCCCAGCGGTTCTATGAACGGCTCGGCATCAGCTGGCAGAAGGGCGATCACGAACACGCGGCATACGGCGACGCCTTCCGGGCGCTCGCCGAGGGACTAACCGATTGAGGACGGAGACAGCATGAAGACCTTCTATGCAGCCGAACAGAAGCGCCATGACCCGAAGGCATTCCTGTCGAGTGGCGCGCCGCAGCCCAATCCGGAACAGCCCGAGCGGGTCGAACGCCTGCTTACTGGTGCCCGCGCCGCCGGCTGCGAAATCCTGCGACCGCGCGATCACGGGCTTGGCCCGATCGCGGCCGTGCATACGCCCGAATATCTCGAATTCCTTGAGAACATCTACACCCGCTGGCAGCGCATTGCCGATGCGTCGGAGGAAGTTATCCCGAACATCCACCCGCTGGCGCGCGGTGGCCGTTATCCAGCGTCTGCCGTCGGACAGGCGGGTTACCACATGGCCGACACGGCATGCCCGATCTCGGGCGAGACCTGGGAGAGCGTACGCTGGAGCGCCTGGAGCGCTGTCGAGGCGGCCGACGCGGTGATGGGGCGTGAGCGGGCCGCCTATGCCCTCTGCCGACCGCCCGGCCATCACGCCTTTGCCGACGTTGCCGGCGGCTTCTGCTTCATCAACAATTCGGCCGTCGCGGCGCAGCGTTTCCTCACCAATGCCGCACGCGTCGTGATCCTTGATATCGATCTGCACCATGGCAACGGCACGCAAGGCATCTTCTATCAACGCTCGGATGTGCTGACGGTCTCGATCCACGCTGACCCGGTGCGCTTCTATCCCTTCTTCTGGGGACACGCGGACGAGCGCGGCGAAGGACCGGGGCTCGGCTACAACCTGAACCTGCCGCTTGAACGCAAATCCGGTGACGCGGAGTTTCTGGCGGCGCTCGACGTTGCCTTTCGCCGCATCCGCGCCTATGCACCGGACGCCCTGGTGGTGGCACTCGGGCTCGACGCCTTTGAAGGCGATCCCTTCGGCGGCCTGTCCGTATCGACTGCGGGCTTCTCGCGGATCGGCGAAGCGATCGCAGGGCTCGGATTGCCAACGGCGATCGTCCAGGAGGGCGGATATCTCTGCGATGCGCTGTCGGACAACCTGACGGCGTTTCTGACCGGGTTTGGTGCAGTGGCCGCGCGCTGACGGATCGCGCTCGGGTCATTTGGCAACCTGCGCGTCGGGCAAGCGCGAGGCGATGCCGGGTTATGCAGGTGGATACCCTCATCACCACCAAAGCGCGCAGCATGACCTCCCGTTTTGCCAGGTCGCCGCTGCGTAAGTTCGATCTAGCGTTCGGCGAAAGCTGACGCAACAATCCCCATCCCTTGGTTGACGACCATAGCCCGCCGCATCGCAGCAAGTCGGCGGGCTGCTGCGTCTGTGTGCTCGCGATAGGCGCTCTGCGTGCAAAGTCTCCTCGATAAAAATCGTCTTATGGTTGCGATCCACGCGGCCCGTTTTCGGCGTCCCGGTCGCGCTTCAGCGCCCCTGATTTTCTGCGTCCTTGATTTTGGACAATTATGCATACAACATTGTCGACAAAATAGTTGACATTGGCGTCGGCAACTTCAAATCTAGGGCCACTGCCCAAGAGCGGTCGCCGACGCCGGGCAGGGCGACTGATGAGAAAACTAAAGGGAACGACATGAAATTGAGAAAGCATCTCCTTGCGGGGCTGGCATTTGCCGCTCTTGCATCCACCGCATCTGCCGAAACGCTGCGTTGGGGCAGCCCGCGGGATATCTTTTCGCTCGACCCCTATTCCTATGGCAGCACCTCGAATCTGGCCTTCCTCAATCACGTCTATGAGGGCCTGACGCGCTATACGCCGGAGTTCAAGGTCGAGCCGGCACTCGCGACCAGCTGGGAGATGGTTTCCGACAAGGTCTGGCGCTTCCATCTGCGCAAGGGCGTGAAGTTCCAGAACGGCGCCGATTTCAACGCTGACGACGTCGTTGCCTCCATGGCCCGCGTCAGCCACCCGACGTCGCCGCTGCGTGGCAACATCCCGGCCTATGTCTCGACGACGAAAGTCGACGACTACACGGTCGATATCGCAGTGAACTCGCCGAACCCGCTGTTCCTCAACGACATGACCAACATCTTCATGTTCGACAAGGACTGGCTGGTCGACAACAAGTCCGAACTGCCGACCGACGTCGGCGCAAAGGTCGAAGGTTACGCCACCTACAACACCAACGGCACGGGTCCGTTCAAGGTCGAGTCGCGCGTTCCCGATAGCAAGACGGTTCTCGTCAAGAACGACGGCTGGTGGGATACGCCCAAGCACAACCTCGACCGGATCGAGTTCATGCCGATCACCTCGGCAGCGACCCGCGTCGCAGCGCTGCTTTCCGGCGAAATCGACCTGACCGACGGTGCGCCGGTGCAGGATCTGGAGCGGCTCAAGAGCTCGCCTGACATCAAGGTCATCGAGCGCACCGACCTGCGCACCGTCCATATGGTCTTCAACCGCCACGAGACCTTCGCCGACGGCCGCGAGAACTTCTTCAACAACATCAAGGTCCGCCAGGCGATCGACCATGCGATCGACCGCCAGCTGATCTTCAAGCGGGTGATGCGCGGCAAGTCGCATGTCGCCGGCACCATGGTTGCACCGGAAATCCCGGGCTACAGTGCCGAACTCGACGTGCCGACCGCTTATGATCCGGAACTCTCCAAGACGTTGCTTGAAGAGGCAGGCGCCGTCGGCAAGGAGTTCACGCTCGTCTGCATGAACGACGAAAGCGTCAACGAGGAAGACGTCTGCAGCGCGCTCGTCTCGATGCTGTCGCGCGTCGGCCTGAAGCCGACCCTCGACATCGGCCCGCGTGCCGTTCAGGCGCCCAAGCGTGCCGGGGGCAAGTCCGACGCCTACATGATCGGCTGGGCCAATGAGCCGACGCTCGACGCCTATTCGATCCTGGTTCAGGTGCTTTCGACCCGCGAAGGGGCAGCCGGCGTTGCCAACTATGGCGGCTGGTCCTATCCGGAATTCGACGCCATGGTGAAGAAGGCGGCACTCGAGATGGATCACGACAAGCGCCTGGCGATCGAAACCGAAGCGCTGAAGTTCGCCAAGGACGAGGTCATCATGATCCCGCTGCACCAGCAGCCGATGGCCTGGGCGATGTCGAAGACCGTCACCGACGTCACCATTCGCGCCGACAACAAGCCGCGCCACTGGCTGACGCGTATCGGCGATTGACTTTCCTAGTCCCGGCAGAGCTCGCTCTGCCGGGCCATCTCATTCTGCGAGAAACCGAATGATTGTCTTTCTCATCAAGCGGCTGGCCAATGCCGTGCTGGTCATGCTTGCCGTCGCCTTGCTTGCCTTCCTGATCTTTCGCTTTGCCGGCGATCCGGTCGAGCTGATGGCCAACGAGCAGATGTCGCAGGCCGACCGGATCGAACTGCGCGAAAAACTCGGGCTCAACGACCCGTTCCTGACCCAGTTCGGTCGCTTCGTCGTCAACGCCGCACAGGGCGACTTCGGCATCAGCTATCGCAACGGCCAGGACGTGATGAAGCTCATTGCCGAGCGCTTCCCGGCCACCATGGAACTGGCGCTGGTTGCAACCGTGCTGTCGTTGCTGATTGGTATCCCGCTTGGCGTGATCACCGCGATCCACCGGGGGCGATGGTACTCGGAAGGGCTTCAGTTCGTCAGCATCATCGGCGTCTCACTGCCGAGCTTCGTCGTCGGCATCCTCCTGATCCTCGTTTTCGCCGTCACCTTCGGCCTCGTGCCCGCCTTCGGCCGCGGCGACGTGGTGCAATTCGGCTGGTGGAGCACCGGCCTGTTGACCGCTTCCGGTCGCGCCTCGCTGCTTCTGCCGTCTCTCGCGCTCGCGCTCTATCAGATCACCCTGGTGATGCGGCTCGTGCGCGCCGAGATGATGGAGGTGCTGCGCTCCGACTTCGTCAAGTTTGCCCGCGCCCGCGGCGTGCCGCGCTGGCGCATCTATTTCCGACACGCGCTCAGAAACTGTCTGATGCCGGTCGTCACCATGACGGCGATGAATTTCGGGTCGCTGATCGCCTTCGCGCTGATCACCGAAACCGTCTTCCAGTGGCCGGGCATGGGCATGCTGTTCATTCAGGCGGTGACCTTCCTCGATATGCCGGTCATGGCGGGGTATCTCTGCATCGTCTCCTTCATCTTCGTCACGCTCAACACGCTCGTCGACATCGCCTATGCGGTCATCGATCCGCGGTTGCGCGATGCCACCCGCTGAGGTCGCTGCCATGACAGATCACGTCCAGCAAACCACACCGCCAAGCCGGCCCTCTCGGCTGAGCCGCTTTCGCCAGAGCGACCTCTGGTGGTCCTTCACCCACAAGCCGTCTGCAATCATCGGCGCCGTCATCCTCACCTGCCTGATCGTGACGGCTTTCGCTGCGCCGCTTATCGCGCCGCAGAACCCGTTCGATCCGGCCCAGCTCGAACTCTGGAATTCCGAGCTGCCGCCGATCTGGGAGGCTGACGGCCAGTGGCCCTATGTGCTCGGAACCGACACGCAAGGGCGCGACATGCTCTCGGCCATCCTCTACGGTTCGCGCATCTCGATCCTGATCGGTGTGGCCTCTGTCGTCCTGTCGCTCGCCGTAGGCTTAAGCCTCGGCCTCGTCGCCGGTTATTTCGGCAAGTTCATCGACAACTTCCTGATGCGCATCGGTGATGTGCTGCTCTCGATCCCGACCATCCTGATCGCCATCCTGGTCAGTGCGGTTGCGCGACAGATGCTGCCACCGGAACTGCGCGACGTCGGCTCCGCCGCGGTTCTGGTACTGGCGATCACGCTCAGCGCCTGGGTTCAATATGCCCGCACCGTGCGCGCGCAGACGATCGTCGAGCGCGGAAAGGAATATGTCCAGGCAGCGCGACTTTTGAAGACGCCGGCGCGGCGCATCATGCTGAAGCACATCCTGCCGAACACGCTGACCCCGATCATGGTCGCCGCCACGCTGAACTTCGGCATGGCGATCCTGACGGAGGCGACGCTCTCCTTCCTCGGCATCGGCATGCCGCCGAGCCAGCCGAGCCTTGGAACCCTGATCCGCCTCGGCAACCAGTTCCTGTTCTCGGGTATCTGGTGGGTCGTGCTCTTCCCAGTCGTCCAGCTTTGCCTTCTCGTGGTTTCGGTCAACCTGCTCGGTGACTGGCTGCGCGATGCGCTCAATCCGAAATTGAGGTGAATGATGTCCAATCTCCTGATCCGTAACGTCAGGCCTGATGCCGGCGAGGCGACCGATATTCTGGTGCGCGACGGCAAGATCGCGGCATTCGGCAAAGGCCTTGTTGCCGATGGCGTGGCCGTCGAAGATGGTAATGGCCATATCGTGACCTCCGGTCTCGTCGAAGCCCATACCCATCTCGACAAGTCGGTCTGGGGCATGCCCTGGCATGTCAACGCGAAGTCTGCGACGCTGCGCGAGCGTATCGACTTCGAACGCGAACAGCGGCTTGAAATCGGCATCGAACCGCACCGCCAGTCCATGCGCCAGGCGATCATGCTTGCCGCCAATGGCGCAAGCCACATCCGCAGCCATGTCGACATCGATACCACCCATGGCCTGCGGCTGATGGAAGGCCTTATCGAGACGCGGCAGGCGCTTGAAGGTGTCATCGACATCGAGATCGTCGCCTTCCCGCAGTCCGGCCTCGTCACCCGGCCGGGCACGGTCGAGTTGCTCGACCAGGCTCTGAGCAAAGGCGCAGAAGTCCTTGGCGGTATTGATCCTTGTGGCATCGACCGCGACCCGAAGGGACACCTCGACGCGATCTTCGGCCTCGCCGACAAGCATGCTAAGCCGATCGACATTCACCTGCACGAACAGGGCGAACTCGGCGCCTTCAGCATGGAGATGATGTTCGAGCGCATCCGCGCGCTCGGTATGCAGGGCAAGGTGGCCATCAGCCACGCCTTCGCGCTCGGCGCTCCGGACTACCTGCGCGTCGGCGGCCTGATCGAGCAGATCGCCGAACTCGACATCCGTATCATCACGACCGGTTCGCCGTCCTCGACCGTGCCGTCGATCCTTCGACTGAAGGACGCCGGCGTGAAGGTTGCCGCCGGCTGCGACGGCATCCGCGACACCTGGGGTCCGTGGGGGCAACCCGACATGATGGACCGCGCTCGCATTCTCGGCATGAAGAATGGCCTGCGCCGCGACGTTGATCTCGAACATGCGCTCTATGTCTGCTCGAGAGGCGGCGCCGAGGTGATGGACATCGCTGGCTATGGTCTGGATGTCGGTTGCAACGCCGATTTCACCCTTCTTTCCGGCGAGACACTGGCCCATGCCGTCGTCGACGTCGCCCCGCGGCCGCTGGTGGTCAAGCGTGGTCGTGTCATTGCCCGCAACGGCGTTTCGGAGGTCGCCATTCCATGAACAGCATCAAGGATTTGAAACTCGGCCGCCGGCCCGATGGCCGCACGCTGCTGACGGCGCAATGGGTACTCGGCCATCGTGATGGCACCCATCGGTTGATCCCGAACGGCGAAGTCGTCATCGAAGGCGGCACGCTGCTCTATGTCGGCCCGCGCTTTGAAGGCGAAGTGGCGAGAAGGATCGATCTCGGCGCGGCCATGATCAGTCCCGGCCTGATCGACCTCGACGCACTCTCCGACCTCGACACGACGGTCCTTTCGATCGATCACCAGCCGGGCTGGGCCAAGGGCCGCGTGTGGCCTCGCTCCTACATCGAACGCGGCCCCTACGAAATGTACACACAGGAGGAACTGGCGTTCCAGAAGCGCTTTGCCTTCGCCCAGCTTCTCCTGAATGGCATCACGACGGCCGCGCCGATCGCCTCGCTCTTCTACCGCGAGTGGGGCGAGACCGTTGCCGAATTCGCCGCTGCATCGGATGCAGCCGGCGACCTCGGTCTGCGCGTCTATCTGAGCCCTGCCTATCGCGCCGGCGGCATGATGGTGACGGCACCAGGTGAGCTCGAAGCGATCTTCGACGAGGCAAGGGGCCTGAAGGGTCTCGACGATGCCATCGGCTTCATTCGCGAGCACGAAGGCAGTCATGGTGGCTTGGTCAAGGGCCTGCTGGCGCCCGACCGGGTGGAGACGTGCACGGAGAAGCTGCTCGTCCGCACTGCCGATGCGGCGCGCGATCTCGATTGCCCGATCCGCCTGCATGCCGCACAGGGTACGATGGAGGTCGATACCGTCCGCCGCCTGCACGGCAAGACCGCGCCGGAATGGCTTGCGAGCTTCGGTTTCCTCAGCGATCGCCTCATTGCGCCACATGCGACGCAGGCAACCGACAACGATCTTCGCCTCTATGCCGAGCACGGTGTCAGCATCGTGCATTGTCCGCTGGTGTCGGCCCGCGGCGGCAGCACGCTCAATTCCTTCCGCTCGGTCAAGGCGCGCGGCATCAACATCGCCATGGGCACCGACACGACGCCCCCGGACATGCTGATGAACCTGCTGGTCGGCCTGATCACAGCCCGCGTGGCTGAAAATGACGCGAGCGCTGTCAGCTGCGCCGACCTTTTCGATGCCGCGACCCTCGGCGGCGCCAGGGCGCTCGGCCGGTCGGATATCGGCAGGCTTGAGGCGGGTGCGCGCGCAGACATCGCCGTCTTCGACCTTATGGACCACCACATGGCGCCGGCGATCGACCCGATCACGACGCTCGTCGTCGGCGGATCGGGACGCGTCACCAAGGCGGTCTTCGTCGATGGTCGCCTCTCCATGCGCGATGGCGAGGTTGCGGACTTCGACATGAACGCCGCCCGCGTGAAGGCTCAGGCACAGTTCGATGGGCTGGTGGCGAAGTATCCGGAGCGCAGCTTCGGCCACCCGCCGGTGAGCGAAATCTTCCCGCCAAGCTATCCCTTGGAGGTCAAGCGATGAAAGACCACTCCTCGTCGGCCGTGCTCGACGTGCGCGGCCTGTGTGTCGAGTTTCCCGGCCGGCACGGAACGGTTCAGGCGCTTTCCGACGTTTCGCTCAGCATCCGGCCGGGCGAAATCCTCGGGGTCGTCGGCGAATCCGGCGCCGGCAAGTCGATGACCGGCCTTGCCGTCCAGGGCCTGCTGGAGCCGCCCGGCCGGATCTCCGGTGGCGAGGTCTGGCTCGGCGACCGTCGCATCGATCAGCTCGACGACAAGGCGATGCAGCAGGTGCGCGGCCGGCAGATCGGCGCGATCTTCCAGGATCCGCTGACCTCGCTCAATCCGCTCTTCACCATCGGCGCCCAGCTTGTCGAAACCATCCGCCTTCACCTGAAGCTCTCCAAGGCCGATGCCAAGGCGCGCGCCATTCAGCTTCTGAAGGAGGTCGGCATTCCGGCGCCCGAGGCGCGGTATGACCACTACCCGCATCAGTTTTCGGGTGGCATGCGCCAGCGCGTCGTCATTGCCCTGGCGCTCGCCGCCGAACCGAAGCTGATCATTGCCGACGAACCGACGACGGCGCTCGACGTCTCGATCCAGGCGCAGATCACCTCGTTGCTGCGCCGGCTGTGCGACGATCATGGCACGGCGGTCATGCTCGTCACCCACGACATGGGCGTCATCGCCGAGACGGCCGACCGCGTTGCCGTGATGTATGCCGGACGGTTGGTCGAGATCGGCCCGGTCGCCGAAGTGCTGAAGACGGCGCGTCATCCCTATACACGCGGCCTGATGGGCTCGATCCCGGCACTTGGCCGGCGGGTCGAGCGGCTGAACCAGATCGACGGTTCGATGCCAAGGCTCAACGCTATCCCGGCCGGTTGCGCCTTCAACCCGCGCTGCCCGGATGCCGGACCGCGTTGCCGCAAGGATCGGCCCGATCCGACCGTGGTCGGTTCAGGCGTCAGCGCATGCTGGCTCAATGCTGGAGGAGTTCTATGAGTGACGCCCTGACGGTCAACGACCTGACCTGCAATTTCGATGTGTCGGCTCCCTGGCTCAACCGCGTGATCGAACGCAAGCAGAAGCAGTTCGTGCGGGCGGTTGACGATATCAGCTTTTCCGTACCGATGGGCGGCTGCCTGAGCCTCGTCGGCGAATCCGGTTGCGGCAAATCGACGGTGGCAAGGCTGGTGACCGGCCTTTATCGCGCCAGTCACGGCGAGGTGCGCTTTGCGCCTGGTAAGAGCGGCGAACAGCTTGCGGCCCAGATGATCTTCCAGGATCCCTATGCCAGCCTCAACCCGCGCTGGCGGGTGCGCAACATCATCGCCGAGCCCCTGCGCGAACTGAAGCTGCGCAACTCGGAAACAGAAATCATGGAGCGGGTCGGCGAGCTTTTGACGATCGTCGGCCTTGCGCCGTCCGATGGCGCAAAATTCCCGCATGAGTTTTCGGGCGGTCAGCGCCAGCGGATCTCGATCGCCCGCGCGCTTGCAGGAGAACCGGAGTTCCTTGTTTGCGACGAACCCACCTCGGCGCTGGACGTGTCGGTACAGGCGCAGATCCTCAACCTCATGCGCAAGCTGCAGGACGAGATGGGACTGACCTATCTGTTCATCAGCCACGACATGAGCGTGGTGCGCCACATGTCCGACCGCATCGCGGTGATGTATCTCGGCCGCATCGTCGAGGAGGCGGACACGGAGACGCTGTTTGCCAATCCGCGGCACCCCTATACGCAGCTGCTGCTGGAGACGATCCCGGATATCACCCACCCCAAGCGTGGCCGCAACATGGTCGCAAGCGAGGTCCCAAGCCCGCTGAACCCGCCATCGGGCTGTACCTTCCACCCACGCTGCCCTCTGGCGGACGGACGCTGCAAGAGCGAACGACCGGAGATGCGCAGCTTCGCCGACGGCTCCCGTGCCGCCTGCCATCGCATCGAGGAAACCGCGAAGGCCGCCAACGCAGCCTGAACATCCCACCTTTCCCTGCGACTTGGGCTCCGTGCTGTGCCAGTCACGGAGCCTCTTTTTGTTCTGCGTGAAGATAAATGTCGGCTTGCTAACCGGAAAACAACGAAATAGGCCGATGACCATTTCCGGGCTTCGACACTCACGCTAGGTTAGGGGCCGAGAGGCGGGCCTTGTCCGTCTGGGAGATCCCTGGGGATCGCTTGCGTTGATTTGAAGAGTTAGTCCATGAACACGACCGCCGACACCGATTTCCCCGTTCTCAATGCCGTTGAGGCCCGCATCCTTGGATGCCTGATCGAGAAGAAGGAAACGACACCCGACGTCTATCCGCTGACGCTCAATGCGGCGCATGCGGCGGCGAACCAGAAGACAGCGCGTGATCCCGTCATGGCGATCGAGCAGGTGGACGTCCATCGCGCGCTCGCATCGCTGGTGCAAAAGGGCCTTGTCCGCCAGGCGTTCGCGTCGCGGGTCGAACGCTACGAACACATGGTGGCGAGCCGCTTTTCGTTGACTTCGCCACAGATTGTCGTGATTGGCCTGCTTCTGCTGCGCGGTCCCCAGACGGCCTACGAACTCTGGGCGCGCAGCGAGCGCATGACGCGTTTTTCCTCCATGGAGGAGTTGAAGGACAATCTCGACCTGATGATCGGCCGCCGTCCACCGCTGATCGTGCAACTGAACCGCGGCGCCGGCCAGCGCGAGGATCGCTTCGCGCATCTGCTTTGCGGCGAGGTGGAGCAGCCAAGCGCGGAACGCGTAGCGTTCGTCCCGACATCGGGCGGGGCGGGGCTTTCGGCCCTCGAGGAAAGGTTGCAACTGCTCGAGCAGCGCGTGGCCACGCTGGAAGAACAGCTGGACGCCTTGACCAGGTAATACGCAGCAGCCGGTGTCGTCCGGGCAGGTTGACGCCCGGACTGTCTGTTCCCGCTTGGCCTTATCAGGCGGAGGCGACTGCGCGGTCGGCCGCCGCGTCCTTGGGACGTGGATAATCGTACGCGCCGACCTTCGAGGTGGCGTACCCGCCACCGACAAGTGCCTCGGCAAGTTTCACCGCTGCCGTGACGCCGTCAATGACCGGCATGCCGGTGCGCGCCTTCAGCCGATCACAGAGTTCGGACATGCCCGCGCAGCCAAGGATGATCGCTTCGGCCCCGTCCTCCTGGCGGGCCCTTTCGATCTCCTTCACCAGCATCTCCTCGGTGTGGGCAAGATCCTCCTCGAGCGCCAGCACCGGCATGTCGACCGAACGGACCTTTCTGCAGCGATGTCCGGCGCCATAAGCCTCGGCAAGATCTTCGATGATCGGCACCGAGCGGGGCAGGGTGGTGATGATGGTAAAGCGCGTCGCGATGGTCATCGCCACCTGCACGGCGGCCTGGCAGATGCCGATGACCGGCCCTCGGGCGATTTCGCGTGCCGCCCCGAGGCCGGGGTCGTCGAAACAGGCGATGACGTAGGCGTCGACGCCGCGGGCCTCGCCCTTCCTGATTTCCGCAAGCATCGCAGGCACGGCCATGGCTTCATCCGCATGACCTTCGATGCTTGCGGGGCTCGATGTCGGGTTGGTCGACAAGAGCTCCGTGCCGGAGGCTGCGACGCGTTCGGCGCTCCGGTGGGCCTGTTCGGTCATCGAGCGGGTGGAGTTTGGATTGATGAGCAGGAGGCGCATTAGCTCGATTTCCGCAGAACGTTTGTGAGGGGGGCGTGGGGCGCAAAGCAGCTGTTGGCGCTCTGGCGCGCCGTCGGTCGACGGCGGACGAATTTCGCAGTCGGGCGGTCACGGTCCCGGGCTGGTAAGTCGGTGAAATCGAAGTCCATCGAAGCTCTCAAGAGGCGCCGCGTCCTGCGCTTTTGCGGGGAAGGCGGTCGTGTTTAAGCGGTTGCCATTGCACATCAAGTTGCGGTACACAATATTGTCTACAATTTTGTAGTCAATATCTAACTGCAGCGGATGGAATTGACTTTGAGCGCCGCACGGCGAGAGTAAGCGAACGGCTAAGGGAGATTTCATGTACAACGCGGACGAGGCTGCCGGCGCGCCGACGGCGATCATTTGCGAAAAGATCTGGCTGGCGATCGCCGAGCGGCGCCTGCGGCCGGGAACGCGACTGAAGGAAGAGCAACTCGCAGAGATCTTCTCCGTCAGCAGGGCCCGCATCCGTCAGGCGTTGACGGCGCTTGAGCGCGATGGCCTCGTTACCATCATGCCGAACCGGGGTGCGTTCGTTTCCGAACCCTCGGTCGATGAAGCGCGCGACGTCTTCGTCGCGCGCCGGGCAATCGAGCAGCGTGTCGTCGAGCGCCTCTGCGAACGTGCAAGCCCCAAGGATATTGTTCGGCTGCGCGGCCATATTGAAGAAGAGCGGATTGCCGGTCGATCAGGAAATCTCTCTGATATCGTTCGGCTTTCCGGCGGATTTCACCTGCTGCTCGCGGAGCTTTCCGGCTCGGCCTTCCTGTTCGGGATCCTGCGCGACCTCGTTTCGCGCACCTCGCTGATCACGGCGATGTACCGCTCCAACCACCTGCACAATTGCGGTCCGGACGAGCACCTGGCGGTGGTCGAGTTCATTGCGGCGCGGGACGTCACGAGCGCTGTTCGCGAGATGGCGGAACACCTGCACCACGTCGAAGCGGAACTGGACCTGGACGAGGAGAAGGACCAGCCGCGCGACCTGCGCACGGCGCTGCTTTGACGTCAATGCCCGAACCCAATTGCACCGCATTTCAAGAGGAGGCGGTGCGTCTACCTGGACTGAAGGAAGTCATGACCAACCGTAACTATTATGCGCCGCACGGCGGCAACCCGCCACAGACCCAACTCCTGTCGGACCGCGCCGTCTTCACCGAGGCCTATGCGGTGATTCCGAAGGGGACGATGATGGACATCGTCACCAGTTACCTGCCGTTCTGGGACAAGACCCGGCTGTGGATATTGTCCCGGCCGCTCTCCGGTTTTGCTGAAACATTTTCACAATATATCATGGAAATCGCTCCGGGCGGCGGCAGTGACCGGCCCGAACTCGACGCGGGCGCCGAAGGCGCGATCTTCGTGGTCGAAGGCGAATTGACCGTGACGCTCGATGGCAAGGCCCACAAGATGCAGCCGGGCGGCTTTGCCTTCATTCCGCCGGCCAGCAACTGGTCCGTTCGCAACGGAAGCGAAGCGCCTGTTCGGTTCCACTGGGTGCGCAAGGCCTATGAGCAGGTCGATGGCCTGCCCGTGCCGGAAGCCTTCTTCACCAACGAAGCCGAGATCACGCCGTCGCCGATGCCGGGCACTGACGGCAAATGGGCGACCACCCGCTTCGTCGATCCGTCGGATCTGCGCCACGACATGCACATGACCATCGTCACCTTCGAGCCTGGTGCGATCATCCCCTTTGCCGAGACCCACGTCATGGAGCACGGGCTCTACGTGCTCGAGGGCAAGGCGGTCTATCGCCTCAACCAGGATTGGGTCGAGGTCGAAGCCGGCGACTACATGTGGCTGCGCGCCTTCTGCCCACAGGCCTGCTATGCCGGTGGCCCGGGCAAGTTCCGCTACCTGCTCTACAAGGACGTGAACCGCCACATGAAGCTGCGGTCCCGCTAGTCCAATTGCCTTTGCCTCAACAAAAACCGCGCATCCAGACGGATGCGCGGTTTGTTTGTTTTCAATGAGATGCAGCCAGTTGCGCAAGTGGGTTTCCCAACGCGAGCCACCGGCGCGGCGGACCTCTCAGTCCACCAGTTGCGGGTCGGCCGGCTGCAGGCTTCTTGGCTGCAGGCGCCGGAGCGTATTGCCGGTCGGGTTCTTGTCGAGATGCAGCACGCGGGTGAAGAACTCGTTGGCGCGCTCTGTCCGTCCGATGTTGACGATCGCCACCCCTTGAAGTTCCTCGTCGAAGAAGGACAGGACGCGCTGGTAGGCGTCGTCCTCCAGCGCGTCGAGCGCCTCGTCGATGATGAGCCAGCGCGGTTTGTGCAGGCTGAGGCGAGCAATGGCCAGCAGCCGTTGCTCGGCTTCGCTGAGGTTCATCTGCTTGCGCGCATCCTGATCGAGCCTGCCGCTCAGCCGACCGAGGCCGACCTTGGACAGGACTGCCGCAAGTTCGCCCTTGCTGTAGCTGTCCGGCGCGCTCGGATAAGCGAGCACCTCACCGAGGCTTCCCGGCGGGAAATAGGGCGACTTCGGGATGAAGGCGAGGCCGTCGTCGACCGGCAGCGCAATGCGTCCGTATCCCCAGGGCCAAAGTCCGGCAATCGCCCGGAAGAACGGAGCCTTCTCCACTTCCGGTGCGCCCGTGACCAGCACGCGCTCGCCGGGTTGGATCGTGACGCTCGGTTCGCGAAGCTTGATGCAGCCGGTTGGCGAGACGATCTCGACGTTGTCGAAGCTCATCTGCGGGGCATCCGACGTCTTGAACTCGATGCGCTTGTCGCCTTCGTGCCGCTCGTCCGTCATCAGCAGCGCTGACCGGAATGCGGCGACGCGCAGCAGCGTCGCGCGCCAGTCGGCGATCGCGCCGATGTTGTCGACGAACCAGCGCAGCGACGCATGCACCTGGTTGAAGGCGCCGACCGCCATCATCAGCCCGCCGAAACTCAGGTCGCCGGCGAAATAGACGGGTGCTGCGATGACGATCGGGGCAACGACGGTGATCCAACCGTAGCCGCCGGTCACCCAGGTGAGCCGCGTCACAGCGCGCAACAGGCCGTAGCTGATTTCGAGCACCGAAGCGAGGTCCCGCTGCAGCCGCTTCTTTTCGCCAGCTTCGCCGGACGAAAGCGAGACAGCTTCGATGTGCTCGTTGACGCGCATCAGGGAGAAGCGCAGCGCCGCCTCGCGAGCGTAATGTTCGCCGTTGAGCGCTACAAGCGGACGACCGACCAGCCAACTCAGCCAGGACGCCGTGCCGGCATAAAGAATGGCGGCCCAGACCATGTAGCCGGGGATCGCGAAGGCATATCCTGAGACATGGAAGACGAATCCATCCGAGAGCGACCACAGAACGCCGATGAAGCTCACCAATAGAATGCCGGATTGCAGCAGGCCGATCGACAGGCCGGCGGACAGGTCCGTCAGGTGGCGGGCATCCTCATGGATACGCTGATCCGGGTTGATGCCGATCGCCCCGGCGTTGGCGAGCCGAAAGGCGCGCGTCGGCCGCATCCATTCGTTGATGAGGTCCTCGGTCAGGCCCTCGCGCAGGCGCAATTTAATGACCTGGCCGAGCCAGGTTTGCAGCACGTTGAGGATGAGGAGGACGCCGGCGATCTGGGCGAAGACGACGAGCTGATGCAGAAAGGCGGGGAGGTCGCGTCGCTCGAGCGTGTCGTAGAATGGCTTGTACCATCGGTTGAGGATGATCTGGCCAAAGGCTGTCACAACGATGACAACGATGATGCCTACACTCAACCAGATGATCTTGTTGCGCAGCGGTGAGGCCATGAAGGCCCTATGCATCATCCGCAATTGATCACCGAGGGGTTGTTCGTCGCTGGGTTCTGTCCGGCCGTTATTCTTGCCGTTCGTCCGGTTCGACATCGGTGCGAATCTCTCCTTCCCGGTCTCCTCCATCAGAATATACCTTGCCTTGCTCGGTCTCCCTAGTCCGTATTCCCTCACTCTACATTTCAGACACGGCAAGTACGTTCCCAAGGGAACTGCGCGACCATCGCGCGCAGCGTCGGGCCATATGGCCGCGGTGCGGCTGCTTGCGAATTTCATTTGTAACTTCGCCCCCCGGGTTCATAGTTTTCAGGGGAACGAGAGATCACAGGCGCAAGGAAGGACCGGGCATGTCCGGGCATCTCGATCAGATAAGGGACCAGCAGAAAGAGACTTGGGACCGTTTTTCCGCCGGGTGGAAGACGTGGGACGAGCTTGTTCTTCGCTGGTTGTCGCCATTCGCGACCGCGATGATCCGGCATGCGGCGATTGAGGACGGAGATCGGGTGCTCGACGTTGCAGCGGGCACGGGCGAACCGGGACTGACGGTCGCCACCGCCATTCCAAATGGCCACGTGACCGTCACCGACCTTTCCGACCGCATGCTCGAAGCCGCGGCCGATAACGCGAGAAGACGCGGTATCACCAATTTCGAGACCAAGGCGTGCGACGCCGGTGCCTTGCCTTTCGACGACGCGACGTTCGACGCCGTTCTCTGCCGGTTCGGTTTCATGTTTTTCCCGGATGTCGCAACGGCGGCGCGACAGTTGACGCGGGTGGCGAAACCGGGAGCACATGTTTGCGCCGCCGTCTGGGGTGCGCCTGAAAGGAATGCCTGGGCGACGACGATCATGACGACAATCGCCCGGCACGTGGACATGCCGAAGCCCCCGGAGGGCGCGCCGGGTCTGTTTCGCTGTGCGGCGCCCGGGATGATGGCGGCGGCATTCACCGATGCCGGCCTGCGCGATATACACGAAGAAGACGTCACCACCGTCATGGTGCACGACACGCCGGAGGCCTATTGGACCTTCATGATCGAGATCGCAGCACCCGTGGTTGCCGGACTGGCAAAGGCGGACGACGGTGCCCGTGCGCGGATCAAAACTGACGTCCTGCAACTCGCCAGCCAGTCGATGCGTGCAGGCAAGGTGGAGCTGCGTTCGACCGCAACCGTCATCGCCGGCACGCGGGCTTAGGCGGCAAGGCCGTCAGGCAAAGCCATGGCAAGCGCGGCTGGGCGCTACCGCGTTACGCTCCGATCCCACTCCGGTATGCCGATCGGTCCGGCGCCAAGGATCAGCATCATCTCGCCCATCGCAGCTTCGCGTTGCGGATCTCTGCCAGCCGCATAGGCAAGCGGAAATGAAACGGGCACGTCAGGCGCAAGACCGACGCCCTCGAGCCGCAGATCGTCGCCGATGACAGCGTCGGAAACTGCCAGTTCCAGCAGGCTGTCATCGGGCAATATGTAGGCGCGCCCGGCAAGCAGGGCGCCGGCGGTGCGTTCACCCACCAACGGGACTGCATTCTGCCTGAGCGTATAGGCAAAGAGTTCGAGACCGCTGCGTGTGCCCTTGTCGATCAGTGCCACGACCGGTTTCTTCCATCGGAAGTTCGCAAGCGTCGGATCCCCCCGGCGCGGGACCAGCCGGAAGGTCGGCGTGCCGCCGACGAGAAACTCCGCCGCGTCCGCCGGTCCCCCGCCCCATCGGCCGCGCAGATCGACCACGAGGCCTTCAGCGTCCGTCAGGCGCCCATGCAAAAGTGCCTCAGCGACGATATCGAGACCCTCGCGCGTCGAGAGTGTCCATAGTCGGACATAGCCGATCCTCCGGCCGTTGTGCTCGCTGATGGTCATGCTCTCTTCGATCGCCCGCTGGAACATGGGCAACGGCCTCAGTCGCTCGACCTCGACGCGCGCCGACAGCGGCTCGGCGTCGCGATGCCGCCGCAACCGGATCTCCACACCGCGGCCGACCTTGGTGTCGAACGAACCGATTTCGCTATAAGGCTTCCCATCCACCGCGATGATTTCGTCCCCCACCAGCAGGCCCGCTTTCTTGGCGGGGGATCCGTCATAGACGTCACTGACGAAACGCTTTCCCTCAAGAACGCTCGTGACCATGCCGATCCCCGGATAGCGGGCCTCGCCATCAGGCGGAAACAGCCGTCTTGTGTCGTTGCGGATGGCGAGGCGGAAGATGTCGGAAAGCTCGAAGTAATCGATGCTGCCGGTCGTGAAGCGTCCGGTGTGGGAAACCTGAAGACTTGCGAGCACGGAGGCGATCGCCTGATTGACCCGGTTGGCGGTGCTCGTTGCGGATATCGGTGCTGCCGCTGCATTGATCTCGGCCCGCACCGCGGCGTTGAAACGGTCAAGCGCCTTGTCGTCATAGAAATTCGTGTTCACCAACTCGACCACTCGGTCAAACACCGGCTGGCCCGAGCGCGGCAGGTCTTGCGCCCGAGCGACGGGCAAAAGGACAAGAAGGCCGATCAAAAGCGCACCGGTCATTCGAGCGTGCATGGCTGCCTCCGGCTCCAGGTCGCATCATTATCGACAAATGCACGCTCACACGCCCCGCAAGATTGCGTGATCACGAGGTTCGGCAGCCGCCCGCCTTTCAGGTTCATGTCAGGAATCGATGGCCTTGTGCGGCGGATCGAGCGGCAAAGCGGGTTCCGCCACGCCGCGGGACGTGTCTTGGAACAAAGGAAAGTGCGAATGGTTGGCAAGGCCCCGCATTTACATGTGCACGAAAACAACCTCAGACGGGATGACCTGTTCGCAGCACCAGACCAGAACATCGGCGACTTCGCCTTCAATGCGACAGTAGCAGCCGTGTTCGACGACATGGTCAGCCGCTCGGTTCCCTACTACGGCGAAATCCAGCGCATGGCATGCGAGCTCGCGAAAGACTTCGCCGAGCCCGATACCAACCTCTACGACATCGGCTGCTCGACGGCGACGACGCTGCTCGGCCTTGATGGCATCGTCGCGCCGGCGGTCCGTTTCGTCGGGATCGACAATGCCCCCGACATGATCGAGAAGGCCCGGGAGAAGATCGCGGACGCCGGCACCAGCCGGTCGATCGAGCTTAGAGGTGGCGACCTGCACCAGGGCGTGGACATCCACAATGCCAGCGTCGTGATGATGCTTTTGACGCTGCAGTTCGTGCGTCCTCTCTATCGCGAACGGGTCATGCGCGGGATCTACAACGGATTGAACGAACGCGGCGCGCTTTTGCTCGTAGAAAAGCTCACCAGCGAGGATTCGACCTTCAACCGCCTCTTCATCGAACACTATTACGACTACAAGCGCCGCAACGGCTACTCCGAGATCGAGATCGCCAAGAAGCGCGAGGCGCTTGAAAACGTGCTCATTCCCTACCGGCTGGAGGAGAATTTCCAGCTTCTGAAGGAAGTCGGCTTCCGCAGCGTAGAGGTGTTTTTCCGCTGGTACAATTTCAGCGGCATCATCGCCATCAAGTAGGGGCCCCGGCCATGATCGCTATCGGCAATTTTCTCTTCCGGTTTCGCAACCAGCTGTTTCCGGCCATCATCGTCGTCCTCTTCCTGCTGATGCCGCCGCCGACAATGGTGCTTGGCAGCGCCGCCCTGACGCTGGCCAAGGATACGGCCGCCATCCTGATCATTGCGGCAGGCCTTGCGTTGCGCGCGACCGTGGTCGGCTACAAGTACATCAAGCGCGGGGGGCTGAAGAAAAAGGTCTATGCCAAGGACCTGGTGACCGAGGGCATGTTCGGCGTCTGCCGGAACCCGCTCTATGTCGGCAACATGCTGCTTTATTCCGGCGTCTTCCTGCTGCACGGCAATCCGCTTCTGGTGGTCGTCGGGATCGGGCTATTCGCCTTCATGTACCAATGCATCGTTTATGCCGAGGAAGCCTTTCTCTTGAGGACCTTCGGCGAGGCCTATCAGGCCTATGGCCGCGATGTGCCGCGCTGGGCGCTTCGCTTCAGGAATTTTGCAGCCGCAACCGAAGGCATGACGTTCAACGTCCGGCGTGTCGTCGGCAAGGACTATTCGACCGTCTCGGCCGCAATGCTCGCCGTCCTTGCGACTGAAATGTACAAGTTTGCGAGCTACGATCCGCAAGGCGATAACAGTGGCCTATTGATCGCCCTCGGCACCTGCATGGCGCTCGTCGGCATCGCCACCGCCGTGATCAGTTACATGAAAAGACGTGGCGCCTTCCGGGAGCGGATGGCGTCATAGGTCCCCTTTTTGCAAGGATGCATGACCCGCCGGATCGGCCCGCCAGCTGCCGCCGACGCGGGCCGCCCTTCTTCCGCGTGCCAGCCAGGGGCTTGACGCCCATCCCCAATCAACAATAGGCAAGGACGAACAGGTGTCCGGTGATATCTTGAGAGTCCTACTAGTCGAAGACGATCAGGTTCTGGGGGAGGCGCTGCGCGACCACGTCGCGGCGGCCGGTCATGCGGTTGACTGGTTCACGCGCATCCTGGACGCCGGGGCGGCGACGGACACCGTTTCCTACGGCCTCATCCTGCTCGACCTCAGGCTGCCCGACGGCGAGGGGCTGGCGCTGCTGCGCGCCTTGCGCGGGCGCGGCGATGGCACGCCGGTCATCATCCTGACGGCGCACGACCAGATTTCCGACCGGATAGAAGGCTTGAACAGCGGAGCGGACGACTACCTCGTCAAGCCGTTCGACCTCAACGAACTGACCGCCCGCATGCTGGCCGTCTCCAGGCGCTACATCGGCAACGCCACGCCTATGGTCAAACTTCCGGGCATCGAGATCGATCAGGTTCATCGTCGCATCTCGATCAATGGCGACAGCCTGGGCTTGAGTGCCAGGGAATGGGCCGTGCTCGACAAGCTCGTCGCTCATCCGGGGGCGCTTGTTTCCAAGGAGCAGCTTCACGATACGCTGTATGCCTTCGGCGCCGAGATCGAAAGCAACACGGTCGAGGTCTACATCAGCCGGCTGCGCAAGAAGATAGGCTCGGACAGGATCGAGACCGTGCGCGGTCTTGGCTACAGCATCAGGTAACCGGATGCCGACGACCGCGAGCATGACCCGCAGACTGGCCATAGCACTCACCAGCGTCGTTGCGATCTTCTGGTTCGTGGCGCTCGGGCTCGGCGTCTACGTCATGCAGGACGAATTCACCGAGATTTTCGATAGCGGCGTCCAGGAGACGGCCGAGCGCCTGCTGATCATCGTCGCCAACAACGAAGCGCGCGATGCATCCGGGCGACCTGTGGAGGCGGCCGTCCTGGCGCCGGCTTTGAATTCGCAATACCTGACCTATCAGGTCCGCGACAGCAACGGCATGGTGCTCTACGCCGACGGCGCGCAGGAACCCTTTGCGGTCCCGCTATCGGCCGGTTTCTCACAGACGGCGACCCATCGGATCTATACGGCCGCAACGACCGACGGTACGCTTTTCGTCCAGGTTGCCGATGCACTCGACCACCGCAGCGAGGCACTGATGGAAGGGGGCACGGCGCTGCTTTTGCCGTTGCTGCTGCTGATACCGGGCAGCATCGCCGCGATCATCTTCGTCGTTCGCGGCACCCTGTCCCCCGTTGCGCAGCTGCGCGACGAGATCCACACCAAGGACGGCGGCAACCTGGCGCCGATCGACGAAAGTGCATTGCCGAAGGAGTTGCGCGCGATCGCCCGCTCGGTCAATTCGCTTCTGGCGCGGCTCAAGTCGGCGCTTGAGGCGGAGCGGGAGTTCACATCAAACAGCGCCCATGAACTGAGAACGCCAATCGCCGGCGCCCTTGCACAGACGCAACGCTTGCTGAGCGAGGTGCCGCCCGCCTTTCACCAGCGAACGGCGCAGATCGAGCGCGCGCTGCTGCATCTTGGACGGCTGGCCGAGAAGCTCTTGCAGATGTCGCGCGCCGAGGCCGGGATCGGAATTTCCGACGAGCGCGCCGACCTGTTGCCGGTCCTCATGGTCGTCGTTCAGGATCTCGAGCGATCACCGCTTGGGGCGAGCCGCCTCAATGTCAAGGTCGAAGACGGAACCGCGCTTGAGCGGTCGGTGCGCGCGGATGCTTTTGCAATCGTGCTGCGCAATCTCATCGAAAACGCGTTGATCCACAGCCCGCCGCAAAGCCCGGTCGACGTTCACATCGATATCAATGGTATTCGCGTCACGAACGACAGCGCGCTCATCGAGCCGGACGTGCTTGTGAACCTGACGAAGCGTTTCACCCGCGGCCCGACCGAAGCCTCCGGCTCCGGTCTCGGGCTCGCCATCGTCAAACGGCTCGTCGAGCAGATGCACGGTCAGTTGCTGATCGCCTCGCCGGCGCGCGGCATGACCCAAGGATTTGAGGTCGAGATCCGGCTCTGAGTCGGCGGGCGCCCTCGTCGAAGAAGGGCGCCGGCCACTGTCGCTTTCCCCGTTTACTGCTGGTCGAGCGCCCGGGTCAGGCTGAGCGCTGCGATCGTGCAGATGGCACCGGAGATTAGGTAGCCACCGATGAAGATGATGCCGAAGCTGCTGGCAAGACCAAGGGCCACCAGAGGCGCGAACGCCGCGCCGACCAGCCAGGCGAGATCCGACGTCAGGGCCGCGCCGGTGTAGCGGTAATACTTGGTGAAGCGCGACGAAACGGCGCCCGACGACTGGCCGAAGGAGAGGCCGAGAATGGCGAAGCCGATCAGGATGTAGGCATCCTGCCCCTGCTTACCCGCGTCGAGCAGGAAGGGTGCCGAGAAGCTGAAAATGGCGATCAGGATTGCGCCGATCATCAGCTGGCTGCGACGGCCGACCCGGTCGGCGATCACGCCCGAAAGCACGATGCCAAGCGCGCCGAGTGCAGCACCGGCCACCTGGACCCACAGGAACTCCCCCGCTGACTGGCCGCCGTTGAGCGTCACCCAGCTCAACGGGAAGATGGTGACGAGGTGGAACATCGCAAAGCTTGCGAGCGGCACGAAGGCGCCGAGCACCACGTCGATGCTGTGCTTGCTCAGCATCTCGAAGATCGGTCGCGCCTGCAGTTCCTGCGCTTCCATCGCCGCGCCGAACTCCTTGCTGGCCACGATGCGCAGACGCGCAAAGAGCGCCACGACGTTGATCGCGAAGGCGACAAAGAAGGGATAACGCCAACCCCAGGCGAGGAAATCCGCCTCGGAGAGATTGGTGACGAAGTAGCCGAACAGGATGCTCGCGAGCGCAAAGCCGATCGGCGCGCCGAGCTGCGGGATCATTGCGTACCAGCCACGTTGGTTCTGTGGCGCATTGAGATTGAGCAGTGAAGCAAGCCCATCCCAGGCGCCGCCAAGCGCAAAACCTTGTCCCAGTCGAAACAGCGCGAGCAGCGCCACGGCCCAATAGCCGATGGTATCGTAGCCCGGCAGGAAAGCGATCGATGCGGTCGATCCGCCGAGAATGACGAGCGCGACCGTCAGCTTCGTGCCGCGCCCGTAGTTGCGGTCGATCCACATGAACACAAAGGAACCGACCGGACGGGCGAGAAAGGCAAGCGGGAACAGCGCGAAGGACATCAACGTCGCCGCCACGGGATTCGGCGCGAACGGGAAGATCAGCTTCGGGAAAACGAGGATCGACCCAAGGCCGTAGACGAAGAAATCGAAGAACTCCGAGGTCCGGCCAATGACAACGCCGATGGCGATGCTGCCGGGCGATATGGGCTTTTCGTCCTCGTGGATGCGGCGTGCGTCCCGCTCGAGACCGGACGAAGTAGGGTTAGCGACCGAAACCATGAATTTCTCCGACGAACCAGCGTCATGTCTTTAGAGTGTTGACCAAATGGCGTCTGATATCAAGAATGCAGCGCACGTACATGCGCATTGACCTTCGTTAGGGTTGCTCTCTCCTCAGCCCGCGTGGCTGCCGGTGAGCCGACAGCGCCCTTTTTGCGCTAGTACAAATGCGCATGGGCCGATAGTCCCATCGTTGTCATTGCACTGCGGCAAAATGCTGCGCTGCGACGATGGACCTCACTTCCATGTGCAGGCATGCCCGAGTAATTGCGACTAGACAAAACGCAAGTTGAGGCCGCAATGCCGAAGCCATTCATTCTAGCCGGACGATCGGCGCTCGTCGCCCTGTTGCTCGCGACCCTTTCGGGATGCAACATGGTGGTGATGTCGCCGTCCGGTGATATCGCCGCGCAGCAACGGGATCTGATCGTCATTTCGACGCTCCTGATGTTGCTGATCATCGTGCCCGTCCTTTTCCTGACGCTGTTCTTCGCCTGGCGCTACCGCCAGTCGAACACGGCCGCCACTTACGATCCGGAATGGCATCATTCCACTGGCCTTGAAGTCATCATCTGGTCGGCGCCGCTCGCCATCATCATCGCGCTTGGCGCGATCACCTGGGTCAGCACCCACAAGCTCGATCCCTATCGACCGCTCGATCGGATCGACGCGGCGCGCCCGGTCACCGAAGAGATGAAGCCGATTACGGTCGAGGTCGTAGCCCTCGATTGGAAATGGCTGTTCTTCTATCCGGAATACGGGATCGCGACCGTCAACGAGATGGCAGCACCGGTGGACGTGCCGATCAACTTCAAGATCACCGCGTCCTCCGTGATGAACTCGTTCTACGTTCCGGCGCTGGCCGGCATGATCTACGCCATGCCCGGCATGCAGACCAGGCTGCACGCCGTCATCAACAAGGCAGGCGAGTATGAAGGCCTTTCGTCCAACTACAGCGGCGACGGCTTTTCCCATATGCGCTTCAAGTTCCATGGTCTCGACCAGGCCGGCTTCGACCAGTGGGTCGCCCGGGTGAAGCAGAACGGTACGATGCTCAATCGCGACACCTACCTGAAGCTCGAAAAGCCGAGCATCAAGGAGTCGGTCCGCTATTTTGCCTCGGTTGAGGACGGCCTTTTTGAGGCGGTGCTCAACATGTGCGTTCGCGAAGGGCAGATGTGCATGAAGGACATGATGCACATCGACATGATGGGCGGCGCGGGCGTCGAAAGCCACGAGAACCGCGCCAAGCTCGAGCATGACAACCGCCATATCGGCGGCGTGACCGAGGCTGCAGCACCTTCTGCGACCTTCCCCGAAACCGGCAACCCCGCCAAGAGCGAGGAACCGGCCGAGGGCGTCAAGGAAGAGCAGCCCGCGCCGATGAACCACGACATGCACAAGACGCATTAGGCAATTCGCGCGCTCGCCGGACTATGTCCAGCGGGCGCCAGGGCCCCTGGGGCCGCAATTCGAGACATATTGGAAGACCCATGTTTGGTGACACCAGCCTCACGCAACTCATCTTCGGGCGGCTTACCCTAGAGGCGATCCCCTATCACGAGCCCATTCTGATCGTGACCTTCGCGGTCGTGGCCGTGGTCGGCCTTGCGATCGTCGGCCTGATCACGAAGTACAAGCTCTGGGGCTATCTCTGGCACGAGTGGTTCACGAGCGTCGATCACAAGAAGATCGGCATCATGTACATCATCCTGGCGATCATCATGCTGTTGCGCGGCTTTGCCGATGCGCTGATGATGCGCCTGCAGCAGGCGATCGCCTTCAACGGCAACGAGGGTTACCTCAACCCGCATCACTACGATCAGATCTTCACCGCCCATGGCGTGATCATGATCTTCTTCGTGGCGATGCCCTTCGTTACCGGCTTCATGAACTATGTCGTTCCGCTGCAGATCGGTGCTCGCGACGTTTCGTTCCCGTTCCTCAACAATTTTTCCTTCTGGATGACGGCCGGCGGCGCGATCATCATCATGATGTCGCTGTTCGTCGGCGAGTTCGCGCGCACTGGCTGGCTTGCCTACCCGCCTCTCTCGGGTGCCGACTACAGTCCCGGCGTCGGTGTCGACTACTACATCTGGGGTCTGCAGGTGGCGGGCGTCGGCACGACACTATCGGGGATCAACCTGATTGCGACCATCGTGAAGATGCGCGCTCCGGGCATGACCTTCATGAAAATGCCGGTCTTTACCTGGACCTCGCTCTGCACCAACATCCTGATCGTCGCGACCTTCCCGATCCTGACGGCGACACTCGCGCTGCTGTCTCTCGACCGCTACCTCGGCTTCAACTTCTTCACGAATGACCTTGGCGGCAACCCGATGATGTACATCAACCTCATCTGGATCTGGGGTCACCCGGAAGTCTACATCCTGATCCTGCCGGCCTTCGGCATCTTTTCCGAAGTGGTGGCGACCTTCTGCGGCAAGCGCCTGTTCGGCTACACCTCGATGGTCTACGCCACGTGCGTGATCATGATCCTGTCCTACCTCGTGTGGCTGCATCACTTCTTCACGATGGGCTCGGGCGCGTCGGTCAACGCCTTCTTCGGCATCACCACGATGATCATCTCGATCCCCACGGGCGCGAAGATGTTCAACTGGCTCTTCACCATGTACCGCGGGCGGATCCGCTACGAGCTGCCGATGCTGTGGACCATCGGCTTCATGGTCACCTTCGTGATCGGCGGCATGACCGGCGTCATGCTGGCCATTCCCCCGGCTGACTTCGTGCTCCACAATTCGCTGTTCCTCATCGCCCACTTCCACAACGTCATCATCGGCGGCGTGCTGTTCGGATTGATGGCCGGCGTCGTCTACTGGTGGCCGAAAGCCTTCGGCTACAAGCTCGATTACTTCTGGGGCGCGATGAGCTTCTGGTTCTGGCAGATCGGCTTCTTCTTCGCCTTCATGCCGCTCTACGTGCTCGGCCTGATGGGCGTCACCCGCCGCGTTAGCCAGTTCGAAGACCCGTCGCTGCAGATCTGGTTCATCATCGCCGCCTTTGGCGCGGTGCTGGTGGCCATCGGCATCGCGTCCTTCATCATCCAGCTGATCGTCAGCTATCTCCGCCGCGACCAGTTGCGCGAGACCTCCGGCGATGCCTGGGACGGCCGCACGCTGGAATGGTCGACCTCTTCGCCGCCACCGGACTACAACTTCGCCTTCACGCCGGTGGTGCACGACCACGACAGCTGGTACGACATGAAGAACCGCGGCTACGAGCGTCCGCTCGAAGGCTTCAAGCCGATCCACATGCCGAAGAACACCGGGACAGGGGTCATCCTCGCCGGCCTCAGCGTCGTGCTTGGCTTTGCGCTGATCTGGTACATCTGGTGGCTGGCCGCCGTGTCCTTCATCGGGATCATTGCTGTCTCGATCGGCCACACCTTCAACTACAAGCGTGACTTCTACATCCCCGCCGAGACCGTTGCGTCGACCGAGGATGCGCGCTCCAAGCTGCTTGCGGAACGGATCTGACACGATGAGCCAAACCCAAGTCCAAGAAGGCGAAAAGCCGCAGTTCTACGTGACGGAAGAGCACCACCCGGAGCACAGCACCATGCTGGGCTTCTGGCTCTACCTGATGAGCGACTGCCTGATTTTCGCCGTGCTGTTCGCCACGCACGGCGTGGTCGGCCGCAACTATGCGGCAGGCCCGGCGCCCGCCGACCTGTTCGATCTCAATCTGATCGCCATCAACACGGCGATGCTGCTCTTCTCGTCCATCACCTACGGCTTCGCCATGCTCCAGATGGAGCGCAACGCCAAGATGGAAACGCTGTTCTGGCTCGGCGTCACCGGCGTGTTCGGGGCGATCTTCCTGGCGCTGGAACTCTATGAGTTCTACCACCTGATCCACGAGGGCGCAGGTCCGACCCGTTCGGCCTTCCTGTCGTCGTTCTTCACGCTGGTCGGCACCCACGGCCTGCACGTCACCTTCGGCATCATCTGGCTGATCACGCTGATGGTGCAGGTCAGCAAGCATGGGCTGATCCCGGAAAACCGGCGCCGGCTGATGTGCCTGTCGATGTTCTGGCACTTCCTCGACGTCATTTGGATCGGCGTCTTCTCCTTTGTCTACCTGTTGGGAGTCCTCGGATGAGTTCGCAGCATCCTGGTCACGAAAGCGCGTTCGAACCCCACCACGCGCACAGCCACCCCGGCGATGCCGCCGGCCACGGCTCGCTCAAGAGCTACATGACGGGCTTCGTCCTGTCGGTGATCCTGACGGCCATTCCGTTCTGGCTTGTCATGGGCGGCGTGCTCGACAGCAAGGTGCTGACGGCGGTGCTCGTCATGGGCATCGGTGTCGTTCAGATCGTCGTGCACGTGATCTACTTCCTGCACATGAATGCCCGTTCGGAAGGCGGCTGGACGCTGATGGCGCTGATCTTCACGATCGTCATCGTCGGCATCGCGCTCGCCGGATCGCTCTGGGTCATGCATCATCTCAACACCAACATGATGCCAATGACACACGAGATGATGAAGAACATGCCCTGACGGCTGCGTGCGGGCAAAAGCGACCATGGTCACCGAAAGCCAGGCTAGGGAGGACGCGACGCCGTCCTCCTCGCGCGCCCGACTGACGCTCGCCGTCGGAATGCTGGCGCTTGCCGCCATCTTCGTCGCGCTCGGAACGTGGCAGATCCAGCGGCTGTTCTGGAAGCTTGACCTCATCGCGCGCGTCGACGCACGCATCCACGCAGACCCCGTGCCAGCGCCGGCACGGCCGGATTGGGCGAGCGTCAGCCGGGAGAATGACGAGTATCGCCGCGTCACCGCGACCGGCACGTTCCAGCATGACAAATCGGTGCTGGTACAGGCGGTCACCGAGCGCGGGGCCGGCTTCTGGGTGCTGACGCCGATGACACTTCAAGACGGCACGAACCTCCTGATCAACCGCGGCTTCGTGCCGTCCGACAGGCGTGACCGCCAGGCCCGCGCGGCTGGCGAAATCATCGGACCGACGTCGGTCACCGGTCTGCTGCGTCTCAGCGAACCCGGCGGCGGATTCCTGCGGTCCAACGATCCGGGAGGCGATCGCTGGTTCTCCCGCGATGTCGCCGCCATTCTTGCCGCCAAGGGCGTCGGCGACGGCGCACCCTTTTTCGTCGATGCCGACGCGACACCGAATGCCGGCGGTCTGCCTGTCGGCGGGCTGACCGTCGTTCAATTCCGAAACAGCCACCTGGTCTACGCGTTGACCTGGTATGCGCTTGCCGCGATGAGCGTCGCAGGCGCATATCTCGTCTTTCGAAGCCGGAAGAGGCCGAGCGCGGAATAAACGATTCTCATCGCGACACCTGGCCGCCATTTTCGCCTGCACCTCCTTGGGTTGCCAACCTTCAAGCCGCCACTCGGGCCAGGCGAAGTTCGGCCGTCGGCGGCGCCAAAAAGTGTGATCGATAAGCCACATGGCAACGGCCGCCCGCATTTTCTCCGGCAATGGTGAGTTGTGCGATTGACTCAGTACCTTCCGCTTTATTAGCTGCCCCGACTGGGAGATGGGGCTAATTTTCCCGGCATATATTGGGGGTATTTATGGGGCTGCGGTGCGGAAGCGTCGCGGGCGAGAAGATTTTTTCGTCTGCATTCCAGCGTTTGTATTTCAAGACTTTTTTCGCGGCGGTTGCCATTCTTCTGGCCTCGGCCATGGGTGCGTCGGCGCAGGTTGTCACGATTTCGGCGAACCCGGCGACCTTCAATGCGGCTGGCGACACGATCAGTTTCAGCTATGTGCTGAACCCCGGATCCTACAATATTCTCAGCATCGCGCCTGCGACCACCGCGAACAAGGGCGTCGTCGTTTCATGCCCGGCAATCCCGGGCGGCGGCACGACGTCTTCCGTGACCTGCACAGGCTCCTATCAGGTCGATTCCCTCGATGCGATGTCCGGCCAGTTTTCCGATTGGGTCACGTTCACCGGCACGCGCACGGGCGGCAACTACACCGCCAACAGCAACAACATCGTCGTCAAAGCCGCCACCGGTGGGCCGGTTGTCGTCGATGTCGTATCCTCCCCAAGGCCGTCGCTACCTGGTGAACAGGTGTCGGTGACGGCGACCGTATCGTCCATGGGCTGCAACGCCGGACAATCGCCGCCCGGAAACGTGACGATCACGATCGGATCGCAGTCGACGACCCTTGGGCTGACGCCGACCGGGCCTGTCAGCACGGCATCGTCTGCGACCTTCCAGACATCGACGCTGCCGCTCGGTCAGCACGCGGTCTCCGCCAGCTACGGTGGTGGCAGCGGCTGCAGCACCGGGACCGCAACCGGCGCCAGCCATTGGGTCGACACCAAGCCGACGGTCACGATCAACCAGGCGGGCTCTCAATCCGACCCCAGCGCCAGAACATCCATTGCTTTCGATGTGGTGTTCAGCAAATCCGTCACCGGCTTCTCGGCTGGCGACGTCCAGATTTCCGGCACGGCCGGCGCGACGACGGCGAGCGTTTCGGGATCGGGCGCCAACTACACCGTTTCGGTCAGCGGAATGACGCAGGCAGGCACGGTCGTGGCGTCCATACCCGCCGGCAAGGCCACGAGCGTGGCCGGCTTTACCAACGACGCATCTACCAGCACCGACAATTCGGTTGCCTACGCACCGATCGCGATCTCGACGACAACGCTGCCGAACCCTGTCTACAACCAGGCCTATGGAACGCAAACACTGAGTGCCACCGGGGGATCCGGCACCTTGAGTTACGCAACGACCTCCGGTGCACTGCCCGCCGGCATGTCGATCTCGAGCAGCGGCGTCGTTTCCGGCACGCCGACGGCAAGCGGTCCGTTCAATTTCACGGTGACAGCAACCGATCAGAAAGGCTCGACGGCCTCGCGCGCCTACTCCGTCACCATCGCCGCACCGACGATCGTCGTCGCGCCAACGGCGCTTCCCGACCCGACGGCTGGCACCCCCTATTCACAAACACTTATGGCGTCCGGCGGCGCAAGCCCCTACACATTCGCCGTCACGCAGAATGCCTTGCCCGCCGGATTGACGCTGGCGACCAACGGGGTCCTATCGGGCACTCCGACGATCGGTGGCGCCGTCACCTTCACCGTGACGGCGACGGACGCCTATGGCGCGACCGGCAGCCAGGTCTTCACTGTCGACGTTGCGCCGACCGTGCCTGACGCGCCGACCATCGGTGCGGCCGTGGAGGGTGACGGTTATGCGGACGTGCAGTTCACGGTTCCCTCATCGAACGGCGGCGCGACGATCACGGGCTATACCGTAACGTCGAACCCCGGCGGCATGACGGCAACGGATACGACGAGCCCGATCAGGGTAACTGGCCTGACCAACGGCACGAGCTATACGTTCACCGTGACCGCCACCAACAGCGCCGGGACAAGCACCGCATCGGCCGCCTCCAATGCGGTTACGCCGCGATCCGCACAGACGATCACCTTCACCAATCCGGGTACGCAGGCGTTCGGCACGTCGCCGACATTGACGGCGACGGCAAGCTCCAGCCTGGCTGTTGCCTTCACCTCGTCGACCGCAGGCGTGTGCACGGTGACGCCCGAGGGCGACCTGACCTTCAACACGGCCGGCAGTTGCGCCATTTCCGCGGATCAGGCGGGCGACGGCACATACCTGGCTGCACCGACAGTCTCGCAGACGTTTTCGGTCGATGCCGTCGTGCCCGGCGCACCGACGATCGGAACGACAACCGCCGATGTCTCTTCGGCCTCTGTCGCCTTCACGGCGCCGGCAAGCACCGGCGGCGCGTCGATCACCGGCTACACCGTGACGTCGAACCCGGGTGGTTTCACCGGGACGGGGGCGTCGAGCCCAGTCGCGGTGAGCGGCCTTACCAACGGCGTCAGCTATACGTTTACAGTCACGGCGACCAACGTCGCCGGCACAGGGTCGGCGTCTTCGCCGTCGAATGCGGTGACGCCACGGGCCAACCAGACGATCACCTTTGCCAATCCGGGCGCGCGGACGTTCGGGACCACGCCGACGTTGACGGCATCGTCGGACGCGAGTTTGCCCGTTGCCTTCACATCCTCGACCGCGGCCGTGTGCACGATCACGCCGGGTGGCAGCCTGACCTTCCACAGCACAGGCACCTGCGCGATTGCCGCCGACCAGGGCGGCGACGGCACCTATCTGCCGGCGGCGACGGTCACCCAGAGCTTTACCGTCAACGCGGTTGTCCCGGACGCCCCGACTATGGGCACGGCGATCGCTGGCGACGGCGAAGTGTCCGTCAATTTTACCGCGCCGGTAAGCGCCGGCGGCGCATCGATCACCGGCTACACGGTCACGTCCAATCCGGGCGGGTTTGTCGGAACGGGTGCATCCAGCCCGGTCACGGTCGGTGGCCTGACCAACGGCACGACCTACAGCTTCACGGTAACGGCGACCAACAGTGTCGGTACGGGACCGGCCTCCAGTGCGTCGAACACGGTGACGCCCAAGGCGCCGCAGACAATCACCTTCGCCAATCCCGGACCGCAGGACTATGCAACGCCGGTGACGCTTTCGGCGAGCGCCAGTTCCGGACTGCCGGTCACGTTCCAGTCTCTGACGACGCCCGTGTGCGTCGTCACGTCAACCGGCGATGTCACATTCCGCAACGGCGGCACCTGCACCATCGAGGTCTCGCAGGCCGGTGACAGCGCTTACCTGGCCGCGTCCAATGTCAGCCAGTCCTTCCTCGTTTCCGCGCCGATCTTCGCCTTCACGCCGGCGGCCGGCGCCTTGCCGACCGCAACCGTGGCCACGGCCTACAGCCAGAGCTTCGCGGCCAATGGCGGCACGGCGCCCTACGCTTACGCCCTGGCCAGCGGCGCGTTTCCGGCCGGACTTTCGCTCGACGCTGCCGGTACGCTGTCCGGCACGCCGACGGCGGACGGCAGCTTCACCTTTACGGTTCAGGCGACCGATACCCATGGCGCGACCGCAACCAGCGGCAGCTATAGCCTGGAGGTTCGCATCCAGGCGCCGATCGCCAGTGCCACGACGGCAACCGTTGCCGCCAACTCGTCGGCCAACGGCATTACGCCGAGCCTTACGGGCGGCACGGCCGCTTCGGTCGCTATCGCAGCGCCCCCATCGCACGGCACGGCCACGGTCGCGGGAAACACCTTCAGCTATACGCCGGCGGCCGGCTTCTCCGGCGCCGACAGCTTCGCCTACACGGCGACGAACACGACCGGCACATCGGCCCCTGCAATTGTCACCGTGACGGTGTCTCCGCCGATCTTCGCCTTCACGCCGGCTGCGGGTGCGCTTGCCGGTGCGACGGTTGCCGACGCCTATGACCTGACGATTGCCGCCGCCAACGGGGCGGCTCCCTACTCCTATGCGGTCACCGGCGGCGCGCTTCCGGCCGGCTTGACGCTG
>NZ_DASYGZ010000242.1:0-1992 GCF_035999135.1 Ensifer sp.
CGCCTTCACGCCGGCTGCGGGTGCGCTTGCCGGTGCGACGGTTGCCGACGCCTATGACCTGACGATTGCCGCCGCCAACGGGGCGGCTCCCTACTCCTATGCGGTCACCGGCGGCGCGCTTCCGGCCGGCTTGACGCTGGCTGCCGACGGTCGCCTGTCCGGAACGCCGACCGCCGATGGAGCGGCAACGTTCACGGTGACGGCGACCGACGCCAACAATGCGACGGGCACCGCAAGCTATAGTCTCGCGGTTGCCGTCCAGGCGCCATCGGCCGGTCCGGCGACCGCGACGGTCGCCGCGAACTCGACCGCAAATGTCATGCCGCTCAATCTGACCGGTGGGGCGGCAGCCTCGGTGACGGTTGCAACGGCTCCGGCCCATGGCACGGCGACCGCGACAGGAACCGTGATCAGCTACACGCCGATGGCGGGCTATTCCGGCGCTGACAGTTTCACCTACACGGCGACCAATGCGACCGGCACATCAGCACCGGCGACCGTCACTGTCACCGTGTCCGCACCGACATTCGCCTTCACGCCGGCTGCGGGTGCGCTTGCCGGTGCGACGGTTGCCGACGCCTATGACCTGACGATTGCCGCCGCCAACGGAGCATCGCCCTACACCTATGCGGTCACCGGCGGCGCGCTTCCGGCCGGCTTGACGCTGGCTGCCGACGGTCGCCTGTCGGGAACGCCGACCGCCGGTGGACCGGCAACGTTTACGGTGACGGCGACCGACGCGAACAATGCGACGGGCACGGCAAGCTATAGTCTCGCGGTCGCCGTAGAGGCGCCATCGGCCGGCGCCACGTCGGCAACCGTTGCCGCCAACTCGTCGGCCAATGCGATCACGCCCAATCTCTCCGGAGGGTCGGCAGCTTCGGTGACGGTTGCCACGGCTCCGGCCCATGGCACGGCGACTGCGACGGGAACTGTGATCAGCTACACGCCGGTGGCCGGCTATTCCGGTGCTGACAGCTTCACCTACACGGCGACCAATGCGACCGGCACATCTGCACCGGCGACCGTTACCGTCACCGTGTCCGCACCGACGCTGGTCTTCACGCCGGCTGCGGGCGCGCTTGCCGGGGCGGCGGTTGCTGAAGCCTATGACCTGACGGTTGCCGCCGCCAATGGAACGGCGCCCTATGGCTACGCGATTACCGCTGGAACGCTGCCGCCTGGGCTGACGCTTTCGGCGGGAGGGCGCATTTCGGGAGCACCGACGACGGTAGGGGCATCGGCGTTCACCGTGACTGCGACCGATGCCAATGGGGCGATCGGGGCCGCGAGCTATAGCCTGGCGGTGGCTATTCAGGCACCGGTCGCTGGTCCGGTCACGGCCGTGGTCGCGGGGGACTCTTCGGTGAACGTGATTGCTGCAAACCTGACAGGCGGGGCGGCCACATCGATCGCAGTTGCAAGCCCACCGGCACACGGAACGGCGTCCGTATCCGGCACAACCTTCCTCTACACGCCGGCCGTGGGTTACTTCGGTTCCGACCGCTTCACCTATACGGCGACCAATGCGACAGGCACGTCGGCGCCGGCTACGGTCGACGTCACGGTTTCCCCGCTGCCCCTGACGTTCTCTCCGGTTTCGGGGCCGCTTCCTGCAGCCGCAGTCGGCGTTTCCTACAGCCGAACCATCACCGCCAGCGGCGGGGCAGCACCCTATCGTTACGCGATCTCTTCCGGAGCGTTGCCTGGCGGCCTGACGCTGGATGGATCAAGCGGGACCATTTCCGGAACGCCGATTGCTGACGGCGATTTCGCGTTCTCGGTGTCGGCAATGGACGCCATTGGCGCCGTGGCGCAGGCGAGCTATCGGATTACCGTTGCGTCCGCCAGCTTCGTCTTTACCCCGTCTTCGGGCAGCCTTGCCGACGCGATGGTCGGCGAAGCCTATTCGCAACGCATCTCGGCGACCGGTGGCACCGGTGCGCTGGTCTACAGCCTGAAGAGCGGCGCCCTGCCAAAGGGCATGGTGCT
>NZ_DASYGZ010000243.1:0-49876 GCF_035999135.1 Ensifer sp.
CAGCGCCGAGCAGCGCTGGCCGGCGCTGTCGAAGGCCGAGGCGATGACGTCGCCGACGACCTGTTCGGCAAGCGCCGAGCTGTCGACGATCATGGCGTTCTGGCCGCCGGTCTCGGCGATCAGCGGGATCGGCCGGCCGGCCGGCGACAGGCGATCGGCAAGCTGCGCCTGGATCAGGCGTGCGACTTCGGTCGAGCCGGTGAACATCACGCCGGCGATTTCGGGCGCGGCCACGAGCGCGGCACCGATGCGGCCATCGCCGGGCAGGAGTTGCAGTGCTTCGGCCGGGATGCCGGCTTCATGCAGGATGCGCACGCCTTCGGCGGCGATCAGCGGCGTCTCCTCGGCGGGCTTTGCCAGCACCGGGTTGCCGGCGACGAGTGCGGCGGCAATCTGGCCGGCGAAGATCGCCAGCGGGAAGTTCCACGGGCTGATGCAGACGATGGGGCCGAGCGCCTTGTGCGCCGGGCCGAGCGTACGGCGCGTCTGTTCGGCGTAGTAACGCAGGAAGTCGATCGCCTCGCGCACTTCGGCAATCGCGTTCGGCAGTGACTTGCCGGCTTCGCGTGAGATCAGGCCGAGCAGGGTCGGCATGCGCGCCTGCATCAGGTCGGCAGCGCGCATGAGGCAGGCGGCGCGTTCGGCCGGCGACACGGCAGCCCAGCTCGCGGCGGCGTTCGCGGCAAGGGTCGCGGCCTGGCGGGCATCAGCCTCGGACGCCTCGGTGACGGATCCGACGACATCGCGGTGGTCGCCAGGGTTGACGACGGCACGGGTCTCGCCCGAAGCAGGGCCGGTTGCCAGCTGCGGCACGGCCTTCCAGTCGATCGCCGCACTCGCCTGCAGCGCTGCGCTCAGCGATGTCAGGCCGGCTTCGTTGGAAAGGTCGAGGCCGGCGGAGTTGCGGCGCGTCTCGCCGAAGAGGTTGTCGGGAAGCGCGATCTGGTCGTGCGGCGCGCCGACGACCGGCATCGCCCGCACGATCTCGACCGGATCGGCGATCAGCTCGTCGACGGACACCTTCGGGTCGGCGATGCGGTTGACGAAGGAGGAGTTCGCGCCGTTTTCGAGCAGGCGGCGAACGAGATAGGCGAGCAGCGTCTCATGGGTGCCGACGGGCGCGTAGATGCGGCAGGGACGGTCGAGATTGCCCTTGCCGACCACTTCGTCATAGAGCGGCTCGCCCATGCCGTGCAGGCACTGGAACTCGTACTTGCCGACCTTGAAGTCCTTGCCGGCCATTTCGTAGATGGTCGCGAGCGACTGGGCATTGTGGGTGGCGAACTGCGGGAAGATCACGTCGGTCGCTGCAAGCAGCTTCTTGGCGCAGGCGATATAGGAGACGTCGGTGTAGATCTTGCGGGTATAGACCGGGAAGTCTTCGAGACCGTCGAGCTGGGCGCGCTTGATCTCGGCGTCCCAGTAGGCGCCCTTGACGAGGCGCACCATGACGCGGCGCTCGGCGCGGCGGGCAAGGTCGATGATGAAATCGAGCACGAAGGGGCAGCGCTTGCCATAGGCCTGGACGACGAAGCCCATGCCGGCCCAACCGGCGAGGTCCTTGTCGAGGCACAGCTCTTCGAGCAGGTCGAGCGAAAGCTCCAGGCGGTCGGCTTCCTCGGCGTCGATGTTGAGGCCGATGTCGTATTTCTTGGCGATGACGGCGAGCGCCTTCACCTTCGGCAGCAGTTCGGCCATGACGCGCGCGGCCTGCGAACGGGCGTAGCGCGGATGCAGCGCCGAAAGCTTGATCGAGATGCCCGGGCCTTCATAGATGCCGCGGCCGGCCGATGCCTTGCCGATGGCGTGGATCGCCTGCTCGTAGTCGCGGTAGTAGCGTTCCGCGTCGGCAGCGGTGGTCGCCGCTTCGCCGAGCATGTCGTAGGAGTAGCGGAAGCCCTTCTGTTCGAGTGCGCGCGACCGGCGCAGCGCCTCGTCGATGGTCTCGCCGGTGACGAACTGCTCGCCCATCATGCGCATCGCCATGTCGACGCCGCGGCGGATGACCGGCTCACCGCAACGGGCGATGAGGCGGGTGAGTGCTGCCGAAAGGCTGCGGTCGTTGACGGTGGAGGTCAGCTTGCCGGTGACGACGAGACCCCAGGTCGCGGCGTTGACGAACAGCGAGCGACCGCCGCCGATATGCGACTTCCAGTCGCCGTCGGCGATCTTGTCGCGGATGAGCGCGTCACGGGTCGCGGTATCGGGAATACGCAGCAGCGCTTCCGCCAGGCACATCAGCGCCACGCCTTCCTGGCTGGAGAGCGAATATTCCTGCACCAGGCCCTCGACACCGGAGCCCTTGTGCTTGGCGCGCAGCGCCTCGATCAGTTTGCGTGCGGTCTTGGCGGCGGCTGCGCGGGTTGGCGCGTCGAGCGTCGCCGCTTCGATCAGGGCCGGCAGCGCTTCGGTTTCCGGTCGGCGGTAGGCAGCGGTGATCGCCTGGCGCAGCGTGCTTTGCGGCCGGACCGGCGGGGCGAACTCGGCAAACGGAGCCTGCGGCGCGCTCGTCTCTGCAGTGGTCTTGTGAAGCGGTGTCTGGCTCATCGAGCGCTATCCTCCGGGACGCGGTTTTTCAAGGGCGCGGCGCGCCCCCGATCGTGGGCGGAAAATACGCTTCCTTCCGCCGTACATCCATCCGGCAAATTTTGTCTTTGGCGGAATGTTTCACCGTCCCGCGCGCATCACGCCGCAGAGGATGCGGAATGTTGGCGAAACCTCCGGATGATCCATCTGCGTGTTACCTTGGATCCGACCCGATTCAAGGGCGAAAACATGCAGCCGTTCATAAGGCTACAGCGACCTTTGCGCGTCTGAAAAGACGCGCGGCGCTCTCGATCAGGCCGCCTTGCCGAAATGCTTCTCGCGGGCCATCAGGCACTCGTCGTCACCGGGCATGCAGGTACGACAGACGATCGGCCGGATCGCATAGATCTTGCAGCCGACATGGTCGCCGAGCTTGCCGCCGAGTGCCGAGCAACGGTCGTCCTCGCAGCGCATGCCGCCGAGATCGGCGGACACGTATTCCGGCGGGATCAGATCGAGCTCCTCGTCCGTCTCCAGCGAGAAGCGCGGCCAGTCGGCCGAGTAGGCGCAGCAGGCGCCGCAGCTCTGGCAGTCGAAGGTTTCGTCGATGGATGCGGGTTCGGTCATGCGTCAACCTAGCATGAAGGCCGGCGGACCGAAATGGCCCTCAGGCGATGGTCGCATCCCGGCGGGCGATCTCGTAATCTTCCGTGTGCACCAGCACGCCGTCTTCAGTGACGACGGCGATGCCGTAGGCGGCCGGCTCGTCGACGGAGAGGGATGCGTCAGGCGCGTCGAAGGGCATCGGCTGCTGGTGCACAGGGCTCTTGAAGACCGAGAAGGGAATGCCGCGGGATGAGCCGCTGATCGTGCGGTGCACGTGACCGGCAAAGATATGGCGAACGTTGCCGTGCCGCTTGACGAGATTGTAGAACTGGACCTCGTTGGCGAGCCGGATCATGTCCATGCCGGTAAAGCCGGTCTTGTGCGGCGGGTGGTGCATGAAGAGCAAGGCCGGCCTGTCGCCGGCGTCCGCCAGCTGCCGGTCGAGCCAGGCAAGGCGCCTGGCGCAGAGCAGACCCGCATGGCTGTTGGGATAGTCATAGGGTGGTGCAAACAGGGTATCGAGCAGGATGGCGCGACAGTCGGAAAAATCGATCGCCTGCTGCACGAAGCCGTTCTCGTCGGTCGGCGTGTCCGTAAAGCAATCGACGAACACCTCGCGCCTGTCGTGGTTGCCGATGGTGATGGCAACCGGCGGAACGAGCTGGTCCAGCAGGCGCTTCAGGCGCTCGTAGGACGCACCGTCTCCATAATGGGTGAGGTCGCCCGTGAAGATCACCCGGTCGGCGTCCGCATGGTAGCGGTTGACGTGCTCGATGCCGGCGGCGAGGCGCTGGTAGGGATCGAGCCCGATGATCGTCGTGCCCTCGGGCACCATGTGCAGGTCGGTGAAAATGATCAGCTTTGTCATGGACATCCGGGAAATGGGGCTGGCCGTTCGGCCCAAGCTGTCGCGCCGCGTGCAGCGCGTCAAGCGGCAACTTTGGGGTGGTGCGTGATCGGTGAAGGCGGGTTTTCCTTGCGGACCGTGGCGGAAAGGACTAAGGCTGCCCCGTTCTGATATATCAGTCATCGCCGCCAATCGAGTGGCATGGCAAGCCAGTTGGAGAAATGGCATGCGGTGGAAGCGCACGATCCAGTTGCTGGACGTTCATTGCGAAGGCGAGATCGGCAAGGTCGCAATCGGCGGCGTGCCGAAGATCCTGGGCAATTCGATCGCCGAGCAGCTCAACCACATCAATACCGTCGATGACAGCCTGCGGCGGTTCCTGTGTCTCGAGCCGCGGTCCGGCTCGATCGGCTCGGTCAATCTGCTGGTGCCGCCGAAGCGCCCGGAGGCCGATGCCGGCTTCATCATCCTGCAGGCCGACCAGGCGCACGCCATGTCCGGCTCCAACTCCATCTGCGTGACCACGGCGCTGCTTGAATCCGGCATCATCGAGATGAAGGAGCCGGAGACGGTGGTCATGCTCGACACGGCGTCCGGCCTCGTGAAGGCGACCGCCACCTGCCGCGACGGCCGGTGCGAAAAGGTGAAGCTGACGATGGTTCCCGCCTTCGTGCACGAACTCGACGTCGAGGTCGACACGCCGAAATGGGGCAAGATCAAGCTTGATCTGTGCTATGGCGGCATATTCTATGCGCTTGTCGATGTCGGCCAGATCGGCACGACGATCGACAAGGCGAATGCCCGCGAGATCGTCGAGGCCGGCATGATCCTGAAAGATATCGTCAACCGCACGATCCCCGTCGTCCATCCGGAAATCCCGGAGATCAAGGGCGTCGCCTATGTGATGTTCCGCGATGTCGAGGCCGACGGCACCATCCGCACCTGCACCACCATGTGGCCGGGTCGTGTCGACCGCTCGCCTTGCGGCACCGGCAGCTCGGCCAATCTGGCGACGCTGCATGCGCGCGGCAAGGTCAAGGTCGGCGATGTGCTCAAGTCCCGTTCGATCATCGGCTCCGAATTCGAAGTCGGCCTTGAGGGCGTAACGACGGTTGCCGGCCGTGAGGCGATCATCCCGACGATCGCCGGTCGCGGCTGGACCTTCGGCCTGCACCAGGTGGCGCTCGACCCGTTCGATCCGCTCGCCGATGGCTTTGCGCTGACCGATACCTGGGGACCGCAGGCCGGCGAAATCCGCTAGCCGGCCGCCGCTCCCCGAACAATGTCCCAAACGAAAACGCGGGCCGAAGACCTTGATCTCCGACCCGCGTGGCCCTTGGGAGGCGTGTTCGATTACTTGATGCGGCTGGCCTTTGGCAGCATGGCTGTCTCAAACCCATCGCCAGCGCTCATCTCCGCCAGTTTCTCGCCGGCAAAGGCGTCACCCTCGTTGGCGGCCTTGCGGAAGATCGCGCGGGCTGCCGGGATATCCTTGGCGATGCCTTCGCCGGTCTGGAGCATCAGGCCGAGATTGACCATGGCGTCGACATTGCCGCGCTCCGCTGCCAGCCCATACAATTTGGCCGCGGCGCGATTGTCTTCCGGCACGAGCTTGCCCTCGTCGAGGATGACGGCGAGATTGAAGGTGGCGACGTCGTCGCCGGCAAGCGATGCCCGTTTAAACCACTCGACTGCGAGCTTGCCGTTGATCGGCGTGCCCATGCCGTCGCGGTAGGAAACGCCGAGATTGTAGGCGGCGAGAATGTTGCCGGCGGCGGCAGCCTTCTGGTTCAGCGCAAATTCGGTCGTGGTGTCGCCCTGTTCGCCGACGAGAACCGCATAGTTTGTCATGGCCAGCGCATGGCCGTGATCGGCGGCCTCGCCAAGGATGCGCAACGACTGGATCTTCTGTCCGGCCTTGTCGAGGACACGGGCCAGCTGAAACTCGGTGCGGGCGCCGCCCTTCTGGTTATAGGCCTCTCGGCAGGCCGACAGCGCCACGCCGATCTTGATGTCTTCGCTGGCAACGGCCGGGAATGCCGTGTTGCGCTGCAGGTCGAAGATGCTGCCAGCCTCGCGATCGCAGACTTCAACTGCGGAGAGCTCGGCGGCGCGGGCGGAAGGAAGAGCGATTGCGGCAACCGCCAGCAAACTGACCACGGCCAGAAACAGGGCGTTGACGATGCGGGTGCCGGAAATGCTCTTGTCTTGCATGATGCTCTCCCTTCTCTCTTGTCGCCAACCTATCCGGGCTTTCACGATAGGGCTGTTCCGGCGGGAACAGCCGGAAGCCGTAAGCTCTGGCGAAGTGAAGGGGTATGATCGAGCACGGGCGCGCGGCCCGCTTGCATCCGGCGGGACCGGGCTTATCCTTTAGAGGCCGCGATGTTGCGACAGGGAGAGAGACGATGGAAAACCGGGCAACCGCCATGCGGCAGATGCTGGTCAGTCGACGCGCCGTCGTTGGTGGCCTGTTGCTGACGGCAGTCGGCGGCGGTGTCGCCACCTCCTGGGCAAGTCCGATCATCGGCAAGGCGACCGAAGTTCGCGGCGACGTCAGACGCAGGCAGGCCGACAAGGAAGATGCCTTGACGGTGGGCGGTCAGCTCTTCGAGAACGATCGCGTCCACACCAGCGCCGAGAGCTTTGCCACCTTGAACCTTGGCACCGATACGCGCGTCTTGCTCGGTTCGGAGACCGACTTGCTCGTCGACAGTTTCATTGCCGGCCAGGGCGGTACGCTCGAACTCGGGCTCGGCCGCATGGTGTTCGACCGGCCGGAGGGATTGCCCAAGGTCAATGTGGCGGTCCGGACCGCCTTCGGCATGATCGGCGTGCGCGGCACCAAGTTCTTCTGCGGCCCGAGCCGGGCACTTTTTGCCGTCTTCGTCGAACATGGCAGCGTCTCGGTGCAGCGCGGCGGTGTGACGAAGATCGTCGCTGCCGGGCAAGGCGTGGAATTCCATCACCGGGGTGACGCTCCGAGCGATCCCGTCAACTGGGGCGAGGCGCGCATCAAGGAAGCCTATGCGAGCGTTGGCCTGGCGCGTTGATCCGCCACCATCTTCAGCCCTTCGCGATCACGACGGCCAACGCATCATAGCGCAACGCGTACGTCGCAGGCTCGCGATGTACGTTCGGACCAGCGACGGCTGCTTCAGTCCGCAACCGTAAACAGTTCCATCTCCGAAAAGCCGCGGATTTCGTGGATGCCGAGCGAGCGGAGCGGCCTTTTCCCCTCCGCGGACGCGGCCGGCCCGATGCAGATCGCGGTGCCAAGGAACTTGTTGGCTTCCTGAAGCCGGGCCGCCAGATTGATGGCGTCACCATGGGCGGTGTAGTCGAGCTTGCCGCTCGCGCCGACGTCGCCGACCACGGCCGGCCCGGTCTCGACGCCAATTCGTGTCCGGCCGAAGTGGTTGGCCGCAAACTGCGGGCGCCGGCGCATCTCTTCCGTCAGTGCATGGATCGCTTTGGCGCAGTCGATCGCCCTGTCGACGTGTTCAGGAAGATCCTCGGGTGCGTTGAAGAAGGCATGGACAGCATCGCCGACCACCTTGTCGACCATGCCGCCATGTTCGGCCACCAACGCATTGACCTCGGCAAAGTAGATGTCGAGCAGGGCGATGAGTTCGCGCGGCTTCAGCCTTTGCGACAGGGTGGAAAAGCTCTCGATGTCGGTGAAGAGCGCGGTCACCTGGCGCTCCTCGCCGGCCATGCGCGCGAGGCCCGGATTGTCGATATAGCGCGCGACGACCGATTGCGGCAGGTACTGCGAAAATGTCTGGCGGGCCGCCGCTTCCGCGCGCCGCACCCGGGCAAATTGCAGCACGCTCGTCACCGAAAGGACGACCGCCAGCGCCAGCGAAATCCCGACCGCATCGATCAGCCAGCCACTGACGTCATAGATGAGAGCGGCAGCCGCAACGACGGCTGCGATGGCTGCGACCCCGAGCATCGCCGACGCGAGCGGCCGAAGGCGCGTGGCGGCGAAGGCAAGGCCACAGGCGGCGGCAAGAGCGAAGGCCGCTTCTCCGATCGGCAGCCTGCCGTCGCGCTGCGGGATGAAACCGGTGAGGATCGCATTGGCGATGTCGGCGTGGATCTGCACCGACGGTTCGAGCGGCATCGAGGCGCTCGGGCGCAGACCGCCGAGGCTCGGCAGGCTGCTGCCGATGAGCACGAGCTTGCCGGTGAAGCGATCGGCCGGCGCCTTGCCGGACAGAACGTCGGCGGCCGAAAGGGTGCGGCCGGCGAGCTGTTCGGCATCGCTCGCAACGAAGCGCAGGCTGCCGGTTTCGTCGAGCGAAATGACCTGCCCGTCGATGCGCAACCATGCCGGATCGCCCCCGAGGATCGGCGTTCCGCCGCCCCGCATCAGCCGCGTTGCCTCGAGCGAAAGCGTCGGATAGGCGCCGTCGCCGAGGATCGCGTAGGCCTGCACCCGGCGGATGCGCGCATCCTCGTCCCCGACCAGAAACGAGGCGGCCGCAGCGCTTGCCCTGTCCATGAATGCGGCGCAGGAGGTTTCGGCACCGTCGAGAAACCAGAGCTCCGGGGCTGTGAACGGCCGGCTGAGTGCCAGCGGCGGCACCGGGCGTGGCTGTTCCTGGGTCGTGTCGGCGACGAGGAAACCAAGGACGACCGGAACCTTGCCGAGTGCATCGACAAGTGCCGCATTGCCGTTGTCGGTGTCATTGCAATCGGCGCTGAAGACGAAATCGAACGCGACGACCTTGGCGCCTCCCGCCGCGAGCCGCGTCAGGAGATCGGCGGTTGCCGCCCGGTCCCATTCGCCCGAGGGACGCGACTGGTTCGCCTGGCGGTCGATGTCGACGACGACGATGTCTGGCGATTGCGCTGCAGGCAGCCATTGCGTCAGGCTGTCGAAGAACAGCTCGCGCTGTGTTTCCAGCACCGGTTCGGCATAGAGATAGAGAGCGACGGCGACGAGCACGCTTGTCAGGAAACCGCCGGCAAGGGGATTGAGACGGAAACGCCGACGCGGCTCGGAGGCCATGCGGTCTAGTCCTCCTCGGGGTCGGCTATGCTCTGCAGGCGTCCGACCTTGCAGGCGATAATGCCGTCGTTCCTCTTGATCGCGCCGCTCTCTTCCAGCCATTGAATGGCGCGGTTGACCTTGGGCCGGCTTGCGCCGAGCACGCCGGCGATATCGGTCTGGCTCATCGTCAGCCGGAGATTGGCGCTTTCGGGCAACTCATTGCCGTGGATCTGGCGCAGTGTCGCGAGGAAGAAGCGCGCGACGCGGGCATTGAGGTCGTAGAGTGCGATGGTTTCGAGCCGCTCGGTCGTGTCGCGAAGCTGGGCGCAAAGGAAGCGGATAACCGCCTCGGCCGCTTCCCGCCGATTGGTGACGATGTCGAGGAACGGCTTCTTGGCGATGACGTAGCCTTCAGACGCGGTCATCGCCGTCGCGTCGGCAGATCGTGTCTGGCCGTCGAGCACGGCCATCTCGCCAAAGATCGCGCCGGCTTCGTGCTGGCGCAGCATCAGTTCGCGCCCCTGCGGCGTGATCAGCGACAGCTTGATGCGTCCGGAGATGACGACGATCATGTAGTTGCCTTCGTCACCGCGCTGGAAGATCACGGTGCCGGCCGGCCATTTCCGGTAGGTGGCGATGTTGGCAAGTTCGGCGACAGCGTCCTTGTCAAACTCTTCGAAAATCGGAAACGAGCGCCAGAACGCCGGGCTCCTGTTGATTTCATTCATGACATGCCCCCGCGCGGCGTTCCCCTGCCGCGCTGAAATACTTCGCCCAGCCGCCCCGTCGTTGCAACCGAAAAGAACGAATGACCGTCGATGGCGTGCCTCTCCTTGGATCCGGGCACCGTGGCGGGCGCGCGGAGATGAGGTTGACGATCCGCGTTGGTCGTTTCATTTTTGTGAACGATGTGTCGCTCGCGGCGCGGCTAGATGAATTTGAAAATGCTGATACTTCTGTTGCCAACGCATCTTTTCTCACAGGAGTCTTCCATGTCTCAGAATGTTGTCGTCCTCGTCGGACGCGTCCTGCTCTCGATCATGTTCATCATGGCCGGTTTCGGCAAGCTTACCGACCCGTCGGCCACCGCCGGCATGATCACCGGTGCCGGCTGGCCGGCTGCGACGCTGCTCGCCTATCTCGCCGGTGCCTTCGAGCTGGTTGCCGGCCTTGCCGTTCTCGTCGGTTTCCAGACGAAGATCGCCGCTTACCTTTTGGCCGCCTTCACGCTCGTGACCGCCTTCGTCTTCCACAGCGGCGCCATCAATATCCCGACCTTCCCGCCGGAAGCCAACGGTCTGCTCAGCGTCTTCAACGGCCTGATGATGATGAAGAACATCTCGGTCGCTGGCGGCTTCCTCGTGCTTGCCGCCTTCGGTCCCGGCGCCCTGTCGATCGACAAGCGCGGCGCCTGAGGCGCGCATTTCACGTTACAAAATGCAAGGCCCGCCGCTTCGTCGGCGGGCTTTTTCGTCTATGCGCGGTCTCAGGGATAGATCACGCCCTTGCGCAGGATGACGTTGCCGTAGAGCCTCGGCTCGCTGGTCTGCACCACGGTGTGGGCGGCTTTGACCCGCGGGTAGAAATCCGCACCGAGCAGGGGGACGACGCGCCTTGCCGGCTCGTGCCGGCCGCAGCATTCGATGATCTCGCGGTGGACCGGGTCGAGCGCGTTCTTGTCCTGCTTCACCGTCGCGCGGAAGATCGCATCGGGCACGAAATCGTCGATCGGCAGCACGCTGAGGATCGCGTCGAGCACCGGGATCAGGCCATGGCCGTCGAGCCGCACCAGCCGGCGCGCATGTTCCTGACCCGGGTAATTGCCGTCGACCAGCGCGATCTCGTCGCCGTGTCCCATGGCGCGCAGCGTGGCGAGCAGTTCGGGACTGAGGATCGGGTTTAGTCCTTTCAGCATCAGCCGAGCTCCTTGAAGAGAACATTGGTGTCGAGCAGGTAGCGCGAAAACAGCGGCAAGCTGGCGCCGCCGATGGCACGCGCCTGGCTGCCGACGAGGCCTTCCACCAGTTCCGGGACGGTGACGCCCTGCAGGTCGAGGTCGAGAAGCGCCTTGCGGGTGGCCGAAAGCAGCCGCGCCCGCACCCAGGGCGGAAATCCGCCGTCTATGACGACGGCTGAAAAGTCGACGATCGAAACCGCCGAAACCACGGCCTGGGCCAGCGCCGCGCCGCAATCGTCGATCCAGATGTCGAGCGGCTCGCCGAAATCGATCCAGTCGTCGGCCGAGTACCAGAGCGGCCGCGGATCGATGCCGCGTTCACGCAAAAGGTTTTCGAGTACGAAGACCGAGGCGATCTTCAGCAACTGGATGGTCTTGCCGTCCTTGCCCGAGACTGGCAGCGGGCCGACCGCGCCGGCCGTGCCGGTGCGCCCGGAAAACAGCGCCGAGTTCAAGACGATGCCACCGCCGATGAACGAACCGATGTAGAAGTAGACGAAATCCGGATAGCTGGCGCCGACGCCGAAGGCGAGTTCGGCGCCGCAGGCGCTGGTGCCGTCATTCTGGAGGAAGACCGGATAGGCGGTGCGGACGGAGACGGCCGCCTGCAGGTCGATGTCCCGCCACTTGTTCATTTCTTCCCGTGGCGCGCCCACTTCCTCCGCCCAGTTCCACAGCTCGAAGGGTGTGGCGATGCCGACGCCCGCGATCCGCTTGCGCTGGTCGGGCGGCAATTGCTTCTCAAGCTTGTCCATGCCCGAAATGATGAAGTCGACGAGATCGCCGGGCAGCGGATAGGGGTGCACGTGGTGGAGGTGGAGCCGGATGTTGCCGACGAAATCCATCAGCACGAGATCGGCGCTGCGCCGGCCGATCTTGACGCCGAAGGAGTAGACGGCGTCCGGGTTGAGCCGCATCGGCGTCGAGGGCTGGCCGACCCGGCCGCGCACGGGCGCACCCTTGGTGAGCAGGCCGTCGCTCTCGAGCGCCCGCATGATCACCGAAACGGTCTGCGCCGAAAGCCCGGACCGCCGGGCGATGTCGGCCTTGGAAAGCTCGCCGTGACGCCGCACCAGCGACATCACCAGACGCTCGTTATAGGCACGCACGCGCGTTTGATTGGCCCCGCCGCTCGGGTCGATGACCTCAGGTTGCATCGGCCCCTTGTCGGGACCGTCTGTCAGTGACATGCCACCGTCTCCTCCCGTTGGCACACGATCAATCGGGCGGGACGCGGTCAACGCCGCATGCATCTTTCCTCATCCCGCTCTGGTGCCTGCCTGGCGCAGGTCTGTACTTTCCACTTGTGGCCGCTCTGTCAAATGCACCGGCGCTTCGGCGGCCGGCCGTGACGTCGGCCATGGAAGAATGCCACATCGAAATAATAATTCAATTTGATTTATTTATTGACACCCCGGAATTTTAGTGTTTGTTTTTATCTCGGAAGCGTTTGTCGCAGCGGAGGAGAATGCTGCGCCGGCGTGGCCTGGGCCGGTCCGCCGGCACGATTTTCAATCCTTGGGAGGATTTCATGAAGAAGACTGTTCTTTCCGCTGCTTTCGGCGCGCTGTCGCTTGGCGTTGTCTTCGCCATGCCCGCGCAAGCCGCCGATGTTGGCGCCTGCCTGATTACCAAGACCGACACCAATCCCTTCTTCGTCAAGATGAAGGAAGGTGCGACCGCCAAGGCGCAGGAACTCGGCGTGACGCTGAAGTCCTATGCCGGCAAGATCGACGGTGACCATGACAGCCAGGTGGCTGCGATCGAATCCTGCATCGCCGATGGCGCAAAGGGCATCCTGATTGCAGCTTCCGATACCAAGGCGATCGTCGACCAGGTGAAGAAGGCGCAGGAAGCCGGTCTTCTGGTCATCGCGCTCGACACGCCGCTTGATCCGGCAACCGCTGCCGATGCGACATTTGCCACCGACAACCTGCTTGCCGGCAAGCTGATCGGCCAGTGGGCCGCCGCCACCATGGGTGATGGCGCCAAGACCGCCAAGATCGGCTTCCTCGATTTGACGCCGTCGCAGCCGACCGTCGATGTCCTGCGTGACCAGGGTTTCATGATCGGCTTCGGTATTGACCCGAAGGATCCGAACAAGATTGGTGACGAAGATGATCCGCGCATCGTCGGCCACGACGTCACCAACGGCAACGAGGAAGGCGGCCGCAAGGCCATGGAAAACCTTCTGCAGAAGGATCCTGAGATCAACGTGATCCACACCATCAACGAGCCGGCCGCTGTCGGCGCCTACCAGGCGCTCAAGGCTGTCGGCAAGGAGAAGGACGTGCTGATCGTGTCGGTTGACGGCGGTTGCCCGGGTGTCAAATCGGTCGCTGAGGGCGTCATCGGCGCGACCTCGCAGCAGTACCCGCTGGCGATGGCCGCGCTTGGTATCGAGGCGATCAAGAAGTTCGCTGACACCGGTGAAAAGCCGAAGCCTACCGAAGGCAAGGACTTCTTCGACACTGGCGTTTCGCTCGTCACCGACAAGCCGGCCGCCGGCGTCGAATCGATCGACACCAAGGTCGGCACGGACAAGTGCTGGGGCTGAGTGCCCGGCTTTGAACGTCACCACGACACTGTAACGCAAGGGCGGCCCCGGCCGCCCTTCGCGTAAGCGCCGATGTCTTTGACAAGGCGAAGAAAACCGCGCAGCTTTTAAAGAGTGCTATTGCCCGCGTCTTGGTGGGCGGGCTGTGCACGACACCATCGCAACCCCTTGGGAGTGGGGTTCACGGGAGGAAGGTCCATGGGCGAGCCCAACACAGCCGCACAGCCATCTCAGGAATTCGAAAAGGTCCTGGTCAACAGTTCGACGCAGGTCGCGTCGTTCGACACGCATGACAAGACGCCGATCCAGAAGATCCAGCATTTCCTGCACTCGACGCCGGCCGCCGTGCCGTTCATCGTGCTGGTTGCCGCGATCCTGATTTTCGGCATCGCCATCGGGGGCAAGTTCTTCTCGTCCTACACGTTGACGCTGATCCTGCAGCAGATCGCCATTGTCGGCATCCTCGGGGCGGCACAGACGCTGGTCATCCTGACGGCCGGCATCGATCTTTCGATCGGCGTGATCATGGTGCTTTCGGCCGTCATCATGGGCAATTGCGCCGTGACCTACGGCCTGCCCGCGCCGATCGCGATCTTCCTCGGCTTCGTTGTCGGCGGCGCCTGCGGTTTCCTCAACGGTTTCCTCGTCTCCCGCGTCAAGCTGCCGCCGTTCATCGTAACGCTCGGCACCTGGTACGTGATCATGTCGACGAACTTCATCTACTCGGCCAATGCGACGATCCGCGAGGCGGATGTGACGGCCGTCACCCAAATGCTCCACGTCTTCGGCGTCAGCTTCAAGGTGGGCTCCGCCGTCTTCACGCTCGGCGTGGTGATGATGGTCGTGCTGGTGCTCGGCCTCTGGTACGCGCTCAATCACACGGCCTGGGGGCGGCATCTCTATGCCGTCGGCGACGATCCGGAAGCGGCCAAGCTTTCAGGTATCCGCACCAGCCGGGTGCTGCTCAGCGCCTATACGTTGGCGGGCCTGATCGCAGCGCTTGCCGCGTGGGTCTCGATCGGCCGCAACGGCTCGATTTCGCCGTCGGCTGCGGTCACCGACTACAATCTTCAGGCCATTACCGCAGCGGTGATCGGCGGCATCTCGCTCTTCGGCGGCCGCGGTTCGATCCTTGGGACGCTGATCGGTGCGATGATCGTCGGTGTCGTCTCCATGGGTCTCAACATGATGGGCGCCGATCCGCAGTGGAAAGTGTTCCTCACCGGCGTCCTGATCATCACCGCCGTCGCAATCGACCAATGGATCAGAAAGGTAGCAGGCTGATGGCTCAAGAACCCATTCTCACCGCGCGCGGCCTGGTCAAGCGTTACGGCCGGGTCACCGCCCTCGACCATGCCGACTTCGATCTCTATCCCGGCGAAATCCTGGCCGTCATCGGCGATAACGGCGCCGGCAAGTCCTCGATGATCAAGGCGATCTCCGGCGCCATCACGCCGGACGAGGGCGAAATCCGGCTCGAAGGCCAGCCGATCAAGTTCCGTTCGCCGATGGAGGCACGCACCGCCGGCATCGAAACGGTCTACCAGAACCTGGCGCTGTCGCCGGCGCTGTCGATCGCCGACAACATGTTTCTCGGCCGCGAGATCCGCAAGCCCGGGATCATGGGCAAGCTGTTCCGCACACTCGACCGTTCGGCGATGGAACAGAAGGCGCGGGCAAAGCTTTCCGAGCTCGGCCTGATGACGATCCAGAACATCAACCAGGCGGTGGAAACGCTGTCAGGCGGCCAGCGCCAGGGTGTGGCGGTGGCGCGTGCGGCAGCCTTCGGCTCCAAGGTGGTGATCATGGACGAGCCGACCGCAGCCCTCGGCGTCAAGGAAAGCCGGCGGGTGCTGGAACTGATCCTCGACGTGCGCTCGCGTGGTCTGCCGATCGTCTTGATCTCGCACAACATGCCGCATGTATTCGAGGTGGCCGACCGCATCCACATTCATCGGCTCGGCAAACGGCTCTGCGTCATCAACCCGAAGGAGCACACGATGTCGGACGCCGTCGCCTTCATGACTGGGGCGAAGGAGCCGCCGCGCGAGGCGCTCGCGGCATGAACGTCGAGCCGATCGCAAGCGAAATCCTGAAACGGGCGGCCGATGCTGCCCGTTTCGTCGTCGCCATTGCCGGGCCGCCCGGTGCCGGCAAGTCGACGCTGGCCGAGGGGCTCGCCGAGGCCCTGGTCGCCCGCGGCGAGAAGGCGGCGGTGCTGCCGATGGACGGTTTCCACATGGACAATGCGGTGCTGGAAGAAAAGGGTCTGCTGCCGCGCAAGGGCGCGCCGGAGACTTTCGACGTCAGGGCCTTCCTGTCGACAATAGCGGCGGTGCGCGCCAACGATGGCGAAGTGCTTGTCCCGGTGTTCGACCGTTCGCGGGAACTGGCGATCGCGTCCGCCCGGATCGTGGCGTCGGAGACGCGCATCGTCCTCGTGGAGGGCAACTATCTGCTGCTTGACGAGGCACCGTGGAACGGGCTTGAGGGCGCCTTCGACTTCACGATCTTCATCAATCCCGGTGTCGAGGAGCTGGAGCGGCGGCTTCTGAAGCGCTGGTTCGATCACGGCTATGACGAGGAGGCGGCCAAGCGCAAGGCGTTCGGCAACGACATCCCGAATGCGCATCGCGTGGTCGACCATCAGCGGCGCGCGGATCTGGTGCTTGCGGATTTCTGAACGATGGTCGGATTGCGGATTGTCTTCCCGGGCGCATTGGTGTTATCGAGACGCGGTTCCACCACATGAGTAACCGCCCGTCACCCGCACCTGCCGGCTGCACAGCCGCGCGCGCGGATCGGGCGCGAGCACCGCAGAGGGGTACATGCACGCGGCTTCCGCCTGCATCCCGCTCGGACCTAGGAGAACGCTGACCATGCAAGACCTCGTTATCCGCCGGCCGGATGATTGGCACCTTCACCTGCGCGACGGCGACATGCTGAAGGGCGTCATCGCCGATACCAGCCGCCACTTCGCCCGCGCGATCATCATGCCCAACCTGGTGCCGCCCGTCGTCACCACCGCAGACGCTTCGGCCTATCGCGAGCGCATCGTTGCTGCGATCCCCGCCGGCGACCGCTTCGAGCCGCTGATGACGCTCTACCTCACGGCAGGTACAAACCCAGACGATGTCGAGGCCGGTCACCGCAGCGGTCTCGTCAAGGCCGTCAAGCTTTATCCGGCAGGTGCGACAACCAATTCGCACAGCGGCGTTCGCAATATCGATGAGGCCATGCCGGTGCTGGAACGCATGGCGAAGATCGGCCTGCCGCTCTGCGTGCACGGCGAAGTGACGTCCGCCGACGTCGATATCTTCGACCGCGAGGCGGTGTTCATCGAGACCGTGCTCGACCCCTTGCGCAAGCGGTTGCCCGAACTCAAGGTGACGATGGAGCACGTCACCACCAAGGACGGCATCGACTACATCAAGGCATCGAAGGCGAACCTCGCCGGCTCGATCACCACCCATCACCTGATCATCAACCGCAACGCCATCCTCGTCGGCGGCATCAAGCCGCATTATTACTGCCTGCCGGTCGCCAAGCGCGAAAACCACCGACTGGCGCTGCGCGCTGCTGCCGTCTCCGGTGACAAGCGCTTCTTCCTCGGCACGGACTCGGCCCCGCATGTCGACCCGCTGAAGGAATGCGCCTGCGGCTGCGCCGGCATCTACACCTCGATCAACACCATGAGCTGCCTGGCGCATGTGTTCGAAGAAGAGGACGCGCTCGACAGGCTCGAGGCCTTCGCGTCGCTGAACGGTCCCGCCTGGTATGGCCTGCCGGTCAACGAAGAGACGATCACGCTCCGCAAACAGGCCGAAGCCGTCGCCTATCCCAAGAAGATCGAGACCGGCGCCGGTCCGGTCACCGTTTTCGATCCGATGTTCCCGCTGCACTGGGCTGTTGTCTGAAGGAGAGTTTGATGTTTTCCAACGCGTTCACCGACAAGGCCGTCATGGCCGAGCTGGTCGCCAAGATGCTCTGGGAGATCAAGGCCGTGCACTTCAGCGCCGACAAGCCCTACAAGCTGTCGTCGGGCATGGCGAGCCCCGTCTATATCGACTGCCGCAAGCTGATCTCCTATCCGCGCATCCGCTCGGCGGTGATGGATTTCGCTGCCGCAAGCATTCTGCGCGAAGCCGGTTTCGAGCAGTTCGACGTGGTCGCCGGCGGTGAAACCGCGGGCATTCCCTTTGCCGCCATGCTGGCCGAGCGCCTCGGCCTGCCGATGATCTACGTGCGCAAGGCCCCCAAGGGCCACGGCCGCAACGCCCAGATCGAAGGGCACATGCCCGAGGGCGCCCGCGTGCTCGTGATCGAGGATCTGACCACGGCCGGCGGCTCGATGTTCAAGTTCATCGATGCCATTCGCGCTGCCGGCGGCATCGTCGACCACGGCATTGCGCTCTTCTACTACGACATCTTCCCCGAAGCGGTCGGCGAAATGAAGGGCAAGGGCGTCGATCTGCACTGGATCGCCACCTGGCGCAACGTGCTTGCGGTCGCCCGCGAGCAGAAGCTGTTCGACGAGAAGACGCTGGGTGAAGTCGAGGCTTTCCTCAACGCCCCGCTCGCCTGGTCCGGGCGCAACGGCGGCGTCAGCGCCCTGGCGTAATATCCGGCAGGCCCCGGCCATGCCGGGGCCTCGCCATTCCGAGCTACCGTTTTTAAATCGATTGAAATCCATTGAGGAGGAAGAGCCGATGATCGTATGTTGCGGTGAAGCACTGATCGACATGCTGCCGCGGGATACGACCGCGGGCGAGAACGCCTTTGCGCCCTATGCCGGCGGGGCGATCTTCAACACCGCCATCGCGCTCGGTCGCCTCGGAATACAGACGGGCTTCTTCACCGGCCTTTCCGACGACATGTTCGGCGATATCCTGCGCGAGACACTGAAGGCGGCGAATGTTGATTTCGGTCCGTGCGCCACCCTCTCGCTGCACACGACGCTCGCCTTCGTCAAGCTGGTCAACGGCCACGCAAGCTACGCCTTCTTCGACGAAAACACCGCCGGCCGCATGATTACATCGGAGCACCTGCCAGCGCTCGGCGACTTCTGCGAGGCGCTGCACTTCGGCGCGATCAGCCTGATCCCCGAGCCCTGCGGCTCGACCTACGAGGCGCTGATGACGCGGGAGCACGCAAAGCGCGTCATCTCTTTCGACCCGAACATTCGTCCCGGCTTCATCAAGGACAGGGACGCCCATCTCGCCCGCATGAACCGGATGGCGGCGATGTCCGACATCATCAAGTTTTCCGACGAGGATCTTGCCTGGTTCGGCATGGAAGGCAGCCATGATGATCTGGCTGCCGAATGGCTGAAACGTGGACCGAAGCTGGTGCTGGTGACCAAAGGCGCCGATGGCGCCGTCGGCTACACCGCACGCCACAAGGTCGAGGTGGCGGGCGAGCGCGTGACGGTGGTCGACACGGTCGGCGCAGGCGATACCTTCGACGCCGGCGTGCTGGCGTCGCTGAAGCTTGCCGGTCTGCTCACCAAGGCCGATGTCGCCGATCTTGGCGAAACCGCCGTTTACAATGCGCTGGCGCTCGGCGCCAAGGCGGCGGCCGTGACCGTTTCGCGCGCCGGCGCCAACCCGCCGTGGAAACACGAAATCGGGCTCTGAGCCTTACGGGCCTTCCTCAGTTTCGGGGCGATACTCCAGAATATCGCCCGGCTGGCATTCGAGCACGGCGCAGATCTTCTCCAGCGTGTCGAAGCGCACGCCCTTTACCTTGCCTGATTTCAACAGCGAGATGTTTTGCTCCGTGATGCCCACCTGCTCGGCGAGGTCACGCGAGCGGACTTTGCGCTTCGCCAGCATGACATCGAGATTGACGATAATCGGCATCCGTCAGACGAAGCTCCTGTTTTCGTCTTCCACCCCAGATGCGATGACCATGACATGTCCAAGGCCGACGACGAGGCCGGCCATCAACAGCACGATGATCGTCCCGCCGCTGATATCGAAGGCGACCGCATGTCCTGATGCACCCGGATTGTCGTAGGTGACGGCGAGAATGCCGATGCCGTTGCTGACCGTCATGCATAAGGCTCCCGCAAGCGCTGTCAGCCCGACGCGACGCAAGAGCACGCCGTTGCGGCCGGAGAGGATTTCTCCGCGCTGGAAACTGTCGAAAAGCTGCCAGGCGAAGGCGAGGCCGGCAATGACCAGCGCGTTGTTGATGGCGGTCAGGAAGACGACGGTCGCGATGGCACGGTAGGACAGGGTGATGATCTCGACGCGTGGAAAGACGACGTCGCGAATGCCCTGCTCGAAGCCCTGCCGGTCGAAAAAGATCTGCCAATGTCCGTAAACGACGGCCGAGCAGAACACTGCTCCGCACAATACGATCATCAGCTTCATAATGCGGCTGAGCTTTCGCAGCCTCTCGGCGCTCTCCGTCATGCAAATTCCTTTATCGTTTGACTTGCATTTTTATCGTAAAACAATAAATATTTCTCGTCAATTGTGATTTTGGTGATGCTGCGTGCCGCTTCGTTTTTTCAAGAATCCCTGTCTTTTCCTGCTGTTGAACGCCCTTGCGGCCTGCGCTGCGCTGAATGTCGGTTCCATCGACGCAGTGACGAAACGCGACCCGACGACGGCCGATCCGGCCGATCTGCGCGTGGCGATCATCGTGCCGAAAGAGCTGGTCCTAAGACGTGGCGACGCGACGCTCGGGCTTTCCAGGCGGGAGGCAGGCTTGGATACGGAGAATCTCGCCTGGTCGCTCGACGTACAGGCGGGCGGCGCGTCCGATCGTTCCGTAAAGGACAGTGTGTCTTCGGGAGAGGCGCTCTACGTTCTCGCGCTGACCGGGGCGGATGCCGTTCGTCTGCGGGAATTCCAGCGGAAGAGCGCGGCCGGCAAGCCCGCAGAGCGCGGCAGCCTTTCGGTCAATTTTTCCGGCGGCTGCTGGCGCGGCCCTTTCCCGGCCGGGCGCAAGGTGACGATCAACCTATGGATGCAGACAGCGCCGGGCGCGGACTATTTCCCGGTGCTGTCGAACCTTGATCTGATGCGTGTGCTGAGCCAGGCAAAGGTTACGGCGCTACCGGCGTGCACGGCGTGAACCGGGGAGGGCGAAACGCGCCTCCCCGCACGGACGATGGTCAGCGTGCCGCCTTCAAGAGAGCCGCAACAAGGCCCGCCGTCGAGCTGTCGTGTCCCGCAGCGCTTTCCTTGCCTTCGACCACCGGCAGCAGGCCGGTCGCCAGTTCCTTGCCAAGCTCCACGCCCCATTGGTCGAAGGAGTTGATGTTGAAGAGGGCGCCTTCGACGAAGACGCGGTGCTCGTAAAGCGCGATCAGGCGGCCGAGCGCGAAGGGGTCGAGCTGGTCGTAGACCATCGTCAGCGACGGACGATTGCCGGTAAAGACGCGGTGCGGCGCGATTCTGTCGGCCTTGGCGTCTGCCATGCCCTTGGCGGTCAGCTGCGCCTTGGCTTCGGCGAGCGTGCGGCCCTTCATCAGCGCTTCGGACTGCGCCAGGCAATTGGCGATCAGCAGTTCGTGCTGGTGGCGCAGGTTCTTCTCATGGCCATTGGCGGCGATCATGAATTCGGCCGGAATGGTGTCGGTGCCCTGGTGGATCAGCTGGTAGAAGGCGTGCTGGCCGTTGGTGCCGGGCTCGCCCCACACGACCGGTCCGGTCGAATATTCGACCGGGGTGCTGTCGAGCGTCACAGCCTTGCCGTTCGATTCCATGTCGAGCTGCTGCAGGTAGGCCGGGAAGCGCGACAGGCGCTGGTCGTAGGGCAGGATCGCGCGCGAGGGATAACCAAGGACGTTGCGGTGGTAGAAGCCGATAAGGCCGAGCAGCACCGGGATGTTCTGGCGCAGCGGTGCCGTGCGGAAGTGCTCGTCGATGGCGTGGCCGCCATCGAGGAAACGACCGAAATTCTCCTTGCCGATGGCGATCATCAGCGGCAGGCCGATGGCCGACCAGATCGAATAGCGACCGCCGACCCAGTCCCAGAAGCCGAAGACGCGGGCCTGGTCGATGCCGAAGGAGGCGACCTTGTCGAGCGCCGTGGAGACGGCGGCGAAGTGATGGCCGACCGCGGCCTCGCCGAGCTTGCCGGCGATGAAGGCGCGGGCAGTTGCGGCATTGGTCATGGTCTCGATGGTGGTGAATGTCTTCGAGGCGACGATGAACAGGGACGTTTCCGGATCGACCAGCTTCAGCGTGTCGGCGATGTGGGCGCCGTCGATATTGGAGACGAAGTGCAGGCGCGGCCCGTCATGGAAAGGGGCAAGGGCGAGGGTGGCCATCACGGGGCCGAGGTCTGAACCGCCGATGCCGATGTTGATGACGTCGGTGATCTTCTTGCCGGTCGCACCTTTGAGCGCGCCCGAGCGGATGCCGTCGGCAAAGGCGCCCATGGCGGCTAGCACGCCATTGACGTCAGGCATCACATCCTTGCCATCGACGATGACCGGCTTGTTGCCGCGGTTGCGCAGCGCCGTGTGCAGCACGGCCCGCTCCTCGGTGATGTTGATGATGTCGCCGCGGAACATCGCGTCACGCTTTTCCTCGACCTTGGCGGCCTGGGCGAGCGCTTCGAGCCCGTCGAGCACCTTGTCGTTGACGGCGCATTTCGAATAGTCGAACAGGAGGTCGCCGAGCGTCGTGCTGAAGCGCTGAAAGCGCGTCGCATCGCTGGCGAAGGCAGCGCGGATATCGGTTGCGTTGGTCTCAGAGGCGGTTGCTTTGAGTTGATCGACAAGCGCTTTCATCGCGGGACTCCTTGGTCGGACAGTGTGTCGGACAATCGCCTGCGTAGCTATTCGCTTTAAGCCACTCAAATCAAGCCCGCAAAACCGCCAAAGCGGCGGTTTTCAGGATTTTTTAAATCGTTTGAAATTCGCAGTACTTTACCCGCGAAGGTCCTTGCGCAGGATCTTGCCGACATTGGTTTTCGGCAGTTCGGTGCGGAACTCGACAAAACGCGGACGCTTGTAGTTGGTGAGGTTGGCAGCGCAATGGCGCTTGACTTCCTCTTCCGTCAGCGACGCGTCCTTCTTCACCACGAACAGCTTCACCGCCTCGCCGGAATGTTCGTCCGGGATGCCGATTGCCGCGCATTCGAGAATGCCGGGGTGGGTCATCGCCACCTCCTCGATCTCGTTCGGGAAGACGTTGAAGCCCGAGACCAGGATCATGTCCTTCTTGCGGTCGACGATCTTGACGTATCCGTCGGCATTCATGAAGCCGATGTCGCCGGAGCGGAAGAAGCCGTCGGGCGAGATCGCCTTGGCGGTTTCATCGGGCCGCTGCCAGTAGCCGGACATCACCTGCGGGCCACGGATGCAGATCTCGCCGACCTCGCCGACAGCCAGCGTATTGCCCTGGTCGTCGCGGATCTCGACGTCGGTCGAGGGGATCGGCATGCCGATCGTACCGGTAAATTCCGTGGCGTCGAGAATGTTGGCCGTTGCCACCGGCGAGGTCTCCGACAGCCCGTAGCCTTCGGCGATCGAGCAGCCGGTCATCTGTTTCCAGCGTTCGGCGACCGGCCTCTGAATGGCCATGCCGCCGCCGAAGGTCAGCATCAGCGACGAGAAGTCGAGCTTCTGGAACTCCACATTGTTCATCAGCGCGTTGAACAGCGTGTTGAGGCCGGGGAAGACATTGGTCTTGTACTTGCCCAGTTCCTTGACGAAGCCGGGAATGTCGCGCGGATTGGGGATCAGGATATTGTTGCCACCGGTGGCAAGGCCCATCAGCGAATTCACCGTCAGCGCGAAGATGTGGTAGAGCGGCAGCGCGCACATGAAGACGAGATTGTCCGGCCGTGCTCTCGAGCGGAACGCCGTCTCGAACCAGATTTCCATCTGCGCCATGTTCGACAGCAGGTTCGAGTGGGTCAGCGTGGCGCCCTTCGAAACCCCGGTCGTGCCGCCAGTATACTGCAGGAAGGCGACATCGCTCGGGGCGACGTTCGGCTTCGTCAGCTGGGTGCGCCCGCCCTTGGCAAGCACGTCCCTGAACGAGAGGTGGCCGGGGATCGACCAGGCGGGAACGAGTTTCTTGACGCGGCGCACCACCAGGTTGACGATCGCGCCCTTGAGGCCAAGCATGTCACCCATCGTCGCGACGACGACGTGCTTGACGGCGGTCTTTTCGACCACCTGCTGCACCGTGTGCGCGAAGTTCTCCAGAACGAAGATCGCCTTGGCGCCGGAATCGGTCAGCTGGTGCTGCAACTCACGCGGCGTATAGAGCGGGTTGACGTTGACCACGGTGAAGCCGGCGCGCAGGATCCCGTAGACGATCACCGGGTTCTGCAGGATGTTCGGCATCATCACCGCGACCCGGTCGCCCTTGGCAAGGCCGAGGGACTGGAGCCAGGAGCCGATCCGGGCGGACTGGGCGTTGAGGTCGGCATAGCTGAGCGTCTTGCCCATGCAGGTAAAGGCCGGGCGGTTCGAATAGCGGGCGACGGCATGATCGAAGAATTCGCCGATCGATTTGTAGGGCAGGGGGCCGATCTCGGCCGCAATTCCGGTCGGATACGACTTCAGCCAGATCTTGCCTGGGCTGATACCCGCGTGTTGTGTGCTGACTTCCGCCATGACCTCTCTCCCTTGGTCGCCACAGGCTGGCCTGCTCGCGGCCTGAGAAAATCCCTCCCGATCCTCTCATGCCGATGAAGATGATGCTTTTGCGACACCTCTTCAAGCTGAGATTCGGGATTATATAACTTTGACGTAAACGTCAACCGAGCTTACGGTTAACCGGCGCCGCCGACGCCTGCGAAAAAGTATGACGAGAACGGCAAAAGCTTTGCGTGTCGCCGGAAAAGCCTGTATTGCATTGCAGCATATTCCGGTTGGTCCAAGCCAACGTCCGCCGACATTTCCCCCAGGTTTTTCTCCGCTCCACGTGGGCCGGACGACGCTGGTCATTGCCCATGAGTGAGCCCATGTCTGACGAAGCCCTTTCCTCCTCCATCGCGCCGCGCCGCGCCCGCGTTTCTGCCGCCGAAGTGGCGCTTGCGGTTGGCGGCTTCGGCATCGGCACCGGCGAATTTGCCATCATGGGGCTTCTGCCGCAGGTGGCCGACGACGTCGCGGTTTCGGTGCCCAGGGCAGGCGCCGTCATCAGCGCCTATGCGCTTGGCGTCGTCGTCGGCGCGCCGCTGATTGCGGTGCTCGCCGCCCGCTTCTCGCGCTTCCGCCTGTTGCTGGCACTGATGCTGATCTTCGCCATCGGCAATTTCGCAAGCGCGATGGCGCCCGATTTCTACACCCTGGTCGCCGCCCGCTTCTTCGCCGGTCTTCCCCATGGCGCCTATTTCGGCGTTGCCGCCCTGGTCGCCGCCGGCCTTGCAGCTCCCCACCAGCGGGCGCGCGCCGTCGGCCGGGTGATGATGGGGTTGACGATCGCGACCCTTTTCGGCACGCCGCTCGTTGCCTGGTTCGGCCAGGCGCTTGGCTGGCGCTCGGCCTTTGCGATCGTCGGCGCGATCAGTCTCTTGACCATGGCGCTCACCTTCGTCCACGTGCCGCGCGATGCCGGCAATCCGAAAGCGACGCCGCTTCGCGAACTGAGCGCCCTCGGCAAGCTGCAGGTCTGGCTGATGCTCGGCATCTGCGCCATCGGCTGTGGCGGTATGTTCGCGGTCTTCAGCTACATCACGCCGGCCCTGACCGAGGTGGCGGGCGTTTCGCTCGCCAATGTGCCGATCATGCTGTCGGTGTTCGGCGCGGGCATGATCCTCGGCAACATCGTCGGTGCGCGGCTCGCCGACTGGGCGCTGCTGCCAGCGATCGGCATCGCCATCGCCTTCAACATCTTCGCCTATGTGCTGTTCTATTTCACCATGGGCAATCCGTGGATCGCCATCCTCAACGTTCTCCTCATCGGCGGCGGTTTCGCGGTCGTGCCCGGCGTGCAGACACGATTGATGGACGTGGCCGGCGAGGCGCAGACGCTGGCGGCAGCACTCAGCCACTCCGCCTTCAACCTTGCCAACGCGCTCGGCGCCTGGCTTGGCGGCGCGTCGATCGCTGCCGGCTACGGCTGGACGTCGACCGGCCTCGTCGGCGCGATCCTCGGTGTTGCCGGTTTCGGCATCTTCCTCGGGTCGGTTTTCGTCGACCGTGCCCAGGCGGCAGGCATGCACGCCAAACCTGCGGCGGAATGACCGAACCCCGGAAAGAAAGCCACGGGATCTTGATCCCCCCTATATTTTTCTGTCATCTCCCGCCGCTAGCGTCGCTTCCGGCCCTGAAACTACCGTAAAGCAGGGGCAAAGGGCAGCGCGTGGCGCCTGAGAGGCTGGCAAGGCCTCGGGTTTGTTGTAAACTCGTCGAAAGACGGAGGATCATTGGTGCAGTTGGGCAATCGCGAACGAGAAAACTTTGCCGTGGAGCCGCGGCTCCTCGGTCAGACGGCGATTTCGCGCCATGCCCTCGTCGGACCCATGACCGCCGCGCGCTGGATGCTGGTCTTCGTTCTGCTTGCCGGTGTTTACTTCTTCCACGGTTTCGTCGTGCCGGTGCTGGCTGCGGTCGTCATCGGTTTTGCCAGCTGGCCGATCTATCGCCGGCTGCTTGCAGCCGTGAACGGCAACCGTACGCTCGCTGCGACCATCGCCATCGTCAGTGTCGTTTCCTTCATCGTCGTGCCGATCTCGATCGCCGCGGTCTACGCGGTCGACGAAGTGCGCGACTGGGTGGTCTGGGCCGTCGAAACCAATGCCAATGGCGCGGTCGTACCCGCCTGGCTCTCGAGCATTCCGATCGCCGGCGTCTGGCTCGGCGAGCAGTGGGTGAAGCATGTCGGGCATCCCGGCGCACTCGGCGAACTCGTGCAGCTGGTCAGCGGATCCAACATCGGCAACATCTATCGCGGCGTGCTCGTCGTCGGCGCCTCGACGTTCCATGCCTTCCTGACCTTGCTGTTCATGCTGATCACGCTGTTCTTCGTCTATCGTGACGGACAGTCCTTCTCCGGCCAGCTCGACCGCCTCGGCGAACGTATCTTCCCGATGCGCTGGGAGCGGCTGTCGCGCGTCGTGCCGTTGACGATCAGCTCGACGGTCACCGGCATGGGCATCATCGCAATCGGCGAGGGCATCGTGCTCGGTGTCGCCTACTGGCTGGCCGGCGTGCCGTCGCCGGTCACGCTCGGCATCATCACCGGCCTGATGGCGTTGATACCGGGCGGTGCGCCGCTTTGCTTCACGCTGGTCTCGGTCTATCTGGTCGCCAGCGGCTCGCCCATTCACGGCATGGCGCTCTTCACCTGGGGCACGACCGAGCTCTTCATCGTCGACAAGACCCTGCGTCCGCGCCTTGTCGGCGGCCCGATCAAGCTGCCGTTCCTGCCGACCTTCTTCGGCCTTGTCGGCGGCGTGAAGACCATGGGCTTCCTCGGTCTCTTCGTCGGCCCGGTGCTGATGGCGCTGCTCGTTGCCATCTGGCGCGAGTGGATGCGCGAAGTCACCGCTCCGACCGAAACGACGGTCAACCACATCATCAAGGGCTGAGGCGAAGACGTCTCGGCCGCTGCCGTCGAGCCCACCTGCGTGACGTCAAAACGGCGATAGCAACATCTGTCTTGCCTGGCGCAGGTTCGCCGCAGCGCGCCGAATTTCCGGATGTCCTGCCACCCGACCGCTTCGGGTCCGGCCGTTGAACACGCCCGCCCGCCGTGCGGGTGACCGGTCCCCTTGAAGGCACCACGAGCGGGCCGCCGGGCGTCTTTACACTTTCCTTATGCCCCCTCCCAACCATCGCAATCGATAATTGACCCGCTGAGGATGCAAGATCCGGACTTCAACAGTCCGGAGAATTCGCATGTCCGATGTTCTTTTCCTTGCCGCCGGCATCGGCGGCTTTGTCGTGTTTGCGCTTTATGCGCGCGCGCTCAGCCGTCTCTAGGAGGCCCCGATGTTCGAAGCCCTGATCGGTCTTGCCGTCGCCGTCGCCCTTGCGGCCTATCTCGTCGTCACCCTCGTTCGCCCGGAACGGTTCTGACGCCCTAGCCAACCAGAAGCGGTCACAGTGAGTTTGGGCCGATGCGGCCCAAAGTCGTTGTGATCCAGCGGAGAAATCCTCATGTCTATCATCGGGTGGCTGCAGATCAGCCTCCTCTTCATCGCCGTCCTGATCGTCATCAAGCCGCTGGGGCTTTACATGGCGCGGGTCTTCTCCGGTGAACGCAACGTCTTTTCGCCTGTCCTTGGTCCCGTCGAGCGCGGTCTCTACCTCGCCGCCGGCGTCGATCCGAAGAAGGAACAGGGCTGGCTCGCCTATACGATGTCGATGCTCGCCTTCAGTCTTGCCGGCTTCGTCTCGCTCTTTGCGATCCTGAGGCTGCAGGCCTATCTGCCGATGAACCCTCAAGGGTTCGCCGGCATGCCGTCCGACCTTGCCTTCAACACGGCGGTCAGCTTCGTCACCAACACCAACTGGCAGAACTACGGCGGCGAAACCACACTCAGCCATTTCAGCCAGATGGCCGGGCTGACCGTTCACAACTTCGTGTCGGCCGCGACAGGCATTTCCATGGCCCTTGCCGTCACCCGTGCCTTCGCCCGCTCGAACGCCTCGACGGTCGGAAATTTCTGGGTCGATCTCACCCGTTCGACCCTTTATGTCCTCTTGCCGATCGCCGTCGTCATGGCGCTCGCCATGGTCTGGACTGGTCTGCCGCAGACCTTCAACGCCGATCTGACTGCAACGACGCTTGAGGGCGCCAAGCAGACGATTTCGCTCGGCCCAGTCGCAAGCCAGGAGGCGATCAAGCAGCTCGGCACCAATGGCGGCGGCTTCTTCAACGTCAATGCCGCCCATCCGTTCGAGAACCCGACGGCTTTTTCCAACTACCTCAACATCTTCGCGATGCTTTCGATCTCCGCGGCGCTGGTCTACGCCTTCGGCCAGATGGTCGGTAACCGCCGCCAGGGCTGGGCCTTCATCGCCGTTACGGGTGTCCTCCTGATTTCGGGCGTCGCGATCGTCTACTGGGCGGAAGCGCAGGGCAATCCGATCCTGACCGCGCTCGGCCTCGATGCCGCCCAGGGCAACATGGAAGGCAAGGAAGTCCGCTTCGGCCAGGCGATGACGGCGCTCTATGCGGCAGTCACAACCGGCCTGTCGGACGGCGGTGTCAACGGCATGCACGGCTCGCTGACAGGTCTCGGCGGTCTCGTGCCGATGTTCCTGATGCAGCTCGGCGAGGTTCTTCCCGGTGGCGTCGGCTCCGGTCTCTACGGCATGGTGGTCTTTGCCATCCTTGCCGTCTTCGTCGCCGGCCTGATGGTCGGCCGTACGCCGGAATTGCTCGGCAAGAAGATCGAAAGCCGCGAGATGAAATACGCGATGTTCGCGGTCCTCATCCTGCCGGTGACGATCCTCGGCTTTGCCGCCGTCTCCGCCATGCTGCCCTTTGCCGTCGCAAGTATCGGTACCGCCGGCCCGCACGGCCTGTCGGAAATCCTCTATGCCTTCACGTCGGCTGCCGGCAACAACGGCTCGGCTTTCGGCGGCCTCACCGGCAACACGCCCTGGTACAACACGACGCTGGGTCTCGCGATGCTGCTCGGCCGCTTTGCTTACGCCATTCCGGTCATGGCGATCGCCGGCTCGATTGCGGTCAAGACCCGTGTTCCGGCCTCCAAGGGCACGTTCCCGACCGACACGCCGCTCTTCATCGGCCTGCTCGTCGGCATCATCCTCATTCTCGGCGGGCTGCAGTTCTTCCCGGCGCTCGCTCTTGGTCCCATCGTCGAGCATTTCTCGATGCTTGCCGGTCAGACCTTCTAAAGGAAATCGACATCATGTCTTCCAAACCCGTCGCTCCGAGTTTTCTGGACCCGGCCATCCTGCTGCCGGCGATCAAGGCGGCCTTCGTCAAGCTCGATCCGCGCCAGCTGGTGCGCAATCCGGTGATCTTCGTCACCGAGGTTGTCGCCGCCGTGGTCACCTTGCTCTTCATCCGCGACATCGCCACCGGCACGGGCAGCCCGCTGTTTTCCGGGCAGATTGCCGCCTGGCTGTGGTTCACGGTGCTGTTCGCCACCTTTGCAGAGGCCGTCGCCGAAGGGCGCGGCAAGGCGCAGGCCGACAGCCTGCGCCGCACCAAGTCCGAACTGACGGCCCGTAAGCTCGTCTCTGCCGAAGGTCGCGAAACCCAGACGATCCCGGCAACCTCGCTGAAGGTCGGCGACATCGTGCTGGTCGAGGCCGGCGAACTGATCCCCGGTGACGGCGAAGTCGTCGAGGGCGTCGCCTCGGTCAACGAAAGCGCTATCACCGGTGAATCCGCGCCTGTCATCCGGGAGTCGGGCGGCGACCGTTCGGCCGTTACCGGCGGCACCCAGGTGCTCTCCGACTGGATCAAGATCCGCATCGCGGTTGCGCCCGGCAACACCTTCGTCGACCGCATGATCGCGTTGATCGAAGGCGCCCAGCGCCAGAAGACCCCGAACGAGATCGCGCTCTCGATCCTGCTTTCGGGCCTGACGCTGATCTTCCTCGTCGCCGTCGTTACCCTTTGGGGCCTTGCCGGCTACTCTGGCACCGTGCTTTCCGTCACCGTGCTCGCCGCCCTGCTCGTGACGCTGATCCCGACCACCATCGGTGGTCTGCTGTCGGCGATCGGCATTGCCGGCATGGACCGTCTGGTGCGCTTCAACGTGATCGCCACATCCGGCCGCGCCGTCGAGGCGGCTGGTGACGTCGACACGCTGCTGCTCGACAAGACGGGCACGATCACCTTCGGCAACCGCATGGCCGCCGATTTCATGCCGGTTCCCGGTGTGAGCGAGGCGGAACTGGCGGACGCGGCACTGCTTGCGAGCCTTGCCGACGAAACGCCCGAAGGTCGCTCGATCGCAGCGCTTGCGACCGGCGAGTTCGGTCGCCACACGCCCAATGTCTCGCTGCCGGAAGCGGGCAAAAGCGAGGTCGTTGCGCTTGCCGTCGGCGGTGGCGCAAGCCCGGCCGGCAGCACCCGGATCGACGCGGTCATTCCCTTCGCCGCTGAGACGCGCCTTTCAGGCGTCGACTTCGCCGGCCGCCGCCTGCGCAAGGGTGCGGTCGACTCGATCCTGAAGTTCACCGGCATGCGCGACGAGAACGTGCCGAACGAGTTCCGCCGTGCCGTCGACCAGGTGGCGCGCACCGGCGGCACGCCGCTCGCCGTCGCCGACGGCCCGCGCCTGCTCGGCGTCATCCATCTGAAGGACGTTGTGAAACCGGGCATCAAGGAGCGTTTCGCTGCCCTTCGCGCAATGGGTATCCGTACCGTCATGGTCACCGGCGACAACCCGGTCACCGCCGCGGCAATCGCGTCCGAGGCCGGCGTCGACGACTTCCTTGCCGAAGCGACGCCTGAGGACAAGCTTGCCTACATCCGTCGGGAACAGCAGGGCGGTCGCCTGATCGCCATGTGTGGCGACGGCACCAACGATGCGCCGGCGCTTGCCCAGGCCGATGTCGGTGTCGCCATGCAGACCGGCACCCAGGCTGCCCGCGAGGCCGCCAACATGGTCGACCTCGATTCCAGCCCGACCAAGCTCATCGAGATCGTCGAGATCGGCAAGCAGCTGTTGATGACCCGCGGCTCGCTGACGACGTTTTCGATCGCCAACGACGTGGCAAAATACTTCGCCATCATCCCGGCGCTGTTCATCACCACCTATCCGGCGCTGGCAGCCCTCAACGTCATGGGCCTTGCCTCGCCGCAATCGGCGATCCTGTCGGCGGTGATCTTCAATGCGCTGATCATCGTCGCCTTGATCCCGCTGGCGCTGAAGGGCGTCAAATACCGGCCGGTCGGCGCCGCAGCCCTTCTGCGCCGCAACCTGCTCGTCTACGGCCTCGGCGGCATTCTCTTGCCCTTTGCAGGCATCAAGCTCGTCGACCTCGCCGTCAACGCACTCAATCTGGTGTAATCATGTTGAACCAACTTCGCCCCGCCATCGTGATGACCGTGCTTCTCACGCTCATCACCGGCCTTGCCTATCCCTTCGCCATCACCGGCGCCTCCCAGGTGCTGATGCCGGCCCAGGCAAACGGCAGCCTCATCGAGAAGGACGGCGCGCTGATCGGCTCCGAGCTGATCGGCCAGAACTTCACGTCGGAAAAGTACTTCTGGCCGCGCCCGTCAGCGACCGGGCCGGACGCCTACAATGCCGGCGCCTCGAGCGGCTCCAACCTCGGCACCACCTCGGTCAAGCTTAAGGATCGCGTCGCCGCCGATATCGAGCGCCTGAAGGCGTCCGGCGTCGCGGGGGCAATCCCGGCTGATGCGGCAACGACATCCGGCTCGGGCCTCGACCCGCACATCACGCCGGCCTTCGCCGAAGCCCAGGTCGCCCGTGTTGCCAAGGCGCGGGGCCTGAGCGAAGCGGATGTCGCAGCCCTGCTCGCCAAGGCAACCGAGGATCGGTTGTTTGGGGTCGTAGGCGAGCCGCGCGTCAATGTGCTAGAACTGAACCTCGCCCTTGATGCGCCCCGAACCTGACCCTTCACGCCCGAGACCATGAATGCCCGACAGTGATCGCGACGCCAAAAGTCGCCCCGACCCAGATGCGCTCTTGGCCCTTGCGGCGCAGGATCGCCGAGGGAAACTGACCGTTTTTCTCGGCGCAGCCCCTGGTGTCGGAAAGACCTATGCGATGCTGACGCGGGCGCGCCGCCTGAAACAGGATGGCGTCGATATCGTCATCGGGCTCGTCGAGACGCACGGGCGCGGCGAGACCGCCGCACTGGTCGAAGGCCTCGAAATCCTGCCGCGCCGCGATGTGAACCATCGCGGCCGCGTGCTTTCCGAGTTCGACCTCGATGCCGCCCTTGCCCGACGGCCGAAGATCATCGTCGTCGACGAACTTGCCCACAGCAATCCGGCCGAAAGCCGGCACCCCAAGCGCTACCAGGACATCGAGGAACTGATCGCCGCCGGCATCGATGTCTGGACCGCGCTCAACATCCAGCACCTGGAAAGTCTGGCCGACGTCGTTGCGCAGATCGCCGGCGTTCCGGTGCGCGAACGGGTGCCGGATACGGTGCTGAAGCGCGCCGACGAAGTCTTGCTCGTCGACCTGCCGCCGGCCGAACTGATCGAGCGGCTGAAGGAGGGCAAGGTCTACCTTCCCGACAGCGCCAAGCGCGCCACGGACCGCTTCTTCCGCCTCGGCAACCTGACGGCGCTGCGCGAACTGGCGCTTCGCCGCACCGCCGACCGGGTCGACGACCAGATGGTCGACTACCTGAAGCAGAACGCGATTGAAGGGGTCTGGGCAAGTGGCGAGCGTCTGCTCGTCTGCATCGGCCCCGATCCGCTCTCGGAGAAAGTCGTCAGAACCGCAAGCCGGCTCGCCGAAGGCCTGAACGCCCCATGGATCGTCGTCTTCATCGAACGTGCCGACCGCGAGAGCGGCGACGGCGAGGACGTGCGTCGGCTCGACGAAACCTTCCGCCTGGCCGAGCAGCTTGGGGCGGAAACCCGCCGCATCGTCGGCAACGACTTCGTCGAGGAGATCCTGAAGCTCGCGCGTCGCGAACACGCGACCCAGATCGTCATCGGTGCGCGGCGGCAATCCTTCCCGATGCGGTTGTTCCGCCAGTCGCTTCCCGACGCGCTCGCCGAGCGGGTCTCCGGGGTCGGCATCCATCTGGTAACTGATCGCGAGACCGTACCCGCCAAGCGGAAGTCCGCGGTCGAACGGAAACTGCCGCCGGGAACCGGGCGTGCCGTCGCCATCGCCGCCGGTTCGGTCGTCGTGGCCACAGCGGTCGGGCTGCTGCTCGGCCGCTTCGTCGTGCTGCCCAACATCTCGCTGCTCTACCTGCTTGCCGTGCTGGCGTCTGCGACCTATGCCGGTCATATCTCGGCAATTGCAGCGGCGCTGTTTTCGGTGCTTGCCTACAATTTCTTCTTCATCAAGCCGACCGGCACCTTTACGATCGCCGAGCCGCATGAGGTCTTCGCGCTTGTGATCTTCCTGGTCGCAGCGGCCCTTGCCGGCAGCCTTGCGTCGCGGGTGCGTGAACAGGCAAAGGCCGCACGTCAGCGCGCAGCGGCGACCCAGGCGCTTTATGATTTCTCCCGCAAGCTCTCGGGCACCGCCAAGGCCGAAGACGTGCTCTGGGCGGCGGTGACGCAGATGCAGTCGACGCTGAAGCGCAGTTCGGCGCTGCTGTTGCCGGAGGAGGGCGATCTGCGCCTGAAGGCCGCCTGGCCGCCGGACACGGAACTCGACGTCGCCGATGTCATGGCGGCACGTTGGGCGATGGACAAGAGGGAGGCGGCCGGCAACGGTACGGGAACGCTGCCGAACAGCCCCTTTCATTTCCGGCCGCTGACGAGCCCGCACGGCGTCGTCGGCGTCTGCGGCTTCGTCCAGGCGGACAAGCCGCTTGAGATCAACGAGGAACGGGCGCTTTCGGCCATTCTTGACCAGACCGCGATCGCCGTCGACCGGGCGCGGCTGTCGCGCGAAAGTCTCGACCAGGCGGCCAAGCTTGAAGGCGAGCGTTTCCGCGCCGCCCTCCTGTCCTCCATCTCGCATGATCTCAGAACGCCGCTGGCGACCATCACCGGCGCCGTCACCAGCCTTCGCCAACTTGGCGACCGCATGCCGCCGGAAAGCCGCGACGATCTGCTGCAATCGATCGAAGAGGAGGGTGGGCGACTGACACGTTTCGTCGCCAACCTGCTCGACATGACCCGCATCGAGGCCGGCACCGTCAATGCCAAGCGCGATTGGGTCGATGTCGCTGATGCGGTGCGCGCGTCGGTCGACCGGGCCCGCAAGTATTTCCCCGCGCGCGAGATTGAAACCAGCATCGCGCCCGACCTGCCTTTGATGCGCGGCGACAGCGTGCTTCTCGGCCAGGTTCTCTTCAACCTGCTCGACAACGCCAACAAATACGGCGGCGACGAGCCGATCAGCATCTACGCCCGCGCTGACGGCAACGACATCGTGCTGTCGGTGACCGATCTCGGCAAGGGCATTCCACCCAAGGATCTCGAGCAGGTGTTCGAGAAGTTCTTCCGCCGCGGCAAGGCGGATGGCCGCACGCCGGGGACAGGCCTCGGGCTTTCGATCGCGCGCGGCTTCGTCGAGGCCATGGGCGGCCAGATCAAGGCGGAAAGCCCGGCGCTTCGTCGTCGCGGCACGCGCATTTCGATGCGCTTCCCCGCCGCCAAAGCTGAAATATCCGAAAAGGACCGTGCATGAGCGTGGAGCGCATCCTCGTTGTCGACGACGAACCCCAGATCCAACGTTTCCTGAAGCCGGCGTTGAGCGCTGCCGGCTATGATGTGCTGGAGGCTATGACGGGTGCCGAGGCACTGAAGGCGGCGGCGACAGCGGCGCCCGACATCGTCATCCTCGACCTCGGCCTGCCGGATATGGATGGCAAGGAGGTCATTGCAAACCTGCGGGGTTGGTCGCAGGTGCCGATCATCATTCTGTCGGCCCGCGACCGCGAGAGCGAGAAGATCGCGGCCCTCGACCTTGGCGCCGACGACTACATCGAAAAGCCCTTCGGCATCGGCGAGCTGACCGCCCGCATCCGGACCGCACTTCGCCACCGCGTGCAGATGGACGGCGGCCAGACGCAGCTTTCGGCCGATGGCGTGGCGATCGACACGATCAAGCGCGTCGTGACCAAGGACGGCGAGCCGGTGAGGCTGACGCCGAAGGAATACGACCTGCTGGTGATGCTCGCCCATCATGCCGGCCGCGTCGTGACCCACAAGACCTTGCTCACATCGGTCTGGGGCGTGGCCCATGGCGAGGACCTGCATTACCTCCGGGTCTTCATCGGCCAGTTGCGCGGCAAGATCGAGCGCGATCCGGCCGACCCGAAGATCATCCGCACGGAGCCGGGCGTCGGCTACCGCTTCGTCGGCGACGAGGGGTGACCGGCTGCCGGCAAGTTGGCGGCCGGTATTCTGTTACTTGATCTTCACCGGCGTCGGCATGTCGGTTGCCAGCGTTTCTCCGACGACGACCTTCTTCTTCTTCGCCGGCTGCGGGTTTTCGAGGATCGCCACCGGCGCAGAGACCGTAACCGCCGCCACATTGCCGACGTTTCTCGCCGTGCCGGCAACGACCGCTGCGATCCCTGTTCCGACCGAGATGTCGGAATCGGTCAGCGTCTGGCCGGTGGCGAGCCGCGTGCCGATCAGCTGGACGATCTCGGGGCTTTCCGCGAACTTTCCATGGTGCAGGCCGTCCTCAGACTTGACCTTCGTCAGGTCGATGGCAGTGATGCCGGCCCTTTCAAGCTGAGTGCGATAAGGCTCTGCCGACGGGTCGATGGCACCAAGGCGCGAAACGTCACCGGAAATGAAGCTGGACAGGGCCAGTGCACGGTCATCCTGCGAAACGAAGATCGTGAACTTCGGCCGCTTCTTGCCCATTTCCACGAATTGCTTGGCAAAGACGTCGAGGTCGATATCGGGCGAGGCGAGAATGACGTTTTCGATCTTCCGCGGCACGTTGCCGTCGCGAATGCCCATCTGCCGGAGCGACTCCATCGTCAGCCAGGTACCCATGGAGTGGGCGAGGATGGTGATGCTCTTGACCTTCGGCGCATCGGAAAGCTTTTTCAGAATGTCTTCAAGCGCCGTGCGCGAATAGTTCGTGCTTTCCTTGTCGTAATTGTAATCGAAAACATTGGCGCGCGACGGCCAGGTGAAGAGCACCGGCGTCGCCTGGACGTCCGAGTCATGAACGATCTGCGCAAGCCTGTAGACCGAGTCCTCGTAGCGGTTGTTGAAGCCATGCACGAAGACGAAGGCGTTGCCGCCAACATCGTGCTGGACGAACCAGGATTTGGCTTCATCGAGTGTTCTCAGTTCACGCACGCGCGTCACGGCGAATTCCTTCGCCGGATCCGGCGGCAGCTTCTTCGGCCATTGCACCGTGCCCGATTTGCGCACTGTCTCCGGCGGGATCGAAACCGCGACGTCCGTGAGGAAGGTGTTTGCGTCGCGCTCACCGGAAAAAAGCGTTGCCGGATCGCCCGAAGGCTCGCGCGTGGTGGCGACAAGCATGTCGACCGTGGAGGCACCCGGGACCGGAGCGTTGAGCGCGACGGGCGCCATCACCCCTTTGGCGTGACCGCCGCAGCCGGCAAGCACGGCCAGAAGTGCGATCATGCAAACTGTCGTTTTTCCACGCCCCACAGCGCTGCACGCGGATGTACGCAAACCCCACTCAAGCATTGACTGTCCCCGGAATACCTAACCCCATGCCCATCACACAGCGCTTTCGCGAAGGGAAGATGACAACACTCGGAGCTAATATGCAAGCGGGTAGAGGTTGAAGGTTCGCGAGCAGGTTGTCGGCAACGGTCGGAACGCCGGATCAGGCGTCTGCCATCACGCGGCGTTCCGTCGGCGCGCGCGCCGAAAGTCGGCTATTGCGACGAAGCCTTGAGCGCCTCGAGGATCGCGTGCGCTGCCTTGATGCGCTCGGGGATCGGCAGGTTCCGGTTTGCCAGAAGCACGACGCCGATCTTCTCCTCAGGCACGAAGGCGACGTAGCCGCCAAAGCCGTTGGTGGAGCCGGTCTTGTTGTAGAGCGTCGCGCCCTCGGGCTGCTTCGGCGGGGTCAGCGGTTTGACGGCGTGGGCGTCGAGCGCCATGGTGCGGGAGTTGCCGTCGAGCAGCTTTTCCAGCGAAACCGGATAGGGATATTGTTCCCAGCCAAGCCCCTGCACCATCTTGCCGCTGTCGAAATAGCCGATGTGGGTCCCTTCGATGGCCCGCCTTGTGTTTTCGTCAAATGCCGTCGGGTCGATGTTGGCTTCGACGAAGCGGATCATGTCGGCCGCCGATGACTTTACCCCGTAGGCTTCTGCATCGAACATGCCGGGATTGACGCGGATTGGCTTGTCCGCCCTGCCGTAGCCCCAGGCGTAGCTGCTCATCGCGCTCTTCGGAACGGTGACGAAGCTTTGCTTCAGGCCGAGCTTCTGAAAAAGCTCTGTTTCGAGCACATTCCCAAAATCGCCGCCCATCGCCAGCGCTGCCACGTGGCCGAAGAGGCCGATGCTCGGATTGGAATAGCGCCGCTTCGCTCCCGGCCTGGCGTCGGGTTTGAAGGCGCTGAAATAGTCCGTCATGTCGGCGTCGGTCTTGACCGCGTCGGGAAATTGCAGAGGCAGCCCGCCGGCGGTGTAGGTGGCGAGATGGAGCAGGGTCGCCTTGTCGATCGCCGTACCCTTGAGTGCGGGAATGTATTTGCCGGGATGGTCGTCGAACGAGACCTTGCCGAGCACCTCGGCATAGGTGGCCAGTGTCGCGGCGAAGGTCTTGCTGATGGAACCCAGCTCGAACAGCGTGTTCTCGGTCACCGGCGCCTTCGTTTCCCTGGAGGCGACGCCGTAGTTGAGGAAGTAGCGCCGGCCGTCGACCGTGACGGCGACGGCCATGCCTGGCACCTTGTTTTCGCGCATGACCGGGCGGATTGCCTTGTCGATGGCTGCTTCTATCCGCGCGGCTTCGCCGTTCGCAGCCGACGCGGCTGCGGCGAAGGACGCAAAAAGTACAGTAGCAAGGCCTAATTTAATTGTCGTCGTCCTGTTCATTCGATGCGTTCTTTCCTGATGATGCGCTGTCGGTGCCGTCGGGCGGGGGTGGCGGCGGCCGGCAGAGACGATTGCATTCCATCCGCCGTTGCTCCGGTCGCCGAGGGAGTTTTGGAGCGGGCGATCGACGGAACGCGTCAGAGGTAGATTGCCGGTCGCTTGAGGGCAAATGACGATATTTCGAGGCAGGCCCTAGAAAAACTGAGCCAAGGCGATCCATCTCCGCCCTGTTGGCTAGGCGGATTCAAGTGGGCGAACGGGACTGCGTGGAACCGATTGCCAAGTGCAACGTTGTCATTTCTGCTTCCGGGCGGTAGTATTCGCCCGCGGTTTGGGCGGCGTAGTCGCAAGGCCGTCTGTTTTATTCGTGAATTGCTTCTGATCGATCAGAAGTCTTTCTCCCCAGTCCGGGAGCCTATTCGGGAAGTTTATTTGCAATCGACGCCACTCAATGGCGCCTCCGCCGATCTTTGTTGCAATCAGACGGCCATATTGGAGGGTAAAATGAGCAAGCACAGCATCACACTTATTCTTGCCGGCGCCCTTGCCTTGTCCGGGTGCCAGTCCGCCTACGTTTCCAAGTCGGGACCGACCGGCAACGAGTTCGGTTGCATCGCCGGAACCGTCGGCGGCGCGATCGTTGGCGGCCTGATCGGTTCGACAATCGGTTCGGGAACCGGCCAGCTCTGGGCCGTTGGCGGTGGCGCGACGCTTGGCGCGGCGGCCGGCAACGCGCTGACCTGCCGCTATTACTGACAACAACGGAAGGTGCGGGATGAGAAAAATCCTTCTCTTGAGCCTGGCTGCGCTCTGCCAGGTGGGACCGGCGCTCGCGCAGCAGGCGGCGACCATGAATGAGGGCCAGATGACAGCGCTCGACGCCAACAAGGACGGCGCGGTCGATCGGTCCGAATACGAACGCTTCATGACCGCGGCCTTCGCCGGCCTCGACAAGAACAAGGACGGCAGTCTCAGTCCCGACGAAACGAAACAGGCACTGAACGCCCAGCAGTTCGCCGCCACCGACGCCAACAGCGACGGCAAGGTTACCCAGAAGGAATTCCTGGACCGGGTGATGGCCGACTTCAAGACAGCCGACCGAAGCGGTGACGGCGCCTTGAAGTAGCGGCACCTGGCGGCGCGCCACATTGGCGGGTCAGGTGCGGCTGGACGACGGTGCGGCCCGCAGGAGTGCCGGCCGGACATTGGTGGTGCTGCCTGAGCGCGCGCGGCGTCCCGGTCGCGCGCGCCGAATCGTGTCCGGAAACGACACAAGCGACGATCGCCATCGGCCGATCCTGCTTGCTCCCTGTACGCCTGTCACATTTGCCTGCACTAGCGAAACGCGCTGGTCGGTCGCCTTGGCGAGGACGTCGTTTCCGTCGCAGAAGGAAACGACCGGCTTTTCTCGTCTGGCGGATGTTTGCGGATCAGGGCAAAGGGCAACGATTTGCAAGCGCTTTTGTTCTGAGCGTGCGATTTTCGATTGCATTTGTATTTCCTTATGCAAACTCTACGCGGCAGCAGACCAGAGGAGTGACTATGTTCAATCGACCTCGTTCCTATGCGCCCACCTTGGCGTTGCTTGCCATTCTCGGCGGTTCGGTCGTGACGACCGCTGCCGTCGCCCAGGAGCAGGCGGGCACGCAGGCGCCGGCCGACGACGCCCCCCAGCCGCTCAGCGAAGACGAACTCGAAGTGCTGGTTGCGCGCATCGCGCTTTATCCCGACGAACTCGTGGCACTGGTGACATCCGCATCGCTCTATCCGCTGCAGATCGTCGAGGCCCAGCGTTTCCTCGAAGACAGGAAGACGAAGACGGACCTGAAGCCGAAGGACAGCTGGGACGGCAGTATCGTCTCGCTCCTGAACTATCCCGAGATCGTCAAGATGATGAGCGACGACCTCGACTGGACCCAGTCGCTGGGTGATGCGCTCGCCTACCAGCAGAAGGACGTCCTGATCGCCATCCAGCAATTGCGCGACAAGGCCGTCGCCGATGGCGTGATCAAGTCGGACGACAAGGTGGTCGTCAAACAGGAGAACGACAACGTCGTGATCCAGGCTGCGAACCCGGAAAAGATTTACGTCCCGCAGTACGAGCCGCAGATGCTCTATGATCCGGGCTACCAGCCGGCGCCGATCGCCTATTATCCCGAGCCCTATCCAAGCTATTACTATCCGACAGCGACCTTCTTTGCTGGCGTCGTCACCGGCGCAGCCTTTGCCGCCGTCGTCGACTGGGACGATTGGGGTGTCTGGGGCGGACGCTGGAACGGCAACGACATCGACATCGACTGCAACAATTGCTTCAACAACATCAACGGCAAGGTGAAGTTCAACGATGTCGACTGGAAGAATGTCGACCGCAGCAAAATCAGCTTCGACAAGAACCAGTTCAATAAGATCGACCGCACCTCGATGGAGAAGGATTTCAGGTCGGTCAAGGGCAACAATCTTTCCAACCGGGCGAAAACCGTGCGCACCGATCAGATCGGTTCAGCCACAAGCCGCCGGGCCGCAAGCCGGGTCTCGGTCGACGACGTGCGCAAGAGCAAGGTCGACGCCCGCCAGCGCGAAAACATCGGGCGCGGCGACGCGGCGAACCTCGGCGATCGCAAGCCGGGCAACCAGATCAAGCAGAGGCCGGCAGGCGACAAGATCGGCAATGCCAGGCCCGCGGGCACGATCGACCGCCCTGTCGCCAAACCGAAGCCGGGCGGAAAGATCGAGCGGGGTGGTGGCGGCAAGCCCTCGGCGCTCGGCCAGGTGCAAAGCGGCCGGGTGACCAAGGTGCAATCGGACCGTGGCCGGCAGGCGCTTGGCGGTGGACACCGGGGTGGCGGCCAGCCGCACCGCGAGATCCATCGCGGCGGTGGCGGCCGGCATCGATAGGAAGAAGGAGGAGAACGACAATGATCAAGATCGTACGCAATCTGCTCCTGTCCTCAATCGCGGCAACGGCTTTGGCTGGAGGCACACCTGCGCTCGCGCAAGAGGCGCCAACGGGGCTTTCCGACTACGCGGCTGCCAGCGATCCGCCGGTCTTCGAGACCGCGGATCAGGCGGTGGAGGCTTTCAAGGCGGCGGTTTCTTCCGGTGATTTCGACAAGCTCGCGGCCCTCGTGGGGCTCGATGCCGCCAAGGCCAAGGCCAGTGACGGCGCCATGGACGCCTTTGCAGACATCCAGGCGGGCGCCAAGAAGAAGGTGGTGGTCGAGGACGTCGAGAACCGCAAGGTGCTGGAGATCGGCGACGTGCTCTGGCCGTTCCCGTTCCCGATCGCCAAGGGCGACGACGGCAAGTGGTCCTTCGACACCTATACCGGCCTCGAGGAAATCGCCAATCGGCTGGTCGGGCGCAACGAACTCGACACGATCGCAACCGTGCGCGCCTATGTCGAGGCGCAGGAAGAGTATGCGCTCGAGGATCACGACGGTGACGGCGTTCTCGAATACGCGCAGAAGCTGATCAGCAGCGAAGGCAAGAAGGACGGGCTCTACTGGCCAGCGGGCGACGGCGAGGATGAGAGCCCGGCCGGCGAGGCGCTCGCCGATGGCGCCGTGCTTGCCAAGGCCCAGGCCGGCAAGGGCTATTTCGGCTATCGCTACCGGGTGCTGACGAACCAGGGCGACAACATCGCCGGCGGCAAGTTCGACTACATCATCAACGGCAACATGATTGCCGGGTTCGCGCTGGTCGCCTGGCCAGTGCGTTATGGGGCGACGGGCGTGCACACCTTCGTCGTCAATCGCAACGGGACTGTCTACCAGGCCGATCTCGGCGACAAGACCGAGAGCGTCGCCCAAGGGATCCGGCAGTTCAACCCGAACGACAATTGGCAGGTCGTGGAGGATTGACGCCATGAGTGCAGCGGTCCCCGGAGACAATCTGCCCGGCAGCCAGCCTGCCGGGGACCCCGCGGCGACGCGGCAAGGCAAGATCGCCGAGTATCTAGCTTCGCATGGGGGGCCGTTCTTCGAGCTTCAGGCGCGGCTCAAGCTCCTGCGCGCGAACGCCCTGCAGTCGGGCAAGCGAGCGCTGCTTTTCGTTGCGCTTGCCTGGGGCGTTCCCTTCCTGCTCGGTCTGCCCGACAGCCTGTCGCTGGACCACGCCCAACGTTCCTTCCTGACCGACCCGGGCGTGTGGGCGAAATTCTTCATCGCGATCGCCGCCTTCGTGCTGGCCGAGCAACAGGTCGAGCGTGGCTTGCGCATCAAGCTCGGGCAGTTTTCCCGTGCGCCTCTGATCGCGCCGACCTCGATGCCGGCGGCCGCCCAGGCGATATCCACGGCGCTGAAACGGCGCGACTCCCGGCTCGCCGAATTGGTCTGCCTCGGCCTTGCGGCGCTGGCCGCGCTGCTGTCGTTCCTCAATTTTCACACGTCGGACGTTTCCTTCTGGGCTGTGCAGCATACGGCCGAGGGCAACCGGATTACCGCGGCCGGATGGTGGTCGATCTGCGTCAGTCTGCCGTTCTTCGTCTTCCTGTTCCTGCGCGGCGTCTGGCGGCACCTGGTCTGGGCGCAGCTGTTGCGAAGGATCGCCGATCTGGAACTGCGCCTCGTTGCGGCTCATCCCGATGGCAAGGGCGGGCTTGGGTTCCTGTCGCAATATCCGAACGCCTACATGTTCTTCGTCTTCGGCATGAGTGCCGCGATCGCCGCCGCCGTCATGAAGCACCTCCTGCAGGAGACGCTGTCGATGACGACCTTCAGCATGATCATGAGCGGGTGGCTGGCGATCGTCATTGCCTTCTTCGCCTATCCCCTGTCGGCCTTCTCCAAGCCGCTGGCAAAGCTGAAGGAAAGCGGTCTGTTGATGCTCGGAGTGCAGGCGACCCGCTTCCAGCGCGCCGCCGAACGCAAGGTGCTCGGCCGCAATGTGGCGGCCGATCCCGGCCCTGAAGCGGACGAGGAGATCGCCGACCCAGGCAAGCTGTTCGATGCGACCAAGAAACTTTCGACCATGCTCATCAGCCGCGACGCCGTCGTGCCCGTCGCCGCCGCCGCCCTCATCCCGTTCGCCGTCGCCGGGGCAACGAGGCTGCCCTACAAGGAAGTGTTCTCGGTGCTGAAGAAGCTGCTGTTGTTGTGAGAGCGCACCCGCGGGTCTGCGCGTTCAGCGCTCGGATTTGGCGGATGCGGACGACCAGTCGACTGATATCCAAGCAAAAACCCCGCCGAAGCGGGGTCTTCCTTAGCTCTGTCTCATCATGAAGATCATGATGAGAACAGCAATGATGCTGGATATGTCAGCATAAAAGCCGACCATTCCCACGACATCCATGCGCCGCGTTCCCTCTACCATCTCGCGCTGGCAGGGTCCGCGTTCCAGACGTCAACATGACCATTTGCGTGGGTTCCGTTCTCTCCAACTAGCGTCGCTCCATTGGAATCTATGTGGGTGTGACGCCTGAGGTCGTCAACGGCCCAAACGGAATTCGTTGCAATTTCCAGGCCGGCGCGCTGCGGGAACCGTCTTGACCTCAACCGGGGTTGAGATCGTAGGAAATGACCCGACAACCAATTCGCTTCGCGACGGGAACGGGTTCATGCGCATCACCAGATTGAGGTTGCTTGCATCGGATGTCTCAAGGAGCGTCTCCTTCTTTCGAGACGTCCTCGAACTGCCGGCAGCCGGGAACTCCATCCAGGTCGGGTGGAGCGAGATCCAACTGATGCCGGCGGTCGAGGACGTACCTTGCGGCGTGCATCTGGCGTTCAATGTTCCCTACGTGCGCTTCGACGCAGCGGTCGCATGGTTGAAGGCGCGCGCGCCTCTCCAGAGGGATACGCAAGATAACGATTGCTTCGTTCATGAGGGTTGGCAGTCAAGGTCGGTCTACTTCGACGGCCCCGACAATGCCGTGCTGGAATTGATCGGCCGCCGCAGGCTTGAGCATCCGTCAGGCGCGCGACCGTTCGGCGGCGCTGACCTCTCCTGTCTCAGCGAGGTCGGCGTTCCATCGAGCGATGTCGAGGGCACGGTCGCCGAGGCGGCCTGGACGATCGGTGTCGGAACGATCGGGTCGGCATCCTCCAGCTTTGCTGCGATCGGGGACGACGAGGGCGTGCTGATCGCGGTTGATCCGAGCCGCACATGGTTTCCCCAACACCGTCAACTACCAAGCGCTCGGGGGCTGGAGATCTGGGTGAGCGGCGCGAAATCGCCCGGAACCATGTCTGACGCCGATCACGGCTGGAAAGTCCGCGCGAGATAGGGTGCCGTATCCGGATGTTGTCCGACGATAAGCAGACGGCATGCCCGGTGGCCGGCGGACTTGTATTGATTTTCTCAGGAAGAATGGTGCCGCTTACGTGACTCGAACACGTGACCCCATCATTACGAATGATGTGCTCTACCGACTGAGCTAAAGCGGCCCGGAGGCGGTTCCGCGGACGTCCGCGGAACGAATGTGAGGCGCTGATAAACGCAAAGCGCTCAGATTTCAAGCCATCAGTTGCGAGAACTTGAAAATTCCTTGTTGGTAGCCTGAGCGGGGGCGGAATGCAGGCCCAGGCGGGTGCGGGCGGCGTCGTATTCGCGCTCGAGCCGGTCGACGAGGCGGGCGACGGAGGTCACTTCCTTGACGGCGCCGATGCCCTGGCCGCAGCCCCAGATGTCCTTCCAGGCCTTGGCGCCCTCGGTCGCCTGGGCGAAATCCATCTTCGACGGATCCGCCTCCGGCAGGTTCTCAACGTCCATGCCGGCGGCAGTGATCGAGGGCTTCAGGTAGTTGCCGTGAATGCCGGTGAAATAGTTGGAGTAGACGATGTCGGCGGCGTTGCTGTCGACGATCATCTGCTTGTAGGCGTCGCTGGCGCGGGCTTCGTCGGTGGCGATGAAGGGCGAGCCGATATAGGCCATATCAGCGCCCATTGCTTGCGCAGCCAGGATCGCGCCGCCGGTGGCGATCGCACCGGACAAAAGCAGCGGCCCGTCGAACCACGAGCGGATTTCCTGGATGAGCGCAAAGGGAGACAGCGTTCCTGCGTGGCCGCCGGCGCCGGCCGCAACCGCGATCAGCCCGTCGGCGCCCTTGCGGATCGCCGAGTTGGCGTGGCGGTTGTTGATGACGTCATGCAGGACGATGCCGCCATAGGAGTGGATGGCGGCGTTGACTTCGGGCACGGCGCCGAGCGAGGAGATGACGACCGGAACCTTGTACTTGACGCAGAGCATCAGGTCCTGCTCGAGCCGCGCGTTGGACTTGTGCACGATCTGGTTGACGGCGAAGGGGGCCGCGCGCCGGCCCGGATTCTTCGCGTCGTGGTCGGCAAGCGTCTCGGTGATCTCGGCCAGCCACTCGTCGAGCTGCGCTTGCGGGCGGGCGTTGAGCGCGGGAAAGGCGCCGATGACGCCGGCCTTGCACTGCGCGATCGTCAGCTGCGGGTTGGAGATAATGAACAGCGGCGCGCCGACAACCGGCAGTCTCGTCGTTCCGGAAAGAATTGGCGGCAGTGCCATCGGCTTCTCCATCCCTCGATCAATCGCGTCAATTTTTGACGTTTGCGTAAACGTCAAAACAGATAGCAGCAACTTGTTCGCTTGCAAAGGGCGGTCTTGCTGCCTCCATCGCCGCCCTTTTTCCATTCAGACGCGGCAGGAGGCGGCGTTTTCCCCGGCCTTGGCATGCGCGGGCTTTCGCCGGACTTGCGGATTTGGGCAGCAGCGGTTACGCAATTGTTAACAAAACCAAAGGCGTGCCTCCAGAATTAACCGTTGGGCCCCTTGCCGACAGTTCGAGGAGTACCGATCGGACGCGGCGCGCCAGCAGGTCCAAAGCCCTGCCGACACAGAAGGACGTGATGTGAGCGGACTTGAGACTGCGATCAGAAATGCGCTTGAGCGCTCCGATCGCGCCAACGCGGAAACGCGGGCGCGTATCTACCAATCCGCCCGCCAGGCGCTCGAAGCGGGATTGCAGAAGCAGGGGATCGAGGATGTCAACGTCATCGCCCAGCAGCGCCATCGGCTCGAAGCCGTCATCCACGCGATCGAGACGGAGGAACGGGCGGCGCTGAAGCCACGGCAGGCGGTGCCGCCGGTCGTGAGTGTCGATGACGCCATGCGCGCACGCACACCAGTGCAGCCGCGTGTCGAGCCGCAGGTCCAACCCCGATCTCAGCCGCAGCAGCAGCTGCAGCCGCAGCCTCAACCGCAGCCCGCGACCGCTCGCCGCGACCCGGGCTTTGCGGCCGATACGCCGCGCGCCGTCGGCGCGGATGGCGGTCTCGGCGGCCTGCGCGCCGATCGCGAGGGGCCGGTCGTGTCCACACGGGCGGCTGTCGAAAGTGCAGCAAAGAGCGCGGAAGCGGCCGTCGCTGCGCCCGAAGTGCGCGCCGACACGGGTCGCAAGCGCCGCCGCAAGCGCAGCCGGTTCCTGTCCTTTACCATGGTCGTCGTCACGCTGGCGGCAGGGGTAGGGGCGGCGGCCTGGTGGGTGCAGACCAACGATCTCCTGAAATCGGCGGCCGAGCGCGACACCAATGTCTCCAATCCGCCGGCATCGGTTGCCTCGGAAGATTTTGATGGTTCCGCCGGATTGCGCACGCTCGGCGCCCAGCAAGGCTTCACGGGCGACTGGGTGGAAGTCTTCACGCCGGCCAGCACGGCCTCGGTGGCGACCGGGACGAGCGCGAAGGCCGAACCCCTCGACGACGAAGGCGGCCGGCGCATCCAGCTGACGTCTTCGGCCGCCGGTGCGGAAGGAGACATCACCATCGAGATTCCGGCAGCGGTTCTGGCGCAACTGTCGGGGAAAACCTCGACCCTGGCGCTGACCGTTCAGGCGCAGCCGGGCAAGACCACGGAATTCGCGGTCGAGTGCAATTTCTCGTCTCTCGGCGAATGCGGCCGTCACCGTTTCACCGTGCATGACGAACGGCTGGACATGCTGTTCAAGATCACCTTCGACCGGAGCCTCGCGCCAAGTTCGCCCGGCCAGATCGTCATCAACAGCGACATCAGTGGCGAAGGCAAGAGCCTCAGCCTCTACGCCATCCGCGTTCTGCCGGGCCAATGAGCCGGGCACGGCGGTAGGGTTGCGTTCACGCGGGCTGGAAGACTTGCCCGCCAACCGGCGGTCGCGTCCGAAGCAATAGCCTCTGCGACTACTTCAGGAAACCCGGCCCGGAGCCGACGATCTTGTCGTCGATCTCGCCGATCGCGCCCTTGTCCTTTCCGTCGTAATCAAGCGACGAGAGGATGTGGCGGATCAGGTTGATGCGCGCACGCCGCTTGTCGTTGCCGCGCACCACCGTCCACGGCGCGTGATCGGTGTGGGTCGCCTTCAGCATCTCGTCGCGCTTGGCCGTGTAGTCGTCCCACTTGTTGAGCGCGGCGATGTCCATCGGTGACAGCTTCCAGATCTTCAACGGATCGTGGCGGCGGTCGTGAAAGCGCTTCAGCTGCATCTCGCGTCCGATATTGATCCAGAATTTGAAGAACTGGATCCCCTCGTGCACGATCATCTTCTCGAAGCGCGGCGTCTGTTTGAGAAACTGCTTGTGTTGATCGGGGGTGCAGAAGCCCATGACCGGCTCGACGCCGGCGCGGTTGTACCAGGAGCGGTCGAAGAGCACGAATTCGCCGGCCGTCGGCATGGTCGCGACATAGCGCTGGAAATACCATTGGCCGTGCTCGGTTTCGGTCGGCTTGGTCAGCGCAACCACGCGCGCCCAGCGGGGGTTGAGGTTGCCCATGGTCGCATGGATGGCGCCGCCCTTGCCGGCGGCGTCACGGCCCTCAAACAGCGCCATCATGCGCTTGCCGGTCTTCTGCTGCCACATCTGGACCTTGACCAGTTCGACCTGTAGCGCTTCCAGCGTCTCGGTGTACTCTTCCTCGTCGAGTTTCTTCTTGTAGGGGTAGTCGTCGGACGAAAAAGCCTCGTCGTCGATCCACTTCGGCAACTCGGGATTGTCGATGTCGAAGGTGCGGCTCTTGCCGTCGATCGTCAGTTCCACCCCGCGGCTCTCGGTGTTTTCCGTCGTGTCCGCTGACGCCATGTGCTCGCCCCTCCGGCTTGGCGCACGGGGTCCGAAAACCGGCTTCGATCGTCGGAGGATCCTGCGCGTTTTCAAACTTTCGGGCCGGTTTTGCCCCGCAGAACGAGGGGTGTCCGGGCTCCGATTTCTTTGGAAGAGGCCACAATTGCATTGCGGATTCAAGCCGGTCGTGAAAATCATGTCATGAAGGATCGCTATTTCTCGACCATTTTGGTTCGGGAGGAAGTTGAAAGTGATTCACGAGGATGTCGAGGTGGACGGTTCGAAGGCGTTCTGGCGGGACCTGGTGCCGCGGCTGAAAGCAGAACGCTGGTTGCTGGGCCTCACGCTGCTCCTGGCGGTCCTTGCGACCGTCGCCGGCATTCATTTTCTCATCGTCCTGCCCTTCTGGATCGTTCTGGTTGCAGCCCTGCTCAATCGCACCGCGCCGGCCTCGGTCATCCTGAACCCGGCCAGCACCGTGGTTGCCGCGGGGCCGGTGAGCGACCCGCTTGTGCCGGCGTTGAACGCGCTCGACATGCCTGTCATCGTGATTGCCGCCGACGAGACTGTGGTCTTCCAGAATGTGGCTGCGGAAAAGGCATTCGGGACCATTCCGCCCAACACCTACCTGGCGGCAAGGGTGCGATCTCCCGGCATTCTCGACATGGTCCGTGAGACCATGGCGACGGGAAAGGCCAACCAGATCGAGCATACGGAGCGCCTGCCATCGGACGCCGTCTATGTGGTGCGCGTGGCGCCGGCCGAGATCGGCGGCGAGGGCGCGGCGCGGCGGATCTTCCTGATCACCTATCGCGATATCTCGCAGGCCCGCCGCATCGACCGCATGCGCTCGGATTTCGTCGCCAACGCCAGCCATGAACTGCGCACGCCGCTTGCTTCGCTGCGCGGTTTCATCGAGACCCTCCAGGGACCGGCGCGCAACGACCTGAAGGCGCAGGAGAAATTCTTCGTCATTATGCATGAGCAGGCGACCCGCATGAGCCGGCTCGTGGACGACCTCCTGTCGCTGTCGCGACTGGAGTTGCGGTCGCACATCGCGCCGGACGACGCGATCGACCTGGTGCCGCTGCTTGGTCACGTGCGAGATAGCTTGCTGCCGCTCGCCAGGGATCTCGATGTCACGGTCTCGCTCATGGTGCCGGACAAGCCCGTTGTCGTGCAGGGGGATCGCGACGAGCTGATCGAGGTGTTCGAGAACCTCATCGAGAACGCCTGCAAATATGGCCAGGAAGGCAAGAAGGTGGATGTCACCTTGCGTGGCGGCGAGGGGACGGAAGCCGAAGTGATCGTCAGAGACTTCGGTCCGGGCATACCGGCGGAACACGTGCCGCGCATCACCGAGCGGTTCTACCGGGTCAACGTCGAGGCCAGTCGTTCCAAGAAGGGGACCGGCCTCGGCCTTGCGATCGTCAAGCACATCCTCACCCGGCACCGGGCCCGCCTCCTCATCCATTCCGAGGTGGGCAAAGGTACGACCTTTACGGTGCGGTTTTGACATATTGGCGCCGGAAAAGCCGGGAGCGTTCATTTTCTCTTAGCATTTTCAATGACATGAGCTGTCATAAATGTTTCGTCAAACTGACATAAAAGGTGTGGCCATCGGCGGCTAACTAGGGGCAGCCGATGAGACGGCGAAGAGCGCTACAACGCTTGGCGCACACCAACACAAGCCCATTCCGGGAGAACTTTTATGAAAGCTCTTAAACTCACTGTCGCGGCTCTCGTCGCGTCCGTCGCTTTTGCTGGCGCCGCCGCCGCTCGCGACCAGGTTCAGGTCGCAGGCTC
>NZ_DASYGZ010000081.1:0-1515 GCF_035999135.1 Ensifer sp.
TCGAGGTCCCAATTGTCGTTGTTGCTGAGCGCAAGCCCGGCCGAGACCCGGCCGAACAGGCCTTCGCCGTCGAGCGACGCAAAGCCGACATCGGCGCCGACCGTCGGCGACAGGATCAGCCCGTTTTCCAGCTCCAGCGTGCGTTCGATGTCGAAGCCGATGCTGAGCCGGGCCTGTTCCTCGATGAAGCCCTTGAGGTCGATCACCTCGCCGAGCGCGTTCCTGACGCTGTAGTCGTCCGTCTCTTCGTTGAAGTAGACGGCTCTGAGCTTCGGAAGGAAAACCGTCGCCTCGTCCAGTTGCCATTCGCCGGTCAGCTTGACGTCCGCCATCCAGCGGGTGGTGTCGAACGTGCCGGTGAAGATGCCGGTGTCGATGTCGTTGGACGAGCCGCCATAGAGCAGGTTGGCGTCGAGGAAGACGCCCTTGCCGATCTCGAAAGAGGCATAGGGGCCGGCGAGCCAGCCATTGCCTTTCAGCTCGGCGTCTTCGTCGGTCGGATCGGTCATGTAGTCGTAATGGAACGACAGGCCGACGAGCGCCCGGTCGCTCAGGAGATAGTCGGCGCCGAGCGAGAACAGGGCGAAATTGCCCCACTTGTCGCTTTTGTCGTCTTCATCCTTGTGGAACAGGAAGCTGCCGTTCATCCAGATGTCGAACGGTCGGTCGGTTGCCACGAAGGTCTGACCGGCGGCTGCCGCATCGGCGGCATCGCGCGCCGCCTGGATCTGCGACAGGCTCGAGGAAAAGCCGAGGCGGGCGCCCTTTTCCGACGGCGTCACCGCCGTCGTCACCGGATCGGTGCTGGTCGCCGCGCGCCGCCGTTCGATCAGCCCCGGCACCTTGACCGTCGACGACAACAGGTTCTGGCGGTTGCGCACGAAGTCGCGCACCAACCCGTCGATCTCCTCACCGGCCGCCACCCGGTCGAGCGCGATCCTGTAGGTGACCGAACCGATATTGGAGGAGCCGAGCGCGCTCCTCAGCGTATAGCTGACCACCGCCGAGCCGGAATAGGACGGGTTCGGCGTGAACTTCAGATAGAAGCCGACCGGCGTGAAGCTGCCGGCAGCGGCAAGCTCGCCCTCGATGATCTCGGCGGTGCCGGCAAAGGGCGGCGAGACCGAGGCAACCGCTGCGTCGGTGAACGGACCACCCGTGGCGCCACCGTTGAGATAGACATCCTTCGGCGTCGACCCTGCCGGAACCTCGACGACGACATTGGGTACCGTCACGGCACGGGCATTCAGCTTCAGCGTATAGGCAGCCGTTCCGCTGGCGCCGCGGCTGTCGGTCACAGCAATGGTGAAACTGTAGCTGTCGGGCACGGCATCGGCGGCCAGCGGCCCGGTCAGTTCGCCGGTCGTAATGTTGAGCACCATGCCCTTTGGCAGGGCGCCGCTCTTCAGGCTGTAGACCAGCGCACCGGTGCCACCGGTCGCCGAGATGCGTTGCGAATAGGCTTCGCCGACCATCGCGTCGGCAAGGCTGCCCGAAGACGGGGTAAAGACGAAG
>NZ_DASYGZ010000086.1:0-9580 GCF_035999135.1 Ensifer sp.
CGCATCGACAGAAAGAACGCGCCGACGAATTCCTTGAGGAACAGCGAGCTGACGGCTTGCGAAAGACCGGCCATCATTTACCTCCAGAGTTGCCGGCCTGGGAGCGGCCGGCGGTATGCTGCCAAGCGTGAGCCATCATCATGCGGCTCCCGTCAGCTTGAGAACGAATGCAGTGATCACGACCATTGCGAGAGAGATCGGCAGGAAGACCTTCCAGCCGAGGCGCATCAGCTGGTCGTAGCGATAGCGCGGCACGAAAGCCTTCACCATCGCGAACATGAAGAACACGAACGATGCCTTCAGCATGAACCAGATGATGCCCGGTACCCAGTTCAGGAACCACACGTCGACCGGAGGCAGCCAGCCACCGAGGAACAGGATCGTCGTCAGCGCGCACATCAGGCAGATGGCGGCGTATTCGCCGAGCATGAACATCATGTAGGGCGTCGAGCCGTACTCGACCATGAAGCCGGCGACGAGTTCGGATTCCGCTTCCGGAAGATCGAAGGGCGGGCGGTTCGTTTCGGCAAGCGCCGAAATGAAGAACACGATGAACATCGGGAACAGCGCGAGCCAATGCCAGTCGAGGAAGGATGCCGGCAGGCCGAGGTTGGTGCCGATGCCGGTCGACTGCGCGTTGACGATGTCCGTCAGGTTCAGCGAGCCGACACACAGAAGAACGGTGACGATGACGAAGCCGATCGAGACTTCGTAGGAAACCATCTGTGCCGCCGAGCGAAGTGCGCCGAGGAACGGATATTTCGAGTTCGACGCCCAGCCGCCCATGATGATGCCATAAACTTCAAGAGAAGATATGGCGAAGACGAAGAGGATGCCGACGTTGATGTTGGCGATCACCCATCCGGCGTTGAGCGGGATCACCGCCCAGGCGGCGAGCGCCAGCGTAACGGAAACGAGCGGGGCGAGCAGGAAGATCGCCTTGTTGGCGCCGGCCGGAATGACCGGCTCCTTGAAGACGAACTTCAAAAGGTCGGCGAAGGACTGGAAAAGACCCCAGGGGCCAACCACATTCGGACCACGGCGCAGCTGGACGGCAGCCCAGATCTTGCGGTCGGCGAGCAGAATGTAGGCGATGAAAAGCAGCAGCGCGACCAGGAGCAGCAGCGACTGGGCGACCATGATGATCGCGGGCCAGACATAGGTCGAAACGAAAGCGTCCATGATACTCTATTCCCTCGCGCTCATTCCGCCGCAGCTTTGAAATTGTTGCGTGCCAATGCCGAGCATTCGGCCATGACGGCGGATGCGCGCGCTATCGGGTTCGTCAAATAGAAGTCTTTGACCGGAGACGCAAACACGGATTTGACCATCTCACCGGCTTTTTGACCAAGTGCGGCAATTTCGTCGCCGTTGCCGACTGCGATCGCGTCGACGTCGGCGAAATGCGGGTGGGCTGCATAGAGCTTGGCACGCAATTCGCCAAGCGAATCAAAGGGCAGCTTCTTGCCGAGAACATCGGAAAGCGCGCGGATGATCGCCCAGTCCTCGCGGGCGTCGCCCGGTGCGAAGCCGGCGCGATTGCCGATCTGGACACGGCCTTCGGTGTTGACCCAGGTGCCGGACTTTTCGGTGTAGGTCGCACCCGGCAGGATGACGTCGGCGGCATGCGCGCCGTTGTCGCCGTGCGAGCCGATATAGACGGTGAAACCCGACTTGCGCGCCGAAAAATCGATCTCGTCAGCGCCAAGCAGGACGAGAACGTCAGAGCCGGAAACCATGTCGGCTGCCGTCTTGCCATTCGCACCCGGGACGAAGCCGATGTCGAGACCACCGACGCGGGACGCTGCCGTGTGCAGGACGGCAAAGCCGTTCCACTCGGCGGTGACAGCACCAACGGCGCCTGCGAGCTTGGCGGCAGCGGCGAGAACGGCCTGACCGCCCTCCCCTGCAACGGCGCCCTGGCCGATGATGATCATCGGGCGCTGCGCCTTCTTCAAGGTTGCTGCGAACTTGCCCTTGCCGGACACGAGTTCAGCAAGCGTTTCGGTGCCAGCGCCGAGATATTCATATTCGTAACGCAGTTCGCCCGGCTCGCCGATCACGGCGATCGGGAAGTTGCCCATCCGGTAGCGCTTGCGGATGCGGGCGTTGAGAACGGACGCCTCGAAGCGCGGGTTGGAGCCGATGATCAGCAGCGCGTCGGCGCTTTCAATGCCCGAAATCGTCGGGTTGAAGATATAGCTGGCGCGGCCGAGCGACGGATCGAGCGCTGCACCGTCCTGGCGGCAGTCGATGTTTTCCGAGCCGAGCGCTGCCATCAGCTGCTTCAGCGCGTACATTTCCTCGACCGAAGAGAGATCGCCAGCAATCGCGCCGACCTTATCGCCGGAGGTGTTGGCAACGGCAGCCTTGACCGCCTGGAAAGCTTCGCCCCAGGTTGCCGGCTGCAGGCGGCCGTCCTTCTTGACGTAAGGACGATCGAGGCGCTGCGTCTTCAAGCCGTCCCAGATGAAGCGGCTCTTGTCGGATATCCACTCTTCGTTGATCTCCTCGTTGACGCGCGGCATGATGCGCATGACTTCGCGACCGCGGGTATCGACGCGGATCGCCGAACCGACGGCATCCATCACATCGATGGATTCGGTCTTGTTCAGTTCCCACGGACGGGCGGTGAAGGCAAACGGCTTGGAGGTCAGCGCGCCGACCGGGCAGAGGTCAACGACGTTGCCCTGCAGTTCGGACGTCATTGCCTGCTCGAGATAGGTGGTGATTTCGGCGTCTTCGCCGCGGCCGATCAGGCCGAGTTCGGCAATGCCGGCGACTTCCGTGGTGAAGCGGACGCAACGCGTGCAGTGAATGCAGCGGTTCATCACGGTGCTGACCAGCGGGCCGATATACTTGTCTTCGACGGCGCGCTTGTTTTCCTGGTAGCGCGAACTGTCGATACCGAAGGCCATCGCCTGGTCCTGCAGGTCGCATTCGCCGCCCTGGTCACAGATCGGGCAGTCGAGCGGATGGTTGATCAGCAGGAATTCCATCACGCCTTCGCGGGCCTTCTTGACCATCGGCGTGGTCGTGAAGACTTCCGGCGCTTCGCCGTTCGGGCCCGGACGAAGGTCGCGCACGCCCATGGCGCAGGACGCGGCGGGCTTGGGAGGCCCTCCCTTCACTTCGACCAGACACATGCGGCAGTTGCCGGCGACCGAAAGCCGCTCATGGAAACAGAAGCGCGGAACTTCGGCTCCGGCCTCTTCGCACGCCTGAAGCAGCGTGAAATGATCCGGTACCTCGATCTCTTTTCCGTCGACTTTCAGCTTTGCCATATTCGTACTCAATCCTGTCTTCCGTCCGTCGACCGATCGGTGACGAACAATTCCAACACAGCCTTGCTGCTTGCGGGTGACGACCGATCAGATCTCCACCCCTATTGTCTCACGCGCTTTTCAGCGCCCTGGCCTGTCCAACCCAATCGTCCCGCTTGATCCGGCCACCGAAGCCGAGCTCATCGTCGAAGCGCGCGACGTCCGCCTCGCTCCAGCCGGCGATATCGGCATAGGCGCTGATGCCCTTCGCGTTCAGCACCTGCTCGAGTTTCGGGCCGATACCGGAAATCCGCTTAAGGTCGTCGGCGGCCTTCGCCTTGGCGCGCAGCGTGCGGGCCTTGACCACCTTTTCAGCAGTAACCTTTTCAACCACCGGCTTGGCGGCTGCTCGCTTGGCAGGCGCAGACGGCTTGGCGACCGGCTTCAACTCTGCTTCGGCCTGCGTCGTCGTTGCGACGGTGGCGTCCGAAGCAGAAGCATCAGGCTGCGCCCGCTTCTGGGCAGCCTCGACCGCACCCTGCATTGCGCCGAGCATGGCGCCGGCGAAATGGCTGGTAAGACCGAAGCCGATTGCAGTTGCGGCAGCAACGGCAGCGGCCGGATGAACCATCAGCGGGTGCAGCGACACCTGCGGCAGAGCCTTCATCCATTCGCCCATGCCGAACGGGTCAGCCGGATCGCCGCCGAGCGGACGTGCGAATGGAATGCCTGCCTCGGCCTGTCCCTTCATCTGTCCCTCCCCGCGTGCGCCGGCCATGTCCGTTACTCCGCCGCTTCCAGCACCGCGCCATGCGACGAGGCATTGCGGGTGTATTCGTCGATGCGCGCTTCCATCTCCGGACGGAAATGCTTGATCAGGCCCTGGATCGGCCAGGCGGCTGCGTCGCCGAGCGCGCAGATCGTGTGGCCTTCCACCTGCTTGGTGACATCGAACAGCATGTCGATTTCGCGTTTCTGGGCGCGACCCTGAACCATGCGCTCCATCACGCGCATCATCCAGCCGGTGCCTTCTCGGCACGGCGTGCACTGACCGCAGCTTTCGTGCTTGTAGAAGGCCGAAAGACGCCAGATCGCCTTGATGATGTCGGTCGACCGGTCCATGACGATGACGGCGGCGGTTCCAAGGCTGGAGCCGACCTCGCGCAGGCCGTCGAAATCCATGATCGCGTCCTTCATCTGCGCGCCGGGCACGCAGGGAACGGACGAACCGCCGGGGATGACGGCGAGCAGGTTGTCCCAGCCGCCGCGAATGCCGCCACAGTGCTTCTCGATCAGTTCATGGAACGGGATCGACATCGCGTCTTCGACCGTGCACGGGCGATTGACGTGGCCGGACACCGAATAGAGCTTGGTGCCGTGGTTGTTCGGACGGCCAAAGCTCGTGTACCAGCCGGCGCCGCGGCGCAGGATGGTCGGCGTAACCGCGATCGACTCGACGTTGTTGACCGTCGTCGGGCAGCCGTAGAGACCCATATTGGCCGGGAACGGCGGCTTCAGGCGCGGCTGGCCCTTCTTGCCTTCGAGGCTTTCGAGCAGCGCGGTTTCTTCGCCACAGATATAGGCGCCGGCGCCGTGGTGCACGTAGATGTCGATGTCGTAGCCGAGCTTGTTGTTCTTGCCGAGCAGGCCGTAAGCGTAGCATTCGTCGATTGCCGCCTGCAGCGCCTCGCGCTCGCGCACGAACTCGCCGCGCACGTAGATGTAGGCGACATGTGCGCCCATGGCGAAGCTGGCGACGACGCAGCCTTCGATCAGCGTGTGCGGATCGTGACGCATGATGTCACGGTCCTTGCAGGTGCCGGGCTCTGACTCGTCGGCGTTGACAACGAGGTAGTGCGGACGGCCGTCGCTTTCCTTCGGCATGAAGGACCACTTGAGGCCCGTCGGGAAGCCGGCGCCACCACGGCCGCGAAGACCGGAGGCCTTCACTTCGTTGACGATCCAGTCGCGGCCCTTTTCGAGCAGCTGCTTGGTGCCGTCCCAGTGGCCGCGCGCCATGGCGCCCTTCAGGGACTTGTCCTTGAGGCCGTAGATGTTGGTAAAGATGCGATCTTCATCTCTGAGCATAATTCACCTCTTTACCGCGGCTTCTTGCCGAAGACGTTGATGTATTCGGCTTCGCCGCCCTTGGCGAGCGCCTTGGCCTGCTTGACCCAGTCGTCGCGCTCGATGCGGCCTTTGAAATTCAGGTATCCGTCGACCCATTCGCGCTCCGCCTTCTTCCACGAAGCAACTTGCGCGTAGGTGTAGATGCCCAGTTCGTTGAGCGTAACCTCGATCTTCGGACCGACGCCCGAGATCAGCTTGAGGTCATCGGCTGCTGCCGGCTTTTCGATGCCTGCCGGACGGTTCTTGTCCTCGAGCGACGGCTTGCCGGAGACGGCGGCCGCCTTCGCAGGCTTCGACTTGTCGGCTGTTTCGCCTTCGACCTTGGCATTGGCGGCAGCTTCGGCCTTCGCCGTCACCGGCGTCTTCAGAGACGCATTGGTCTCGGTCGCAGCGGTCTTCGGACGGGCGGCATTCGACGGCGGAACGGATACGGCCGGCTCCGCGCTCGCCTTCTTTGCGGCGGTCGTGGACTTGACCGGAGCCACATCGGCGAGCGCCAGGGTTGTCGGACCGCCTTCCGGCGCCGAGTAAATGCGGTCGATCTGCGGACCCGGTGTGACTTCGGCGCCCTTGCCTGCTTCGAAACGGTCGATGATCTGCTCGAGCTGCTCGGGCGTCAGGTCTTCAAACGTGTCCTTGAAGATCATGACCATCGGCGCGTTGACGCAGGCGCCCTGACATTCGACTTCTTCCCACGAGAGCGTGCCGCCCTCGTTGAGCGTGAAGGGATCGTGGGCGATCTTCTTCTTGCAGACCTTGATCAGGTCCTCCGCGCCGCGCAGCATGCAGGGCGTCGTGCCGCACACCTGAATGTGCGCGCGCGTACCGACGGGCTTCAGCTGGAACTGGGTGTAGAAGGTCGCGACTTCGAGCGCACGGATATAGGGCATGCCAAGCATGTCGGCGATCGACTCGATGGCGGCTTTCGTAACCCAGCCGTCCTGGTCCTGAGCGCGCATCAACAACGGGATGACGGCGGACTGCTCGCGGCCCTTGGGGTATTTCTTGATCGTTTCCTTCGCCCAGGCGGCGTTGTCCTTGCTGAAGGCAAAGCTTGGCGGCTGGACGGTGTCTTCGGCTAGTCGACGAACGGACATTCTAGTGGACACCTTATCAGTTAATCGAACCGCACCGCGATTTCGTCACGGAGACAAATTCGCAGGCATAGGCTGACTGGTCTTTCTGCAAAAATACGATGTAGCGCGTGCCATTGGCGACCGCGGCCTTGATCTCGTAGCCCTTGGCAACGAGATCGGCCATCGAGCCCCCGCGCATGCCCGCCGATGCGCCACTGTCGACCCCTTCCTGTGCGGAAGCGGTCGACGCGAGCGCCAGAACGGCGAGCGTGGCCAGGGGCGCGAGACGCATCAGCGATCCACCTCACCGAACACGATATCGAGGGAGCCCAGCACGGCCGAAACGTCGGCAAGCTGGTGTCCCCGACAGAGGAAATCCATCGCCTGGAGGTGCGCGTAACCCGGCGCACGGATCTTGCAGCGATAGGGCTTGTTGGTGCCGTCGGAGACGAGATAGACGCCGAACTCGCCCTTCGGCGCTTCGACGGCGGCGTAAACATCGCCGGCCGGCACGTGGTAGCCTTCGGTGTAGAGCTTGAAGTGGTGGATGAGCGCTTCCATCGAACGCTTCATCTCGCCGCGCTTCGGCGGAACGATCTTGCCGTCGAGCGACGAAACAGGACCGACCTTGGCGTCGCCGAGCAGGCGATCAACGCACTGGCGCATGATGCGCGCCGACTGGCGCATCTCGATCATGCGGATCAGGTAGCGGTCGAAGCAGTCGCCGTTCTTGCCGATCGGGATATCGAACTCCATATCCGAGTAGCACTCGTAGGGCTGTGAACGACGCAGGTCCCAGGCAGCACCCGAACCACGCACCATCACGCCCGAGAAGCCCCAGGCCCAGGCGTCATCGAGCTTCACGACGCCGATATCGACGTTGCGCTGCTTGAAGATGCGGTTGCCCGTCAGAAGCTCGTCGATGTCGTCGACGGTCTTCAGGAACGGATCGATCCACTTGCCGATATCTTCGACGAGTTCGTGCGGCAGGTCCTGGTGGACGCCGCCCGGACGGAAATAGGCCGAGTGCATGCGCGCGCCGCAGGCACGCTCATAGAACACCATCAGCTTTTCGCGCTCTTCGAAGCCCCAGAGCGGCGGCGTCAGCGCGCCGACGTCCATGGCCTGCGTGGTCACGTTCAGGAGGTGCGACAGGATGCGGCCGATTTCGGAGTAGAGAACACGGATGAGCTGGCCGCGGATCGGCACCTCGGTGCCCGTCAGCTTTTCGACGGCAAGCGCGAAGGCATGCTCCTGGTTCATCGGCGCCACGTAGTCGAGGCGGTCGAAATAGGGCACGGCCTGCAGGTAGGTCTTGGTCTCGATCAGCTTCTCGGTGCCGCGATGCAGCAGGCCGATATGCGGGTCGACGCGCTCGACGATTTCGCCATCAAGCTCGAGCACCAGGCGAAGAACGCCGTGCGCCGCCGGATGCTGCGGGCCGAAGTTGATGTTGAAGTTGCGGACGTTATGTTCGGTCATACCGATTGCTCCAGGCCGGACAGCAGCCACTCGGGGCGGCGGCTGCGGGCCACTAAAGTCTTACCGTGCTTTCGCCTTCTCGTCGCCGGGCAGCACGTAATCGGTGCCTTCCCAGGGAGAGAGGAAGTCGAAGTTGCGGAATTCCTGCTTCAGTTCGACGGGTTCGTAAACGACACGCTTTGCCTGGTCGTCATAACGCACTTCGACGAAACCGGTGACCGGAAAGTCCTTGCGCAACGGATATCCTTCGAAACCGTAGTCCGTCAGAATGCGGCGCAGGTCCGGGTGACCGGTGAACAGGATGCCGTACATGTCGTAGGCTTCGCGCTCGAACCAGTCGGCGCCCGGGTAGACCGGGGTTGCCGACGGTACCGGCTCGTTCTCGCCGGTTGCGACCTTGACGCGCACGCGCAGGTTCTGGCGCGGCGACAGAAGGTGATAGACGACATCGAAACGGTCCGGACGCTGCGGCCAGTCGACGCCGCAGACGTCAACGAAGTTGACGAAGGCGCATTGCACGTCGTCGCGTAGGAACGTCAGCAGCGCGATGAGGTTGGCTGACGTCGTCGTCAACGTCAGCTCGCCGAAATTCAGCGACGCATCGGAAATCAGCGCACCGCGCGTTTCGCGCAGGTAGGACGCAAGCTCGTTCAGGGCTTCACTCATATCAAAGACCCCCTGCCCTTAGCGTTCAATCGTGCCGGTCCGGCGGATCTTCTTCTGCAGCAGAAGCACGCCGTAAAGCAGCGCTTCTGCCGTGGGAGGACAGCCTGGCACATAGATGTCGACGGGAACGACGCGGTCACAGCCGCGAACAACCGAATAGGAATAATGGTAGTAACCACCGCCGTTGGCGCAGGAGCCCATCGAGATGACGTAACGCGGCTCCGGCATCTGGTCATAGACCTTGCGGAGCGCGGGCGCCATCTTGTTGGTCAGCGTGCCGGCGACGATCATGACGTCGGACTGGCGCGGTGAGGCGCGCGGCGCAAAACCGAAGCGCTCGGCGTCGTAACGTGGCATCGACATCTGCATCATCTCGACCGCGCAGCAGGCGAGACCGAACGTCATCCACATCAGCGAGCCGGTGCGAGCCCAGTTGATCAGTTCGTCGGTCGAGGTGACCAGAAAACCCTTGTCGGCGAGCTCGTTGTTGATCTCGCCGAAGAATGCGTCATTGCTGCCAATCGGCTTGCCGGTCGAGGGATCAATGATCCCCTTGGCCTTCGGCGCAACGAGCGTGGTGCCGGATGCTAGTTCCATTCCAGCGCTCCCTTCTTCCATTCATAGATAAAGCCGATCGTCAGCACGCCGAGGAAGACCATCATCGACCAGAAACCGAACCAGCCCAGTTCATGGAACGAGACCGCCCAGGGGAAGAGGAAGGCAACTTCGAGGTCGAAGATGATGAAGAGGATCGACACGAGATAGAAGCGGATGTCGAACTTCATGCGGGCGTCGTCGAACGCATTGAAGCCGCACTCGTAGGCCGACAGCTTTTCCGAATCAGGAGCCTTGAAGGCGACGGCGAAGGGAGCAATCAGAAGCGCCACACCGATCACCAGTGCGATTCCAATGAAAATCGCGATCGGAACGTAGGAACCGAGAAGTTCAGTCATTGTTATCCGT
>NZ_DASYGZ010000089.1:0-19567 GCF_035999135.1 Ensifer sp.
TTCGCGGTAGACCAGGTCGACGATCTCGTCGGAGATACGGTCACACACCTTGTCCGGATGACCTTCGGCTACGGATTCACTCGTGAACAGGTAGTTTGCACGCATGCGGGAAGTCCCCTCAATGAAGAAAAAGCGCTGGCAAGGTGTTAGTGGTTTTGCGGCCGAAAAACAAGCGCACAACGACATAAATATATCTTTATATGAGGTCTCGAGCCATTCCCGCGCTGCATTCTCGCCGATTGCGCGCATGAAAAAAGCGGCACAAGTGGCCGCTTTGTTTTCTAGTCCCGACGGGGAAGGTTGGAACTATTCGCTTTCCGCTTCGGCAGCGAGTGCCTTGACGAGATCGACAAGCCGGCGGCGAACCTTCGGATCGGTAATCTTGACGAAAGCGCGATTGAGTTGCAGCCCCTCGGAGGACGAGAGAAAGTCGACAACGTAGTTGGAGCTGGAGGCTTCCGCCATGCCGCTCTGGCCGGAGGCGTTATCGCCCGGGGCATCTTCGAAGAAAAACGAAACCGGGACGTTCAGAATGCCCGAAATGTTCTGCAACCGGCTGGCGCCGACGCGGTTCGTGCCCTTTTCGTATTTCTGGATCTGCTGAAAGGTGATCCCCAGACTTTCGCCGAGCTTCTCCTGACTCATGCCAAGCATCGTGCGGCGAAGACGAATCCGACTTCCGACGTGAATGTCGATCGGATTCGGCTTCTTCTTGTTTTCGATCATATCTGCGTTCCCAAATACGCTGTTTCGTTTATCCATCGCCGACATGACGACAACCCTCACCGGGGCGGTTACCGCGGTGGTGATTTAGAGCCGTCACAACAAGGACGATGGTGCGGACCACTATGCAATTTTAGGGGTTTTAGGTCAATTCTTCCTAATATTAAAACCAACACGCGAAAACACTGCAACCAGAAGAAGGAACAGTGCACCCAGCCAGAACACGCGGCTTCGCATAGCGTCGTCCATAGGCCTAGGCATCCTTCCCGGCAGAAGTGTGTCGACCACTCCCCTATAATTGTAGGACAATCCTACCATTAAAACCCCACGTGCATCAACAATTGCTGATATACCGCTATTGGCGGCGCGGACAAGGGGGGTACCGGTCTCAACGGCTCTTAATTGTGCTTGGTGGAAGTGCTGGCGGGGTCCCGGGGTATCGCCGAACCAGGCGTCGTTGGTGACATTGAGCAGCGCGTCCGCACGATGCGCATCCTCGCCGATCTCATCGGGGAAGATCGCTTCATAGCAGATGAGCGGGTAAAGCCTCGTGCCGCCAGGCAAGGTCATCAGCGCGCGGCTCTTTGCCGCCGAAAATCCGCCCGGCATCGAGGCCGCGACCGAACTCAAGCCCCAGGACGAGAGAAGATCCTCGAACGGCAGGTATTCGCCGAATGGAACCAGATGCACCTTGTCGGCCGCGTCGATGATCTGGCCGCGTCCGTCGATGACATAGATCGAATTGTAATAGCGCGGCGGCAGCCCCGCGCCGGCATCTTCCGCGCGGACCGCGCCGGCAATCAGGACCTGGTCGTCGTCGAGCACTTCGGCAATGCGGGCAAGCGCGTCCGGGTTGTCCGTGAGGATGAAGGGGATAGACGTCTCGGGCCATACCACGATGTCGGGCCGCTTGCCGCCCTTTTCAGGCGCCGCCGAGGTCAGCGCGAGATGTTCCTCGAAGACCGCGGCCCGCGCGCTGTCGTCGAGTTTCTTGGCCTGATCAATCACCGGCTGGACAAGGCGCACGGTCAGCGGCCTCTCGGGCGCGGCCGGTGCCGGTTGCGCCAGGCGGTAGAAGCCGAAGCCGACATGGGCGACGAGCAGCACCAGCGCGGCCGTCAGACCGACCCGGCTGCCTTTGCCGGTCGCAATCAGCGCCGGCGCGGAAAAGACGAAGACGGCCAGCATGCTGATCGTCGACAGGTTCACCACGCTCGCCGACTGCATCATCAGCGGCATGGGCATGACCGCATAGCCGATGGCATTCCAGGGAAAGCCGGTGAGAATGAAGCTGCGCAGCCATTCGCAAAGACCGAAAGCGAGCGCCAGGGCTGCGATCCGTCCCACGCCGTCGGACCAGAGCATGCGCGCAAGCAGCGTTGCGAGCGCGTAAAACAGCGCCAGAAACGCCGGCACGCCGACGACTGCAAGCGGTAGCGCCCAGGCGAACTCGTCCGCCTCGACGAGAAGCGCATTGCCGAGCCACCAGAGACCGCCGAGGAAGTAGCCGAACCCGAACCACCACCCAATGACCGCTGCAGGCCAGAGCCGCCTGACGATGCCGCCGTCGGGGTTTCCGCTGGCGCCGTCCAGCAGCCAGACCAGAATGGGGAAGGAAACGAAGGCGAAGGCGAAAATACCGAAAGGCGGCTGCGCCAGAACCGCCAGCAGCCCCGCGCAGAACGCAACCAATACCCGTGGCAATCCGGACAACAGCATTACCCTGCCAGCCAGTCTCAACATGCAGCCTCCAATTGGCGCAGGCCGCACATCACGACGCCGGCGCGGAAGAACGACCGAATCAATCGGCGCCAGTCTTCCAAAAAACCGGCTGCTTGTCCCCTTAGAGGCGGTTCGGCAAGTCAAATCGGTCAGGGATCCGCAGGGCATCCCATGCCTTGCGGGACCGTACGCGCCGGTTCACGACAGCTGATCAAGTTGTGACGAAGGCCGGCGCACCGCAGGTCCCCGCACGCTTGCGCGCGACGCGGGAACGGTGCTTCGTTATGGCTCGTCGACGGTCGCCTGCGGCGATGCGCCGTTGCCACGGCTGGCCATGGCAGCGTCCGGCACCGCTTCCCCTTCCGGGCGCAGGACGCGACGGCGCGCAGGCGGGCGCTTGCGCATGATGCGCACGCGTTTGACGCGCCGCGGGTCGGCGTCGAGAATCTGGAACTCGAACCCCGGAATGGCCTGGACGACTTCACCGCGCACCGGAATGCGCCCAAGCGATGCGAAGATCAGACCGCCGAGCGTATCGACGTCTTCCAGCTGCTCGCGCACGTCGAAATCAGGACCGATCGCCTGGGCGATCTCTTCCAGTTCGACGCGTGCGTCCGCGACGAAAACGTCGTCCGAGGTCCGCATGAACATGACTTCGTCGTCGTCGTGTTCGTCCTCGATGTCGCCCACGACCATCTCGACGATGTCTTCGAGCGACACGAGCCCATCGGTGCCGCCGTATTCGTCGATGACGAGCGCCATCTGGATTCGGGCCGCCTGCATGCGCTGCATCAGGTCCGAGGCCAGCATCGAGGGTGGCACGAACAGGAGCTGGCGCACGATGCCCGCTTCCTCGAGCGACTTGCCGAGATCGACGCGGGCAAGGTCGAAGCTGGCTTTCGGGGTTCGCGGGGCTTTTTCCGCGGATGACGTGGCTGCGGCCTGCGCCTTACCGTTGCGGCGGCGGTTGCGCGCCTGCTTGGTGACGTAGGACAAGAGATCGCGGATGTGCACCATGCCGCGCGGATCGTCGAGCCCCTCGCTGTAGACGGGCATGCGCGAACGGCCGGATTCCTCGAAGATCACCATCAGCTCGCCGATGGTGATGCTCTGGTCGACCGCCTCGATATCGGCACGCGGGACCATGACGTCCTCGACCCGGATCTCGCGGAAGCGCAGGATATTGTTGAGCATCGCCCGCTCGCCGGGCGAAAAGGCAGCGTTGCTGTCGGCATCCGTCTGAAGCGCGTCGGCAAGGTCTTCGCGCAAGCTCGTCGCATTTGCGCCGCGCAGCAGGCGCGCCGCCCGGCTCCAAAACGTTGACGTGGATTTGGTGCCCTCGTGCCGAGTGGCGGTGCTACTACTGCCCGCCTCCGCCTCTCCGGAGGCTTCGGCCTCCTCGGTCGCCAGGGCGACGGGCTGTGTTTTAAAGTCGCTCATTGGTCCAAACTGTTAATCCGGGGCACGATCCCCGTAGGGGTCAGATAAGCCAAGACGCGCCAAAATGCGAGTCTCCAGGCCTTCCATTCTTTCGGCTTCGTCGTCTTCGATATGATCATAGCCGAAAAGATGCAGGAATCCATGCACCAGAAGATGGGTCAGGTGCTCGTCGAAGGATTTGTCGAGCTCGACCGCTTCGCGCTCGAGCGTCTCGCGGGCGACGATGATATCGCCCAGCATCGGTCCCGGCATCGCGCCGGGCGTCACCGGGAAAGCCGGGAAGGACAGGACATTGGTCGGTTTGTCCTGGTTGCGCCACTCGGCATTGATCGCCCGTATCGAGGCGTCGTCGGTGAAGACGAGGGAGAGTTCGGGCGGCATGTTGGGAAGCGGCTGCTTCTCCTCGGCGGCGAGAAACGCCGCAGCCGTTTCAAGGATGGGCGCGCAGAAGTCGAGCAACGCCTCTTCTTCCGGCCAGTTGCCCTCTTCCACGCTGATCTGGATATCCAAAGCCGTCATGATCCAAGCGACCGCGATCAGCGGTCGCCCTGCTCGCTTTCGTCGTGCACGGCCGTATGGGACTCGTAAGCCCTGACGATGCGGGCCACCATCGGATGACGAACGACATCGACATCCTTGAAGCGAACCACCGAAACGCCCTCGACCCCCTTCAGGATCTGCAGCGCTTCGACCAGGCCCGACTTGACGCCGCGCGGCAGGTCGACCTGGCTCGGGTCGCCGGTCACGATCATCCGGCCGTTTTCGCCGAGACGCGTCAGGAACATCTTCATCTGCATCGATGTGGTGTTCTGCGCCTCGTCGAGGATGACGGCGGCATTGCCGAGCGTGCGGCCGCGCATGAAGGCGAGCGGCGCAATCTCGATGACGCCGGCCGTGATCGCGCGTTCGACCTTGTCGCCCGGCATCATGTCATAGAGGGCATCGTAGAGCGGCCGGAGATAGGGATCGACCTTCTCCTTCATGTCGCCGGGCAGGAAGCCCAAGCGCTCGCCGGCCTCGACGGCGGGCCGCGAAAGCACGATGCGATCGACCGCGCCGCGTTCCAGAAGCTGTGCCGCATGGGCAACCGCGAGGTAGGTCTTGCCGGTACCGGCCGGCCCCACGCCGAAGACAAGCTCGGACCGCTCGAGCGCGCGGATATAGGCATCCTGCGTCGGCGTGCGCGCCGCAATGGTCTTCTTGCGCGTCGAAATCTGCGCCATCGTCAATTTGGCTTTGCGCTCCATGGTGGGCAATTGTAGCTGATCATCGGCGGCAACGGCCATACGGATCGCGCCTTCGACATCCGACGTATCGATCGAAGCACCGCCTTGCAACCGGCCATAGAGATAGTCGAGCGCACGGCGGGCCTGATTGGTCGCGACGAGATCGCCGGATATCGCCACCGAATTGCCGCGCGGCCGTGCGTCGATGCGCAGGCGCTCTTCAAGCAGCTTCAGATTCTGATCGAACTGGCCGAAGAGTTCGCTGGCGAACCGATTGTTCTCGAAGGTCAGCACGAAGTGATTGGCGTCTGTCGCAGCGGTTTTCGACTGGCGCGTGGATGAAGAGATCAATTCGTGTCCGTTCAAGCGGTTCAGGCTCCTCGTTTCCGGTCCTTACCCGATCATCTCGGCAAACAGACTGTTGTTTCCTGCCTTGATGATTCGCACCTTGATAATGTCACCGATTTGCGATGCTTTTGCATCAACATTCACGGGCTGCAGCCACGGCGAACGGCCGACGAGCTGGCCCGGCATGCGGCCCGGCTTCTCCAAAAGCAGGTCGATTTCGCGGCCGACACAGGATTCGGCGAAGGCGCGCTGCTGGGAAAACAGCAAAGCCTGCAATTTTTCCAAGCGCTTGGCCTTCACGTCCTCCGGAACCTGATCGCCGAGTTCGGCACCGGGCGTGCCCGGACGGGTCGAATATTTGAACGAAAATGCCTGTGCATAACCCACGGCCTCGACGAGGCGCATGGTGTCTTCGAAATCCGCCTCGGTCTCACCGGGAAAGCCGACGATGAAATCGCCCGATAGTGCGAGGTCCGGCTGGACGGCGCGGATGCGTGCAATCAGCGCCAGATATTCGGCCGCCGTATGCCTCCGGTTCATCGCTTTCAGGATCCGGTCCGATCCCGACTGCACCGGCAGGTGCAGATAGGGCATCAGCTTGGCCATCGAGCGATGCGCCTCGATCAGGCTGTCATCCATGTCGCGCGGGTGGCTCGTCGTGTAGCGCAGCCGGGCAAGACCTTCGATCTCGCCGAGGCGCAGGAGCAGGTCGCCAAGTCCCCATTCGCGGCCATCGGGGCCGACGCCATGCCAGGCGTTGACGTTCTGGCCGAGCAGGGTGATTTCGCGCACGCCGCCTTCGATCAGCTTCTCGGCTTCCGAAACGATCTGGGCGACCGGGCGCGACACTTCCGAGCCGCGGGTATAGGGCACGACGCAGAAGGTGCAGAACTTGTCGCAGCCTTCCTGAACTGTCAGGAACGCGGTGACGCCACGCTGGCGGGTCCTTGCCTTTTCGGGCGCCGGCAGATGCTCGAACTTGTCTTCGACGGCGTAGTCCGTCTGGACGACGCGCTCGCCGTTGCGCGCCCGCCTCAACGCTTCGGGCAAACGATGATAGGTGGTCGGGCCGATCACCAGGTCGACGGCCGGCGCGCGTCTCAGGATCTCGTTGCCCTCGGCCTGCGCAACGCAGCCGGCAACGCCGATCACCATTTCGCGGCCTTCCTTGGCCTTTTCCTTCTTCAGATCGCGCAGACGGCCGAGTTCGGAATAGACCTTCTCCGCCGCCTTCTCGCGGATATGACAGGTGTTGAGCAGCACGAAGTCGGCATCCTCAAGCACGTCCGTCGAGACATAGCCGTCGCGCGACAGGGCGTCCGACATGCGGTCGGAATCATAGACGTTCATCTGACAGCCATAGGTCTTGACGAAGACCTTGCGGGCCGGAGCGCGTTCGTCGCCCGCAGCGGGCGCTATCGACAGAAGGGCAGTTTCCTGGGTCATGCCGGGTTCTTTAGTGCAAAGCGGCCCGAAGTTGAAGTATTTTCGGCAAAGGGGCCCTTTGGCGGCGAAGCACTACGTGCGGCCGCGCAAGCGATCCGACAGCATGCTGCGGATGCGCTGTTCGACCTTGCGGCTGACTTCCTTGCGGTTGGTGTGGCGGTCGTAGTCGATGGCTTCGCCGAAATCGACGTCGACCTCGATCGCCCCTTCGCGCAGGATGCCGAGCAGGTGCGGCACCAGCTCCGTATCACCCGGCCACGCGGCGATCGGCCGGTTGAAGCGCCCCATCGGCATGCCGTGGATGCCGGTATAGGAGATCGCGACCGGCTGCACATGCACGAGCCCGGTCGGTGAATGCGGCACGGCGGAGGCGGCGGCGCCGAAAAGAGACGTCTTGATTTCCAACAGGCGGTTGCCGTCCGAGGTCGTTCCCTCGGGAAACAAGACGACGATCTCGCCTGAAGCCATGCGGTCGCCGATTTCGCTGACCTGCTTGCCGGTCGCGCGCTTCTGCTCGCGCTCGACGAAGATCGACGCCTGCAATCGGGCAAGAGGGCCGAAAACCGGCCAGCTCTTCACTTCGGATTTGGCGACGAAGACGACATCGGCAACCGAGGAAAGCACCAGGATGTCCTTCCAGGACGCGTGGTTTGCGCAGATCAGCAAGGGCCGTCGGCGCTCAACCTCCCCATGCACCCGGACCTTAATGCCAAGAAGATAGCAGGCGAGCCGGTGCCAGTATCGCGGCAGGCGGCGGCGAAGTTTCAGCCCGAGCCAAAGGCAGACGATCTGGATCGGCATCAGCACGAGCGAAACCAGCGCCAGAAGCGCCGCGAAGATCGCAATCCGTAGCCAGTTGATCATCTGGGAGACACGTTCCTGCGCGCGACCTGTACTGAAAGCGAGGGCGAAATGCCCGCGGAAAGTCGCGCTCGTCCGCGCTTCCGACTAGCGAAGATCGAGACGCATGACAAGCGCGGCCGTTCGCTGGCCGGCCTTGTCCTGGTAATAGGCGCGGCGTTCGCCGACCTTGTTGAAGCCGAGCTTGCGGTAAAGCCCGATCGCCGGCTGGTTGGTCTCGTCCACTTCGAGAAACAGCGCCTCAGAGCCCTTCACCAGGGCCTCGCGCATGGCCGCCTGCATCAGCCGCCAACCGAGGCCCGAACGGGCATAACGCGGATCGACCCCCACTGTGAGGATTTCGGCCTCACCGGCCACCGCCCGCGACAGAACGAAGCCGCCGAAGGCCGGACGGAACGACCCGTTCGTCTGCCGGGCAACGAAACCGAAGACCGTGTCCTGGACGAGAAGCGCATGGATTTCTCCATCCGTCCACGGGCTCGCAAAGCGCTGGCGGTGCAGGGCCGCCGCGGCCAGCAGATCGGCCTCTTCCAGTGGGAAAATGTCGAACTCGGTGCGGCGGGTGAAGTAGTCGGTAAAGCTCATCTCGGTCTATGCTCGGGCAATCGCGAAGCCCGCCTGCGGCTTGGCGTCGGGGCCTCGGAGATATAGCGGCTTCGGCTTGGCCGAAGCTGGATCAGCAACGGCGCCCAGCCGTGCAAGCGCCGCGACGTCGATGAGCTCGGACGGGTTGGCGGGCATATCCGTGGCGACGAGATGCGCGCCGGAGCCACCGATGATGCCGTCAAAATCGGCGAAGCGCTCGCGCGCCGTCTCGGCGGCCAGGGCTTGCGGATCGGCGAGTGGATGACCGGCCGCATCGAAGGCCTGGACGTAGACTTCGTCGCGCTTCGCATCGATGGCGGCAAGAACGGCTTTTCCGGGCGTGATGGCGCGCAGTCCCTCGGCCAGCACGGCAAGCGTCGAGACGCCGACGGCGGCCTTTCCGAGCGCCAGAGCCAGCCCACGCGCCGCTGCCACGCCGACGCGAATGCCGGTGAACGAGCCCGGACCGACGGTGACGGCGATGCGGTCGATATCGGCAAGCGTACGGCTGCTTGCCGCCAGTGCCTCGTCGACAAATTCCATCAGGCGCTCGGCATGCCCCTTGCCGAGATCGGCGCCGGAGCGGCCGAGCACGGCAGCCGTCTCGCTGTCATAGACGGCAGCGGAGCAGCCGGAACCGGACGTGTCGAGCGCAAGTACAATCATTTCAACGCTGTGATCTTCTCAGGACGCCACAAACCGCAAAGCCGTTTGGCTTTGCGGCAAAGTCGATACGCTAAACGCTACGCGCCGGCGACGGCGCGCAATATCAGACAGCCTCGACCGCTTCCACTTCGGGCACGAAGTGGCGCAGCAGGTTCTGCACGCCGTGTTTCAGCGTCGCGGTCGACGACGGGCAGCCGGAGCAGGCGCCCTTCATGTTGAGGAACACCGTCCCGTCCTTGAAGCCGCGGAAGGTGATGTCGCCGCCATCCTGGGCGACGGCGGGGCGAACCCGGGTTTCCAGGAGCTCCTTGATGGTGGCGACGATCGTTTCGTCACCCTCGTCGAAGAACTCGTCTTCCTCGTCAGCCTGCTCTGCGCGGCCACTGCCGGCCATGATCGGCTGGCCCGACATGAAATGTTCCATGATCGAACCGAGGATCGCCGGCTTCAGGTGCTGCCATTCCTGGCTTTCCTTGCTGACGGTGATGAAATCGTAGCCGAAATAGACGCCTGTGACGCCCGGGATCGAAAACAGCCGTGCCGCGAGCGGCGATCCGGCGCGGGCTTCTTCCTCGTCGCGGAACTCGGCCGTGCCGCTTTCCAGAACAACCTTGCCCGGCAAAAACTTCAGCGTCGCCGGGTTCGGCGTGGCTTCGGTCTGAATGAACATGTCCGTCTCCGTTTCGCCGGGAGCGACATATCGCCCAGCTCTTTAGAATTATTCAAAAGAATATAGGGGCACGGCCCCCGGCTCGCAAGAGCGCATAGCGACGCAGGTCAGCTGAGCGCGTCGATCTCCTCATCCGTCAGCATGTCAGGTATGACCGTGACGGGGATCGGAAAGGCCGCAGCCTTGCCGGCGATCGACGAGACCAGCGGACCGGGGCCCTCCTTCGCCGATCCGGCGGCCAGCACTAGGATCGCAATATCGCGGTCCTCTTCGATCGCCGCATGGATCTGCTCGGTCGCCGCGCCCTCGCGGATGACGATCTCTGGCTCGATGCCGATGCGCTCGCGCACCGACTGCGCCACCTTGGCAAGGGTTGCCTCAGCTTCCTCGCGCGCTTCCGCGCGCATGATTTCCTCGACCCCCAGCCATTGCTGGAAGTCGCCGTCGGCGATCACGTAGAGCAGGACGAGACCACCATTGGAATTCTTGGCGCGCATGCCGGCATAGTGCACGGCGCGCCCGCATTCCGGGGTATCGTCTATCACCGCCATGAATTTGCGGCGGTGACCTTCAAGTCGAGAGAGTCGGGTCGAGACCATAGGGCGAACAATACATCCCGGACGAGCCGCCGCAAGGTCTGATTTTCGCGTTCGCGGGAAGGACACGGAAATGTGCCCGGAGCCATCCGCTTGGGGGCCTGAAGCGAGGGGAATCCGGGTCAAAAGACCCGGATTCATTTCAATTACTGCAGGAAGCCGATGATCTCGCGCACTTCGCGCATCGTCTTTTCCGCCCGCGCCCGCGCCCGTTCGCCGCCGTCCCGCAGGATGGCGTCGATATGGGCGGTGTCGCCCATCAGGCGGCGCATCTCTGCGGTGATCGGGGCCAGAACCTCGACCGCGAGGTCGACCAGCGCCGGCTTGAACACCGAGAACTGCTGCCCGCCGAACTCGGAAAGCACCTGCTCCTTGGTCTTGTCCGACAGCGCCGCATAGATGCCGACGAGGTTGTCGGCTTCCGGCCGGCCCTTCAGCCCTTCCACTTCGCTCGGCAGCGCGTCCGGATCGGTCTTGGCCTTGCGGATCTTCTTCGAGATCGTCTCGGCATCGTCCATCAGGTTGACGCGCGAAAGATCGGAGGGGTCCGACTTCGACATCTTCTTCGTGCCGTCCCGGAGCGACATCACGCGCGGCGTCGCGCCACCGATCAGCGGCTCGACCGGCGGGAAGTAGGCATGAATCGGCTCCTCGCCGACCACCATGTCCACACCGTACCCGGCGCTGCGAATGTGCTCCATGAAGTCGATGTTGAACTTCTGGGCGATGTCGCGCGTCAGCTCCAGGTGCTGCTTCTGGTCGTCGCCGACGGGCACATGGGTGGCGCGATAGACGAGGATGTCGGCCGCCATCAGGCTCGGATAGGCAAGCAGGCCCAGCGAGGCGTTCTCGCGGTCCTTGCCGGCCTTGTCCTTGAACTGCGTCATGCGGTTCATCCAGCCGATGCGGGCGACGCAGTTGAAGATCCAGGCGAGTTCCGCGTGCTGCGGCACGGCCGACTGGTTGAAGACGATATGCTTCGCCGGGTCGATGCCCGAAGCGATGAAGGCTGCGGCGATCGAGCGGATCTGCCCCTTCAGGTCCTCGTGCACGAGCTGTGCGGTGATCGAGTGCAGGTCGACGACGCAGTAGATGCAGTCGTTGTTTTCCTGCAGCGCCACGAACTTGCGGATCGCGCCGAGATAATTGCCGAGATGGAGATTGCCCGTCGGCTGGACGCCGGAAAATACGAGCGGCTTGAATTCGTTCATGTCGTCCTCAATAGGCTGGTGGAGGGCCCCAGGGCATCATCGCCCATGTAGCTAACGGAAGCGCTTATGCACGCCGAACGAAGGGCAATCAAGAGGTCGCTGAAGGCGCGCTCAACCGGCGGGCTGCAGCAGGTCCCACTGGTTGCCGAAGGGATCGGTGAAGACCGCCACGGTACCGTAAGGCTCGTGGCGCGGTGCCTCCAGGAAGACGACGCCTTCGGCCGACATCGCCTGATGGTCGCGGGCGAAATCGTCGGTGAACAGGAAGAAGCCGACGCGGCCCCCGGTCTGGTTGCCGATCGCCGCCTGCTGGCGTTCGCCATCGGCCTTGGCGAGCAGCAGCGACGTCTCGACCGCGCCTTTCGGGCGAACGACGACCCAGCGCTTGGTTGCGTCGAGGACGGTGTCCTCGACGAGGTCGAAGCCGAGCTTGCCGCAGTAGAAGGCAATGCCGGCGTCATAATCCGGCACAACCAGGGCAATGCGTGCGATCGTCTGGCGCATCAGTCGCCGGCCTCCGGTGCCTGAGCCGGCGCTTTCGCACCGCGCTTGAGATTGCGGCGGATCATGCCGAGGTTGGCACCACCGAGCCCGAAGGCAAGCGCGAAGTAGACGACCATGGCGACCGCGACGAGGCCGCACAACGTCGTCGCCCGCGTTACGAGCGAGGCTGCCGACGACAGTTCGAACGCGAACCAGCCAATGGCAAAATGGAGCGTCGCCGCCATGCCTGCGGCGGCGACGACGAGGCGGGGGATGCGCGTGAGCAAGGGCCTGTCGCTGCCCCAATGTCCGCGCCAGACAAGCGTTGCAAAGAGCAGAACGGCGTTCACCCAGCCAGCGACGATCTCGGCGGTGGCAATACCGCTCGGGCCCAGCCGCGGAAACAGGGTGAGCGCCAGGGACACGTTCACGACGACCGAGATGGCGGCAAAGATCATCGGCGTGCGGGTGTCTTCGCGGGCGAAGAAACCGGGAATGAAGGCCTTGATCAGCACGAAGGCCGGCAGGCCAAGGCCGTAGATCGCCAGGATATGGCCGACGATCACGGTCGAATCGGCCGAAAACTTGCCGCGCTCGAACAAGAGCCGGACGATCGGCTCGGACATGACAAGCAAGGCGGCGGCCGCCGGCAGCGTCAGGAACAGCGTGAACTCGACCGAGCGGTTCTGCAGGTTCGAGGCTTCGTTGACATTGCCGGAACGCAGCGCCCGGGCGAGTTCCGGCAGGAGCACGGTTGCAACCGCGATGCCGACGACGCCAAGCGGCAGCTGGTAGATGCGGTCGGCATAGACCAGCGACGACACGGCGCCTTCCTGCGCCGAGGCGATGTTGGTGTTGATCAAAAGATTGATCTGGGTGATGCCCCCGGTGATCGCCGCCGGAAGCGCCAGCACCAGCAGGCGCCGGACATTGGCGGTCACCTTCGGCCGGCGCAGACCGATCTTGATGCCGGCATCGCGCACAGCAATCCAGACGATCGCGAGCTGCACCAGCCCTGCGACCATGACGCCCCAGGAGAGCGCGTGACCGACCGCGACCGGATCCTGGCCCGCATACCAGGCATAGCCGAGCACGCCGATCAGGATGATGTTGAGGAAGACCGGCGCAATCGCTGCCGCGAAGAAACGGTGCAGCGAATTGAGCATGCCCCCCATCATCGCCGCCAGCGACATGCAGGCAAGATAGGGGAACATGATCGCGGCAAAGACGATGGTGTTGCCGAGCTTTTCCGGATCGTCGGCAAAACCGGGCGCGATCAGGGTGCTGACGATGAAGGGCATCGTCAGCTCCATGGCGATCGTCAGGAACAACAAGACCGTGAACAGGACGCCGAAAACTTCCTCGGAAAAGCGCCGCGCGCCCTCCATGCCGTTCGCCTCGATCTCCTTGGCGAAAAGCGGCACGAAGGCGGAATTGAAGGCGCCCTCTGCAAAGAGGCGCCGGAAGGTGTTGGGCAGGCGGAAGGCGGTGTTGAAGGCGTCGGCGACGGGACCGGTGCCGAGCGCTGCCGCCATGAAGGTTTCGCGGATGAAGCCGAAGAGCCGGCTTCCGAGCGTCGCACCGCCGACGGTTGCAAGTTTCTTGACCAGACTCATGATTCGGCTTTTGTCGTTCTGTGAGCGGAGGAGACGCCCGGCGCCGGCGCGATAATGCCCGATGGCATGCGGTCCCGAGCCTCGTCACTCTCGCCGGCCATCACGGCCTTGAGGCGGGCGGCAATGTTCATCTGCCGGTTTTCGCTCGTCACCTTCTGGCCGACGAGGTCGGTGACGTAGAAGGTGTCGATCACCTTTTCGCCGAAAGTGGTGATGTGCGCCGAGGCGATGTCGAGCGACAGATCGGACAGCACCGCGGTGATCTCGGAGAGCAGGCCGGGGCGGTCGAGCCCCTCGACCTCGATGACCGTGAACTTGTTCGACAGGGTGTTGCTGATCGTCACCTCCGGCGTCACGGTGAAGGCCCGGGTGCGCTTCTTCACCTTGGTCCGGCTGGCAATGACCTCCGGCAGCCGCTTGCGGCCGGAAAGCACGTCCTCGATCAGCTTGCCGATGCTTGCCGCCCGGCGCATCTCGTCCTCGTCCACGGCGAACTCGCGGTTGACGAGGATCGTATCGAGCGCGCGGCCGTCCGAGGTCGTGAAGATCTGCGCGTCAACGATGTTGGCGCCGGCCGCAGCGCAGGCCCCGGCAATCACCGTCAACAGACGCGGATGGTCGGGCGAAAGCACGGTGATTTCGGTGATCGCATGGAACTGGTGGGTGCGCACCATGGTCGACAGCGCCTTGCCTGCTGCGTCCGCCTCGCGGATGAAGCGGGCATGGCGCACCTGGTCTTCCAGTGCCACCGTCAGGAGATAGGGCTGGTAGTGCAGGCGCACGTAATCGTCGCGTTCCTTCTCCGACCAGTCCGTCAGCGCCTCGCCGAGCATGACGGCGGCATGCGCCGCGCGCTCCTTGCGCGACAGTTCCGAGAACCCGCCCGAAAGCAGGAGCTCGGTTTCGTAGTAGAGCGTGCGCAGCAACTGGCCCTTCCAGCCGTTCCACACACCCGGGCCGACGGCGCGGATGTCGCAGACGGTAAGCACCAAAAGCATCTTCAGCCGGTCGAGCGATTGCACCCGCTCGGCGAAGTCGACGATGGTCTTGCGGTCGTTGAGATCGCGGGTCTGGGCGACCATCGACATCAGCAGGTGTTCCTCGATCAGCCAGGCGACGAGTTCCGTCTGCTTCGGCGACAGGCCGAAGCGCGGGCAGAGCTTGCGCGCGACCTTGGCGCCAGCGGTCGAATGGTCTTCCGGACGCCCCTTGGCGATATCGTGCAGCAGGACCGCGACATAGAGCGCCTCGCGCTCCTCGATCCCCGGCATCAGCTTGGCGACCAGCGGATGCGCCTCCTCCTCGATGCCGCCCTCGATGCGCGAGAGCACATCGACGGTGCGCAGGAGGTGCTCGTCGACGGTGTAGTGATGATACATGTTGAACTGCATCATCGAGACGATCTTGCCGAAATCCGGGATGAAGCGGCCGAGCACGCCCGCCTCGTTCATGCGCCTGAGGATCAGTTCCGGCTTGCGGCGTGAGGTGAGGATCGACAGGAAGAGGCGGTTCGCCTCCTCGCTCTCGCGCAGCGCCGGCTTGATCAGGCTCAAGGACCGCGTCACCTGACGAAGGGCTGCCGGATGAAACTCGAGCCCATTGATATCGGCAATGTGGAAGAAGCGCAGAAGGTTGACCGGGTCGCGCTTGAAGACGTCGGGGCTTGCAAGCGCGATGCGGCCGCCGTCGTCAACGAAATCGAGCGTGCCGGCGATCTTGCGGCTGCGATGGGTGAAGCGGCCGATGAGGCCAGAAATGCCCGGTGCATCCTTGGCCTGCTGGTCTTCGAGCGCTGCGCAGAAGATGCGGGTGAGATCGCCGACGTCCTTCGCCACCAGGAAGAAGTGCTTCATGAAGCGCTCGACCGCCGAGAGGCCCGGATGATCGTGATAGCCGAGCGCTTCGGCAATCTCGCGCTGGATGTCGAAGGAGAGCCGCTCTTCCGACTTTCCGGTCAAAAAATGCATGTGGCAGCGCACCGCCCAGAGGAAGTCCTCGGCCTTCTGGAACAGCTGGTATTCCTGCCGCGACAACACACCGAGCTTGACGAGATCGGCCGTGTCTTTCAGGCGGTAGAAATACTTGGCGATCCAGAACAGCGTGTGCAGGTCGCGAAGGCCGCCCTTGCCTTCCTTGACGTTCGGCTCGACGAGATAGCGCGTGTCGCCGGCCTTGCGGTGGCGTTCGTCGCGCTCGGCAAGCTTGGCGGCGATGAAATCCGGGCCCGTGTTGCGCACGATCTCATGATCGAAGCGCGTTTCCAGTTCGGCGCACAGCGTCTGCGAGCCGCAGATATAGCGCGTCTCGAGAATGGCGGTGCGGATCGTCATGTCGGCGCGCGAAAGCCGGATGCACTCGTCGATGGTGCGGGTGGCGTGACCGACCTTGAAGCCAAGATCCCACAGGATGTAGAGCATGAATTCGATCGCCGGCTCCGCCCACACGGCCTTCTTGACCGGCAGCAGGAAAAGAAGATCGATGTCGGAGCCCGGCGCCAGCGTGCCGCGGCCATAGCCGCCGACCGCCGTCACGGCGATGCGCGAGGCTTCCGGCGCATTGGCGGCGTCAAAGATCTCGTTGAGCACGAAATCGTGCAGCACGGTGATCAGTTGATCCTGGAGCCAGGAAATGCGCTCGGCGCACTGGATGCCGGCGCCATCGGCGTAAAACAATTCGCGCGCCTTGGCGCGACCGGCAATGTTTGCCTGCTTGAAGGCGGCGAGCAGCGCCTGGCGCATCGGTTCGCGCTGCTCGGCATGGGCCGAAGCGATGAAGTCGCATTTCGCCCGGAGCGCTGCGACGTCGAGAATTTCGGGAAAGAAGGTTTCGTGTCTGCCCATGAAGTGCCGAGGGGCGTCCTGTCCGACTGGTTGCGTGGTCTGCTGCACGAAGCACGCGCTCCTGCATGCTCCCATCCGATCAAGGCCGAACCGGGACCGTGCAGCATTCCGAGTTTCTACCGGCTCATCGCCGCACCCTTCAAAAGGGCGCGCGGCGCTGTATAGCCTTTTTCACCGACGCATGCACAGCAAAAACCGAAAGCCCGTTACCGGGCGCTCAGTTCCTTCTTGAGCGCGTAGAGCGCATCCAGCGCCTCGCGCGGCGTCATATCGTCAGGGTTGAGCGCCTTCAGCGCCTCGTCAACCCTTGAGTTGCCGGCTGGCTTGGCCTCTTCACGCCGGATCGCCACCTGGAACAGTGGCAGATCGTCGATCAGCTGGCTTGCCGGGTTCTTGCGGTCGGCGTCCTCGAGCTTGGCGAGCACGTCCTTGGCCCGCGCCACGACCGATGCCGGCAGGCCGGCCAATCGCGCCACCTGGATGCCGTAGGACCGGTCGGCCGCACCCGGGCCGACCTCGTGCAGGAAGATCACGTCGCCGTGCCATTCCTTGACACGCATCGTCGCGTTCGAGAGACGGGCAAGCTTTTCCGAGAGCACGGTCAGCTCGTGGAAGTGGGTGGCGAACAGGCCGCGGCAGCGGTTCGCCTCATGCAGATGCTCGACAGCCGCCCAGGCGATCGAAAGGCCATCGAAAGTGGCCGTGCCGCGGCCGATCTCGTCGAGGATCACCAGCGAGCGGTCGGTTGCCTGATTGAGGATCGCTGCCGTCTCGACCATTTCGACCATGAAGGTCGAGCGGCCGCGCGCGAGATCGTCCGAGGCGCCGACGCGGGAAAAGAGCCGGTCGACGATGCCGATATGGGCGCTGGTCGCCGGCACGAAGGTGCCCATCTGCGCCATGATCGCGATCAGCGCGTTCTGCCTGAGGAAGGTCGACTTACCGCCCATGTTCGGACCCGTGAGCAGCCAGATCGCGCCGCCCTCTTCGCCCTCGGGCGGCGACAGATCGCAGCCATTGGCGACGAAGGCATTCGATGCCTGGCGCTTCAGTGCCTGTTCGACCACCGGATGGCGACCGCCGTCGATGGCGAACATGCGCGAGCGGTCGACGATGGGCCGGGCATAAGCCTGCTCCTCGGCAAGGACCGCGAGCCCGACCGAGACGTCGAGGGTCGCAAGCGCCAGCGCTGCCGCCTTCAGCACCTCGGCTGCGGCAACGACCTCCGTCGTCATCCGGTCGAAGGCCTCGAGCTCGATCGACAGCGCGCGGTCGGCGGCGTTGGCGATCTTGCTTTCGAGCTCGGCAAGCGCGGTGGTGGTGAATCGCATCGCGTTCGCCATCGTCTGGCGATGGATGAAGCGGGCGCGGCCCTCGTCCGTGTCGGTCATCGAGCCGGCATTGCCGGCCGTCACCTCGATGAAGTAACCGAGCACGTTGTTGTGCTTGATCTTCAGCGACTTGATGCCGGTCTCTTCGGAATATTGCAGCTGCAGCCCGGCGATCACCCGGCGCGACTGGTCGCGCAGCGCGCGGACCTCGTCGAGTTCGGCGCTGGCGCCCTCACGCAGGAAACCGCCGTCGCGCTTGAGAAGCGGGAGCTCTTCGCCGAGGGTCGCATCGAGCAGGCCGAGCAGGCCGGCCGGCAGCGCATCGATCGCGGCGCGCGCATCCTTCAGCTCATCCGACAGCGTGCCGGCCGCCATCAGCCGCGAAATCGATGCCGAGGCATGCAGGCCCGCCTGAATGGCGCCAAGATCGCGTGGTCCGCCACGGCCAAGCGCCAGCCGCGACAGGGCGCGCGGCATGTCGGGCGTGCGCCGCAACGCATCGCGCAGGTCGCCGGCGAACGAGGGTTGGTGCGCAAGGATCTCGATGGAATCGAGGCGCGCGTTGATACGATCCGGATCGGTCAGCGGCGACATAAGCCGCTCGGCGAGAAGCCGCGCGCCACCGCTCGTGACCGTACGATCGAGCGCCTTTAGAAGCGTGCCTTCGCGCGCGCCGGAAAGCGTCTTCACCAGCTCGAGGTTGCCGCGGGTCGCCGGGTCGATGAACAGCGTCGAGGCCGCGCTTTCGCGCTCGGGCGTGCCAAGCGCCGGACGCTCGGCGAGCTGGGTCTTTTCGACATAGGAGATCGCCGCCGAGGCTGCCGCGAGTTCCGCGCGCGAGAAGGTGCCGAAGCCGTCCAGCGTCTTGACGCCGAAGTAGCGGGAAATGCGCCCTTCGGCGGTGGCGCTGTCGAACAGGACGGCCGGCTGCGGCACGGCGACACGGCCGAGCACGTCGAAGACGGGTCTGAGTTCCGGATCGTGAAAGACCGTATCGGCGAGGATCAGTTCGCGCGGCTCGATGCGCAGGATATCGGCCAGCAACCGGCTTTCGGCGGTCTCGGCCAGCCGGAAGATGCCGGTGGAGATGTCGATCCAGGCAAGCGCATAGGCCGGCTCCGAACCGCTTTTGATCCGCGCCAGCGCCATCAGGTAATTGGTCTCGGACGGCGAGAGAAGTTTTTCTTCGGTGATCGTGCCGGGTGTGACGAGGCGCACGACGTCGCGGCGGACCACCGACTTGCTGCCGCGTTTCTTGGCTTCCGCCGGGTCTTCCACCTGCTCGCAGACGGCCACGCGGAAGCCGAGGCCGATCAGCTTTTGCAGATAGTCGTCGGCGGCGTGCACCGGCACGCCGCACATCGGGATCTCCTGCCCCATGTGCTGGCCGCGCTTTGTAAGCGTGATGCCGAGCGCGCGCGAGGCTTCGACAGCGTCCTGGAAGAACAGCTCGTAAAAGTCGCCCATCCGGTAGAACAGCAGCGAATCCGGGTTGTTCGCCTTGATCTCGATAAACTGTTCCATCATCGGCGTCGCGGTGGAACGGCTTTCCTCGCTCGCCAGCTCGGCTGCGGATAAAACTTCCCCCGCACGGGTCGAATAGTCTGTCACGAAATTCATGATTGTTCCGAAAAAAGAGATGGCACACTATCCCCTAGGAATTATAGACGACAACCATAAAGAGGCGCGCCGCAAGGCTCGCCCACAGGAGGATAGAGGAAACATGCCGGCCACCGACAAGACCGATCGCACCATGACGAGCGTCACCGCGCAGGAAGCGCTTGATTTTCACTCGCAGGGTCG
>NZ_DASYGZ010000090.1:0-4585 GCF_035999135.1 Ensifer sp.
TCAGGGAAAGTGCCACAGAAAGCAAACCGCTCCGCTTGCGGAGTAAGGGTGAAAGGGTGGGGTAAGAGCCCACCGCGGACATGGCGACATGGACGGCACGGCAAACCCCACCGGGAGCAAGACCGAATAGGGATGACGCGGGCGCGCAAGTGCCCAGCCTGTTTCCGGGCCAGTCATCCGGGTGGGTTGCAAGAGGCTGCGTGCAAGCGTAGTCCCAGATGAATGGCTGCCACGTTCCGTTGCCCTTGGGTAATGGGGCCATACAGAACCCGGCTTACAGGCCAACTGGCGATTTCTCTTTTTTCCGGCGGCGCCGTGCGTTCGAAGGTGTCGTGCGTCGCCTGTCGCCGCTTCGGCCCGGCGTTCGAACGATGGGAAACGTGCCAGCGTGAGTGCCTGCGGCGCCGACGCGGCGTCGATGCTTCATCCTGCGGGCAAATCACCTCTTTCGGCTGCTTCAGCCGGGCTTGATCTGGCCCGGCTGCAACGCCTTTCCCGGCAGTCGGGTGCGTCGGTTCATCCCTGCCGGTCATGCCGATGCTCCTGCGGTGGGGGTGTTTTTACGTTTTTTCTCACATTCTGATTTTTCAACGATTTGAAGCCGTTCCGTCGTGCCGATCCCGCACGATGGGGGTCCGTTCGTAACGCTTCGTTAAACTTAACAACCTATCAATATTTGATCAGCCAGACGGCTGTTTCCGAGCCAATCCCATTGACGCCCATATGGTCCCATGATATCCCATAATGGCACTGCGCAAGGGCTGCTTCGCAGCCCGTCATTGCAAGATCCCGGTGCCTTCCGGCTGCGGAAGGTGGGCGAGCATTTGGGTGTTCGGCGGGGGCGTCTTGCAGGTGCGATCGAGTGTTCTCGCGGGTCGATGATTATGGCCCGTCAGTCCTGGGCGGCCGTTTCGCGTCATGAACCGCTTCTTGTCACATGCCACCAATCGGATCGATGCGAAGGGGCGGGTGTCCGTCCCCTCGGCGTTTCGCTCCGTGCTGTCGGATGGGGGCGTTCGAGAGCTATACTGTTTTCAGGATTTCGTCTTTCCGGCGGTCAGCGTCGGCGGGCCGGAGCTCCTGGATCGGTTCGAGAGGCAGATGGCGGCCGAGGATCCTTTTTCCCCGGAAGCCAACGAGATGTCGCTGCTCGTTCACGGGGGCGGGGTCTTCGTGAAGCTCGATCCGGAAGGCCGGTTGATGATGACGGATTTCATCCGCGACTTCACCGGTATCTCGACCGACGTGATGTTCGTCGGGCGGGGCGATTATTTTCAGCTCTGGGAGCCGCAGGCCTTTCAAAAGGCCCAGGCGGTGGCCCGGGAAGGGCGCAAGTCACGGGGGTTGCGTCCAGAATAGAATGGAGAGAGGGAATGGTGACGGATCAAGGCGGAGGTAATCCTGAAGCCGAAGGCGGACCGGTTCGTCACATTCCCGTTCTCTTGCCGGAAGTTCTTGCCGCTCTCGAGCCGGCGCCTGGCAAGGTCATCCTCGACGGCACGTTCGGTGCCGGTGGTTACAGCTCCGCAATCCTGAAGGCTGGTGCCGACGTGATCGCGCTCGACCGCGACCCGACGGCCATCGCCGCCGGTCAGTCTCAGGTCGCTGAATGGGGCGGCCGGTTGAAGCTCATTCACGCGCAGTTTTCAGCACTTGCGGCGCATGCGCCCGAGGGCGGGCTCGACGGCGTCGTGCTCGATATCGGCGTATCCTCCATGCAGATCGACGAGGCCGAGCGCGGCTTCTCCTTCCAGAGAAAAGGGCCGCTCGACATGCGCATGTCGGCCTCGGGCGTTTCGGCTGCCGATGTCGTCAACCGCGCCAAGGTCTCCGATCTCATCCGCATCTTCGGCTTTCTCGGCGAAGAAAAGCAGTCGGGCCGCATTGCCCGCGCGATCGAGAAGCGTCGCGCCGAGCAGCCGTTCGAGACGACCCGCGATCTCGCGGGGCTGATCGAGGTGGTGACGCCGCGCAAGGCCAAGGACAAGATCCATCCGGCCACCCGCGTCTTCCAGGCGTTGCGCGTCTTCGTCAACGATGAACTCGGTGAGTTGGCCCAGGCGCTGTTTGCGGCCGAGAAGGCGCTGAAGCCCGGCGGCCGCCTGGTTATCGTCACCTTCCACTCGCTCGAGGATCGGATCGTCAAGGCGTTCTTCCAGGATCGCTCCGGCAAGGCCGGCGGTTCGCGCCATCTGCCGATGGTTTCTGCCAGGGCTGCAACCTTCACGCCAGTTGGCAAGCCTATGGTAGCGGCCAGCGAGGAAGAAGCGTCCCTCAACCCGCGCGCGCGCTCCGCCAAGCTGCGCGCCGGCATCCGTACAGAAGCCGCGTCGCCGGGAAACGATCTATCCATCTTCAATCTGCCGGAACTGGCAAGCCTTGCACGGCTGGGGGGCTGACGAGACATGCTGCGAACGTTCGATATCGTTCTGATCGTCGTCATGACGGCCGCTGCAACGGTGACCTACACGATCAAGCACCGCGCCGAGAACAAGCTTGAGGAAGTCCGCAAGCTCGACGTGGCGATCAAGCTGGAAGAGGACACGATCGACCTGCTGCGCGCCGACTGGGCGCTCTTGACGCAGCCGAACCGACTCGAGCGGCTCGTCGGCGCCTTCGGTGCGGACCTCCAGCTCCAGCCGACACCCTCGACGCAGCTGGCGCGGCCCGAGGAACTGCCGATGCTGAAGGCGGACCTGCCGGTGCCCGAGGACAAGTCGGCCAAGGACGGCATCGCCTCGATCATCAACAAGACCGATAACATCGCAACGGGCTCGGTGGCGCGCTGATGTCGTTTCTCTCCCGCATCATGGTTCTGAAAAGCAAGGCGCACTTCTCGGCCGGCGGCAACAACCGCCCGGCGGAAACAGGCGCCAGCGTCACCTTCCAGGGCACGCGCAAGAAGACCACCAACCAGGCGAAGAACCGCGTCGCCATCGTGATCGCCAGCTTCGGCATCGTCTATGCCGTCATCGGCGGTCGCCTCGTGCAATACGGCATGGCAGCACCCGAAACGGTGTCGAGCATCGGCCGCGCCGACAACCTGATGGCGTCGCGCCCCGACATTCTGGACCGCAACGGTGAAATCCTCGCAACCGACATCCGCACGGTGTCGCTTTATGCCGAGCCGCACAAGATCGTCGATGCCGACGAGGCGGTGGAGCGGCTGGCGACGGTGCTGCCTGACATCAACACCCGCGAAATCTACAACAAGCTGAAGTCGAAATCGCGCTTCCAGTGGCTGCGCCGCCAGCTGACGCCGAAGCAGCAGAGCGAGATCCTGGCGCTCGGCATTCCCGGCGTCGGCTTCCGTCCGGAAAAGCGCCGCTTCTATCCCGGCGGACACACCGCCGCGCACATTCTCGGCCACGTCAACATCGACAACCGCGGCGTTGCCGGCATGGAGCGCTACATCGACAGTCAGGGGCTGGCCGACCTTGCCGCGATCGGCATGACCAGCGACGCCAAGCTCGAGCCGGTGAAGCTGTCGATCGACGTGCGCGTGCAGAACATCGTGCGCGATGTCATCGACGCCGGCATGAAGAACTACCAGGCCCTCGCCGCCGGCGCCGTCGTGCTCGACGTGCACACCGGCGAAGTGCTGGCGATGGCGTCGGTCCCGGACTACGACCCGAACAAGCCGGCCGAAGGGGCGGAAGAGGGCTGGATGAACCGCATGTCGAACGGCACGTTCGAAATGGGTTCCACTTTCAAGACCTTCACCATCGCCATGGGGCTCGATTCCGGCAAGGTGACGCTCAACGACAGCTTCGACGCCTCGGCGCCGATCCGCATCGGCGGCTTCACCATCAAGGACTTCCACGGCAAGCGCCGCGTGCTGACCGTTCCGGAAATCTTCCAGTATTCGTCGAACATCGGCACGGCCAAGATCGCCGATCTCGTCGGCATCCCCGGTCACAAGGAATTCCTGACGCGCCTCGGCCTGCTTTCGAAGCTGCCGACCGAGCTGCCGGAAGTGAAGACGCCGAGCCAGCCGCGCGAATGGAAGAAGATCAACTCGGTCACCATTTCCTTCGGCCACGGCGTCTCGACCACGCCGCTGCAGACCGCGGTTGCGGGCGCCGCACTCGTCAACGGCGGCAAGCTGATCGAGCCGACCTTCCTGCCGCGCACCGAAGAGCAGGCCGACGCCGTCTCCACGCCGGTGGTCAAGAAGAGCACCAGCGACGACATGCGCTTCCTCCTGCGCTGGAACGGCATTGCCGGCTCCGGCAAGCGCGCCCTCGTGCCGGGCTTCAACGTCGGCGGCAAGACCGGCACGGCCGACAAGGTGGTCAACGGCCGCTACGCCAGCGACCAGAACTTCAACGCCTTCCTTGCGGCCTTCCCGATCGACAACCCGAAATACATCGTGCTGACCTTCATCGACGCGCCGAAGACCGGCGAGGGTGGCGGGCGCACGGCCGGCTCGAACGCCGCTCCCATGGTTCGCGACATCATCAGCCGCTCCGCGCCGCTGCTTGGCGTCGAACCAAAGTTTGGAGAAGACGGTTCTGCCTTGCTTGTGTCTTATTAGACATGAAATGAGAATGCGGACGATTCGCGATTCTGGCGGATCGAAATC
>NZ_DASYGZ010000095.1:0-6655 GCF_035999135.1 Ensifer sp.
CACTCGATCAATACAAAAAAACCGGCGGCGATTGATCGCGACCGGTCCTCGGAAATCCAACTTTCCTCGGCCCTTTAGCGACTTGTTTAACGTGGCTGCAAGCCGGCCGGCCAAATCACCACGGGGAATTTGATAGCGCGAGTGGGCCGCGGGGGTCAAGAAAAACGATTCGGGCGGGTTTGGGCGGCCCTCTCATCCGCCTGCCGGCCTCTTCTCCCGCAGGGAGAAGAGGGCTTGCCGCACCCGATCGTTCCACAAGCTCAGCGGCCGTTCGGCCTATCTTGGTAGTCGGGTTCGCTATCCGCACGTCTCGGCTTGGAGCCAGCCGTCGTCCTCGTCCCCTCTCCCCGCCTGCGGGGAGAGGGTTAGGGTGAGGGGCCAGTCTGTAGCAGGGCTAGAGCATCCCGCATGCCATAACCCAGCCGGCGATCAGCCTCCTCGAAGCCAAGCCAGAAGAAGCGAAACCGGATCGGCGCACCGCCGCCAAAGGGCGTCATTTCCTGATGCAACCAGCTTTCCTGCTGCTCTCCGGTGAGCGCGACGTGAAAATAGTGCCGTCGATGGCAGATCGTCCTGCCATCCTTCAGGAAAAAATAGTCCTGCGTGTCGAGGTGAGTGAACGCCTCCGATGGCGTCAGCCCCGTCTCCTCGACAAACTCCCGCGCAGCCGCCTGCACCGGGTTCTCACCCGCTTCCATCGTGCCGCCGGGCACCTGCAATTCGATCTCGGGAAAGTCCGGCTCGTCGAAGACCAACAATCGGCCGCGCCAGGTGGCGTAGATCAGCACCTTGTGCGCGTCAGGTTTCATCCGTCGCGGCGGGCCATGAAGGCCAGGCGCTCGAACAGGTGCACGTCCTGCTCGTTCTTCAAAAGCGCGCCGTGCAGTTTCGGCAACATGGTCTTGGGGTCGGCTCTCAAGTCTGCCGGATCGACCTCGTCGGCGACCAGCAGCCGGATCCAGTCGAGCGCTTCCGACGTGGACGGCTTCTTCTTCAGGCCCGGCACCTGGCGGATGTCGTAGAAGGCGGCAAGGGCAGCCGACAGCAGCGTCTTGCGAATGCCGGGATAATGCACCTCGACGATGCGGGCGAGCGTGTCCGCGTCGGGAAAGCGGATATAGTGGAAGAAGCAACGGCGCAGAAATGCGTCCGGCAGCTCCTTCTCGTTGTTGGAGGTGATGATGACGATCGGCCGATGGCGGGCGCCGATCATCTCGCCGGTCTCGTAGACATGGAATTCCATGCGGTCGAGTTCCTGCAACAGATCGTTCGGAAACTCGATGTCGGCCTTGTCGATCTCGTCGATCAGAAGCACCACGCGCCGGTCGGCCTCGAAGGCCTGCCAGAGCTTGCCCTTGCGGATGTAGTTCCTGACCTCGTTGACGCGCGCGTCGCCGAGCTGGCTGTCGCGCAGGCGCGAGACGGCGTCATATTCGTAGAGACCCTGCTGCGCCTTGGTGGTCGACTTGACGCTCCATTCGATCAGCTCGAGGCCAAGGGCGGAGGCGATCTGGCGGGCAAGCTCGGTCTTGCCGGTGCCGGGCTCGCCCTTGACCAGCAGCGGCCGCTCCAGCCGGATCGCGGCGTTGACGGCGATCATCAGGTCCTTGTCGGCGATATAGTCGGCGGTGCCTTCGAATTGCATGTGCGTCTTCCGGTTCAGCATAGGTCTGACAAGCGAAGTCCATGGACTACCGCATCTTGGCCAAAATCGGAATCGATTTGAGGGAGGCAGTGAGAGAAGTCTTCAGCCGCGAAGGGCGGTGACCTCGATCTCGATCAGCATTTCCGGGCGGATCAGGTCGCAGACGATCATGGTCGCGGCCGGGCGGATCTCGCCGAAGACTTCGCCGAAGATCGGGAACACCCGGTCGGCGAAGCTGGCGTCGGTGACGTAATAGTGGTTGCGCACCACGTCGGACAGCGAGAAGCCCGCTTCCTTCAGCGCGCCCTCGATCGTCTTCAGGCAGTTGCGCGCCTGCTCTTCCACCGTCTCGGGCATGGTCATGGTGGCGTAGTCGTAGCCGGTCGTGCCGGAGACGAAGCACCAGTCACCCATCGCGACGGCACGCGAATAGCCTGCCGTCTTTTCGAAGGGCGAACCCGAGGAGATGAGCTTGCGCGCCATATCTGCCTTCAAGCCCAGGGACGCGCGGCGCCGACGGTCTTTTCGAAGCTGTCGATGGCGGTCGCCTTTTCCAGCGTCAGGCCGATGTCGTCGAGGCCGTTCAAGAGGCAATGGCGCTTGAACGCATCGACCTCGAACTTGACCGAGCCGCCGTCCGGGCCGGTGATTTCCTGGGATTCCAGGTCGACCGAGAGGATGGCGTTGGAGCCGCGCGAGGCGTCGTCCATCAGCTTGTCGAGGTCGGCCTGGCTGACGACGATCGGCAGGATGCCGTTCTTGAAACAGTTGTTGTAGAAGATGTCGGCAAAGGACGTGGAGATCACGCAGCGGATGCCGAAGTCGAGCAGTGCCCACGGTGCATGCTCGCGCGAAGAGCCGCAGCCGAAGTTGTCGCCGGTAACGAGAATGCTGGCGTTCTGATAGGCCGGCTTATTGAGCACGAAATCCGGATTGACCGAGCCGTCTTCATTGTAGCGGGCTTCGGCGAAAAGGCCCTTGCCAAGGCCGGTGCGCTTGATCGTCTTCAGGTAATCCTTCGGAATGATCATGTCCGTGTCGATGTTGACGACGGGGAGGGGGGCTGCGACGCCGGTGAGCTTGACGAATTTTTCCATAACTTCAGGCCTTCGATTTCAGAAGAATGTTGCGCTAGCGTTTAGATGAGTTTTGCGCCGAAATGAAGGAAAATCTATCCAGATACGCGTCGTCGGGCGGGTGAAATACCCGCCCGACGAAAGCTTTGTCCGGTTTTTCGATTGCCGGAAAGGACTTAGCCTGCCTTCACCGGGCTGTTCATGGCCCAGAGAACGCCGAAGGGGTCGCGAAGCTGGCCGTAGCGATCGCCCCAGAACATCACCTCGATCGGCATCACCACTTCGGCACCGGCGGCAACGGCGCGGTCCCACCAGGTCTCGATGTCGTCGACGGTGAGCGTCAGGGTAAAGGCCTGCGGCTTTTCCAGCGGATGGCCGTATTCCGGGTAGGCGTCGGCCAGCATCAGCGAACTGCCGTTGACATAGAGGTGGATGTGCATCGTGCGGCCCTGCTCGTCGAGCGGATGCCGGCCGACTTCCTTCGCCCCGAAGGCGCGCTGGTAGAATTCGGACGCCCTGGCGGCGCCGTCGACCTGCAGATAGGGCAGAAGGCCGTTCAGGACCGGTGCGGGCTGCTGCGCTTCAGTTTGCTGCGTCTGGGTATCCATCGATTTCTCCATCCTGTTTGAGGAGCCAGGGCCGTTGCTGGCCTGTCTCAAGGACGGGCGGGGAACGCCCGATCCGACATAGGGATGGAAATTTTTCTGGAGCCGCATTCACCGCCGCATTTGCGGTCCGACAGGACGTGAGCCGATCGCGGATCGGCTCATTTGCGGATCAGTTCCGGCAGTTCGAAATCAGAGGTCGATGATCGTGCCGCGACCGTCGTTCCAGATGCGCATTTCGCGCTGGCCGTTTGCGGCAGATGCTGCGGCCGGACGGACGGTTGCGCGGGCTGGCTTGAAGTTCAGCCTGGTCGCAATGGCGCTGCCGATCACGACGACGGCGGCGATGCCGGCCAGCGCCAGGGCCAGCGAGGCGGTCAGAACGAAGGCCGCAAACGTGATGGTCAGGGCTGCGGCCGTAAAGAGAACAGAGCGAATGCTTTGCATGATCGTCACCTTTCTGATGGCGATGTGGTGGTTCGTGGCCGTACTTGCAAGAGGCTGCCTTTCACGAAAGGGTGCGGCGGTTCGCCTCGCCTTGCGGAACGGGTGAAAGGCGGGCACAACTGAAGCATGAGCAAAACGACAGACCATCACCCCGTGCGCCTGCGCCGCTCGGTGCTTTGCGTACCCGCCGACAACGCCCGTGCGCTCGCCAAGGTCGCCGAGCTTGCCACCGACGCCGTGATCTTCGATCTCGAGGATGCGGTGGCGCCCGAGCGCAAGGTCGAGGCCCGTCAGGCGCTGGTAAGGCACCTGACGTCGAGCCGTCCGGATTGCGAGATCGTCATCCGCGTCAATGGGCTTGGCTCCGGCTTTGGCCAGGAGGATCTTGCAGCAGCCCTTGCCGCCGGCCCGGATGCCATTCTCCTGCCGAAGGTCGAAGGCCCGGCGGATATCCAGGCGGTTGCCGACTGGCTGACTGATAACGATGCGCCGGAGACGCTGCGCCTCTGGGCGATGATCGAGACGCCGCGCGGCGTCATCAATGCGCCTGTGATCGCCGAGACCGGCCGCACCTTCGGCGGCCGGCTTGATTGTTTCGTCGTCGGTCTCAACGACCTGCGCAAGGAGACCGGCGTTCCCGATCGCCCCGGCCGTCCCTACCTTGTTGCGTGGTTGATGCAGATCCTGCTGGCCGCGCGCGGCGGCGGCCTCGACGTCATCGACGCCGTCTTCAACGATTTTCGTGACGCAGCCTCCTTCGACGAGGAATGCCGGCAGGGCCGCGACATGGGCTACGACGGCAAGATGCTGATCCATCCGGCCCAGATCGGCCCGGCGAACGAGCGCTTCGGCGTGGAGCAGATCGCCGTCGACGAGGCGCGGGCGATCATCGCCGCCTTTGCGCTCACTGAAAACGCCGGCAAGGGCGTCATCAACCTCAACGGCCGGATGGTCGAGCGGCTGCATCTCGACCAGGCCAAAACGCTCGCCGCCAAGGCGGACCTCATCGAAAAACGAAAGCCAAGATCTTGAAACTCTACCGCTTCCTGACCGGTCCCGACGACGCCACGTTTTGCCACAAGGTGACGGCGGCGCTGAACCAGGGCTGGAGCCTGCACGGCTCGCCGACCTACGCCTTCAATGCCGACACGCAGCACATGCAGTGCGGCCAGGCGGTGGTGAAGGACGTCGAAGGCAAGGATTACACCCCGGATATCAAGCTGTCGGAGCAGTAAGCCCGCTCAAGCACCGGTGTCAGGGTGAGCGGCGGGCCACTTGGTCTTTGCTTGGGGGCGCCGACCGCAGAGTGAAAACCAGAGTGTGGTTGCGGTTCGGGCGGGTGCGGCAATGTCCCGTCGCCCGCTTGCGGGGAGAAGGCAGGCGGATGAGGGGCCACCCTCACCGCGCGGATGAGGGGAAACCCTCACTTTGCGGATAAGGGGCAAATGTGGTCAGCCGCCGACGTGCTCGACGCTTGCCTCGATGCGCTCCATGTCGTCGTCGGAGAGGCCGAAATGGTGGCCGATCTCGTGGATCAGCACGTGGGTGATGATGTCACCCAGCGTCTCCTCGTTCTCGGCCCAATAGTCGATGATCGGGCGGCGATAAAGCGTGATGCGGTTCGGAAACTGGCCGGTTTCCATGGTGAAGCGCTCGCTGATGCCGCGCCCTTCGAAGAGGCCCAGCAGGTCGAAAGGCGTTTCCAGCGCCATGTCCTCGAACACGTCGTCGCTCGGGAAATCGGCGACTTCGATGACGAGGTCGGTCGTCAGCTGGCGGAATTCCTGCGGCAGGTGGCCATAGGCCTCCAGCGCAAGCTGCTCGAAAGTGGTAAGCGTCGGTGCGTGGCGTTCCCGCCAATCATCGGTCTGGTCAATGCGGGCCATAGGCACTCCTTGTTGCCCTCCATATAGCGATTTTACCAGTGTTTTTCGAGTGTTGAATTCCTTGACCACAGGGACAGGAATAAATTCTTATAATTGGCTGTTGACTCATCTGGGAAGCTCTGGAATCTATTAGAACATAACATGAACATTTGATGGGAGTTGACCGTCATGGCCGACAAAGCCGTGGAGCGGGAGACGGTGCTTTCGCTTCGAGAGACGATCGCCAGGATCGAAAACCGTCGGCTTCCGGGCGTCGTGCGTGCCGCCAAGGCGGCCGATCCCGGCGGCTTCCGTCAGCGTGAGGACGATGAGCCCGGCCGCCGGGCGCTGGCACTCGGCGTTGCGGATCTGGACGATCTGCTCGAAGGCGGGCTGCCGCTCGAAGGCATGACGGAGATCCGCAATGCCGAGACACGCGATGCGGGTGCGGCTGCCGGCTTTGCCGCGGCACTCACCGTGCTCTGCCAAAAGGCGCGTCTTGAAAAGGGCGAGCCGGCAGCACCCGTTCTCTGGATCAGTCAGTCGCTCGCCGCCAACGAGGCGGGCTTGCCCTATGGGCTTGGCCTGAAGGCCTACGGGCTCGATGTCCGCGGCCTAGTCTTCAGCCTGCCGCGCACCGTGAAGGATGCGCTGTGGATCGCCGAGGCCGCCCTTTCCGTCCCGAGTTTCTGCGCTGTCATTCTCGAAATTCGCGGCAACCCTTCCGCCCTTGCGCTCAGCGAAAGCCGGCGCCTGCATGTCCGTTCACGGGCAGGGCGCATTCCCCTTCTGCTTCTGCGCCAGTCCGGACACGAGGAGGCGAGCAGCGCCTTCTTTCGGTTCCTCGTTGAACCCGCGCCGGCGCGCGAGCGCCTTCTACCGGATGGATCGATGCTTCGCGGCAGCATCGGCCATCCCGTCTTTCATGTCATTGCCGAGAAGAGCAGGGCTCCTGCGCCGCTCGGCTTCCAGCTGGAGTGGAACCCCCATGACCGCCGCCTTTACCCCGTCGAGCCC
>NZ_DASYGZ010000017.1:0-3162 GCF_035999135.1 Ensifer sp.
GAGGGCCTGAAGACATCAGGGCTCTACAAGTCGGAGCGTGTCATCACCTCGAAGCAGGCGGGCGAGATCGAAGTCGCCTCGGGCGAGCGGGTGCTCAATTTCTGCGCCAACAACTATCTCGGCCTGGCCGACAATGCGGAGCTGGCCGAGGCCGGCAAGGCTGCGCTCGACCGGTACGGCTATGGCATGGCCTCGGTGCGTTTCATCTGCGGCACGCAGGAGGAGCACAAGCAACTGGAGGCGCGGATTTCGTCGTTCCTCGGGCTGGAAGACACGATCCTCTATTCGTCGTGCTTCGATGCCAATGGCGGCCTGTTCGAGACGCTCTTGGGCGAAGAGGACGCGATCATCTCGGACGCCTTGAACCACGCCTCGATCATCGACGGCGTGCGGCTGTCGAAGGCCAAGCGCTTCCGTTATGCCAACAACGACATGGCGGCGCTGGAGGAGGAGCTGAAGAAGGCGGAAGGTTGCCGCTTCAAGCTGATCGCCACCGACGGCGTGTTCTCGATGGACGGCATCATCGCCAATCTGCAAGGGGTCTGCGACCTTGCCGACAAATACGGCGCCATGGTCATGGTCGACGACAGCCATGCGGTCGGCTTCGTCGGTAAAAACGGCCGCGGCTCGGCCGAACATTGCGGCGTCGAGGGCCGGATCGACATCATCACCGGCACGCTCGGCAAGGCGCTCGGCGGTGCCTCGGGCGGTTACACCTCGGCCAAGGCCGAGGTCGTCGAGTGGCTGCGGCAGCGTTCGCGCCCCTATCTCTTCTCCAACACGCTGGCGCCAGTGATTGCGGCCGCCTCGCTGAAGGTCTTCGACCTGATCGACAACGGCGACGCCCTGCGCGCGCGGCTTTACGCCAATGCAAATCTGTTTCGAACCGAGATGTCGAAGCTCGGCTTCACGCTCGCCGGCGAGGGCCATCCGATCATCCCGGTGATGCTCGGTGACGCGGCGCTGGCCCAGGAGATGGCGGCGCGCATGCTCAAGAAGGGCGTCTATGTCATCGGCTTCTCCTTTCCGGTGGTGCCGAAGGGCCAGGCGCGCATCCGCACGCAGATGTCGGCGGCCCACAGCGAGACTGACGTGCGCCGCGCGATCGCCGCCTTCGAAGAGGTCGGCCGCGAGCTTGGCGTGATCTGAGGAGAGACCGATGACGAACATGATGAAGGCGCTGGTGAAGTCGAAGCCGGAAGAGGGGCTGTGGATGGAGCGCGTGCCGGTGCCGGAGATCGGCCCGAACGACGTGCTGATCAAGGTGAAGAAATCGGCGATCTGCGGCACGGACGTGCACATCTGGAACTGGGACCAGTGGGCGCAAAAGACCATTCCGGTGCCGATGGTCGTCGGCCACGAGTTCATGGGCGAGATCGCCGAGGTCGGCTCGGCCGTCACCAAGTACCATGTCGGCGAGCGCGTCTCGGGCGAGGGGCATATCGTCTGTGGCAAGTGCCGCAACTGCCGCGCCGGCCGGGGACATCTCTGCCGCAACACGCTTGGCGTCGGCGTCAACCGGCCGGGCTCGTTCGGCGAGTTCGTCTGCCTGCCCGAATACAACGTCGTGCCGATCCCGGACGATGTGCCCGATGAGGTCGCGGCGATCTTCGATCCGTTCGGCAATGCCGTGCACACCGCCCTTTCCTTCGATCTCGTCGGCGAGGACGTGCTTGTCACCGGCGCCGGCCCGATCGGCATCATGGGGGCGATGGTCGCCAAGCGTTCGGGCGCGCGCAAGGTGGTGATCACCGACATCAACCCGACCCGCCTGGCGCTGGCCAAAAGCGTCGGCATCGACCACGTCGTCGACGCGTCGAAGGAGAACCTCGCCGACGTGATGAAGGCGATCGGCATGACCGAGGGTTTCGACGTCGGTCTGGAAATGTCCGGCGCGGCGCCCGCCTTCCGCGACATGATCGACAAGATGAACAATGGCGGCAAGATCGCCATCCTCGGCATTGCGCCGGCCGGCTTCGAGATCGACTGGAACAAGGTGATCTTCAAGATGCTCAACCTCAAGGGCATCTACGGCCGCGAGATGTTCGAGACCTGGTACAAGATGATCGCCTTCGTGCAAGGCGGCCTCGACCTTGCTCCCGTCATCACCCACCGCATCACCATCGACGAGTTCCGCGACGGATTTCAGGCCATGCGATCCGGCAATTCCGGAAAGGTCGTCATGGACTGGTGAGGTACTGAGCCTGCATGCAGGCTCAGTTGGCAAGGCCGAACTGGATTTCGATTTCGTGATAGCGGGCGCCTTGGCCCGCCCAGCGATGGTAGATCTCGCGGCTTTCGCCGGAGAAATTGTGCCTGGACATCTCGATTGCAGTGATGAGCGGTGCGTAGCCCTGGGTGAAGAGGCTGCGCATCGGCCCCTGATGCCGGGCTGATGCCACCATGACGGGCTCCAGCTCGATCAGATCGAGGTTGCCGCGATAATCGTCACCACCGGTGACCGGGCGGCAGATGCGCCAGTCGAAAGGCGTCTTTGCGTCCTTTGGCAGGTTCTGCGCGATGAAGATCCACGGGCCAGCCGGTTTCAGTCCGGCGCGGTCCATCTCCGCTTCGATAGCAGGTGCCAGCACCGCGCTCTCGGTTTTGACCTGAGGAATGGTGAGCTGCCGCGCGACGGACAGAACGCGCATGGCGTCGGTTTCCTTGATGTGCATCGTGGCGCCTCCTATCTGTGGCGCGAAGGTCGTCCGCGGTCGGGTCGGGCGCAAGCAAAAAGCCGGAACAGTTTTGCCATTTTCCCACCGGATTGACGTTTTCGAGAAATTGTTTTGCGCGCCGGTCCTGTAGCGAGAGGGCTTGTCGGTGTCACCGCCGTTGCGACATTGCAACTGCCGTCCGGTCTAGGCGCAGGCAGGAGAATTCGTTCTGGTTGCGGTGCGATTGTGGCACAACGACACCTTGCCGATTAAATCGTGGGCGCCCTTGTCTTTTGGCGGGCAGCGCCTACATGTTCAGCGGAAGCTGATAAACCCCAAAAAGCGTCAGGAACGGTGATTTTTGCCGAATCAGCCGGTTTTTCAGCGGAAATGCTTGACGGGATCGAAAATTCTGGGAATCACCATTTCCGAATAAGAAATGGCGAGATGACACGGCGGTTAGGGAATCATGCCAGAGGCGTTTCAGTGGCAGGACTGTCGGAGC
>NZ_DASYGZ010000034.1:0-6632 GCF_035999135.1 Ensifer sp.
GCGCTTACGGCTGGCAACGTTGACTACCGTACGAAGGCCAATGGCCGCGTGTACGTGTCTGTAATGCCGAAAGCCGAAGCAGCGGAATAAGCCGGTAGCGCTCTAAAACAGCCGGCGTCTCATCGACCCGGCTGACGCACCAGATGGTTCCAAGCCAGACTTAAAGGGGAGATGGGGCAAGACCCAATCTCCCCTTTTTCGTTTCTGGAGGACGAACCATGCACACCGAACTGTTGAGGGAAGACCAATCACGGTCTCCCGAACAAAGGCTGAGGCCCCAACGGTCAAGGACCGATTGCCCGATATTGTTGTCACCCCGGCTCGTTCTGCGCGCCCCCCATGAAGACGATATCGACGCCCTTGCCCATCTTGCCAACAATGCCAATGTCGCGACCATGGTCTCGCGCATGCCGCACCCGTATACGACGGCTGACGCCGCCGACTTCGTGCGACGCGCGAAAGCCGGCACGATTGGCAAGTGCGTCTACGCGATTACCAAAGCGGACAATGGCGCATTTCTCGGTTGCTGCGGTATCGAACCGCATCCGGACGGCAAGACGGCGGAACTCGGCTACTGGCTGGGCGAACCCTACTGGAACCAGGGCTACGCCACCGAGGCGGCCCAGGTCCTGACCGACATGGCGTTCCGCACCCGCGACATCGACCAGATCGATGCGCGCTGCAGGGTCATGAACCTCGCGTCCCGAAGGGTCATCCAGAAGTGCGGCTTCCAGTTCCAGGGAAGCGGCATGGTCGGCAGCCTGGCGCTCGGCAGCTCGATCGCCGTCGAGTGGTACCGGCTGGACCGGAAGACCTGGGTCTCCTTGAGAAGCTGGGGAGGCATGCGATGAACGCGCTCGTTTCCGAACGCCAGCGGGTCGTCGCCCGCCCCGGTCCCGGCCCCTGCCCGGTCATCGAGACGAAGCGCCTGGTGCTGCGCCCGCACCGGCTGAGCGATGCCGAGGCGATCGCCCAGTCGCTCAGCGATTTTCAGGTCGCGCGCATGCTGGCACGCGTGCCGGCACCCTATGACCTGCAGGATGCGTGCGATTGGTTGGCGCGGCTGACTTCGGGACTGACGCCCGACTGGACACTCGCTCTCACCACCGGCGACGATGTCCATATCGGCTGCGTCGGCATCGAGCTCAGGCACGGCCAATGGCATGTCGGCTACTGGCTGAACCGCTTCTACTGGGGCAAGGGTTACGCTTCTGAAGCGGCTTACGCGGCGGTCGAACGCTTCTTCCGCCGCATGCCCGATACGACCCTGCATTCCGGCGTCTTTGCCGACAATCCGGGATCGCTGAAGGTGCAGGAGAAGATCGGCTTCAAGGTCACCGGATGCTCTCAGGTCTATGCGCTCGCCCGCAACGCCATGGTCGCGCATATCGAGACGCAGCTGACGGCCGCGGACCTTCGCCGCCCGCATTGAATTCAATCCCCCCGCAAGGATCGCCTTTGCGGGGGGATTTGTTCAGGCAAGCGTGAAGCCAACAGGCAAGTGGTCGGAGCCCTTGGCCTCATAGTCCGTCCAGGCATCCTCAAGCCGCGGAACGAGGCCGGCGCTCAAGAAACAATAGTCGAGGTTCATGCGCTTTTCGGGGTTTTCGGGATGGATCCAACTATAGCTTTCAGGCGTCAGCCGACCGAGATGGGCCGCCGCATCGACCGGGTTTTCAAGCCGCAGCGAGCGACCATAAAAGGCGTCGCGCGAACCGACCATCGCGCAGTATTCCGGGCTCTCCGGCTGCATGTTGAAGTCGCCCATGACGACGAAATCCTCAGGGTGCGGCGGCTCGGCGAGACCGAAGTCGGCCGCCCCGGTGATCGCCCCGCCTTCGAGCGGATAGCCGAGAAGCCGGTCCTTGAGATAGCGGATCTGGGCGATGCGCTCGGCGGGCAGCACATGATCGAGATGCACCGAATAGACCCGGAGCGGCCCACCGGGTGTCGCGATCAACGCTTCGGTCGCGCCGCGCTGCAGGTTCATCGGGCTGATGGTGCGCGTGCGCGGCAGGGAAATCAGCCGCGTCGCGAGGATCGGCCAGCGCGACAGGATCATGTTGCCGAACTGGAAGCGGCGGCTGACGGCGCGGCCGTCTTCGATCGTCGAGCCGATGTCGATGTCGCAGGGCGCATGAAAAACGGCGAAGTGACCCGGAAACAGCTTTTCGAACCGGGCGACCAGATCGACGTGGTCATTGCGGTGAAAGCCGCGCGTCACTTCCTGAAGCGCAATGATATCGGCGCCCTGAAGCGACGCGGCGATGCGTTCGGGGTCGAAACGACCGTCAAGACCTATGCCGTATTGGATGTTGTAGCTGACGAAGCGCACGATATTCTTTGACCTCCGAATAAACCGCCTATATCGATGGCGGCAAAATAAGACCGTGCACTTAAACGAAACAGATGGCAGCCAAATGAAATTTCTCGACGAAACGAAAGTCTATATCCGCTCCGGCGACGGCGGCGCAGGCGCCGTCTCGTTCAGGCGCGAGAAGTTCATCGAATTTGGCGGCCCTGATGGCGGCGATGGTGGCCGCGGCGGCGACGTCTGGGTCGAGGCGGTCAACGGCCTCAACACCCTGATCGACTTCCGCTACCAGCAGCATTTCAAGGCCAAGACCGGCCAGCACGGCATGGGCCGCAACCGCACCGGCGCCGGTGGCGGCGACGTGACGCTGAAAGTGCCGGTCGGCACGCAGATCTTCGAGGAAGACAACGAGACGCTGATCGTCGACATGGTGGCCGAGGGCCAGCGCTACCGGCTGGCCGCCGGCGGCAATGGCGGCTTCGGCAACGCGCATTTCCGCTCGTCGACCAACCAGGCGCCGAACTGGGCCAATCCGGGCCTTGAAGGCGACGAAAAGACCCTTTGGCTGCGGCTGAAGCTGATTGCCGACGCCGGTCTCGTCGGCCTGCCGAACGCCGGCAAGTCGACCTTCCTTGCCGCGTGCACCCGCGCCCGCCCGAAGATCGCCAACTACCCCTTCACCACGCTGCACCCCAATCTCGGCGTCGCCACCGTCGACGGCAACGAATTCATCATCGCCGACATCCCGGGCCTGATTGAAGGCGCCCATGAAGGCGTGGGCATCGGCGACCGCTTCCTCGGCCATGTCGAGCGCACCCGCGTGCTGCTGCACCTGGTGTCGGCACAGGAAGAGGATGTGGCCAAGGCTTACAAGACGGTGAGATACGAGCTTGACGCCTATGGCGGCGGCCTGGAAGACAAGCCGCAGATCGTGGCGCTGTCGCAGATCGACATTCTTGACGAGGACGAATTGAAGGCAAAGGCCAAGGCGCTGGCAAAGGCCTGCGGCGAAAAGCCCCTTCTGCTTTCGGCCGCCGTCGGCACGGGCATGACCGACGCGCTGCGGGCGCTGCGCAGCGTTATCGTCGCCGCCAAGGCCGGCGAAGGCTTGGGCGAGGATAACGCCTGACATGACCAAGACCCGCAAACCGCTTCAAAAGTATCGCCGGGTCGTCATCAAGATTGGTTCGGCCCTTTTGGTCGACCGCGCGACCGGGCTGAAGAAGGCCTGGCTCGACGCCATGTGCGCCGACATCGCCGCCCTCAGGGCGGGGGGTGTCGAGGTCCTGGTCGTCTCCTCCGGCGCGATCGCGCTCGGCCGCACCGTGCTCAACGTGCCTGCGGGCGCACTGAAACTCGAAGAGAGCCAGGCGGCCGCTGCCGTCGGCCAGATCGCGCTCGCACGCGCCTGGTCGGAGAGCCTGTCGACCGACGCGATCGTCGCCGGCCAGGTGCTCTTGACCTTGGGCGATACGGAAGAGCGCCGCCGCTACCTCAACGCCCGCGCCACCATCAACCAGCTGCTGAAGCTCGGCGCCGTGCCGATCATCAACGAGAACGACACGGTCGCAACCACCGAAATTCGCTATGGCGACAATGATCGCCTCGCCGCCCGCGTCGCCACCATGGTCGGCGCCGACCTCCTGGTGCTGCTGTCCGACATCGACGGGCTCTACACCGCCCCGCCGCACCTCGACCCGGACGCCCGCTTCCTCGAAACGATCGCCGAGATCACCCCGGAGATCGAGGCGATGGCGGGTGGTGCCGCGTCCGAGCTGTCGCGTGGCGGCATGCGCACCAAGATCGACGCCGGCAAGATCGCGACGACCGCCGGCTGCGCCATGATCATCGCTTCGGGCAAGCCCGACCATCCGCTGGCGGCAATCGAGAACGGCGCCCGTTCGTCCTGGTTCGCGCCGTCGGGCTCGCCGGTCACGGCACGCAAGACCTGGATTGCCGGGCAGCTGCTGCCGGCCGGAACGCTCAGCATCGACGCCGGCGCCGAAGAGGCGCTGCGCTCCGGCAAGAGCCTGTTGCCGGCGGGCGTCCGGGAGGTGACCGGCAGCTTCAGCCGCGGCGACACCATCGCGGTGCTCGGCACGTCCGGCCGCGAGATTGCCCGTGGGCTTGCCGGCTACGACGCAGACGAAGCCCGCCAGATCGCCGGCAAGAAATCGGCCAAGATCGCCGCGATCCTCGGCTATGCCGGCCGTGCCGCGATGGTCCATCGCGACGATCTGGTCATGACCGGAAAACGCGCCGAATTAGACGGCAGCCGGAAGGATGAGGTCCATGCTTGACGAGGTGAGGAAGAAGGACGACGTCGAGAGCGTCATGCTGGAAATCGGCCGGCGGGCCAAGGCCGCCAGCCGACCGCTTGCCATTGCCGGCGCCGAGCGCAAGCAGGCTGCCCTCATCGCCATGGCCGATGCGATTGTTGAGCGTAGCGACGCGATCCTTGCGGCCAACGCCATCGACCTTGAAAACGCCCACGAAAGCGGGGTCGCCGCGTCGTTCATCGATCGGCTGACACTCACCGAAGGCCGCATTCGCGACATGGCGAACGGCATCCGTGCCATCGCCGAGTTCAAGGATCCGGTCGGCGACGTGATTGCCGAATGGGATCGCCCGAACGGGCTGCATATCGAGCGCGTCCGCACGCCGCTCGGCGTCATCGGCGTGATCTATGAAAGCCGGCCCAACGTGACGGCCGACGCTGGCGCGCTGTGCCTGAAGGCCGGCAACGCCGTCATCCTGCGCGGCGGCTCCGACAGCTTCCATTCCTCGGGCGCGATCCACGCCTGCCTGGTCGAGGGGCTGAAGGCCGCGGGCCTGCCGGAACATGCGATCCAGATGGTGCCGGTTGCCGACCGGGCGGCCGTCGGCGCCATGCTTTCCGGCCTTGGTGGCACGATCGACGTGATCGTGCCACGGGGCGGCAAGAGCCTCGTCGCCCGCGTCCAGAACGAGGCGCGCGTGCCGGTCTTTGCCCATCTCGAGGGCCTCTGCCACATCTATGTCGACGCCTCTGCCGATCTTGCCATGGCGGAAAAGATCGTCGTCAACGCCAAGATGCGCCGCACCGGCATCTGCGGTGCTGCCGAGACGCTGCTGATCGACCGCAGTGACGCTACACGCCTGGCAAAGCCGCTGTTGAGCGCCCTGCTTTCGGCCGGCTGCGAAGTGCGCGTGACGGACGAGCTTGCCGGAACGGTCGACGGCCTGAAAGCCGCCAGGGACGAGGACTGGGCGACCGAATATCTCGATGCGATCATTTCCGTGAAGCTGGTCGACGGCATCTCGGGCGCGATCGAGCATATCGCCACCTGGTCGTCAGCCCATACGGAAGCCGTGATCGCCGAGGATCCTGATGTGGTCGAACGCTTCTTTTCGGAGATCGATTCGGCGATCCTCCTGCACAACGCTTCGACCCAGTTTGCCGATGGCGGCGAATTCGGCATGGGCGGCGAGATCGGCATTGCCACCGGCAAGATGCATGCGCGCGGCCCTGTTGGCGTCGAGCAACTGACCTCCTTCAAATATCGGGTGCGTGGTGCTGGACAGGTCAGGCCCTGAGGTGACGGCGGGCAAGGTCAACGCCCGCTACCTGCGCATGCCCCATGTCGAAGACGGCATGGTGGTCGGCCTTTTCGGCGGATCCTTCAATCCGCCGCACGAGGGCCATGTGCTCGTCGCCGATACCGCGATCCAACGCCTCGGACTGGACCAGCTGTGGTGGATGGTGACCCCCGGTAATCCGCTGAAGGACCGCAACAACCTTGCGCCGCTTGCCGATCGCATCGCCATGAGCGAGGAAATCGCGCCCGATCCGCGCATCAAGGTGACCGCCTTCGAGCAGGCGCTTGGCCAGAGCTACACCGCCCGGACGCTTGAGCGGGTGCAGGCCCGCAACCGCAATATCCGCTTCGTCTGGATCATGGGCGCCGACAACCTCAAGGGCTTCCACCGCTGGCAGAACTGGCAGAAGATCGCGCGCACCTTCCCGATCGCGGTCATCGACCGGCCGGGCTCGACGCTTGCCTATCTCTCCTCGCGCATGGCCAAGACCTTCGACTATGCCCGCATCGACGAAAGCGATGCGCGGCGCCTGGCGTTCTACCAAGCCCCCGCCTGGACCTTCATTCACGGGCCCCGCTCGTCGATGAGCTCGACCGCGCTCAGGGCGGGAAAGCCGACGTGAATTCCTGTGATTCACTTCTGCTGTCTTGAAACCGCTACCGTTTGATGCCTACATTCATGGACGGTTCGATCTTTGTTCGAATCGAAAGTGCCTGTTCTGTTCTATGGAAAGGAAAGA
>NZ_DASYGZ010000085.1:0-64905 GCF_035999135.1 Ensifer sp.
CGCCAGCCGCCGCGTCGCCGGCACCCGCCATCTCGAGCTCGAGCTCGGCCGCAACCATCCCCATGTCGAGATCGAACTGCCGCCAGAACGCGCCAATGCCGGAGAACACAGCCGCATCGCCTTCAGGCCGACAAAGTGGAAGCTGTTCAGAGAAGCACAGCGGCTGACCGCGGCCAAGACCGCCAGCGCAGTTGAAACGTCCGAGGCGCAGGCCATGGAAGCGCCGGAAACCCAGCTCGCCGTTCAGCTTTAAGGGGCATAACGTCCAAGGTCGAACTCAGGAGATTTCGAGCGGCCAGACTTCGACGACGCCGTGGGCCACGGCACACGGCGTGCGCGAAACCAGTTCGATCGCCTCCGCCAGATCGGCGGCCTCGATCACCGCGAAGCCGGCAACTGGCAGCGACGATGACATGAACGGACCGGCTTTCGTTTCGGTGCCCGCCGCGTCGGCGTTGCGCACCTGGACCGGTGCACCCGCAATGCCCATCAGCGTTCCACGCTTCAGAAGCGCCCGATCCTGCGCGTGCGCCGCATCGCGAAGGGCTGGCGCCGTTCGCTCGTAACCGGCGCGATCTCCGTATCCGATTGTGATGAACTTCGGCATGACGATACGCCTCCAAACAACCCATGTTGAACCTGACCTCCACCCGGGTAGCTCCGACGGGTGAATTGACACCGCCGCCGTCAGGTCGTTCGCTGGAGAACGCGGCTCCACCGGAAAAGTTGCGACAGAACCGGTGCCCGCTCACAGCCCCGCATATAGCAAAGGAGGACGTCATGCCGACCATCATCGCCCATCACACCATCGCGAAAGGCGCGGACCACTGGCTGAAATCCCCGAAACGCAAGGAGCTGTTCGGTGCTCTCGGCGTCACCAACATCCGCACCTTCGTCGACCCGGAGGATCCGACCCGCGTCGGCGTCCTGATGGACGTTCCGGACCTCTCAGCCTTGTCGAAGGCGATGCAGAGCCAGGCTGCCGCCGACGCCATGGCCTTTGACGGCGTCGTGCCGTCGTCGCTCGTGATCCTGGTCGAAGCCTGACACCCTCACGTCGGCCATCCAGCTGCGCACAGGGACAGATTTACGGCACGTCTTAAGGCGGCGTCGCGGAGCTTGGCTTGTCCGCAGCGGCCGACGTTCGAGGTTTTTCCACTTGCCGCTACAATGCGGTACATATCGGCGCGAAGCCGGACACATCCGGGATATATGGTCCGCTCAATCTGCAATCGTTGCCTCACGAACCGAAGAAGGAACGATCGCATGAACCGCCGCATCCTCCAGACCATCGCCCTTGCCTTTGCGACAAGCGTCGTCGCCTTCGCCGCCGAGGCGGCCGACATCAAGAACATCGTTATCGTGCACGGCGCCTTTGCCGACGGCTCCGGCTGGCGCGAGGCGAGCGACATCCTTGAGCGCCGCGGCTTCAACGTAACCGTCGTCCAGGAACCGCTGACGTCGCTTGCCGACGATATCGCCGCGACGAACCGTGTTCTCGATCTTGAGGACGGGCCGACACTGCTTGTCGGGCACAGTTACGGCGGCATGGTAATCAGCGAGGCCGGCCATCACAGGAACGTCGAGGGTCTGGTCTATGTCGCGGCGTTTCAGCCAGACAAGGGCGAAGACATCGCAACGCTTGCCGGCTCCCAGCCGCCGGCGGCCAAGAGCATCAAGGAAACTGCGGACGGCAAGTACCTCTACTTCGATCCGCAGGCGTTTGCGGCCGATTTCGCCGCTGATCTTCCGAAAGCGGATGCGGACTTTGCTTCGAGAACGCAGGTCTTCGCCGCCAAGGAGGTCTTCACTGCCAAGATCGGCAAGCCCGCCTGGCGCGCGAAAAAGAGCTGGGCGATCGTCGCGACAGAAGATCGCGCCATCAATCCGGACCTCGAGCGAAGCATGGCAAAACGGGCCGGCAGCCAGGTGACAGAAATCAAGGCAAGCCATGCCGTCTTTGCCTCGCGGGCCGAAGAGGTCGCCGATGTGATCGAGACGGCTGCCAAGGGGGCCGGCCAATAACCCGAACCTACCGCCCCGGCGACCAGAGTGCGACCTGAGTGTGACCTTCGGCACTCAGGTCGCGTGCTCAAACTGTGGCCATGCCGCCAAACGCCTGTAACAATACCGCAGTAACAGGCCGTTGGTCACGCCTCCGTGCGGGCACCGTCTGCCCAGCAAAAGTCGCTACCGATCCCCTGGCTTGACAGCTCGCGCCGAACGGCGGCAAACTTCGCGCATGGGGGTGCGATCACCCCATGAGGCGCCAGCCGAAGCATCGCGTCCATAGAACCGCTCATCCGGAGGACGCGTCATGTCGTCATATCTTGAGATTTCCCCTGAAAAGCTTGCACGCCTGATCGGCACCCCGAACTGCCCGGCGCTGATCGATGTGCGGGTCGACGATGATTTCGCCGCCGATCCGCGCCTGGTTCCGGGCTCCCAGCGGCGTGACTATCGCAAGGTGCAGGACTGGATGGCGACGGTCGACCAGACTTCGACCGGAAAGACATCGGTCGGCCAGTCATCGGCCGGCAAGACCTCGGCGGTGATCATCTGCCAGCAGGGCAGGAAGCTCAGTCATGGCGTTGCCGCCTGGCTTCGGCATGCAGGCATCGCCGCCGACGTGCTCGACGGCGGTTTCGAAGCGTGGACAAGGGCCGCCTGCCCGGTGGTTCCGGCCTCGGCAATTCCGGATCGCGGCTCTGCCGGGCATACCCTCTGGGTCACGCGAGCGCGACCGAAAGTCGACCGCATCGCCTGTCCCTGGCTGATCCGTCGCTTTGTCGATCCGAACGCCGTCTTCCTGTTTGTCGCGCCCGCTGAAGTCGAACTGGTCGGCCAACGCTTTCAGGCGACGCCCTTCGACATCGATGCGCCCATCCGCTTCAGTCACCGAGGCGAGCTCTGCACCTTCGACGTCATGATTGAAGAATTCGGCCTGGCCACCGAGCCGTTGATGCGCCTTGCCACGGTCGTGCGGGCGGCCGACACAGCCCGTCTCGACCTTGTGCCGGAGGCAGCCGGCCTGCTCGCCGCATCACTCGGTCTGTCGCGCATGTTTGCCGACGACCTGGAACAATTGGAAGCGGGCATGCTGATCTACGACGCCTTCTATCGCTGGTGCCGCGACGCGACGAGCGAGACCCACAACTGGCCCTCGCCGAAAAAGGACGCCTGAGATGACCGATATCGCGGACAAGGCCGCGCCGGACACGGCGCGCCGTCAGGAGAGCCACGGCATTCCGTTTGGCGAAGCGGTGCGGGTCTGGGCGCGGATCGCGGCCTTGAGTTTCGGCGGCCCGGCCGGGCAGATCGCCGTCATGCACCGCATCCTCGTCGACGAGAAGCGCTGGATCGGCGAGCACCGTTTCCTGCATGCCCTCAACTACTGCATGCTCTTGCCCGGCCCCGAGGCGCAGCAGCTCGCCATCTATATCGGCTGGTTGCTGCATCGCACCGCCGGTGGCCTTGTCGCCGGCATGCTTTTCGTTCTGCCGGGGTTCCTTGCGATATTGGGGCTCAGCTACGTCTACGTCGCCCTCGGCGACCTGACCGCGGTCGAAGGCCTGTTCTTCGGCCTGAAGGCCGCCGTGCTCGCGGTGGTCGTTCAGGCCGTCTTCCGCATCGGCAGCCGGGCGCTGAAAAACAGGGCGATGATCGGCACTGCCGCTGCCGCCTTCGTCGCGATCTTTTTCTTCCGTATCCCTTTTCCGCTGATCATCCTTTCGGCGGGCCTGCTCGGCTACATCGGCGCCCGTTCCGGCTCGCCGCTGTTTCGCATCGGCGGCGGTCATAAGGGCGGTACGGGACCGATCCTTAGGGACGAAGATTCGGCTCTCGGCGAGCAAATACCGATCCATGCCCGTCCTAATCTTGCGTGGTCTCTGAAGATCTCCTGCGTCCTGCTTGCATTATGGCTCGTGCCACTCGCGCTGCTGGTCACCGTCTTTGGCTGGGACAATGTCTTCAGCCAGATCGCACTGTTTTTCAGCCAGATGGCCGTGGTCACCTTCGGCGGCGCCTATGCGGTGCTTGCCTATGTCGCCCAGGAAGCCGTCCAGCACTACGGCTGGCTGAAGCCTGGCGAGATGCTCGACGGGCTCGGCATGGCGGAGACGACGCCCGGGCCGTTGATCATGGTGGTGCAGTTCGTCGGCTTCATGGGCGCCTATCGCGATCCCGGCGCACTCAACCCGATGGCTGCTGCGACCTTGGGCGCAATGCTGACGACCTGGGTGACCTTCGTGCCGTGCTTTCTCTGGATCTTCCTCGGCGCGCCCTTCATCGAACGGTTGCGCGACAATGCCGCGCTCACCGGGGCAATGTCGGCGATCACCGCAGCCGTCGTCGGCGTCATTCTCAACCTCGCAGTCTGGTTCGGGCTGCACACACTTTTTGCGGACGTGGCCACATGGCGCCTCGGTCCGCTCACCCTCGACATTCCCGTGGCGCGTTCGCTGGTTCTGCCATCGTTGTTGCTGACACTTGCCGCCGGCATTGCCATCTTCCGCTTCCGGGTCTCGGTCATAGCAACACTTCTGGCCTGCGCGCTTGCCGGCATGGCCTTTATGCTCGCGACCACCGGATGAGGCGGCGGCGACCGAAGGAAACATGCCTCAGTCGTCCAAAACCGATTGCGGCAGGTGAAACCCCTCCGGCAGTTCGGTGCCATAGGTGTATTCGTCCTGGCGACGCGCCGGCGGCTCCCTGTGCTTGACGGCCAAGACGGCAAGCACGGCCTTCAGCCGCAAAGGTCCGTAAAATTCGACCGGGTCGGGAGGTGGATTCTGCTCGTTCGGTTGTCGCGCCATCGGTCTTTCCCCTGGAGGGCGGCTCGCCTTCACCGTGAGAGTGCCAGCCATTCGCCCCCACAGCAACCATTCGCGCCTGCTCGTGCGCCCGCCGCCTTTCACCCAACTTCGGCAACGCCCACACATGGCACGCAACGCTCCAGCGCCGCGCGTCTTTTCGAACGCGCAAAGCTCGCTGTAAAAGGTTCAAGTTCTGCATGTTTTTGTCGTTTAATCGGGTACCATTGAAGGAAACATGCAATAGGACCGGAACATGCAGGATCCCCTGGCGAAACTTGGCTTGAAACATCCGCTGATCGTCGCCCCGATGGCCGGCGGTCCCTCGTCGCCGGAACTCGTGGCAGCGTCGTCTTCCGCCGGGGCCCTGGGCTCGATCGGCGCGGCCTATTCAACGCCGGCGGGCATTGCCGATGTCGCCGAGAATGTGCGCACGCGCACCGACCGTCCCTTTGCCATCAACCTCTTCATCCCGCACCCGGCGCCACATATCAGCCTGATGCAGATCGAAAGGGCGTTAGCAGCGACGGCCCGATATCGCGCCGAACTCGGGCTGGCGACGCCGGATTTTTCCGGCCCTTACGAAGAGGCGTTCGATCAACAGTTCGAAGCCGTGCTGAAAGCCGGGCCCGCGGTTCTGAGTTTCGTGTTCGGCGTCCTTCCGGCCGAGCACATGCGGGCCGCCCACGCAAGCGGCATGCTGATCATCGGCACGGCGACGACGCCGGATGAGGCACAGGCGCTGGAAGAGAGCGGCGTCGATGCCGTGACCCTGCAAGGGTTCGAAGCCGGGGGCCATCGCGGCATCTTCGATCCCGACGCCGCCGACGGCGAGATCAGTCTTGAGGATCTGCTCTCACAGACTCGTCGCAAAGTGAAGGTCCCGCTGATCGCGGCCGGTGGTATCATGACCGCGGCCGATATCGCTGCTGCGCTTGCGAAAGGTGCGAGCGCCGTCCAAATGGGCACGGCGTTTCTCGTGACCGCGGAAGCAGGGACCTCGCCGCCCTACCGGTCGGCGCTCATGGGGTCTGATCGGGCGACACGGACAACGCGAGCCTTTTCCGGCCGGTTTGCGCGCGGGGTGGAAAACCGGTTCATGAATGAGATGGCGCCCGAGGCGGTGATGCCCTTCCCGGCCCAGAACAAATTCACCCGCGACATCCGCGCCGCCGCGACCGCAGGCGGATTGCCGGACTTTCTGTCCCTCTGGGCAGGAACCGGCAAGGGCGAACTCTGGCGGGGCCCGGCAGCCGAGCTGATCGGGTCGCTGTTTCCGCGTTGAACGCAGCGCCGCCGAGTTCCTGATATCGGGCTCCAGCCACCCGTATCGGACATGATGTCCGCTGCGCAAAGCCGCGAGATTGTGTCGAAATGTATCCACGTCCGCTTGCAATACATGCGCACGCAAGTCTGGATGTTCACAACACATCGACGACACATGCAAAGCGCCAATCGAACGCGAGCCTCGTAGTCTGTCGATTGATGGAGCGCCGCGTGGCGGTCGCTGGCGATAACTTGTAAGCAAGGAGAGCGCGATGGAGCATGTCGACCATGTCTTGATCGTCGATGACGACCGGGAGATCCGGGAGCTTGTGTCGAGTTACCTGAAGAGGAACGGGCTGCGCACCACCACAGTCGCCGACGGCCGACAAATGCGCGCTTTCCTCGAGGGCAACACCGTCGACCTTATCGTCCTTGACGTGATGATGCCCGGCGACGACGGTCTGGTGCTCAGCCGCGAGCTGCGCGCCGGCAGGCACAAGACGATCCCGATCATCATGCTGACGGCACGCTCGGACGAGATGGACCGGATCCTCGGCCTCGAAATGGGCGCGGACGACTACCTCGCCAAGCCGTTTTCTGCCCGCGAACTGCTTGCCCGGATCAAGGCCGTCCTCAGGCGCGCCCGCATGCTGCCGCCGAACCTGCAGATTTCGGAAGCCGGGCAGCTTCTGCGTTTCGGTACGTGGAAGCTCGACACCACGGCGCGGCACCTGATCGACGCCGACGGCACGGTGATTGCACTCAGCGGCGCCGAGTACCGCCTGCTTCGGGTGTTCATCGATCATCCCCAGCGCGTGCTGAACCGCGACCAGCTGCTCAACCTCACCCAGGGACGAGAGGCGGAGCTTTTCGATCGCTCGATCGACCTTCTGGTCAGCCGCGTTCGCCAGCGTCTCGGCGACGATGCCCGTGAGCCCAGCTACATCAAGACCGTGCGCAGCGAAGGCTACGTCTTTTCCGTGCCGGTCGAAATCGTCGAGGCACGGGAATGACCGTGACCGTGGACAAGGGTGCCTGGCGATTGTGGCCGCGCACACTGAGGGCGCGGCTCTTTGTCATCCTGCTTGCCGGCCTGACGATCGCCCATGTGATGTCGTTTGCCGTTCTGTTTTTCGAACGTTACACGGCCGCGCGGTCCGTGATGTTCAACACGCTCGAAAACGATATCGCCACCTCCATCGCTTTGCTTGATCGTCTGCCTGCAAGCGAGCGGGCGGCACTCCTTGGCCTGTTGGACCGCGACAACTATGGCTTCATCCTCGGCCCGGGCGTCCCGGGCAGCCCTGCGCTGGACCCGGCCGCCACCGAGCTCGCCTCCAGAATAGAGCGGGCGACCGGCCTTGAGCATCCGGTCAGGGTGGAGATGATCCCGGGCGGACAACGGCATCTCCAGGCACACCTGACCTTGAGCGATGGCGCGCCGCTGACGATCGACGTCTATCCGAAAGGCGTCATGCCGCTTGCCGACTGGTTGCCTTTCGTGCTCGCAGCACAGCTGGCGCTGCTCCTCGTCTGCAGCTGGCTTGCCATGCGGCAGGCGGTGCATCCGCTTGTCAACCTTGCTGCTGCCGCCGACACGCTCGACCCGAACCGAAACACCCCGCGCCTCAGCGAAACCGGGCCGACGGAAGTTGCCTATGCGGCAACTGCATTCAACGCGATGCGTGACCGGATCGCGCAATATCTCGAGGAACGCGTGCAGATCCTCGCCGCCATTTCGCACGATCTGCAGACGCCGATCACGCGCATGAAATTGCGTGCGGAGATGGCAGAGGATTTCGCCGACCGTGAAAAACTGATCCAGGATCTTGGCCAGATCGAGAGCCTGGTCAAGGAAGGCGTCGCCTATGCGCGCAGCGCCCACGGCAATGTCGAGAAGTCCACCAAGGTGGACCTCTCGTCGTTCATCGAGAGCCTTGCCTACGACTATCAGGATACCGGCAGACCCGTGACGGTGATTGACGTCGATGCTGGAACGATCACGACCCGGCCGCAGGCGCTCAAGCGCATTCTGACCAACCTGGTCGACAACGCCCTCAAATACGGTGGCAGCGCCGAGATCGAGGAACGACGGCATCCCGATGGCACAGTGGTCATCACCGTCGCAGACCGCGGACCCGGTATCCCCGTGGATCAGTTGGACGCAGTGCTGAAGCCATTCTTCCGCCTGGAAGAGTCCCGCAATCGCGACACCGGCGGAACCGGCCTTGGCCTTGCCATCGCCCAGCAGCTCGCAACATCGATCAACGGCACACTGTCGTTGCGAAATCGCGAGGGCGGCGGGCTTGTGGGGGAACTCGTTCTTCGGCAACTTCCAGACTGAAATGCACGCCGACAAAACGTCTTCTTCACAGAAGTTTGCCTGAATTTTATGATGTAACAACTGAGCATCATGAGTGACGCAGCAGCCAAAAGCGGCGGCCGAGACGGCCGCCGCTTCGATCTTTGCGTAGCGCCGGCTGAAAGCCGTCGCGTCGCTGCCTTCAGGCGATGCTGATCGTGACGTCGATGTTGCCGTGGGTCGCCTTGGAATAGGGGCAGGTCTGGTGAGCTGCCGCGACCAGGCGTTCGGCCACATCGCGATCGATCCCTGGCAGGCTGACGTTCAGACGCGCCTGCAGGAAGTATCCGCCGTCACGATTGCGCAGGTCGACTTCCGCGTCGACCGCAGTGTCGGCCGGCAGGGCGATCTTGTGCTGTGCCGCAGCCAGCCCGATGGCGCCGATGAAGCAGGCCGACCAGCCGGCGGCAAAGAGCTGCTCCGGGTTCGTGCCCGGACGGCTGCTGCCGGGTGAGGAAAGCTGGATGTCCAGGCGCCCATCATTGCTGCGCGATGCGCCCTCGCGGCCACCGGTCGTGTGGGTCTTGCCGGTGTACAGTACCTTTTCAGTGTCGCTCATGGTCTTGGTCCTTTCGACAGGATGGTGAAGCCGGGCCCAATTGCCCTTGCTGCTGTCGAAAGCCATGAAGCGCGCGCCGCGTGTATGGGATGTTTCTCGCAAGGACGGAAATGTATGAAACTTCGCGGTCGCGTAAGCGCTGATACAGTCCGATACGAATGCGGCGCCGGCCGGTGGCCTGCATTCCATGCGCCTCACGCGCACGCAAAAAGGCAGGATCGGGGGTGCGATCCTGCCTCGCAGTGCAAATGTGCGCGTCTCGGTTTTCGGGCTACGTCAAAACATAAGCAATATTCTGCACCACACTGAATTATCTATTTTTATCCCTGGAACCGATCGACATCGATGATCGCTTCGGCGAAGGCAAGCGGCGCTTCCTGCGGCAAATTGTGGCCGATGCCACCGGTGATCAGCCGGTGTTCGTACCTGCCGGAAAACCGCTTGGCGTAGGCGGCGGGTTCCGGATGCGGCGCACCGTTGGCATCGCCCTCCAGCGTGATGGTCGGGACGGTCACGGTCGGGAACCTGGCAAGCCGTTCTTCAAGAGCGTCATACTTCGCCTCGCCCTCGGCAAGGCTCAGCCGCCAGCGATAATTGTGGATCGAGATATCGACATGGTCAGGGTTATCGAGTGCAGCGGCGCTCCTGTCGAAGGTGGCGTCGTCGAAGTCCCACTTGGGCGAAGCAAGCTTCCAGATCAGTCGTGCGAACTCCCTGCGGTTCTCGCGATAGCCCTCATGGCCGCGTTTGGTCGCGAAATAGAACTGGTACCACCAGGCAAGCTCGGCCTGCGGCGGCAGCGGCTTCCTGTTGACCTCGCGGCTGCCGATCAGATAGCCGCTGACCGAAACCAGCGCCTTGCAGCGCTCCGGCCAAAGCGCGGCGATGATGTTGGCGGTTCTTGCACCCCAGTCACAACCGCCGATCACCGCCTTGTCGATGCCGAGCGCATCCATCAGCGCGATGATGTCTGTCGCGATCACCGCCTGCTGACCGTTGCGGGGCGTGTCGGACGAGAGGAACAGGGTGGTCCCGTATCCACGAAGATACGGCACGATGACGCGATAGCCTGCATTCGCGAGCAAGGGCGCCACATCGACATAGGTGTGGATGTCATAGGGCCAGCCGTGCAGCAGGATGACTACCGGCGCATCCGGAGCGCCCAGCTCGGCGTAACCGACATTCAACACGCCTGCATCGACCTGCCGGATCGACGGGAAGGTTCTGTTTGCGCCTGGCGCGACTTGCGGCAAATGGGGCTTTTCGGCACGGGCGGCTTGGGCGCGCGCCACACCTGGCGAAAATTGCGCCGCTGCAAGCGACAGGGCAAGCGCCCCGAGGAAGTGGCGGCGTGGGTGATTGATTCCGTCCGACATTGGCTATCTCCGCTGAAATGAACTGCCGTCATCCATGGAGGGCCCGTGTATCCGGGCGGTGTACCGAGCACCTCGATTTGAAAGCGCATGTAAGCCAGCGCACGGTTGATACATGCCGATACAATGATCCGCGCGCGCCATGCGTATCCTGTCAGGCCACGCCTTCGCGGGCATTGCGGCGGACCGTCTGCGGCGGTTGCCCGAGGGTCCGCAGAAAGGCACGACGCATGCGATCGCTATCGGCAAAACCAGTTTCCTCCGCGATCACGTCCATGGAGTGCCGCCCCTGCTCCATCATCAGGCGCGCGGCCTCCACTCTCAGATGTTCGACCGCCTTTGCGGGCGACTGCCCCGTTTCCGACCTGAAGGCGCGGCTGAACTGTCGCGCGCTCAAACCGGCGGCATCCGCCAGTTCCTCGACCGACAAAACACTTCGAAGGTTCGCCTTGGCGTAGTTGACCGATTTCTGGATGCGGTCCGACTTCGGATCCAGTTCCAGGAGCGCGGAAAACTGCGACTGGCCCCCGGCCCGCCTGTGATAGACGACCAGCTTGCGCGCGACAGCGCGCGCCACCTCCTCGCCATGATCCTTCTCGATCATGGCAAGCGCCAGATCGATGCTGGCAGTCATGCCGGCGGAGGTCCAGACACTGCCGTCGACGATGAAGATCCGGTCCTCCTCGACCTTGACCTCGGGAAACCGTTCCCGAAGCTGGCGGGCAAATACCCAGTGGGTCGTCGCGCGACGACCGTCGAGCAACCCGGATTCCGCCAGGATGAAGGCGCCCGTGCAGGGCGCTGCCACGCGTCTGGAGACCTCCATCGCGCGGCGGGCGAACGCGACCAGGCCGGGCGTAACCGGTTCGATCTCCGTCCCGGCCCCGAACATCACCGTATCGTAGACGGCGTCGCCGAAAGCCGCCGTGAGCACACCGAAACCGGCTGACGATTTAATCTCTCCGCCCGGCTCGGACAACAATGCGATGTCGTAGGCCCGTTCGCCAAGGGTCAGGTTGGCGATCTCGAATGCGGTCACCGCCGCGAAACCCATGAGCTGGAAACCTGGAAAGACGACATAGCCGATCCTGTGCATCTCACACCATCCTTATCTGGAATGGTTGCTTATAGCAGATGTGCGCCATGACGCATCCGCGGCGACGCCCGACCCTGCTCATGCAGGCAGAGGATGTCCGGCATGCTCGGCCACCATATGGGCCGCATACCAGTCCGGCCAATTGTGATCGTGCTCCCCGCCATTGCGCTTTTCGTGCTCGCCATGCGCAGCTGCCGCGCGACGCAGCGCCGCGGCAAGATCAGACACAGAGGTGAACGCGGTGACATCGCCGTCCACACGACCGGGCAACCGCGCGGTCACCTCCTGCAGCAGCCAACCGTTACCGTCTGGATCGCTGAAGGTGGCATAGGAGCGATAGCTGCGGCGCGCGGGATCGCGACCGGAGACCGCGGGCTGTCCCGGACCTTCGCGATGGAAGATCGGGCTCACCTCGGCGCCCCCGTCGACAAGCTGCGCGCGCGCAGCCTCGATATCCGAGACGACCAGGTAGAGACCGCTTGCCGATCCCGGCGCCGCCGATGTCAGGCCGGTTCCGAAATGGATGGACGCCGGCGACCCCGGCGGCGTGAACTGCACGACGCGAAACGTCTCACCGACCGGAAAGTCCGCGTCGAGCCGCCAGCCGAGACCGCTGTAGAATGCCTTGGCGCGATCGACGTCCGAGACGGGTATGAGCGCGACCTCGAACTTCAGATCAACGGTCGGCGCGTTCTGCTCATTGCCTGCTTTTGTCATGGCACTTCTCCTTGATTGGTTGGGACGGGCGCGCGCTGGCGCGCCCCCCTCTGTCAGCTCGGTTGACGCAAGGATTTGAAGGAGGCTCTCAGTTCATCGACCAGGGCCTCCGGCTGTTCCCACGCTGCAAAGTGTCCGCCCTTGGCAAGGCGATTGTAGTGGATGAGCTTCGGGAACGCTTTCTCCGCCCAGGAGCGTGGCGCCTGATAAAGTTCGTCCGGAAAGGCGCTGACGGCGACCGGTATCTGCACGCCCTTCGGCTGAAAGAAGGCGAGCTTGTTTTCCCAGTAGAGGCGCGCCGATGACACGGCCGTCTTCGTCAGCCAGTAGAGCGTGATGTTGTCGAGCACGTCGTCGCGGCTCAGCCCCTCCATCTTGCCGTCGAACACACGAGCGATCAGCTCGTAGCTGCGTGCGTCGTGGTCCAGCATCCAGCTGGCAAGACCGATCGGCGAATCCTCGATGCCGTAGAGGGTCTGCGGACGCTTGCTCATCTCCTGCGCATAGGCGAGCCCGTTGCGATAGAAGAAATCGAGCTGGCCGTAGGCGCGGCGCTCGTCGGCCGAGAGCTTTTCCGGTGCCGGCTCACCCGCGTCCAGGGCCTTCTGGATTTCCGCGGGAACGGTCGCGGGCATGTTGGTGTGGATGCCCAGCAAACCCTTGGGCTGTTGCAGCGCCATCTGCTCTGCCACTGCATCGCCCCAGTCGCCGCCTTGCGCCACGTAGTGGGTGTAACCGAGCCGCTGCATCAGCACTGCCCAGGCACGGGCGACCCGTACCGGATCCCATCCGCGCTCGCCCGGCTTTCCGGAGAAGCCGTAGCCCGGCAGCGACGGGATCACGACGTCGAAGGCGTCGGCCTCGGTGCCGCCATGGGCGGTCGGGTTGGTCAAGGGATCGATGATCTTGAGCTGTTCGATGATCGATCCCGGCCAGCCATGGGTGACAAGGACGGGCATCGCGTTCTTGTGCTTGGCGCGGACGTGGATGAAATGGATATCGACGCCATCAATGTTGGTGACGAACTGCGGCAGGCCGTTGAGTTTCTTCTCGACCCGCCGCCAGTCGTACTTCGTCGCCCAGTAGTCGGCAAGCTTCTGCATGGTGGCGCGCTGCACGCCCTGAGTGCCGTCCGAGACCAGTTCCTCGGTCGGCCATCGCGTGGCTTCGATCCGCGCCTTGAGGTCGGCGAGCGCTTCGTCGCTGGCGTGAAACTGGAAGGGCCGGATGGCCTCGTCCACCGCCGGCTTGGCGGCTGCGGCGATCTGGGCCTTGCTCGTCGGAGGTGCGTTTGCGGCATTGGCCGCAAGCGGGGGAAGCAGGATTGCGATCGCGCCTGACAGCGCGAAAGCTGCCAAGCGGTGGCTATGGGCATATGACAGACGGCGACTGGACATCATCATTCTCCTGGTTCGAGTTGAGGCGATGCCAGAGGCATCGCCGAGTACATCCGGGATGGGAGGGCCCCGGAGGCAGATCGGGGCTACGCCCCGATGTTGTAGCGAGCGGCAGGTGCGCTCCTTGAAAGGTTCGGCATCAGCTTCTGGCGGGCGGCCTCATAGAGCGCCCAGTCACCCGCATCCGGCAGCGCCGGGATGGTGATGAGTTCACCCTGGTCGAGACCGGAAAGTGCAGCGTCGACCATGTCTTCGGCGCGCATGACAATCTCGCTCGGAACATGCTCGATCGGCGTGCCGGCGATCGCCCAGAAATCGGTCGCAGTGGCTCCCGGCAAAACGGCCTGGATGCGGATGTTTCTTTCCGCGAGTTCCTTTTGCAGCGAGAGGGTGAAGGCGACCACGAAGGCCTTGGTGCCACCGTAGACGCCATTCAGAAGCTCCGGAGCCACCCCGACAATCGAGGCGATGTTGATGATCGTGCCGGCGCCGCGCGCGACGAACCCGGGCGCCGCCGCGTAGGTCAGCCGCGTCAGCGCGCTCACGTTGAGCGTGATCATCTCTTCCATCTTGTCGACATCGGAGGAAAGCAGAGGCTGAGTGGCGCCAACGCCGGCATTGTTGACCAGCATCGTAACGCTCGCATCTTCCCGGAGCAGCGTCTCGACCTGCTTCAGGTCGTCCCTGTTGCCGAGGTCGGCCGCCACGACCTCGATCGAGCGGCCAGTCTCGTCGGCGAGCTTTCGCGCAAGATCGTTCAGGCGCCCGCGGTTGCGAGCCACCAGGATCAGATCGTATCCGCGATGGGCCAGACGATCGGCATAGAGTGCGCCGATCCCTGAGGATGCGCCGGTGATCAATGCAGTGCCTTTGGTATGGGTCATTTCAAGCTCCTTGGCCTTGGGTTGGAGCCTTGATGGTAAGGCTGACGCGTCGTGTCTCAAATGTCATATTTCCAGCATTTTGCGCCACGACAGACACTTGAAAACTGCCACTGGGCTTAAAACGCGCCCGCAGGTTCAATGTCCGGAGCGTCAACCGGGAGCGCCGCTTCAAGCACCGGTGAAGGTTCGCGGCTCGTCAGGCTTGAGGCGCCGGAAAGCAACGCAAGCAGTCCGGGTTCTGCCGGATCACTGTCCCAGGCACAGGGCGCGGCCGCGAGGGCGGCGATGGCGAAGGCGGCTATGACGTTACGCATGGTCTGCTCCTGTTTTGTCGGGCACCGGGCTCAGCCGAGCTGGTCGCCAGTCTCGTGCCCTGGCGTATCTCCGTTGTGTTCGGGGAGCCGCGACTTTGTATCGGCATGTAGGGGACGAGCGCTTTGCCCCGGGAATGCCGGGCGGCGTGCGGTCGGCGGATCATCCGAAAGTGAATACGAAGGCTTCGGCCCCAGGTTTGAGGAAGCGGATGCTGAAGGTCCGCTCCCGTGCTTCGCCGGACTGGCGAACGAGCTGATAGAGACGGGTCTGCGTGATGTTGCCCTTGCCCGAAGCGTCGGTATCCGAACCGTGATCGGCCGCGGGTGGTGCTCCGTCGACAGTAACCTCGAAGGGAACAGGCTTGCCGCCCGCGCCCGGCCCGAGAACAAGATGCAAGTCTCGGGCGCGGAACCGATAGGTGATGCCGCCGCCTGCTTCATTGAGGCGCGCCTGCTCCGCGCCCACAGTCCAGTTGCCGCTAAGGCCCCACTCATTCAGCGCCGGCGCATTGACCGTGTAGCGCGCAGCGCTGTTGGCCGAGACGCCCTCCGGCGACACGAAGTTTTCGGCCCGCGCATAGCCGACATAGGTTTCGCCGGAGCTGAGCCGCGCAAGGTCGGGCGCGGCTTGCGCACCGCCGGCGTTCGGCTTGACCAGTTCGGCTTCCGCCTTCTTCTTGCCGGCCGCTTCCGCCAAAAGGTCCTGGATCACACGCTCGGAGCCCTCATAGTCGCCCTCCCCGAAATGGGTGTAGCGGATCTGGCCTTCGGCATCGATGAAGTAGTGGGCGGGCCAGTAGTTGTTGGCAAAGGCGCGCCAGATGGCGAAGTTGTTGTCGATCGCCACCGGGTAGGTGATCTGGAAATCGCGAACCGCCTGCTCGACATTGCCGATCTGCTTTTCGAAGGCGAACTCCGGTGCGTGCACGCCGATGACGACGAGACCCTGATCCCGGTACTTCTCAGCCCAGGCCCGCACATAAGGGATGGTGCGGATGCAGTTGATGCAGGAATAGGTCCAGAAATCGACAAGGACGACCTTGCCCCGAAGTTCGGCTGGCGTCAGCGGCTTGGAGTTCAGCCATTGCACGGCGCCGTCGAGCGACGGAAACATTCCCTCGATCGGCAGATCGCTGCGATAGGCGGCCTGCGGCGCGTCCTTCGCGGCCAGGGTCATACGGTTGCTGGCGACGTTCACAGGCGCCGGCCTGGCGCGCAGGCGGTCGAGGATCGACTGCTCCAGACCCGATGTGCTGGCATAGGAAAATTGCGCGAGCAAGCCTGTGTCGAGGCCAAGCGCGATCGCGGCAACGCCGGCCAGCACAGCCACGCCCAAGCCCTGGCGAATGCGATCGCCAAGGCCAAGGAACCGCTTCATCGCCGAAAACACGCGGGCGCCGGCAAGTACGGCAAGCGCCAGCGAGGTCGCAGCCCCCGCCGCATAGGCCACAAGCAGCAACGTGGTCTGAACATTTGCGCCGTTGAGTGCTGCGCCGGTCAGAACCAGCCCGAGAACCGGCCCGGCACAGGGCGCCCAAAGCAATCCGGCCGCGACGCCGAGCAGGATCGCGCCGCCGACATTGCCCTTCCCACCGCGGTTGGCCCGCATTGAAAGCCGGTTGCCGAGCGCAACCAGCGGACCGGTGACGAAAGTGGCGGCGCGTGTCGACAGCAAGGTCACGCCGAAGACGGCAAGCAGCGCGATCGCGGCATAACGGCCGTAGGCGTTTGCCTCAACCGCCCAGGTGCCGCCAAGCGCTGCAAGCGAGGCGATGCCCGCAAAGGTCACGATCTTGGCAAGCAGCATCGGCAGGATGCTGGTGGAAAAGGGTTGGCCTGCACGGGCAAACACAAATGGCAGCACCGGCAGGATACAGGGGCTGACGATCGTCAGCACGCCTGCAAGATAGGCCACAACAAAGAGGATCATCGTCGTCTCTCCGCACTGGATCAATGCCCGAGGCAGTGACCGCTTGATAGGTGCGGCAGAGGACCATCGCGACGTATCGCGTATGTTTCCGATCGGCGGAGATTTGTATCTCAGTGCAACAGGCTGTGGCGTCAGCCCCAGCTTCCAGAGACCTCGTGCAACGGTAGCTTGGCGCCGGTCGCGCATTCGGGGCGCCTGACGAATAATTTCATCAATATATTCCATCAGATATAACGCCGTGCCATAGTGCGTCGCGATACGTTCCCCTCTTTCATCGTGGCCTATATGTCGAAATTTGTTGCGCTGTTTTTTTCACTCACGCTCGGCCTGATCTCGGCGACCGCCGAGGCACGCACCATCACCGATGCCACCGGCCGGAAGGTCGAGGTTCCCGACACCATCACCCGCGTGCTTGCCGCCGGCCCGCCGGCCTCGGTGCTGACCTATGTGCTGGCACCCGACAAGCTCGCCGGCTGGGTGCGGGAGCCCACGGATGAGCAAAAAGCATATCTGATGCCTTCTGTCCGGGATCTGCCGACCTATGGTCAGCTGACCGGCAAGGGCGGCAGCGCCAATGTCGAGGCTGTGTTGGCCGCAAAGCCGGATATCATCCTCGACGTCGGCACGGTCAACGACACCTACCGCTCACTCGCCGACAAGGTGCAGGCGCAGACCGGCATACCCTACGTGCTGATCGACGGAAGCTTCGCCAAGAGCGGCCAGACGCTGCGTGAAGTGGGCGCGCTTCTTGGCGTTGCCGAACGCGCCGAGACGCTTGCCGCTTACGCCGACGGCCGGATCAAGGATCTGAACGACACCCTCGCGAAAATTCCCGCCGATCAGCGGCCGCGCGTTTACTACGGTCGAGGCCCCGAGGGTCTTGAGACCGGCCTCTCCGGCTCGATCAATGTCGAGATCCTGGAGGCTGCCGGCGCCACGAACGTCGCAGCCGCCGCCGGCAAGGGCGGCCTGACAAACGTTTCGCTCGAGCAGGTTCTGTCGTGGAAACCGGATGTCGTCATCGCCGCAAGCGGCAAGTTCGCTTCCGCTGTCAAGAAGGATCCGCTGTGGGCCGATCTCAAGGCCGTGAAGGACGGCCGGGTATTCGTCGCCCCGGGATTGCCCTATGGCTGGTTCGATTCACCGCCGGCGATCAATCGCCTGATCGGCGTGGCCTGGCTGCAAAAGCTCTTCTATCCGACGAGCTTTAAGGCTGACCTTCGGACCGAGACCCGCGACTTCTACAAGCTGTTCTACCAGGTCGACCTGTCGGACGAGCAACTGGCAACGCTCCTCAAAGGGGCCTTGCCGTCATCGAAATGAGCGGCAGCGAACAAGCGCCGGAGATGGCCACCCGAGTCGGCGGTGGCGGTCTTTGGCTGGCTCTCGCCGGGCTCGTGCTTCTGGCTGTCCTTTCGATGGCGGTCGGCAAGTATGCCGGCCCGGTCGACATTATGCGTGCCCTGCGGGCCGCGGTTTCCGGAGAGGCTGGCGATCCCTTGCTGTCGACGGTGCTCTGGAACGTCCGGCTGCCGCGCGTTGCCGGCGCGCTTCTGATCGGTGCGGCCCTTGCTGGGGCTGGCGCCACCTATCAGGGGCTCTTTCGCAATCCGCTCGTGTCACCCGACATTCTGGGGGTTTCCGGGGGCGCAAGCCTCGGGGCGGTCGCCGGCATATTCCTCTCACTGCCGGTGCTGGCCATACAGGCGGCAAGCTTTGCCGGTGGCCTGCTTGCCGTCGCTGCAGTTTATGCGATCGGCGTCACGATCCGCGGCCGCGATCCGGCCCTGACACTGGTTCTCGCGGGGATCGCAATCGGCGCCATCGTCGGGGCCGGCATTTCTCTGATCAAGATCCTCGCCGACCCCTACGACCAGCTGCCGGCCATCACCTACTGGCTGCTCGGCAGCCTGACCGCGTTGACGCGCCTTGACGTCGTGTCGATCCTGCCCGCCCTGGTCATCGGTCTTGTGCCGCTGGTGCTGCTGCGCTGGCGCATGAACCTGATGACGCTTGGAGACGAAGAGGCTGAGACCATGGGCATCGACACGCGGCTCACACGTGCTCTTCTGATCGCCGGGGCAACGCTGATCACGGCCGCCGCGGTCTCCGTCAGCGGCATCATCGGCTGGATCGGTCTCGTCATTCCCCATATCGCGCGCATGCTGGTCGGGCCGGACTTCCGCCGCCTGTTGCCGGCTTCCATGATTTTCGGCGGCGCCTACCTGCTCGTCGTCGACATGCTGGCGCGCAGCATTGCGCTGATCGAAGTGCCGCTCGGCATCCTGACCGCTGCCGTCGGCGCGCCGTTCTTTCTCTGGCTGCTCGCCTCCGGACGGAGGGCGTGGCAATGACCCTCGACATCAGGGACCTTGCCTTTGGCTATGGTCAACGAACGGTTGGCGCCGGCATTTCGCTGTCGCTCGCCGCCGGCGAAGTGCTAGGCCTGCTCGGCCCGAACGGCGCCGGCAAGACGACGCTGTTCAAGACCGTCCTCGGACTGTTGCCGGCGAAGGCCGGCAACGTCCTTCTCGACGGCAAACCGCTTTCCGCCTGGCCGCGACGGGAGCGCGCCAAGCGGATCGCCTATGTCCCGCAGGCGCATGCCGCACTCTTTCCGTTCACCGCGCTCGAGGTGGTGCTGATGGGACGTGCCCCTCACCTTCAGCCCTTTGCCTCACCCGGCCACCGCGATCGACGGATTGCGTGGGATGCCCTTGCAAGCCTTGGGATGGAGCATCTCGCCCAGCGCGCCTACACTGAAATCAGCGGTGGCGAGCGCCAGATCGTGCTGATCGCGCGGGCACTCGCGCAGGAACCATCGATCCTTGTCATGGACGAGCCGACGGCCAATCTCGACTACGGCAACCAGATGCGGGTCCTGTCGCACATCCGGGCCTTGGCGGGCCGCGGGCTGTCGATCGTTCTGTCGACTCACAATCCGGACCACGCCTTCCAGGTCGCCGATCGGGTCGCCCTTCTTCACGCCGCGACGATCATCGCACTCGGCCGCCCTGCCGAGGTGCTGACATCAGCGGCACTTCATCAACTCTACAATATCGACGTGGTGGTCGGTTCGATCGAAGGCAGTTCAGCCCGTCTTTGCGCGCCGCGCACCACCACGCTCGATAGCGCGAAAGGAACAGGCCATGGTCCGTGAAAACGAAATTCGCCGAAACGAGGTGGCCACGGATCCGCCTGAGGCAACCGATGCCGGGCTCGTGTTCATCGGCCGGATATCGACACCCTGGACATCGCGCATGGAGACGCCGCGCCAGGGGCGCCAGGACGGCCCCGTCTGCCGCATCGAGATTTTCGAGCCCTGGGTCCTGGCGCTCACGGGGGTCGACGCCTTCGAGCGGCTCGAAATCCTCTACTGGCTCGACCGCTCGCGGCGCGACCTCGTGCTCCAGAGCCCGGCCAGCAACGGCGAAGTGCACGGCACATTTTCGTTGCGCTCGCCGGTGCGACCAAACCCGATCGGCACCTCGATCGTCAAGCTCGAAGCGGTGGAGGGCGCGACGCTTCTCGTGCGCGGCCTCGATTGCCTCGACGGCACGCCACTGCTCGATCTCAAGCCGGACCGGACCCTTTTCAAGCCAATCGCGCCCCCGCAGCGCGGCGATTTCGAAACAGACGGCAACTTGGCGCCCCATTGCCAGAAGGCTTAGCCGTCTGAGCGCGCGGGGTCTTGAGGGCGCCGTGGCGCCCAGACTGTTTCATTGTTTCTTCGAAACAGTGAAGCAGTCTATCTCTTTGAAAGAGTGCAATTCCGGTTCCTGGAATGGCTCTGACCCGTAGCCGCCGGCCCCGCGTCAGTCGATGCCGACCATCACGTCCGAGGCCTTGATGACCGCATAGGCTTCCACGCCGACCTTCAGGCCGAGTTCGTCGACCGATTCGTTGGTGATTGCTGCCGTCACGATCGAGCCGCCGACATCGATGCGGACATGGGCGGTGGTCGCGCCCTTGACCACTTCGACGATCTTGCCCTTGATCCGGTTGCGTGCGCTGATTTTCATACGGTTCTCCTTTTTGCTTGTTCGGACGTTCGCGGTCATTGCATCCGCCTGCCCGGCCGGACGGATGTAACCCGGATAGGGGCTGCGAATAGCCGCGTCCGATGCGAAACAGTATCATCGCTTGCCGACTCCATCCCACCACTAGCGCCGCGTCAATCCCGGAGTGTGATCCAGACAGGCGCATGGTCGCTCGCCCCTTCCATGCCGCGGACGTCCCGATCGATACCGGCATCGGTCAACTCGTCTGCAAGCACACGGCTCAGCAGGATATGGTCGAGCCGCAGGCCAGCGTCCCGCTGCCATCGGTTGCGGCGGTAATCCCAGAAGGTGAAGAGCTGCTGCTGCGGATGGATGGCGCGCAGCGCGTCAAGCCAGCCGTGTCCCAGCAGCTTGCGAAATGCTGCGCGGCTTTCCGGCTGGACAAGCGCGTTGTCGTCATAGGAACGCGTCGGATAGATGTCGCGCGGCTCCGGCACGATGTTGTAGTCGCCGGCAAGCACGACAGGCAGATCAGCGTGGGCAAGGTCGGATGCATGGCGAAAAAGGCGGTCGTGCCAAGCGCGCTTGTAGTCGAACTTCGGACCCGGCTGCGGGTTGCCGTTCGGCGCATAGAGACATGCGACCAGAACGCCGCTGACCGCCGCCTCGATATAGCGGCTCTGCTTGTCGGAGGGATCGCCTTCAAGTCCCACGCGGGTAAGAACCGGCTGGCCTCCGCGCGCAAGAATTGCCACCCCGTTCCAGGCCGACTGCCCATGCCAGACCGCCCCATAACCTGCGGCCTCGATGGCCTTGTGCGGAAACTCGGCGTCGGTCGCCTTGAGCTCCTGCAGGCAGACGATATCCGGCTTGCTCTCACCAAGCCAGGCGGTCAGGTTTTCCAGTCGCCTGACGACGCCATTGATGTTGAAGGTGGCGATCCTCATGGCAGCGGCACCATCACGGCGTCAGCCGGCCGGCCCAGCTGGCGACTGCATCGGCCATGGTCTTGAGGTGGTCAGCGGTCGAAAAGCCGGAAATGCTCTTGCGCGGCTTGAGATCGTGGTCGCCGTCTTCGAGCCACAGGATTTCGATGGCGTCCGAAAGACGGTAGCCCGAAACCTCCTCCCGCGTGCCGAATTCATCGCGGGTTCCCTGACAGATCAAGGTCGGTGTCTTCAAGTCTGCGAGATGCTTCGTGCGCAACTGTTCCGGTTTCGCCGGGGGATGGAACGGGTAGCCGAGGCAAAGCAGCCCGGCGATCCGGCGGCTTGCATGAAGCTCGTCGGCGATCATGCTGGCAACCCTCCCGCCCATCGACTTGCCTCCGATGATCAGCGGACCTTCCACACCCAGCGCCTCGATCGCCGCCAGATACTCGGGATTGAGCGTGTCGGCGCGCGGGGGCGGCTTGCGGCCTTCCATGGTTCGCCGCGCCGCCATGTAGGCGAACTCAAACCGGGCAACGCGAAATCCCGCGGTGGCAAGCGCCTTGGCGGTGGCATTCATCGAGGCAGAGTCCATCGGCGCACCGGCGCCATGTGCAAGAAGGATGGTCGTGCGCGCATCCTCCGGACCGTCGAACAGAAACTTCTCGCCCATCTCAGCCCGCCGTCCTTGGGCGGCTCTGCAAATCGAGATACTGCAGGCCCCGCTCCGCCGTGCGAGCCCATTCGGAGTGCGTGTCGAGTTCGAGGTAGCGCTTCCACCACCGGCGAGCGGCGTCGAAGTCGCCGGCGTCGAATTCAAGCTTCGCCAGGTTGAAGACCGCGTCGGCATAGTCGGCATCAAGCTCGATCGCCTTTGCCAGATGCCTGCGGGCAGCATCGCTCCGGCCCCGTTCGCCCATCAGGCCAGCGAGGTTGAACCAGGCCTCGACGAAGGACGAGTCGAGCTTGATGGCACGCGCATAGTCGTGCGCGGCCTCCAGTTGCTGCCCCGCCGCCCTCAAACAATTGGCGCGATTGAACGCGGCGACGGAATCTGTGCGGTCGATCGCCAGATAGCGCTGGTAGAATGCGGCCGCCTGCTGGTAGTCGCCGTCCGCCTCCGCCTCCTCGGCGAGGGCGAACAGATCTTCGAGCTCGGCATCGTCAACCGTTTGAAGATCGAACAACAATTGCCCGTCGAGCTCGCTCCTGCCCTCGCTGCTGCGTGCATAGATGGCATCCCGCCCCGCATGATGCAGCGACAGCGCGGTCAGCGACGCGACCTGGCCGGAGCGGTGCACCGAACGGGCGATCGCGCTCCAGTTTGCGCCGCTCGCGATCAGGTCCGCATACTTGCGGGCCAGGATCAGGTCGCGGAACGAATAGGGTTCGCTCTCATGTTCGAAGGCGTCGAACAGCGACAGCAGATCGAAGACGCGTGGAGAGAGCTTCGCCTGCTCGATCAGCGACTGGCGCGTCAGTGCCGACGCCGTCGGAACCGGCATCAGCCCCAAGAGACGCAGAAAGCCATTCTCGCTGATGAGCCAGCGCCCCGCTGCGCGCTCGGCATCGAAGCGGGCCTCGATCTCGGTCTCACCACTCTTTGCCAGCAGACCGCGGCCGAACACGAGGTAGGTTGTCTGACGGGTGATGCCCCGTCTCAGATGCCCGAACTGCCGCTCGACCTCCCGCGCCGCAAGCCGGCGCGGAAAGGCGGAAAGTGCCCCGACGATGCCGAATGTCTGGCCTGCAACCGCCATCAGGCTTTCTTCTTCGCGGGCGTCTTTGCCGCTGTGCGCTTGGCGGCTGCAGGGGCTGCTTCCTTGGCCGTTTCCTTGGCCGCCGGTTCCGCCTTGGTCTTGCTCTTTGCCGGGGGCTTGGATTGCGACAGGCTCGCCTTCAGCGCGTCCATGAGATTGATGACATTGCCGCGCTCCGGTGCTGCAGCAATGATCGGCTTATGTCCTTTCAGCTTCTCGCGGATCATCTTCATCAGCGCGATCTCATAACGATCCTCGTAGTTCTTGGGATCGAAGGCCGTCATCTTCTGCTGGATCAGCGCCTCGGCGAGCTGCAGCATTTCCGGGTCGGGATGGCCAACGGGGATATTGCCGAAATATTCAGCTGTTCCGCGCACTTCGCTGGGATTCCTCAAGACACACACGAACATTCCGGTTTCGCGCGCACCGATCGTGACCACGCGCTCGCGGCTCGAAAGCACCAGCCGCGCGATCGCAAGCTTACCACTTTTCTTCAGCGCCTCGCGCAGCACGACGAAGGTTTCCTCGGCCATTGCGCCATCGGGCGCAAGGTAATAGGGCGCGTCCTGGTAGATGACGTCGACCGAGCCTTCGTCGACGAAAGCCTCGATGTTCATGGTGTGGTTGGATTCGATCCTGACGCTGTCAAGGTCGGCGTCCTCGATGATGATGTACTTCTTGTCTTCGTACTCGTAGCCCTTGATCAGATCCGAGCGTTCGACGAGCCCCAGTTCCGGATCAACCGGCTTCATGTTGATCCGGTTATGGGTGTCCTTGTGCAACTGATTGAAGCTGATGCGTTCGCTCGAACTGGTCGCCGGATAAAGCCTCACGGGGCAACTGACGAGACTGAGTTTGAGATAGCCTTTCCAACTTGCCCTGGGCGCCATGATTGTCTCCTACGCGGCCAAACGCATTACGTCCTCGTTTCGGACAAGAGCGGCAGATCCTTGGCAAAGGCGTCGATATCGGCCCAGGGATCGCCGAAAGTATCCAGAAGACCAGGCAGCGAAGAATAGTTCAAATCCTGGGGAGCGTCGATAGTCTCAAGATCGACCCAGTTGAGGGGCGTTGAAGCGGGCAGGTTTGTGCGTGCCCTGAGCGAATAGGGTGCCGCCGCCGTGTGGCCGCGGGCGTTGCGGTGGAAGTCGATGAAGATGCGCTTGACGCGGTTCTCCTTGCCCATGGTGGTGGTGAAAGTCTGAGGTGCCGTCGCGGCAAGGCGCGTCGCGATGGCGCTGGTCGCCTTGTGCGTTTTCTTCCAGTCCAGCTTCGCCGTCACCGGCACCACGACGTGGACGCCGCTTCCACCGGACGTCTTGACGAAGGGAACGAGCCCGAGCGCCTCCAGCTCTCCACGAATGTGAACGGCCGCCTCGACCACGTCCCGCCAGGCGATACCGTCACCCGGGTCAAGGTCGAAGACGATGCGGTCCGGTTTTTCCAGCCGCGCGCGCTTCGTTCCCCAGCTGTGCAGTTCGATGACGCCGAACTGGGCGAGCGCCAGATAGCCCTTCGTCCCCTCTATCGACAGGTAGGATTTGGTTTCGCCCTCGGAGTTGGTCGACTTGAAACTGGCGATATCCGTGGGCATGCCGGTGAAGGGATGCCGTTGAAAAAAGCAGTCCGCCGGTTTTCCCGTCGGACAGCGAAAAAGCGACACCGGCCGGCCGAGTATGTGCGGCAGCATGAAGTCGCCGACCAGCGCGTAATAGAGCGCCACGTCGAGTTTTGTCGGTCCGGACTTTCCGAATACCCGGCGGTCGGCATTGGTGACCTGGATGCTCGCGAGATCGGCGTCGGTCACCAGCCGTTTGCGCGGTGCGTTCGCGGCCGTCGAGAGTTCGACATCGCGAAGCCCCTTGAACACCGCATGCCGCAAGAGATTGTCCGTGGTGCGGTTGGAAAAGTGGATGCGGGCGCTCAGCACCGGACGAACCCAGATGATTTCCTTGGGGGCGCCGTCGAGCGCGGCAGCATCGCCGCGCAATCCTTCAAGCCGGCTGAGCAGGTGCGCCGCCGTGTCCGCGTCAAAGCCGGTGCCCACCTTGCCGCGATAGTGCAATTCGCCGTCGACCCATTCGGCAAGGGCAAGGGCTGCAAGCCCTTCGGCCGCTTCTGAGGTGGTGTATCCCGCAATCACGAAGTCCTCGCTTTTCAGCGCCTTCGTCTTGGTCCAGGTCTGAGTACGGCCACTGCGGTAGGGCGCAGCAGCGCGCTTCGAAACGATGCCTTCCAGCCCCAACTCGGCCGCCTGATCGTAGAGCCCGCGTCCATCACCTTCGACGTGATCGCTAAACTGGATGGCCGACCGGCTGGTTATCTGCGTCTGAAGCAGTTGCGCCAGCAGCCCCTTTCGCTTCAGAAGCGGAACCTCGCCCAGGTTCCAGCCGTCGAGATAGAGAATATCGAAGGCGTAGAAAACGAGTTTTCCCTCGGCTCCGGACGACAGGGCATCCTGCAACAGCGAGAAGCGGCTGATGCCCTTGTCGTCGAGGGCGACGATCTCGCCGTCGATGATCGCGTCGCGGCAGGGAAGCTTCAGAAAGGCGCGGGGCAGATCGCCATAACGCTTCGTCCAGTCGAGGCCGCTGCGCGTCACCAGCCGCACGGCGCCATTCGAGATATCCGCCATCGTCCGGTATCCGTCAAACTTGATCTCGTGCAGCCAGTCCGGCTGTCCGGGCGCTCCACCGGGTGGGCTTGAGACAGGGCTTGCAAGTTGCGGTTCGATCCGTCCCGGCTTGTCGCCCTTGACCGCACCGGGCAATGCGCCCGGCTTGAGCACGACCGGCTTTGCAGGCTTCTTCGGCTTTTCGAGCAGTTCCTCGATCCGCCGCCCGCTTTTCACGCTCTCGGGGCGCGAAGCCAGAATATCGACGTCCGGGTCGGCCGAGAGGTCGTGCTCCTTGAACAGGAGCCAGTTGCGCTTTTCGTCGTCGCCGGGCTTCGGTTTCAGCCGCGTCAGCATCCAGCCGCCATTGAGCTTCTCGCCGGCCAGGCGGAACTTGAAGGCGCCGGTTCGCAGGCTCTTTTCGATATCGTCCATCGGCGCCCAGACGCCAGCATCCCAGACGATCATCGGTCCGCCGCCGTATTCCCCTTCGGGGATGACGCCCTCGAAGTCGATATAGTCGAGTGGATGATCCTCGGTTTCGACAGCCAGCCGCTTGTCGGCCGGGTTGAGTGACGGCCCGCGCGGCACTGCCCAGCTTTTCAAGACGTCGCCAACCTGCAGCCTCAGGTCGTAGTGGTCGGCGGTTGCGTGGTGCTTGTGAACGACAAAGCGGTTGCCTTCCCCGCCCGCGCGCCCCGAAGGTTCCGGCGTCCGGGAAAAGTCGCGCTTTGAACGATAGGCCGTGAGTTTCGACGTCGCCATGACATCAAGCTAGGGCCTGTTGGCACCGGCGGCAATATCCGCGGTATGGCGGATGTCATGGTGACCGAAATTAGGAAAGCACTTGCTTTCCAGCACGGTGTTCTCTAAAAAATCGGGCAGACTGAACGTGGAAAACCGCGATGCTCGAAAAGCAGAAAACGCCGCGCCCCCGCGGTCGCCCTCAGGTCCGCTGCGATGACGACACCCGCCGCGTCATCATCCTTTCGGCCGAAAGACAATTTTGCGATCTGGGTTACGAGGCCGCAAACATCAACGTCATCGCCCAGAACGCCGGTGTGTCGACCAAGACCCTCTACCGCCTGTTTCCGACCAAGGCCGAATTGTTCGAGCGAATGATCGCCCTCAGGATCGCCGAGTTCGTGAGCGAGGCTGACGAAGAAAACATCGAAACCGCGGACGTGACCGCCGGCCTGACGCATCTGCTCGAGGCCTACGGCCACCTTGTGCTCTCGGCCGATACCATTGCCATCACACGCCTGGTTCTTGCCGAGGCCGAACGTTTCCCGGAGGTCGCCACGACGTTTTGGGAAGAAGCGATCGAGCGCACCAATGCAACGCTGGAGCGCTGGCTGAAGGTCCAGGCGATGCGCGGGCGACTGGTGATCGACGACCCGTATCAGGCGGCGGGCATGGTGCGCGGGATGATGGCGATGGAGCCGCAACGGGCCGTCATGATGGGCCGCATGTCCGGCGTCGAGAAGGAAGCGATCGCCGCGCGCGCCGCGCGCTGTGCGGCAATCTTCCTGGCGGGTACGTTGCCACGATGAGAGGCGAGGCGGGCGGCTGTCGCAACCGCATTCTCTGTCGATGTCACATGGACGTCATCAAACTGTAACGTGAGCCCGTATAACTCTCCGCGCGGGAGCCTCCCGCCGGGCGCATGAGGCGTCGCGACCAGCCTTCGGCATGGCCCTTCTCCTGTTTTTGAGCCCGGTACCTGTTATGCGTTTGTCCGCGAAGCTTCCACTCGCAGCGGCGGCTCTGGCTGCCTTCTCCATCGCCGCCACCAGCCTTGCGGGGCTCACCGTCAGCGGCAGCCTGTCGTCGCATGCGGCAATCGAAAAGCTGGAGGCGCTTGCTGACGCCCGCCGCAACGAATTGCGCCACTATCTGACGACGGTCGAAAACGACCTGCGCAATCTGCAAGCGCAGAAATCCGTCGGCAAGGCACTCACCGATCTCAATGGCGCAGCGCTCAAGTTCGCCGACAAGGCAGAGGGCGAACTGCAACGTCGGTACATCACGGAGAACCCCAATGCCCCGGACAAGCGCGCCCAGCTCGGTTCGGCCGGCGTCGACGACTACGACAGCCTGCATGCCCGCTATCATCCGTTCTTCCGACGCTTCGCCGAGGCGCACGGCTATCGTGACGTCCTGCTCGCCAATCTCAACGGCAACGTCGTCTACTCCCTCAACAAGAAGGGCAATTTCGCCGTCAACCTCAAGGACGCGGCCTTCAAGGACACCGGCCTTGGCCGTGTCTTCCGCGAGACCGCCGAGGGCACGGACAAGAGCAGGCTTGCCTTCGCATCCTACGAGACCTATGCGCCCCTTGGCGGCAACCCCGCCGCCTTCATCGCGATCCCGCTCGAAGCGATCGACGGCAAGATCGGCACGCTGATCCTTGAAATGCCCGACGCCTTGATCGGCGGCATCGTCGGCAACAGGACAGGGCTTGGAGAAACCGGCGAAACGGTTCTCATCGACGACAACGGCTTCCTGCTGACGGACAGCGCCACAACCCCGGAAAACGACGTTCTTCAGGCACGTATCGCGGTCGGCGAAACATCCCCCGACAGCATCGTCAGCAGCGGGCTCGCCGATTTTCGTGGCGAGGAAGCCCAGATGGCGACAACCGGCCTTGATGCCTTCGGCACCCGCTGGACCGTGGCCGCCGTCATGACCTCGCGCGAGGCCTTTGCCGCGGTGACGGCACTGCGCAACTGGACACTTGCAACCGCGCTGGTCGTGCTTGCGGCAGCGCTTGTGATTGCGACCTGGTACTCACGCCGCCTGACGCGACCGATCACCGGTCTTGTCCACGACATGAACCGGCTCGCCGCCGGCGACACGGAGGTCGCCGGTTCGGGCTGCATCCGCAAGGACGAGATCGGCGACATGGCCCGCACCGTCCTCGTCTTCCGCGACGCCCTGCTCGATCGCAGCCGCCTCGAAGCCGAGGCTGAGACAACGCGAGGGATGATCGAACACGAACGGCACGCCCGCGAAACGAGCCAGGCTGAGGTCTCCCGTCAGATCAGCGAAGCCGTCGACAGCCTGGCGATTGCCCTCGAACGCCTTGCCGACGGCGATCTTACCGCACGTATCGAGCATCCTTTCGGCGCCGGCTTCGACCGCTTGCGGCTGGATTTCAATCTGTCGCTCGACAGTCTTGCGGCTACACTTGGCGACGTAAAGGCGAGAAGCGCCGATATCGACGGCGAGACTGACGACATGCGCGACGCCATCGGCCAACTCGCCAGACGCACGGAACGTCAGGCAGCAACCCTGGAAGAGGCGACCGCCGCCTTGAGCACGATCACCGCCACGGTGGAGCGCACGGCCGAGCACGCGTCATCGGCAACCAGTATCGCCGCAGCCGCGAGCGCCAGCTCGGACCGCTCAGGCCAGGTCGTCATGAACGCCGTGAGCGCCATGGCGCAGATCGAGAAGGGATCAACGGCGATCTCGCAGATCATCGGCACCATCAACGACATCGCGTTCCAGACCAATCTGCTCGCGCTGAACGCCGGTGTCGAGGCGGCTCGCGCCGGGGAAGCCGGCAAGGGCTTTGCCGTCGTCGCGCATGAAGTGCGCGAGCTGGCGCAGAAATCAGCGCTTGCCGCGCGGGAAATCAAGACGATCATCACAGCTTCGACAGACGAGGTTGCCAAGGGCGTTTCGCTGGTTCGGGCAGCGGGCGATGCCCTCGACGAAATTTCGGGCCAGATCCACGCGATCAACGAGCAGACGAAGCAGATTGCCGGCGATGCGCGCGACCAGGCCAACGACCTCAGGCACATCAACGAGACCATGTTGTCGCTCGACGGCGTCACGCAGCAAAACAACGCCATGGTAGAGGCAAGCACCGCCATGACCCGGAGGCTCTCGGGCCAGGCATCTGGCCTGCTCGACCTGGTCGAGCGTTTCCGGACGGGACCGTCCGATGGACAGGACGAGGTGTCAGCGCCGGCTGTGCGACGCCTGACGGCCTAGCGCGACGTCGCCTCGCAACGCGCCCGCCGCCGATTGGCTTCAACATGCCTTGACGCTTTCGCGGGCGCGTTCTAGGCGACAAGGTATCCTGCAGATTGATCGGGACCGGGTCGCCATGCGCATAGCCAGCCTTGCAATGTATGTCGCGCCGCCGCCGGTTCTGGCGGCGAGCGAGGCACTCTGGAGCTTCCTGCGGGACGACTTGCGGAGCGAGGGCTTTGCCGACGTGCCGGACCGGCTGAGCGCCCATCCTGACCTTGACCACGTGTGGCTGCACCCCGACCTGCTGCTCGCCCAGACGTGCGGCTATCCCTATGTGCAACATCTCAGAGGTCGGGTGCGCCTTGTCGCAACGCCCGCCTACCTGCATCAGGGGTGTGACGGCCCGCGCATGTGCAGCTTCGTCATCGTGCCGAAGGCGTCACCCATTGGCACCCTTGAGGATCTTCGAGGCAAACGCGCCGCCATCAACGGTCCCGACAGCAACTCCGGCACCAATCTTTTTCGCGCCACCATCGCGCCGCTCAGCCTGGACGCTCGCTTCTTTGCGTCGGTGATGGAAACGGGCAGCCACGTCGCCAGCATCGACGCGGTTGCTTCATTGCAAGCCGACGCGGCTGCCATCGACTGCATAACCTATGGCAATGTCGGGCGCTTCGAACCGGAGCGGCTCGCGAACGTTCGGATACTGAGCACAACCACGAGCACGCCGGGCCTGCCGCTCGTCACGCGCGCAGGGGCGTCAGACGCCGAAATCGCCGCGCTGCGCCGGTCGCTCAAACGGTCGATCGAAGAGCCTGGTCTCGCCGATGCGCGAAATGCGTTATCGCTGAAGGACTTCTGCATCGTGCCGGATGAAGATTATGAACAGGTAGCCGAGCTGGCGCGATTTGCACACCGGCTTGGCTATCCCACACTTGCCTGAACCGACACTGACGGCTGGCACCGGCCTCATTCAGCAGCTTGCGCCAATGCGACAGCATCCGCGCCGGCCGGAAAATGCAGTTCGCCCGACGTGTCGTTCGTGGCCCGCCACACCGCCTCGGCGACATCCGCCTCGGTCGTAACCAGTGCGGGTGCGGCAAACTGTGCAAAGATCGGTGCTGCGAAGTCCGCATAGGCGCCCGGGATCAGATCCTCGACCTTGACCGCGGTGTTATGGGCAAACCTTGTCGTCGGCGCATAGCCCGGCTCGACCAGCTTGACGCGAACGTTGAAGGCGGCGAGCTCATGGGCGAGCGAACCGGTAAATCCGGTGATCGCGGTCTTGCTGGCCGTATAGGCGGCGGCAAGCGGCATAGCGGCAAGCGTCACGCTGGAGGTGACATTGACGATGACGCCGGATCTCCGCGCGCGAAATTGCGGGATCACCGCCTGGGTCATCGCCATGACCCCGAAGGTGTTGGTATCGAAGACCTTGCGGATATGCGACATCGGCGTCGCCTCGAAGGCGCCGACAACGCCGATGCCGGCGTTGTTGACGAGGGCGTCGATCGGACCGGCCTCTTCGATGGCAAGGGCGATGCTCTCAGGCGCGGCTACGTCGAGGGAAATGAGCCGTACGCGCTCGGACTTCGGCAGGAGATCACGGCGCGGCGAGCGCATGGTAGCGACCACGTTCCATCCTTCGGTGTAAAAGCGTCGGGCGGTCTCGAGGCCGTAGCCCGACGAGCAGCCAGTGATGAGGACGGTCTTCATGGGAGTTTCCTTCTCTGATTTCGGATAGGAAACGGATACGTGGCCCGGCGAGGACGATCTACGACTTGCCGTCCCGATTTTATTTGCTATCGTCCGCAAATGATCGATCCTCTCTCCCAGCTCATCCAGCTTTTGCATCCGCGCACCGTCTTCACCAAGGGCATCAGCGGCGCCGGTCGCTGGGCGGTGCGCTATTCCGACTTCGGGCAGCCGAGCTTCTGCACCGTCATCGAAGGATCCTGTCGGCTGGCAGTCGACGGGGAAACCTCGGTGACGCTCCAGGCCGGCGATTTCGTCCTTCTGCCGACGACGCCGGGCTTCACCCTCTCAGGCTTCGATCCGGTGCAGCCGACATTCATCGACCCGAGGGTGGCGCCCGCCCCGACCGACGAAATTCGCCACGGCCGCCAGGACGGAACGCCGGATGTCCGCCTGCTCGGCGGCTATTTCGTGCTTGATTCCCCGGATGCCGGACTGCTTGTCTCCTTGCTGCCGGCCCTTGTGCATCTGCGCGGAATCGACCGTCTTTCGACGCTTGTGCACATGGTTGGCGACGAGGCGCGAGACGCGCGGCCCGGCCGGGATCTGGTGCTTTCGCGGCTGGTGGAGGTTCTTCTGGTCGAGGCCCTGCGGTCCGTTCAGGGGGAAAGTGCCGCACCCGGGCTGTTGCGCGGGTTAAGGGATGCGCGGCTGGCGATCGCCCTGCGGTTGATCCACGACAAGCCGGCCCATCCGTGGACTGTGGCAGAACTCGCGAGCGAGGCAGCGCTCTCGCGTTCAGTGTTCTTCGATCGGTTTACCCACGCCGTCGGAGTGCCGCCGATGGAATACCTGCTCGTCTGGCGCATGGCGCTTGCCAAGAACCTGCTCAGGCAGCCCGACGCTGACCTTGCGGTCATCGCCGAGCGCATCGGCTACGGGTCCGCCAGCACTTTCAGCACCGCCTTCAGCCGTCACGTCGGCCAGCCGCCCGGCCGCTATGCGCGCGCAGCAGCTGGCTGACCGCGGCATCACAACGCACTTCGGCCGCATTTCATCAGAAATATCTCAGATACATTCGAGCTTCACATTTACACCCCGCTGGCGGGCCGATAGACAAGCCTGTCACCAACAGCGAACCGCACTATATGCTCCGACGGCTCTATGACTGGACAATGTCACTCGCAACGCGGGAGACCGCCATTGTCTGGCTCGGTATCATCGCCTTTGTCGAAAGTTCGGTCTTTCCCGTCCCTGCCGATCTTCTGTTGATCCCGATGGCGCTGGCGCGACCGGAGCGGGCCTGGCGCTACGCGCTGGTCGCGACGGTCTGCTCGGTCCTCGGCGGCATTGCCGGCTGGTACATCGGCCACTATGCCTTCGATACGCTGGCGAGACCGCTGCTCGAATTCTACGGCAAGCTCGACACGTTCGAACACCTGAAGGCCTCGGTCGATTCCGAGATGCTCGCCTTGCTGCTCGTCACGTCGGGTCTGGCGCATCTGCCACCGATCAAGGTGGTGACAATCCTTTCGGGCGCCGCCAACATCAATCTTGGTCTCTTCATCGCCGCGGCCATCATCGCGCGCGGTGCGCGGTTCTTCCTGCTCGCCTGGCTTCTGCAGCGTTTTGGCGAGGAGATCCGCGAGTTTCTGGAGAAACGGCTCGGGGCGCTTGCGGGCGCAGCGGCCGCAGTCCTGATCTGCGTCTTCGCCGCGCACCGCTTCCTCTCCTGAGCGCGTATCCGCCGCACTGACCAGGCCGCGGATGTGCGGCCGCGTTACGCGTTGCCGGAACCGCCGCCCGGCAACGACAGTGGTGCAAGCGATCGCATCGACCGCCCCTTGGGATCGTTTTCCGGCGCCTTGCGGCACGCATAGGCCTGCGCGTCCTGAAGCTCAGCGAGCGCACCGTCGTAATCGATGAGGACAGGCTTGCCGTTGCTGACGACGCAGGCACCGTCGACATAGACCCCCTCCACCGCCCGTTCCGCAGCGCAGTGCAGGAGGCTGCGAAGCGGATCATAGACCGGCTGCATGCCATGGTGGCGCAGATCGACGACAAGGAAATCCGCCTTGGCGCCGACGGCGATCCGCCCGATGTCATGGCGACCAAGCGCCGTCGCGCCGGCGATGGTGGCGGCGTCAAGGATGTCAGCGGTCGAAACGTCGAAAACCGATTTCCCGGAGAGCCTGGCGCAGATCATCGCCTGACGCATTTCCTCCAGCATGTTGAAGGGATAGCTGTCGGTGCCAAGCGCGACATTGACGCCGGCGCGCCGGTAGCGACCGACCGATTCCAGTGCCATGCCGCTGCGCGAAAAGGTGACCGGGCAATGGGCGACGGACGTCTTGCGCTCCGCCAGAAGCTTCAGGTCGATCTCCGTGCGCTGCCGGGTCCAGGAATGGCTGTCGACAAAAATGCAATGGCCAAGGATCAGGTCATCGCCGAGCAGGCCGAGGCTTTCGAGATACTGCACCGCCGTCAGCCCGTGTCGACGCAACAGTTCCTCGTGCTCGGCCATGGTCTGGGCCGCGTGAATGGTGATCGGCATGCCGCGCTCGCGAGCCGCAGACACGGCATCCTGCAGCAATTCGGGAGAGCAGGTCTCGATCTGCGACGGCGCGACCACGCCGCCAAGCCGGCCTGAAGGATGGGCAGCGGCGGCATCGACCACCTCGAGAGCCCGCGCGAAGGCTTCGCGCCCACGCCCCTTGTCCCAGCGGAAGTCGAGTCGTTGGCCGTCCTCGACATGCCATTGCGCCTCGCGGAAGCCCGGAGCGACAAAGGCGCGTGCGCCGCTTTTGGCGAGCGTCGGCAACCAGCTTTCATGCGGCCCGGCAATGTCGAGCAGCGTCGTAACGCCGCTGCGCATCAGATCGCCGACCATGACCGTCAGCGACGCCTCGATCGCATCGCCGTCGATCTCCAGAAGGTTGGAGTATTCGTAGAGCGCGTTGCCCCAGAGGGCGGCCGTGCCCATGTCCTCGAAGATGCCCTTGGAAATCGGCTCTTCGCCGGAGTGGCAATGCACGTTGACGAAGCCCGGCATGACCATCCGGTCGCGACCGGAACTCTCGGTCGCAACTGGCCCTTCGTAATGCCCGCCGACATGGACGAAGCCGTTTTCGTCATAGGCGACGTCGGCGCAGTTGAGATAGACGTGGCAATTGCGCTCGTTGTCGAAAGCGACGACGGTGTGCGCCTTACGGATGACGTGGATTTCTTTAGTCATGCGTGGTCCTGAAATATCGCTCGAGGAAACGGCTGTAAGCTCCCATCAGGGCGCTGAAAAGGAAATAGACGACAGCGGCAAAAACGTAGCCTTCCAGCACCGCGATGCCCTGCCACTCAGGGTCGCGCATGGCGGTGCGGACGGTGTCGAGGAAATCGAGCAGGCCGACGATCGTCACCAGCGTCGTATCCTGGAAGAAGCCGATGAACAGGCTGACCAGCGGCGGAATGACCTTCTTCAGCGCCTGCGGCAGCACGATCTTGCGCATGATCTGCCAGTAGTGCAGCCCGAGCGAATGTCCGGCCTCCACCTGGCCCTTCGGCACCGCCTGCAGACCGCCGCGCACGATTTCGGCGATATAGGCGGCGGCAAAGAGAATGATCGCGACCTGCGCGCGCAGCAGCTTGTCGATGGTGATGCCGTCCGGCATGAACAGCGGCAGCATGACGGTCGCCATGAACAGGATGCTGATCAACGGCACGCCGCGGACGATTTCGATGAAGCCGACACCGAGGATGCGAATGGCCGGAAGGCTCGACGCCCGCGCGAGCGCCAGCGCAATGCCGAGCGGAAGCGCGCAGGCAAGGCCGATGAAGGACAGCATGAAGGAGAGCGGGAGCCCGCCCCATTGCGTCGTGGGCACGACGCTGAGACCGAAGTACCCACCGGCCATCAACACGTAGAGCACCGGAAGGATGATCGCGATCCAGGCGAGCAGCAGTCCCCGCCCCCAGACCTTCGGCACCATCGAGACGACGCACGCGCCGAGAAACAGGAGCATCGCCGCAAGCGGTCGCCATTGTTCCTCGAACGGATAAAAGCCGAAGAAGATGTAGCGCATCTTGGCCGAGAGAAACGGCCAGCACGCGCCGCTCGTCGCCTTGCAGTCCGCAGGCAACCCGGAAAAGGTCGCATTGACGAACAGCCAGCCGATCGCGAGCTTGGTGAGCGCGAAGATGGTGCCAAGGCAGAGGATCGTGATCAGCGCATTGCCGGGCGTCCCGAAATACGCGCCGAGCCACCGGCCTTTCGGGAGCGGCGGCGCTTCGCGCGCAGCGGGCGTGGCGCCGGCGATAAGGGTGTCGATCTGCGTCATCACTCAGCGCTCCCTCAGCGCGACCTGCGCGTTGTACCAGTTCATGACCAGCGAGATCAGAATCGACAGGCCGAGATAAACGCCCATGAAGATCGCAATGGCTTCAATGGCCTGGCCTGTCTGGTTCATGATCGTGTTGGAAACCATCACCAGATCCGGGTAACCGATGGCGATCGCCAGCGAACTGTTCTTGAAGACCGTCAGATAGGTGTTGGTCAGCGGCGGAATGATGATCCTGAGCGCCTGCGGCAGGATCACCAGTTTCAGCGTGCGCCCGCGAGAAAGGCCGAGCGCGGTCGCGGCCTCCCATTGGCCCTTGCTCACCGCCTGGATACCGGCGCGAACGATTTCCGCAACGTTAGCCGACACACTCAGCGTCAACCCCAGCAGAAGCGCCACGAACTCCGGGCGCAGGTGATAGCCGCCGCTCAGGCGGAAGCGGCCGAGCTCGGGCACGTCCCAGCTGACGGCGATGTCTGCAAACAGGGCCACCAGCGCAAGCGGCAGCAGGAATGCGAGCGGCGCGTAGAGGCCGATCGGAGCCTCCTTGCCGGTGGCGACGCGTCGTCTGCCAAGAACACGGGCGACGGCAATGGCAGCGATACCACCGACGATCGCTGCCGCAACCAATGCAGCAAACCCGCTCTCGAAACGCAGCGCCGGCATGACCAGACCGCTGTTCGACAGGAAGACGCCCGGAAGCATCTCGATCGCCTGCTTGACCGGCGGGAAGGCCGAGATGATCAGGGAATACCACAGCAACAGGTAGAGCAGCAGCGGCACGTTGCGCAGCGCTTCGACATAGGCAAGCATCAGCCGCGACAGCACCGGATTGTGCGAGAGCCGTCCGATACCGACCAGAAGGCCGAGCACGGTGCCGAACACGGCGGCCAGCAACGCGACCTTGACCGTATTGGCGATGCCGACAAGGATGGCGCGACCGATCGTATCCGTCGGCTCATAGGCAATCGCCGTCTCGGTGATGACGAACCCGGCCTGGCGGGCAAGAAAGCCGAAGCCCGTGGCGATATCCTGCTTGGCTAGATTGGCGCTCGCCGTACTGAACATCACCCAGGCGACCAAAAGCACGGTGCCGATGGCAACCGCTTGGTAGAGGTAGGCGCGAACCCGCGCATCGTTAAACAGGGGCATGGGCACCCGTCCTTAAGAGAGGATATCAAGCGCCGCGCGCGTCATCGGCCACGCAGAGGTCGCTTCAGCACGTCAGATGCCTGCATGGTCCGTCCTCGCGGTCGGCCCATGCAGCACATCGGCAGGCCCGCGCCAAAGGCACGGGCCCGTTCATCCTCAACGGAATGGCGGTGCGTAGAGCAGACCACCTTCGCTCCAGCGCGTATTCGGGCCGCGCGTCAGTCCAAGCGCCGTCTTGGTGCCGAGATTGCGCTCGAACACTTCGCCGTAGTTGCCTACACCCTTGACGATGTTGTAGCCCCACTTGTTGTCGAGGTTGAGCATCTTGCCGAGCTCTTCGTTGACGCCGAGCATGCGCTGGATCTCCGGATCCTCGCTTTTCGCCATCTCGTCGACATTGGCCTGGGTGATGCCGCGCTCTTCGGCCGCCATCAACATCCACACCGACCACGAGACGATGTCACGCCAGTTGGAATCGTTCTGGCGCACGGACGGCGCCAGTGGCTCCTTGGAGATGGTTTCCGGAAGAACGACATAGTCATCGGGATTGTTGGCGACCGCGCGGATCGACGCGAGGTCAGAGCGGTCGGACGAGATCGCCTCGCAGCGGCCGGAGAAGAAGGCGTTGCGGTTTTCATCCGGGCTTTCGAACACGACCAGCTCGAACTTGCCGCCGATCGAGCGGAAGAAGTCGCTGAGGTTCTGGGCGGTCGTCGTGCCGGGCAGCGTGCAGATTGCAGCATCCGTCAGTTCCTTGGCGCTGTTGACGCCGAGCGACTTCGGCACCATCAAACCCTGACCGTCGTAAAACACGGTCGGACCGAAATCGAGACCGAGCGAGACTTCGCGCGAAAACGTATGGGTCGTCTGGCGCGACAGCATGTCGATCTCGCCGGACTGCAGCGCCTGGAAGCGGGTGTTGATGTTGGTCAGGACGAAATCGACCTTTTCCGGGTCGCCGAAGACTGCGGAAGCGACGGCGCGGCAGACGTCCACGTCGAAGCCCTGCATGTGGCCCTTGGCGTCGGCGGTCGCAAAGCCCGGCGTGCTCATCGACACGCCGCAAATCAGCTTGCCGCGCGCCTTGACCGTTTCAAGCGTCGTCGCCGCGTTTGCCGAAGTCGCCGCCACGAGCCCGACGGCGATGCCGGCGACCGTGGCGCAGAGCTGAAGAATCCTGCTTTTCATGAATTCCCTCCCATGGGTTTTATCTGCGCTGATCTGTCCGGCTCGTGCGGTTCTCGTCGCACGCCTCCTCCCGAACCGATCGGCGCCGTCAAATTTCCGGCGCCACCAATTGCATACGATAGAAGAATACGAACATCAACACGATTGTATACAATATTGACGACAAAATTTCGTGCCTCGGCGGCATCGCCCGACCGGCCGCAATCTGTCAGGCCCTGCGCCGGCGACTTGCCGGCAGGAGGACCTGGATACGACGTTCTTTCCTCGATCTGCGGCACGAACTGTCGCGCCGCAGGCAGCCTCGTGCTCTCGCTCACATATTCTGCAACGATACCGGTGCGCCGGGCGGGTCTTGCAAGAGAGGGAGTAAGCGATGCCAAGAGAACTGGAATTCATGAGCAAACAGGTTGCCGCGGGGCGGCTGTCGCGACGAGAGTTCCTCGGCCGCGCGGCAGCGCTCGGCGTGACGCTTGCGTCCGCAAATGCGCTGCTCGGGCGGGCAGCGCATGCGGCCGGGCCGGTCAAGGGGGGCGTGTTGAAAGCGGGCCTCGTCGGGGGTGAATCGACCAACAGCCTCGACCCGGCGACCTGGGCAAGCCAGGTCCCCTATACGCTCGGACGCTGCTGGGGGGAGCAGCTGCTCGAGGTTTCTCCGACCGGCGAGATCGAATACCGGCTCGCGGAGGCCTATGAAGCGACACCCGACGCCAAGACCTGGCGCTTCAAGATCCGCAAGGGTGTCACCTTCCACAACGGCAAGGACCTGACGCCGGCCGACGTTGTGGCTACGCTCGAACGCCACGGCGACGCCGCCTCCAAGTCGGCAGCGCTCCCCTTCGTTCAGGAGTTCGAGACCATCAAGGTCGATGGTGACAGCGTCGTCATCACCCTGCGTCAGCCGAACGCCGACCTGCCCTATGTCGTCAGCGACTATCACCTGATGATCCAGCCGAATGGCGGCAAGGACGACCCGACGGCCGGCATCGGCACCGGCCCCTACAAGGTGGTTTCCAACGAGCCTGGCGTCAAACATATCGCCGAACGCCACGAAGGCTATTGGGGCTCGGCCGAACGCGGCCACGCCGACCAGATCGAGATCGCCGTGATCAACGATTCGACGGCGCGCACGGCTGCGCTGCAGAGCGGCCAGATCCACATGATCAATCGCATCGAGCCGAAAGTGGTCGCCCTGATCAGCCGCCTGCCCGGCGTCGTCATCCGCAACGTGCCCGGCAAGGGCCACTATGTGTTCATCGCCCACTGCAACACGGCGCCCTTCGACAACAACGACCTGCGGCTGGCGCTGAAATATGCGGTCGATCGCGAAGAGATGGTCGCCAAGGTGCTGAGCGGCTACGGCACGGTCGGCAACGACACGCCGATGATCAAGGGCTACCCGCTGTTCGACAACGACATCGAACAGCGCGCCTTCGACCCGGACAAGGCGAAGTTCCATTACAAGAAATCCGGTCACAGCGGCTCGGTTCTACTTCGCACATCCGATGTCGCCTTCCCCGGCGCCGTCGATGCGGCACAGCTCTTCCAGATGAGCGCCGCCAAGTGCGGCATCACCATCGACCTGAAGCGTGAGCCCGGCGACGGCTACTGGTCGGATGTCTGGAACAAGCAGCCGTTCAGCATGTCCTATTGGACCGGACGACCGACGCAGGATCAGGTCTATTCGATCGCCTACCTCTCCAAGGCCGAATGGAACGACACCCGCTTCTTCCGCGAGGACTTCGACAAGCTGATCTTTGCCGCGCGCGGCGAACTCGACCAGGCCAAGCGCAAGGCGCTCTATCGCCAGGCGGCGATGATCCTCCGCGACGAGGGCGGCGTCATCGTGCCGATGTTCAACAACTACATCGACGCGACCAACGACAAGGTCGGCGGCTGGGTCGACGATCCGAACGGCGAACTGATGGGCGGGCACGCCTTGACGAAATGCTGGCTCAACGCCTGAAGGACGGCATGAAAAAACCGGAGGTCGTCGTACGGCCTCCGGTCCTACTGAACGCTTTGTCCTTTAAACGAGGCGATGCCGGTTGGCGGCTCAGGCCGTCCGGCGCAGCGACACGGTGCCGTCGCCGGCAATGTCGGCGGCGATATCGTGATAGCGTGCAAGCGTCATGTGCGGCGTATCGGCGGCCGCCTCATGGGCGCCGGTGACGACGACGACGTCGGCACCGGCGGCGAGCCCCGCCAGAATGCCCGCCGGCGCATCTTCAAAGACAAGGCAATCCTCGGCGCGAACCCCCAGCCGCTCGGCGGCCATGCGGTAGCCCTCAGGGTCGGGCTTGCCGACGGAGACATCCTCGCCCGTGATCATCAGTGCCGGCGTCGGAATACCGGCCGCCGAAAGCCGGCGTATCGCAAGGTCGAGCGGTGCCGACGTGACGATCGCCCAACGCTCCGGCGGGAGGGAGTTCAGGAAGGCGACGGCGCCGGGGATTTCGATAATGCCCTCCACGTCGGCGATCTCGGCAAGCGCCAGATCGATGGCTTCCTTTTCGGGATCCACGTCCGGCAGCTCGAGATTGCGGATCGTATCGACGGCACGCACGCCATGCACCGTCTTGACGAACTCCACCGGATCAAGGCCATTGCGCTCGGCCCAGGCTCCCCAGACGCGCTCGACCACCGCCATGGAGTTGAGCAGCGTGCCGTCCATGTCGAACAGCAGGGCGGCAAAATTCTTCGTGAAAACAGATGAAGGCGCGGCGTCCAAGGCAAGTCCCCTGAGCTGGTGAGACGGGCGGGAGCTCCGCCCTTGGGAGCAATTCCAGGAAAAGCGTACACGCGTTTCCATCCGGAACTGTGCGGAAGAGTTGGATCCCTTCACTGTTACGATCACGCACAGAGGGATCCGGGAAGAAAGAACTCGTACTACCGGATCGGCGAACGCACAATCCTCTTTGCGCTCCAGGCGCCATCAGCCGTCACGCGGTGCGCCAGCCGGACTTCGTCTGCAGGAAATCGATCGGTCCGCCCGGCACCGCGTCGTCAAAAACGGCACAGGACAGGACCCCGCTGAACACCGCGCCGGAATCGACATTGGTTCGGTTGCCGACCGTGCGCGGATTGAAGGTATTGGGCGTGTGTCCGTGGCAAAGATGACGACCCCAATACTCGCCCGAATAGTCGTCGGGCCGCCTGATCCACAGGAAGATCTCGTCGCCTTGCCGCGAGAGCGGCAGCGTCTCGTCAACGCCTGCATGAACGTAGATGCGGTACGGCTCCACCAGGATGGACGGCAGGTCCCTGATCCACTTGCGGTGCCGGCCGGGCACCGTACCGTCATAGGACAGCAGCGTCTCCTGCCCGCCATTCATCAGCCACCACTCAACGTCGCTTTCGCCGCTGCTTGCGCCCCATAACATTTCCTCGTGATTGCCCTTGAGCGTCAACCAGCTCCAGCCGGGCCTGGTCGGGCCGGCCATGATCCGTTCCACGACGCCACGGCTGTCGGGACCGCGATCTATCAGGTCACCGAGAAAGATCACCCGTCCCGCCGGCGCATAGGCCTCGATCTTGTCCAGCAGCGCCTGCAGCAGATCACTGCGGCCGTGAATATCGCCAATCGCGAAAGTAAGATGCCCGACGGCCATCCACCCTGTCTCCAGTCTCAAGTACAAACCCGTTTCCGGACGGAAACAAGGGAGTATACATCGACCGATGTTTTATGTCGGTGGCTGAAGTTGGGCGGACGGACAAGGCCGTGGCGCCGTCAGAGGGCTCCGGGCGCAGCCGACGGGGCGACGGCGCGGGCCGGCAGATCCTTGGCGGTGTCTGCCGACTGGAAGGCGGGCTCGCCGGCCGGTGGCTTCCTGGTGCAGTTGGCAAAGGCGTCAAGGTCCTTCTTGTAGACCCTGGTTTCGACATCCATCATGCCGAGCACCGTGTGGAAGAGATTGTCGTGCGATTTCGGCTGCGCGGTCTCCTTGGCGAGGCAGGCCGCATCGACGCCCATCGTCGCCTGATAGGGCTTCGAGAACCAGGCGAGGAACGGAACCTGGGTCTGTTCGCGCGGGGCGATCGCATAGGGCGCGCCATGCAGATAGATGCCGTTCTCTCCAAGCGATTCACCGTGATCGGACATGTAGATCATCGCTCCTGCGACAGTATCCTGGTGCTTTTCCAGAAGGCGGGCGACGCTTGCAAGCACGTGGTCCGTGTAGAGGATCGTGTTGTCATAGGCGTTGGTGATTTCGGCAACCGAACACTTCATCAGCTCGGGCGTGCGGCAATCCGGCGTGAAGCGCCGGAACTTTTCGGGGTAGCGCAGATAGTAGGACGGGCCGTGGCTGCCGAGCTGGTGCAGGACGATCACGCTGTTTTTGGTCGTGCTTGAAAGCTTCTTGTCGAGCTCGCCAAGGAAGATCTCGTCCAGGCACTCACCGTTCTGGCACAGCGGGCTGTTCTTCTGGTTCGTCATGCTGGCGAAATTGATGAGGTCGGCGATGCCCTTGCTGCCGGTGTTGTTGTCCCACCAGGTGGTCGACACGCCGGCGCGGGTCAGCACGTTCATCAGGTTTTCCGTCGAGCGCGCCTTCCAGTCGCTGTACTCGCTGCGCGGATAGACCGAAAACATGCAGGGAAGCGAAATCGCCGTCGCCGTACCACAACTGGTCGTGTCCGTGTAGTTAACGACGCCCAACGCCTTCAGCTCGGGGTTGGTCTCACGCCCGTAGCCGTTGAGCGAGAAATTCATGGCCCGCGCCGTTTCACCGGCAACGACGACCACGACAACCGGCTTGCCGGCGGAAGCGATGCGCGCGCCCTGCCGGGCGTCGGTGCCGAGCGGCTGCACGACGATGTTGCGCTCCTTGTAGGTCGAAGCGGCATAACGCACGGCCGCCGAGAAGGGCCCGGTCGGATTGAACCGCTTCATCAGGTCCTTGTGCTCGCGGATCACGTAGGCGACGTTGGCGAAATTCGCGTAGATCAGTCCGCCGCTGACGAGCAGGCACGGAATGATCACCGCGAGATTGATGGCGGCGTTGGGAAGGAACCGTCGATAGCGGACCCTGACCCAGAGAACGACGAGTGACGGAAGCAGCCCGTAAACCAGCAGATGCGTCGCCAGGCTTCCGGTCAAAATATGGCTCGCCTCGGCCTGCGTCGTCACCGCCGCATTGCCGATCATGTCCTTGTCGATGATGACGCCGAACGTATCGATGAAATAGGACGCCGAGGCCGAAACGGCGATGAAGAAGATCAAGACCGGCTTCAGCACGAACTTGACGGACGCGGTTGTCAGCGCCGCAAGGGTCAACAGGCACATGGCCGCGCCGAAGGACAGGAGAGCGACGGCGGAATCGTCGAAATAGGCGGTCGCGTGTGTCCAGAACGATCTGTTGGTGACCAGAAGCAGATAGGCGCTGACGAGCGCGCTCAGGGCGATACCGCCGATCTCTGGCCGGCGTATTCTTGATAATGTCAAAACGATCGTCTCCTGCGGCGTCTGCACCGGCGCACGAAGGGGCGCGGCAGACGCGGGCATCAGTCGAGGTAGAGACCGCGGATGCGGCCGCCTGTTCGGTTGCAGCCTCCCCCTCTGATGTGGAGATACGCCCGACAAGCTGTCCAAACCCCGTCAGGATTGCTCATTGTTCGACCGATACGCGCGTAAGTAGCTGCGAGGGCGAGGAGTTGGCAGTCTCGCCGAAAGCCCATATGGTCGATCACGGCCCCTGTAATATCGAGACGAATCAATGCGCCTGCTCCTGGTCGAAGACAGTCCGAGACTGGTTGAACTGGTTGGAGAAACCATGCGCGACGCGGGCTGGCGGCTCGATGCCGTATCGAGCGTCGCAGATGCGGAAACGGCGATTGCTGCACGCGAGCACGACCTTGTGCTGCTCGACCTCGGATTGCCCGACGGTGACGGTCTGTCGCTGCTGCGGCGCGTGCGGCAGGAACATCCGGGTTTGCCGGTCTTGATCATCACCGCCAAGGGCTCCGTGGATGAGCGTATCGCCGGGCTCGACGCCGGCGCCGACGACTATCTGGTGAAACCGTTCCATCACCGGGAGCTGCTTTCCCGTTGCCGTGCGATGCTCAGGCGAAACCCGCAGGCGGTCCAGCCGGTGCTGGAGGCGGGCTCGCTCCGATACGACCCGGCCACCGCCGACCTTACCTGCGACGGCGCAATCGTGCCGCTGCCGCCGCGGGAGCGTTCATTGATGGAAATCCTGATGCGTGAAGTCGGCCGCGTCGTGCCGAAGCGCAAGCTCGAAACGGCGCTTTCGGAATACGGCCAGGAAGTGACGCCCAATGCGCTTGAACTTGCCGTTTCGCGGGTGCGCAAGCGGCTGCAGGCGCTCGACACCGGCGTACAGATCGAGACCGTTCGCGGCATCGGCTACCTGCTCAGGCAAGCGCCATGAAAAGCCGCAACCCGTCATTGATCGGCATCGTCGCGCGACGCATCGTCGCCTTTTCGCTGTTGGCCATGGCGATCCAGATCGGGGTCGTCTTCGCCGACTACTGGTTCGATGACGACAAGCTCAGCGTGCTCATGCTGCAGCAGGAAACGGAAAATCTCGCGGGTTATGTCAATGTGCGCGATGGCGTCGCGCACTATGAACCGGACCACGAGATGCGAGAACGCTACCTCGACCGACAGGACGACAACAGCTCGATCTTTTTGCGCATCCGGACCGCCTCCGGTGACATCATCCATTCGAACTGCACAAGCGAATGCGCCCAGCACTTCCTGCCGATCAACGTCGACGCGCCGCAGTTCTGGAAGCGGCTGATCGCGCCGGGAAAACCCTTCAGCGTTGCAGGCGGACAGACCTTTGATCGCAACGGCACGCCCATCCTGGTCGAGCTGGCGATCATCAACGACCCGAACGGCTTCATGTACAGCGCCCTGCTGCACGAGATGTTCGATTCCATGATCGTGCCGATGACCCTGATGTTCTGTCTCGTGATCGGTGCAACCATCTGGTCCATCCGCAGCGCGCTCAGGCCCGTCGCCATGGCGGCAAAGGCAGCAGACGCCCTTGACCCGCGCGACGGCGATGCGCGCCTGCCGCTGACGAAAATGCCGCAGGAAATCGCTCGCCTCGTCACCGCCGTCAACCGGATGCTGACGCGCGTCGCCGACCTCATCCAGTCGCAGAAGCTGTTTTCTTCGTCGATCGCCCACGAGATCCGCACGCCTGTCTCTATCGCCAAAATGGAACTCAGCCGCATCGAGGACCCGCGGGCCCGTAACGCCGAGCGGGACCTCGACGCCCTGACGCATATCCTCGAGCAGCTGACCTCGCTTGCACGGGCCGACGCGGTCGACCCGGCCGCCTATCAGCGCACCAGCCTGTCGCAGATCGGCGCGGCCGTCGCCGAGGCGATCGCACCGTTTGTCTTCGACCACGACAAGTCCCTGGAATTCATCGACGAGGGCACACCACCGGTCACCGCGATCCCGGCCCTCGTCGAGAACATGCTGCGCAACCTGATCGAGAACGCCGTCAAGCACAATCCGCCGGGCACGCGCATCATCCTTGCCTGCGGTCCGGGGCCGGTGGTTTCGGTCGAGGACGACGGCAAGGGGCTCGTCGATCTTCCGGACCACAACGAAGATCTCGGCTACGTAAAGAGATCCGGCCAACTCGGCCTGGGATTGAAGATCGTGCGGCGCATCAGCGCCCTGCACCAGGCGACGGTTGCGATCGACACGGCGCAGGAGCGCGGCACCAAGATTTCCATCGATTTCTCTGCGGCCGCACAGGCGCCATGAATTCGCTTGCCTTGCCCCTGCGGCAGCGAGCGCTGCTTTAGGTGCGGCGCATATATTTTAATCAGCAAGGCTTTTTTGGATGCGGTTTCCCTACCCGGACGCGCGCCATGTGCTATTGGCGGAGCCTACTGGATAGATTGCTCCGAAGGTCTCCATGCTGAAGATCCGCGCCTACCTCAAGCGCTTCATGCCATCGCTGGTCCCCGTCAGCCACGTGGACCGCCTGCGGTCGTCGCTTGGCGCGCTCATCGGCATTCTGTTCACTGGCATCATCAGCAGTTACGCGCTTGGGGCAGACGCCAATCTGCCGCTGCTGATTGCGCCCATGGGTGCGTCTGCGGTCCTGCTGTTCGCCGCCCCCTCCAGCCCGCTCGCACAGCCGTGGTCCATCATCGGCGGCAACGTCATTTCGTCGGCGATCGGCGTCACGGCGGCACTGCTGATCCCGGAGCCTGTCGTGGCGGCTGCGGTCGCGGTCGGTCTTGCGATCGCCGTCATGCTGCTGCTCGGCTGCCTCCATCCACCAAGTGGGGCTGTTGCGCTGACCGCCGTTCTCGGCGGGCCGGCCATCCACGCGGCCGGCTACTGGTTCGTGCTTTCGCCGGTTGCGATCAACTCGTTCGTCATCCTCGTGATCGCGCTTGTCTTCAACAACGCCATGGGTCGGCGCTATCCGCACCTTGCTCAGGCGCCGGCGTCGCATGGAACCAGCGACCCTCAGCCGTCGCACCGGCTCGGGATCGTGCCCGCGGATCTTCAGGCTGTGCTGGCTCAATATGGAGAGGTGATCGACGTCAGCCCAGCGGAACTGGACACCTTGATCCATCAGGCGCAGATCCGCGCCTTCAACCGGCGCACGGGTGAGATCACCTGTGCGGACATCATGTCGCGCGATGTCGCCACGGTGCGCCCGGAAACGTCGCTGCGTCAGGCGTATCAATCTCTGCTGGCGCACAGGATCAAGGCGCTTCCCGTCGTCTCCGGGAACAACGACCTTGTCGGAATCGTCACCCAAACCGATTTCATGAGCCATGTCCTGCTGCCACCACAAGCCGGTTTCCGCCAGCGACTCGGAAACGTCATCGGCCTTGGTCCCAAGCCGCCGCGCATCGTCTCGGACATCATGACGCGCCGCGTCCAGTCCGCGTTGCCTGACACCATGATCGCCAAGCTTGTGCCGCCAATGGCGGATATGGGACTGCATCACATGCCGATCGTCGATGACAACAACCGGCTCGTCGGTATCGTCACGCAGTCGGACCTTATCGCCGCGCTCTTCCAGCGTCGGCTTGAACGGGGCGACGAGCGCGACGTCGCCTGAGGCGAAACGACCAGGCCCTCCCGCAAACAGATACATTTGTCGCTGCCCAAACCGGTGCAGGCGAATGGCTTGCGCCCTCAACATGTCATAAAATTCATTCGATTGACTTAATCAATGGAATGATGTAATTTAAGGACATGATCAAACACAAATCCTCGACCCATCCACCGAAGCAAGACCGCGGCGATGCGACCCGCGAGAAGCTTTTGACCAGTTCCATCGATGTCTTCGGCCGCTACGGCTTCGACGGCGCGACGACGCGCATGCTCGCTGAAGCAGCCGGAGTGAACCTGCAGGCAATCCCCTATTACTTCGGCGGCAAGGAGGGCCTCTATATCGCCGCGGCCGAACACCTCGCGTCGATCATCATCGGCCACGTCGCAGAGCTCAGAAACACCATCATCGAACGCCTTGGCCGTCTCGACAGCGCTGGCGAGGCCCTGTCACCCGACGAGGCCCGCACGATCCTCACCCAGCTGGCGCAGCATATGGTCGGGCTCTTCGTCAGCCGGCAGTCCGAAAGCTGGGCGCGCTTTATCATCCGCGAACAGATGGAGCCGACCGAGGCTTTCGAACGCATCTATGGGAGCGTGATGGCGCCGATGATCGGCACGGCCGGCAGGCTCGTCGCCACCATTCTCAATGAACCGACCCAGTCCGATCACGTGCGACTGAGGACCCTGTCCTTCGTCGGCAGCATCCTCGTCTTCCGCATGGCCAATGCCGCCGTGCTGCGGCAGATGGGCTGGCAGGCCGTCGGCCCCGACGAACTCGACATCCTGAGACGCCATGCCGCCGGGCTCGTCGCAGCCCTTGGTGGCGACAAGGAGGCCCGGTCATGAACGGGAAGCTGATCGCCCTTGTCCTTCTTGCCGGTGCCGCGGCCGGCGCCTGGTGGTTCGACGTGCCGGAGCGGCTTGGCTGGACCGGCCATCAACAGGCATCCGTGCTCTATGGCAATGTCGATATCCGCCAGGTCTCGCTCGGCTTCCGCGTCAGTGGCCGCATCTCGGGCCTTTCGGTCGATGAGGGCGATGCGGTAAAGCCCGGAGACGTACTTGCGACGCTCGACGCCGTCCCGTTCGAACAGGCGGAGGCTGCGGCCGAGGCCGAACTCGGCTCGTTGAAAGCCAACCTGGCAAAACTCAAGGCGGGCGCCCGACCGACCGAAATTGCGCAGGCCCGCGCCACGCATGAAGAACGGCTTGCGGACCTCGAAAACGCCAATCTCGCCTATGAGCGGGCGCGCCAGCTGCGCCCGAACGGCACCATTTCCCAGGCCAACCTTGACGAAGCAAGCGCGAACAGGGCGGCCGCCGTTGCGCGTGCAACGTCTGCCCGCGAAGCGCTCGCCCTGATCGAGGAAGGAAGCCGGATCGAGGACATCGAGGCGGCACAGGCTCAGGTCCTTGCCGCCGAGGCCAAACTCGAGAGTGCGCGCACTTCGCTTGACGATACGCGGCTGCTTGCGCCGAGCACGGGCACGGTGCTCTCCAGAGTGCGTGAGGTCGGCGCGATCGTCGCACCGTCGGACATGGTTTTCGTCGTCTCGCTGAACGAGCCGGTCTGGGTGCGCGCTTACGTGTCGGAACCGGACCTCGGCCGGGTGCATCCCGGCATGGAGGTCGAAGTCACCTCCGACAGCGCGCCTGGTCATCGCTACAAGGCAACCGTCGGCTTTATCTCGCCGGTCGCCGAGTTCACGCCGAAATCGGTGGAGACGCCTGAACTGCGGACCGATCTCGTCTACCGCCTGAGGATCGTCGTCGAAAAGCCCGGCCTCGATCTGAGGCAGGGCATGCCCGTGACCGTGCATCTGCCCGAACAAGCCGGAGCTCAACGATGAGCGACGCCGTCCCCTTTGTCCGGATTGTCGATGTGGTCAAGCGCTTCGGCAACGCTCCACCGGCGCTCGATCACGTCGCCGGCGAGATCCTGGGTGGGCGCATCACCGGCCTCGTCGGTCCGGATGGCGCGGGAAAGACCACGCTGATCCGGCTGATGACCGGGCTGATGGCGCCCGACGAAGGAAAAGTCGAGGTGCTGGGCTTCGACACGGTGACCAACGCCGCCGATATTCAGGCAGCGATCGGCTACATGCCGCAGCGCTTTGGCCTCTACGAGGACCTGTCCGTCCAGGAGAACCTCAACCTTTATGCCGATCTGCGCGGATTGCCGGTTGCAGAACGCGCCGCGACCTTCGACGAACTGCTCGAATTCACCGACCTCAAGCGCTTCACCGAAAGGCTCGCCGGCAAGCTCTCGGGCGGCATGAAGCAAAAACTCGGCCTCGCCTGCGCGCTCCTGCGCAAGCCGCGACTTCTGCTTCTTGACGAACCGGGGGTCGGCGTCGATCCGATATCGCGTCGGGACCTGTGGAAAATGGTCGAGAACCTGACCGCCGAAGGCATCGGCGTGGTCTGGTCGACGGCCTATCTCGACGAGGCCGAGGCCTGCGACAGCGTGCTGCTTCTCAACGAAGGGAAGCTGCTGTTTGCCGGCAGTCCTTCGGAATTGACCGGTCGCGTTGCCGATCGCGTCTTCAAGGTAGCAGGCGTGTCGAAGGGGCGTCGTCAGACGCTGGCCCGCTATCTCGACGACGACAATGTTGTCGACGGGGTCATCCAGGGTGAAGCAATCCGGCTGGTGATGAAGCCGGACACCGTGCCGCCGACGCTGGACGACAGGTCGCCTGCTCCCGTTGCGGCAACGACGGCGCCGCGTTTCGAAGACGCCTTCATCGACATGCTCGGCGGCGGCCCTGGCGGGCGGTCGAAGCTGGCTGAAACGCAGACGCCCTTCAGCACCACGGATGCCAAACCGGTGATCGAGGCGCATGGGCTGACAAAGCGCTTCGGCGACTTCACCGCTGCCGACGCCATCACCTTCGACATCCCGCGCGGCCAGATCTTCGGGCTTCTCGGTCCGAACGGCGCGGGCAAGTCGACAACCTTCAAGATGCTGTGCGGCTTGCTGAAGCCGACCGCCGGCGAAGGCCGCGTTGCCGGCTTCGACCTGCGCCGCGATGCCGCCGAAGCGCGCAACCGGCTCGGCTACATGGCGCAGAAGTTTTCGCTCTACGGCGATCTCAGCGTTGCGCAGAACCTGAGCTTCTTTGCCGGTGTCTACGGTCTTTCCGGCGCGCGCAAGCGCGAGCGCATAGAGTTGATGGTCGACATCTTCGGTTTCGCCCGCCTGCTCGACATGTCGGCCAAGGATCTGCCGCTCGGGCTCAAACAGCGGCTGGCGCTCGCCTGCGCCGTACTGCACGAGCCGGAAGCGCTTTTTCTCGACGAACCCACCTCCGGCGTCGACCCGATCACGCGGCGCGAGTTCTGGACCCACATCAACGGACTGGTCGAAAAGGGCGTGACGGTGCTCGTCACGACCCATTTCATGGATGAGGCGGAATATTGCGACCGCATCTCGCTCATCTATCGCGGCCGCTCGATCGCGCTTGGCTCGCCGGACGAATTGAAGGCGCAGGTCGCGACAGCAGAGCATCCGGATCCGACGATGGAAGACGCGTTCATCGCTCTGGTCCAGGGCTCCGAGGAGAAGGAGGCCGCATGAGTACGCCCCCCCCAAGTACGGAAGGCCGGGCGGCCCGCATCCGGCGCTTCACTGCGTTGGTGCGCAAGGAAAGCTATCAGATCGTCCGCGATCCGAGCAGCATCCTGATCGCCTTCGTGCTGCCGCTCATCCTGCTCTTTCTGTTCGGCTACGGCGTTTCGCTCGACACCACGCAGACCCGCATCGGCCTCGTCATCGAACAGGAAACACCGCTTACGCGCGATCTTGCAGCCGGCTTTCAGGCCTCGCGCTATTTCACGGTGGCGGTCGGCCGCGATCGCCGCACGTTCGAAGAAGACCTCGTCCTCGGCCGCATTCGCGGCATCGTCGTGATCCCGGCAGGTTTCGTGTCGGACTATTCCGCCGGCCGGCACCCGGCCCTGCAGGTGCTGGTCGACGGCTCCGACCCGAACACCGCGAACTTTGTGCAGAACTACGCTCAGGCCACGGTCGCCAATTGGGAGCGTCAGCGCCTCAACGATGGCGGCGGGCATCCGCCGGCAATCTCCGCCGAGCAGCGTTTCTGGTTCAATCCGGAGCTGACCAGCCGCAATTTCCTGGTGCCCGGCTCGATCGCGATCGTCATGACGCTGGTCGGCACGCTGTTGACCTCGCTTGTCGTCGCCCGCGAATGGGAACGCGGCACGATGGAGGCGATGATGGCAACGCCGGTTTCGGCAGCCGAGCTTCTGGCCGGCAAGTTGCTGCCCTATTTCCTGCTCGGCCTGACCTCGATGACGCTCTGCGTGCTTCTCGCCGTTTTCCTGTTCGGCGTGCCGTTCCGCGGTTCGGTCGCAGCCCTCTATGCGCTGTCGGCGACCTTCCTGATGCCGGCGCTCGGTCAGGGCCTGCTGATCTCGGCGGCGACCAAGAACCAGTTCCTAGCCTCGCAGCTCGCCCTGATTTCGGCGTTCCTGCCCGCCTTCCTGCTCTCCGGTTTCCTGTTCGAAATCAACTCGATGCCGACCGTGATCCAGTGGATCACCTTCATCGTGCCGGCGCGCTACCTGATCCCGAGCCTGCAGACGGTGTTTCTCGCCGGTGACATCTGGCCGATGTTCACACGCGCGATCGCCGTCATGTTCCTGATCGGCTGCGTCTTCTTTGCGCTCGCAGCGCGCAGCACCCGCAAGAGGATCGGCTGACATGTGGTGGACAAGACTGAAAGCCCTGATCGTCAAGGAACTGCTGGCGGTGCTGCGCGATCCCAAGGGGCGCACGGTGCTGATCGTGCCGCCGATCCTGCAATTGCTCGTCTTTTCCTATGCCGCGACGCTGGAGGTGACCAATGTCGACGTTCTGGTGCTGAACCGCGACAACGGCCAATGGAGCCAGGAACTGGTCGAACGGATCGGTGGCTCGCCGACCTTCCGAAGCGTGCGCTTTACCGATCGGCCCGACGAGGTGCAGGAGGCGATCGATACCCAGAAGTTCATTGCCGCGATCGAGATCGGCCCGAGCTTCTCGCGCGACATCGAGGCCGGCCAGCCGGCCGAGGTTCAGATGATCCTCGACGGTCGCCGTTCGAATGCCTCTCAGATCGTTTCCGGCTATCTCACGCGGATCGTCGCCACGCTTGCCGCAGATACGCCCGCCGGCAAGCGCATGGCATCGAATGCAGTCAGCGTCGTTGCCCGCAACTGGTTCAATCCGAACCTCACCTATCAATGGTTCATGGTGCCGAACCTGGTCGCCAGCATCGCGCTCCTGATCGGGCTGATCGTAACGGCGCTTTCGATCGCGCGCGAACGGGAGCTCGGGACCTTCGACCAGTTGATGGTCTCGCCGCTTCGAACCCATGAGATCCTGATCGGCAAGCTGGTCCCGCCGATGATGATCGGTCTCTTCCACATCACGATCTACATCCTGGCGGCGGTCTTCATCTTTGCCGTGCCGCTGCGCGGGTCGCTGTTCTTGCTCTATGGCAGCGCCATCTTCTATCTCGCCTCGGTCGTCGGCCTCGGCCTTTTCATCTCGGCGCTGTCGATGACGCAGCAGCAGGCGATCCTCGGCGCCTTCCTGTTCATGGTGCCGGCTATGCTGCTTTCCGGTTTCGCGACGCCGATCGAGAATATGCCCGCCTGGCTGCAGCCGATCACCTATGTCAATCCGCTGCGCTACTTCCTCGTCATCGTCAAAGGCGTGTTCCTGAAAGACATTCCGGCGGTCGAGGTGGTGCGTCAGACGATCCCGCTGTTGCTGATCGCCATCGTCACCCTCTCGGCCGCCTCGTGGCTGTTCCGCCGCCGGCTGGAGTAGTTTAGCCCTTCAGAAAACGGCCGATCGCCGCGACCTCGTTCTGGCGGATGTCGTGGCCGCCCGGGTGCCACTCGACTTCGGTCGCGGTACCCTGCCCCGCGAAGTAATCCGTCAGAGTCTGGGTCAGCGGCGCCGGGCAGATCGGGTCGCGTTCACCGGCGGTGATCAGCACACGACGCCCCTTGAGGCCTGTATTGTCCTTCGGCCGGAACGGGATCAGCGGGTGCATCAGCACCGCCTTGTCGAACACGCCCTGCTCGATCAGCACGTTGGCGAGAATGTTCGCGCCGTTGGAGTAACCAAGGCCGATGACCTCGGATGCGCCATGCTCGGCAGCAAGGGCCTTGACGAAACCCGCCATCTTCTCGGTTGCCCGTGCCAGGTCCGCCATGTCGTAGACGCCCTCGCCCGTGCGCTTGAAGAAGCGCGCGGCGCCATGCTCCGCCACATCACCGCGCGGCGAGACGATCGTTGCCTCGGGCAGAAGCTCGGAGGCGAAGGTGAAGAACTGGTTCTCGTCACCGCCCGTCCCATGGAAGACGAAGAAGATCGGCTGGCCGGGCTTGCCGGCTTTCAGTTTGTGCACGTAGCCAAAATCGGCCATTTTCTGTCTCCTGCGGTTGCTGCAGTTCGGCAGGACGTGCCGATCCGCAACCCGTCATTGGTGCGTTTCTATCAGATTTGCCGAAGGCTCGCCGGCGGCGGGCCTTGTCTGTTGCCGACGGTATCAGTCGATCTTCTGCAGATGCGTTTCGAGAATCGGACGCAAGTGCTTGTGCTGCTGCGGCAGCTTCAGCCCTTCGCCGAGATGGGCAAGCTCCTCGTCACGATCGAAACCCGGCTCGTTGGTGGCGATCTCGAACAGCACGCCACCCGGCGTGCGGAAATAGATCGCCCAGAAGTAGTCGCGGTCGATGACCGGCGTCACCTGGTACCCTGTGTCCATCAGCGCCTTGCGCACTTCGAGCTGCTTTTCGCGGTTCTCGACGGCAAAGGCGATGTGGTGGACCGAGCCGGCGCCCTGCGACGCACGGCCGATGTTCGGCATCGTTTCGAGATCGATCACGCGAGCATCGTTGCCTTCAGAAACGATCAGGCGCGTCACGCCATCCTTGCGATCCAGTTCCTCGTAGCCCATGAACTTTAGAAGCTCGGCCGTCGCACCTTCATCGCGCAGACGCAGCGCTGCGGAATGGAACCCGCGGATCGCGTGGTCCGCCGAAATGCCGCCTTCGGTCCAGGGCGAGCGCTGGTCGTCCCTGACCTCGACCAGCGCAAAGCCGTCACCGTCAGGACCGGCGAAGTTCAGTCGCTTTTCGCCAAAAGTCTCTTCGTCCTTGAGACCGGAGACGCCAAGCGTCACAAGGCGATCCTTCCAAAAACCGAGCGACCCTTCAGGGACCGAAAAGACGGTCGTGCCGACCTCGCCGGTACCGGCACGGCCGGGCGGCATTTGCGGGAACGGGAAATAGGTCATGACCGTGCCCGGCGTGCCCGCTTCGTCACCGTAATAAAGATGGTAGACATCCGGCGAGTCGAAGTTGACGGTCTTCTTGACGCGGCGCAGTCCGAGCGACTTTGTAAAGAACTGGTTGTTCTCGCGCGCATCATCCGCCATCGAGGTGACGTGATGCAGGCCCTTGATCTGATTGAGCATTGCCGTGATCCTTTCTCTACAGCGCCACCGGGCGCTCCGTTGGGTGATAGATGCGCTCATCCAGCCGCCGGCGAAAGACGGCTGCAAACAAACGCATTGTCAACGCCGCATTGACAGCAATCGAACTTCGTCAACCAACACGCCTTACGAGGTCTGCTTGTGAGGCTTACCGCCGATGCTCTAAGATCGTCGCGAGGCGCGTTAGCGCCGCGACGCGAGGAGGGGCGCGGGTATCTGTGAAGTATCGATTGGTTTTCGGTTTGGTTTTGCCGTTGCTGGCAGGCGTGTTGGCCTGGCAGGGCCACAAGGTCGCGACGGACAGCTATCTGCGGGAAGCCACGGCGCAGGCGACGACCGCGCTCCGGCTCGCGGTTACCGCGCTCGACGGCCACCTCAACCGCTACCAGGCGCTGCCCGCCCTGATTGCCGATCATGAGGACGTCCAGGAACTTGTTACCCGCCCACGGGACCGGCGCCTGAAGGAAGCCGTCAACGCCTACCTCAAAAACATCAACGCCCTGCTGCACTCATCCGATATCTACGTCATCACGCCGGACGGCGATACGATCGCGGCGAGCAACTATGACGGGCCGACCAGCTTCATCGGCCAGAACTTCAGCTACAGGCCCTATTTCCAGGAGGCGCTGCGGGGCCAGGAATCGCGGTTCTATGCGCTCGGCACCACATCGCTGAAACGGGGCTACTTTTTTGGCTCGCCGATCCGGATCGGCGACGAGATCCGCGGCGTCATGGTCTTCAAAGTCGATGTCGAGAGTATCGAAGCATCCTGGGAAGGCGGCGAATACAAGATCTTCGTTTCCGACCCGGACGGCATCATCTTCATGTCCGGCAACCGCGATTGGCTCTATGCCTCGATCCAGCCGCTGACCGCAGAACGCCTGGCCCGCACCGAGGCGTCGCGGCGCTATGCCGATGCGAACGTGCATGCCCTACCCGTCTCCGAGAGCATCTCGGCCGGCAACCACTTTCTTTCGGTCGCGACCGGCGACAAGCGCCGTGAGTATCTGATGCTCTCGCAACCGATGCCCGACGCCGACTGGACGGTCAACGTGCTGATCGATACCGCCTCGGTGCGGACCCAGGCGCTGACGACGGTCATCGCCGCGCTGCTGATGATCTGTCTCGCCGGGCTCGGAATCGCGATCGTTCTGCAGCGGCGTGCACGGCTGAACGAGCGCATCTCGATGCAGGCCGAAGCGCAGGTCGAGCTTGAACGCCGCGTCGATGAGCGGACCGCCGACCTTGCACGCGTCAACGCCCAGATCGAGGAAGAGATCGCCGAAAGACGGCTGACGGAACAGCAGTTGCGCCGCACGCAGGCCGACCTGATCCAGGCCGGCAAGCTGGCCGGGCTCGGGCAGATGTCCGCGGCCCTTTCGCACGAATTCAACCAGCCGCTTGCGGCTGCCAAGACCTATGCCGACAGTGCGACGCTTTTGATCGAGCGCGGCCGCTCGGAGGAAGCCAGCGACAACATCCGCAGGATCTCTGGCCTCGTCGACCGCATGGCCGCCATCAGCAAGCATCTGCGCAATTTCGCGCGCAAGCCGAACGAAAAGCTCGGGCCGGTTCTCGTCGAGGAAGTGGTCCGCGATACGATGGAGATCGTATCGGTGCGGCTGAAGGCGGCCGCAGCGACGGTTGCGATAGATCTTGGTCCCGAACCTCTTGTCGTGAAGGCCGGCCTGGTGCGACTGCAGCAGGTGCTGGTCAACGTCATCTCCAACGCTGCCGACGCCGTCGAGGGGATCGACGATCGCACCATTCACGTTCGCGCCCGACGCGACGGCGACCGGGTGATCCTGTCGGTCAGCGACGGCGGTTCCGGCATTGCGCCGGCCATCGCCGAACGCATCTTCGATCCGTTCTTTTCCACAAAGGGCGTCGGCAAGGGACTGGGCCTCGGCCTTTCGATTTCCTATAACATCGTCAAGGACTTCGGCGGCAGTCTTACCGCCGTCAACCTGCCGGAAGGTGGCGCCGAATTCCGCATCGAACTTGCCGCCGACAGCGACAATGCCCGGGAGGCCGCCGAATGATCGAGAGCCGGATCCTGCTCGTCGACGACGAAGAGGATGTGCGCCATTCGAGTGCGCAGGCACTGGAGCTCGCCGGCTTCCGTGTGGATGCCTTTGCGGCCGCCGAGCACGCGCTCGAGTTCATCAGCTACAGTTTTGCCGGCGTCGTCATCAGCGACATCCGCATGCCCGGCATGGACGGCATGACGCTCTTGCAGCGTATCCGCGAGATCGATGCCGAGCTGCCGGTCATTCTCATCACCGGCCACGGCGAGGTGCAGCTTGCGGTGCGCGCCATGCGCGAGGGCGCCTATGATTTCGTCGAAAAGCCGTTCGCGGCGCAGATGCTCGCCGGCACGATCCGCCGGGCGCTCGACTGGCGCGCGCTCGTGCTCGAAAACCGCCGCCTGAAAGCGGTCGCCGGAAAACGCGACGACATCGAGCAGCGGCTGCCGGGCCGCAGCCACGTGATGGTCGATCTGCGCTACCGCATCCGCGCAATCGGTGCGGCCGACGCCGATACGCTGATCATCGGCGACACCGGCGTCGGCAAGGAAGTGCTCGCCCGCACACTCCATGATTTGAGTGCACGGGCCAACAGTCCGTTCATCGCCATCAACTGCGCCGCGCTGCCGGAAAACCTGATCGAAAGCGAGCTCTTCGGTCACGAGCCCGGCGCGTTTCCGGGCGCCATCCGGCCTCGCTACGGCAAGTTCGAGCATGGCCGCGGCGGCACCATCCTGCTCGACGAGATCGGCTCCATGCCCTTCGACCTGCAGGCGAAATTCCTGCGCGTCCTGCAGGAGCGTGTCATCACCCGGCTGGGATCGAACGAGCAGGTGCCGCTCGACGTGCGCTTCATCGCCACCAGCAAGGTCGATCTCGAAAAGGAGGTCGCGGCGGGACGGTTCCGCGCCGACCTGCTCTACCGCCTCAACGTCGCGACGCTGCGCGTTCCGTCCCTTGCCCAGCGCCGCGCCGATATCCCGCTTCTGTTCCTGCAGTTGGTCCGGGAATCGGCGGCGCGCTACGGGCGCGATGAAGCCGAGGTGTCGCAGGCGATGCTGGCGGAAATGGCGGAGCGCGACTGGCCCGGCAACGTGCGCGAACTGCGCAATGCCGCCGAGCGGCTGGTTCTGGGCCTCGACGCTGCGCCCGACGACGCGGCAAGGGCGGAGTATGGCAGCCGCCTTGCCGACAAGGTGGCCGCCTATGAGAAGGGCCTGATCGCCACCGCCATTGCCGCCCATGGCGGTGCATTGAAGCCGGTCTATGAATCGCTCGGCATCTCGCGCAAGACACTGTACGAGAAGATGCAGAAATTCGGGCTCGACAAGAAGCTTGTCGCCGCGGATTTTTCCGTCGACGGCGAGCTTTGAGCAGGCTGTGCGCCGAAACCTCGCAGCCTACTCTGCCGCGGTTGCCGCCACGAACTCGACCTTGATGCGATCCGGATCTTCAAGGTAGAGCGCGTAGTATTCGCTGCCGCCGTTTGCAAACGGATACCGGTCATCATAAAGGCAGGAGATCCCATTCTCCTGGCAGAACCGCCTCAGCCTGTCGACGGCCTCGCGGTCCTTCACGCGAAAAGCCAGGTGGTTGAGGCCGACGCCGCATCGGTGATAATCGCGAGAGGCATGTTTCTCGGCAACCTGCACGAATGTCAGGTAGGCATCGTCGCCATGGGCGAGCGTAAAGCCACCATCCCACCGCCCCTCCAATTCATAGCCCACCTCGGCGAGAAGCGATGTCCAGAAGGCGTGCGAGACCTCGAGATCAGACACATAGATCTCCACGTGATGCAGCATCGGCCCGTCCCTCCATCAGCGGCGGGACTGCAGTCCTATCGCCTGCTGCCGCTCGTGCCCGCATCTTTGCGGCTGTACAGGTAAGAGGCAACACCGATGTGGCGGACGAACGGGCATCTTCAACGGACCGCCGGAATCAGAATGGGGACACGATCGCTCGCGTCCCCATTGATGGCGTTTTCGGCAAGCCTCAGACGTTGAAGGCCGCACCGATCAGCGTCTTGGTGTAGGGCTGTTTCGGTGCCTCGAAGATGGCGTCCGTCTCTCCCTCTTCGACGATCTTGCCGTTCTTCATCACGATCACATAGTCCGACATCGCCTTGACGACCGAAAGGTCGTGGCTGATGAAGATGTAGGAGAGGTCGTGTGAACGCTGCAGGTCGCGCAGGAGCTCGATCACCTGCCCCTGCACCGAGCGGTCGAGCGCCGACGTCGGCTCGTCGAGAATGACGACCTTCGGCTTCAGGATCATGGCGCGGGCGATTGCGATGCGCTGGCGCTGTCCGCCCGAGAACTCGTGCGGGTAGCGGTTGCGCGACGCCGGGTCGAGCCCCACTTCCCTCAGCGCTTCGGACGCCCGGCGATCGCGATCGGCACGGCTGAGCTCGGGCTCGTGTACGTGCAGGCCTTCCGTGATGATCTCGCCGACGGTACGGCGCGGCGAAAGCGAGCCGTAGGGATCCTGGAAGACGAGCTGCAGCGTCCGGCGCAACGGCCGCATCTGGCCGCGATCGAAGCCGGAAATATCCGTCGTTCCGAAGCGGTAGTAGCCGCTGCTCGGCAGGAGCCTCAGAAGCGCGCGTCCGAGCGTAGACTTGCCGGAACCGGATTCACCGACGACACCGATCGTCTGCCCCTCCTTCAGGCGCAGACTGACGCTGTCGACCGCGCGGAAGACGGACCTGCCGCCCCGGAAGAGGCCGCCGCCGATCTGGTAATCGACGCAGACGTCACGGCCTTCAAGGATGATCGGCGCGTTGTCGGCCGGCGATGCCTTGCGTCCGCTCGGCTCGGCCGCAAGCAGCATCTTCGTGTAGTCGGCCTGCGGCCGCTCGAAGATATCCGCCGTCGTGCCTTTCTCCACCACTTCGCCGCGCCGCATGACAGCGACGCGATCGGCGAAATGCTTGACGATGCCGAGGTCGTGGGTGATCAGCACGATCGCCATGCCGAAGCGCTTTTGCAGCGACTTCAAGAGATCGAGGATCTGCGCCTGGATCGTCACGTCGAGCGCCGTCGTCGGTTCGTCTGCGATCAGCAGATCCGGCTCGTTGGCGAGCGCCATCGCGATCATCACGCGCTGGCGCTGGCCGCCCGAAAGCTCATGCGGATAGCTGTCGATCCGACGCTTCGGTTCCGGAATGCCGACGAGCTCGAGCAGTTCAAGCACGCGCGCACGCGCCTGCTTGAACGTACCGCCGCGGTGGTGGACGATCGGCTCGGCGATCTGACGACCAACCGGGTAGAGCGGATCGAGCGAGGTCATCGGCTCCTGGAAGATCATGGTGACCTTCGCGCCGCGCACCTGGTTGAGGGCCTTCGGAGGCAATCCGACAAGTTCCTGCCCGCGGTAGGTAGCCGAGCCGGTCACGACGCCGTTCTTGGCGAGCAGCCCCATGATGCCCATCATCGTCTGGCTCTTGCCGGAGCCGGACTCACCGACAACCGCAAGCGTTTCACCGGTGCGGACATCGAGATCGATGCCCTTGACCGCTTCGACGGTGCCGTCCGGCGTCGAGAAGTTCACCTTGAGGCCGCGCACGGCCAGGATGGTTTCCTTGGTATCTGCCATGTCAGCGATCCTTCGGGTCGAGCGCGTCGCGCAGGCCGTCGCCAATGAAATTCAGCGAGAACAGCGTCAGGACGAAGAAGATGGCCGGGAAAATCAAAAGCCACGGCGCCGACTGGATGTTGTTTGCGCCTTCCGAGATCAACGCGCCCCAGCTCGTCAGTGGCGCCTGGACGCCAAGGCCGAGGAAGGAGAGGAAGCTCTCGAGCAGGATCACCTTCGGTACGACCACGGTCACGAAAACGATAACCGGACCGATCGTGTTGGGGATGATATGCCGACGGATGATCTGCCAATCCGTAAGACCGAGCGCCTGGGCGGCGCCGACGAACTCACGGCGTTTCAGTGCCAGCGTCTGGCCGCGAACGATACGGGCCATGTCGAGCCATTCCACCGCGCCGATCACCAGGAAGATCAGGATGAACGAGCGGCCGAAGAACACCACGAGCACGACGACGAGGAACACGAAGGGCAGCGAATAGAGGATTTCCACCAGACGCATCATGACGTTGTCGACGCGGCCGCCGATATAGCCCGATGTCGCGCCATAGATGACGCCGATGCCGAGCGATACAAGACTGGCGAGCAGGCCGACGGCGATCGAGATCTGGCCGCCGAGCATGACACGAACGAGCAGGTCGCGACCATTGCTGTCGGTGCCGAAGGGAAAGTACTCGCGGTTGACCTGACCGGTGACCTTCAGCGTCTTGCCGTCGTCTTCGGTTGCCACGACCTGCGTGTCGCGGAATTCGTTCGCGCGGTCGAAGTAGCGCGTCGCACGCACGTCGATCGGCTGTTCCGACGTGATGGTCGCGGTGAAGGTCTCGCCCTCGAGATTGAACGCCTTGAGGGTGACGCGGGCACGGGCCGCGACCCCTTCCACGACACCTTGCAGGGTGGACGTATCAGGGCGCGGTTCTAGGCTTGGACTGGTGTTCACGTAGGACGGAAACACCTGGTCATAGGTGTGCGGTACGAAAAACGGACCGAGGAACGAGAACAGTGCGATCAGGGCCAGCAGGAAGCAACTGGCCATGGCGGCGCGGTTTCGCTTGAAGCGCATGGACGCGAGCTGGAAGAGGCTTCGCCCCTTGGTTTCCGGTGTTGCCACCGGCGTCTGGACGATATCAGTCATGGCGAACCCTCGGATCGAGCAGGCCGTAGAGAATGTCGACCAGGAGATTGAAGACGATGACGAAGATGGCAACGAGAATGACGGTGCCCATCACCAGCGTGTAGTCTCGGTTGATGGCGCCAAGAACGAAGTAGCGGCCGACGCCGGGAATGGTGAAGATCGTCTCGACCACGGCCGAGCCGGTCAGGAGTGCTGCAGCGCAAGGTGCCAGATAGGAAACGACCGGCAGCATCGCGCCACGCATCGCGTGGGTGACGACGACCGTTCGTGATGGCAGCCCGTAAGCCTTGGCCGTTCGGATGTGATCCGTGTGCAGCGCCTCGATCATCGAACCGCGGGTAAGGCGCGCGAAGACCGCAAGCTGCGGCAATGCCAGGGCGATCATCGGCAGGATGAGGAAGCGCAGGGATCCGTCGCCCCAGCCGCCGGCCGGCAGCCATGCCAGCACGATGGCGAAGACCAGCGTCAGCACCGGGCCGACGACGAAGTTGGGCACGGTCACGCCGATCGTCGAGAACGACATGATCGCGAAATCGAGAGCACTGTTCTGCCGGAGTGCTGCGATCGTGCCGGCGGTGACGCCGCCGATCAGCGCGAAGAGCAGCGCATAGAAGCCGAGCTCCATCGAATAGGGCAGGCCCTTGCTGATCAGTTCAGCGACGTTGTTGTCCTTGTAGACATAGCTCGGGCCGAAGTCGCCGGTCACCGCATTGCTGATATAGTGCGTGTATTGGCGCCAAAGGGGCTGGTCGAGCTGATACGTCTTCATCAGGTTCGCCATCGTTTGTGGCGGAAGAGGACGCTCGAGGTTGAAGGGACCGCCTGGAGCGAACCGCATCAGGAAAAATGAAATGGTGACGACGATAAACAAGGTCGGCACCGCACTCGCCAATCGGCGAAGGATGAAGGAAATCATGGACGTACTCCGGAGGCGACGCGCGGCTTTTCAACCGCGCGTCGTCTCTGTTCGTTATTCGGCGATGCTCAGGAACTTGCTGAGGTGCTCGTTCGGAGCATTGTCAGCCCAGCCCTTGACGCGGCTCGCGACCAGCCACAGGTCGGCCTGGGTCAGCAGCGGAGCGATCGGCTGCTCCTTCATCAGCAGCGCTTCGGCGTCATGCATGAGCTTGGAGCGGGCTGCCGGATCCTGCTCGTCGTAGGACTTCTTCATCAGGCCGTCGAACTCGGCGTTCTCGAAGTGGCCGTAATTGAAGGTCTTGTTGGAGCCGACGCTGAGCGCCAGGAAGTTCTCGGCGTCCGCGTAGTCGGCCTGCCAGCCGGCGCGGGCAACGTTGAACTTGCCGCCTTCCTGCAGGTAGGCGTAGTGCGAGGACACGTCGAGGTTCACCAGCGACACCTTGGCGCCGAAGGTGTTCTTCCACATGTCGGCGACGGCGGTCGCAACACGCTCATGGTTCGGGTTGGTGTTGTAGCGCAGCTCGATGTCGAGCGGCTTGCCACCTTCGCCGTAGCCGGCTTCCTTCATGAGCGCGATCGCCTTGTCTTCGCGGTCGAGCTGCGACAGCGTGCCGAACTCGGCCTTGGACGGCTCGCCGTAGCTCTCGATGCCCGGGGGAACCATCGAGTAGGCCGGCAGCTGCGAACCCGCGTAGATTTCCTTCGCGAGGAAGTCGCGGTCGACGGCCATGGAGAGCGCCTGACGGACGCGAACGTCGCTGTAGGGCTCCTGGCGGGTGTCGAATGCGTAATAGTAGGTCGCGAGCGACGGCGAGACGTGGACCTGTTCGCCGTAGGACGTGCGCAGACGGTCGATCTGGTCAGCCGAGAAGTTATAGACGAGGTCCATTTCCTTGGCTTCGAAGCGACGGACCGAAGCGGCCTGATCGTCGATCGGGTAGAAGATGACCTTGTCGAGCTTGACGTTGGCGGCATCCCAGTAGTTGGCGTTCTTGACGACGGTCAGGCTGTCGTTCGGAACGTGAGCCTGGAGCGTGAATGCGCCGTTCGAAACCATGACGCCCGGCTTGACAAAGTCGGCGCCGTTCTTTTCGACGCTTGCCTTGCTGACCGGAAGTGCTGTCTGGTGTGCGAGCAGTTCGAGGAAGAACGGGGTCGGACGCTCCAGCGTGATTTCGACCGTCTTTTCGTCGATTGCCTTGACGCCCAGCTGGTCGGTCGGGACTTCGCCCTTGTTGACCTTTTCGGCGTTCTTGATCGGGAAGAGAATGTTGGCGTAACCGGCAGCAGTCTTCGGATCTTCAACGCGACGGAAGGAGAAGACGAAGTCTTCGGCCGTTACCGGCGAACCGTCGGACCACTTGGCATCGGCGCGCAGCTTGAAGGTGTAGACCGTGCCGTCGTCCGAAAGCTCCCACGTTTCAGCAACACCGGGGACGATCTTGGCCGATGCGTCATAGATCGTCAGGCCTTCGTAGAGGTCCTTGAGGATGAACGCTTCGATGTTGATCGAGGTGTGGTGCTGGTCCAGCGTCTGCGGCTCACCCGCATTGCCGCGATGCAGGACAGCTTCGGCAAGCGCCGGGCTTGCGGCCATGAGCAGCGAGCCAATCAGCGCGGCAGCGCTAAGGTTGAGTTTCAGTGATGCCATTTTGTTTCTCTCCTTCCCCTTGTTTTGGGTTTGTGATCGCAGGAGAGAAGTGCAAATCGCCCCCGAAGGCAAGGTGGATTCTGCGGGCGTTTGCATCTTTATCTATAGAGCAGGATTCAACCTATCCCATAGGTTGTATTTCGTTTGCGATTCTTTTCGTCGCCTTTGCGACGGACATATGACGTAAGCACGGTATTTCTGCGAATTCTCCTGTAACGTTTTAGGTCGACAATTTTTATGGACAAACTGCCCTCGGAATCGCCACCGAATCGCCGCCGATGCAAAGTTTGTGAATTTTGGCCGCAGTTTACGTAATGTGCAGAAAGAAAGTCGGCCTTCACCGCAATCTTCTTGCGGCCCGTTCACTCCCTGTCGACAGACTGTTTCCAGGGCACACTTTCCATTCGGGTGCATAGAATGAAATACGCCCTTAATGGTTGCGTGAGACAGTGTTGCCTCCTTCGCCGCGTCGCCACCACCAGAAAGTGAAACCACATATCCGGAAAGCTGTTGCATCCAGTCCACAGTAAAATCGATTGAAGCGTCTTTCGACCTCTGGCAACCTGCCTTTTGCCCGGTTGTCAAACCACTTCGATGAACTATTGTGCGCCTGACTTCGGTGGGCGCGACCAATTCGCGCGC
>NZ_DASYGZ010000087.1:0-3724 GCF_035999135.1 Ensifer sp.
GATCATGGGTATCTTCGCTCCAACTGCACACGCAATTCACTGATGGCCAGATATCGCAATGCAGCAATTTCGTCCACCTGTTGGGGAGGGCATCTTGGCAAGGAAAAGGCGAAGTGCAAGCCAAAAATGCCGAAAATCCAGCCGCGCTGACCGTAAATCGGGCTAGGAACTCAGTTTTTCAGCAAGCAATGCTCGCAGAATGTCCAGTACTGCCCCCTCATTTTCAACGGGAACGCGAACTATTGGCAGTGCTCGCCCTAGTAGCAAGGATAATGTCTCCTCTTCGGGGGGCAGCCGCGGTTCGCAGGGAAGTCTCACCGGGAGCATCGCGTAGTCGAGAACCGCCGCTGGAGCGGTCCTGACGGTGCCGATCCCGCAACCGCGGATTTCGATCAGGCCCTTTATGGAAGGCGGGCAGCGGGCGATAATCCGGCCGCCTTCAAGCGTCAGGTCGACGCGATCGTCCGCGACCAGTGCCGCGAACGATCCCTCCCGTCGCGCCGCAGCGATGCAGGCAAGGGCCAGCCTTGATTTGCCGCTGCCGGAAGGGCCGGTGATGAGGAAGCCGCGCGTTCCAAGCACGATCGCAGTGCCATGGACATTGGCGCGAGCGGTGGTCACGCGTGCGGCTCGGCAGGAAGTGCCAGGATGAACCGCGCGCCGCTGATGCGACCGTCCGGGGCGATGATGTTCTCCGCCTTCAGGGTGCCGCCATGCGCCTCGGCGATCTGCCGGGAGATAGACAGGCCGAGGCCGGAGTTCTGGCCGAAATCCTCGCCTTCCGGGCGGTCGGTGTAGAAGCGCTCGAAAATGCGGTCGATGTCTTCCGCCTGGATGCCCGGACCGTTGTCCTCGATATAGACGAGGCAGCGCGAGCGCGAGCGGGTGAGCCGTACGACGATCCGGCCGCCGTCTTCGGGCACGAAGGAACGGGCGTTTTCGATCAGGTTGGTGATGATCTGGCCAATACGCAGCTCGTAACCGCTGACGGCAAAGCGCGCCTTCGGACTGTCCTTGCGGTCGATGACGAAATCGAGCAGCACCAATTTCTTCTTGCTGCGCACCTGGCGCGAAATATCGACGAGGTCGCCGAGGAGCTTTTCAAGGTCGATGACCTTGGCATCGCTGCGGGCAAGCTCGGCATCGAGGCGCGAAGCGTCGGAGATGTCGCTGATCAGGCGATCGAGACGGCGCACGTCGTGCTGGATGACGTCCATCAGCCGCTTTTTCGATTCGTCCGTGCGCGCCAGCGGTAGCGTTTCGACCGCGCTACGCAAGGAGGTGAGGGGGTTCTTCAGCTCGTGGCTGACGTCGGCGGCGAAATTCTCGATCGCCGCGATCCGGTCGTACAGCGCCGTCGTCATTTCGCGCAGCGCCACCGAGAGGTTGCCGATTTCGTCCTGGCGCGAGGAGAAATCAGGGATTTCCTCGCGTTCCTTGGCACCCCCGCGGCGAACGCGCACGGCTGCCGCCGCAAGGCGGCGCAGCGGGTTGGCGATCGTCGACGACAGGAGCAGCGACAGGATGATGTTGACGAGCGCTGCCACGCCGAACACGCGGATGATGGCGAGACGCTCGGCCTGGACGATCTTGTCGATGTCGCCGGCCTGCGTCGAAAGCAGGAGAACGCCGAGCACGGCTCGAAAGCGCTGCACGGGCACGGCCACTGACACGATGAGTTCGCCCTTTTCCGTCACGCGTTCGACATAGCCGCGTACGCCGGTTAGCGCGTTGGTGACCTCCGGATAGATCGCGCCGTTGCCGCCGGGCGGCTCCTTGTAGAGCGGCAGGTTGCCGGGCTGCAGCAGCTTGTTCAGCCAGCTGTTGAGCTTTTCGCCGATTCCGGTCGTTTCCGGCTCGATCGGCGGCAGATCGAAGCGCAGCACCTGGCCGCCGCTATAGAGATGGCGGGAATCGAGCAAAAGGTCTGCATCGGCGTCGAACAGGCGGGCGCGGGTGCGCGTCGGCGAGATCAGGCGCCGGAGAACCGGGGCGACGCGCTCCTGGATGATCGGAAAGTCGAGATCCTCGTCGCTCGGCAGCGGCGTGATGCTCTGGCCGGCCTGCAGTTCGAGCAGTTTTTCGGGATCGATGGTGATCGAGTTGGTGTCGACCGAGGCCGACGCCGAGATCGCGCCGGCGATGATTTCGCCCTGGGTCAGCAGGCTTTCGACGCGGGCATCGATCAGTCCCTCGCGGAACTGGTTGAGATACATGATGCCGCCGACCAGAACGACGAGCGCCACCAGGTTGAAGAAGACGATGCGGCGCGTCAGGCTCGAAAAGACGGCATTGCCGAACAGCCGGCGGATGAGCGTGAAGGGATGCGCCCAGCGGCGCTGGCCCATCTGTGCCTGCGCACGTCCGTCAAGATCTTCGATGTCGCCCTGCAAGACTTCTACCAAATGTCCCGCTCCCGCGCGGACTGCCCTTCACGTTCCGTTCGATTGCGACGGCGCCGCGGTCTGTGCCCAAGGCGTCGTCGTTCTCTTCCATGCTTCCGGTCAAAAGACGGCGGAGATCGCAACGGGCCTCAGAGGAGGCCATCCGGCCATGCTCACCATCGCGCCGTTTCTGAATGCGCCACAATGGGCGCGATGGCAAGCCCCGCGGATCAGGCGGTTTCGCGGAACCGGTAGCCGACGCCGTACAGCGTCTCGATCATGTCGAAGTCGTTGTCGACCATTTTGAACTTCTTGCGCAGCCGCTTGATGTGGCTGTCGATCGTGCGGTCGTCGACGTACACCTGCTCGTCATAGGCCGCATCCATCAGCGCGTCGCGGCTTTTGACCACGCCGGGACGCTGGGCCAAGGAATGAAGGATCAGGAACTCGGTGACGGTCAGCGTCACGGCTTCGTTCTTCCAGGTGCAGGTGTGGCGCTCCTGGTCCATGACCAGCTGGCCACGCTCGAGCGAGCGCGACGGGGCGTCCGATGCCTTGCTTGCGGGGGTCGGATTGGCGGCAGCAGCTTCGCGGTTCGCCGCGCGGCGCAGGATCGCCTTGACGCGCTCGACCAGCAGGCGCTGGGAGAAGGGTTTGGTGATGAAGTCGTCGGCGCCCATCTTCAGGCCGAAGAGTTCGTCGATCTCCTCGTCCTTGGAGGTGAGGAAGATAACGGGCAGGTCGGACTTCTGCCGAAGGCGGCGCAAAAGTTCCATGCCGTCCATGCGCGGCATCTTGATGTCGAAGATCGCGAGCTGCGGCGGCCGGGCGAGTAGCCCCTCGAGCGCGGAAGCGCCATCGGTGTAGGTCTCGACCTTGTAACCCTCTGCCTCCAGGGCAATGGATACGGACGTCAGGATATTCCGGTCATCATCGACAAGCGCGATGGTCTGCATCGTGTTCAACTCCGTCTTTTGAGGTGCCGGCTCCGTCCCCGAAACGCCGGCATTCGCGAGTCACCGTGCGTTAGTGAGTATAAAGGTGGAACAAATTGTGGCGAAGCGCAAAAACCACCAGTCCTCTCCGCAGGATAGCGGCTCTAAGATGGGGCGTGATCCGGTGCATTTCAACCGATTAAAAAAACGATAATTTTCTTTAAATCGATTAATATACTGAAATCATTATTCTTTTTTTGACGCCGCCTTGTTTTTGAGCGAGCATGCAAGTAAGGTCCGGCGAAATTCAACGCCAATGGCCAAACACGAAGGAAGCTTGACCATGGAGCAACTCGGCACTCGCAATCTGGCGAACGGCTTGGAAAAACTCGGCTTTACCGACCT
>NZ_DASYGZ010000055.1:0-38410 GCF_035999135.1 Ensifer sp.
CGCCGGCAAATAACTCGACTTTCAAGGGAGAACAGACATGGACACCCAACTGCTGATCGGATCGCGCTTCGAGGCCGGCACCGAGGCCGACGAACACATCCTGAACCCGCGGACGGGCGGCAAGATCGTCGACCTGCCGGAAGCCTCGCATGCCCAGGTCGAGGCAGCCGTCGACGCGGCCGAGCAGGCGTTTACCAGCTGGTCGCAGACCACGCCCGCCGAGCGCTCCAACTATCTCCTAAAGATCGCCGATGCGATCGAGAAGGATGCGGACGGTTTTGCGGCGCTTGAAGCGCTCAACTGCGGCAAGCCGATCAATGCCGTGAAGAACGACGAACTGCCAGCGATCGTCGACTGCTGGCGCTTCTTTGCCGGCGCGGTGCGCAACCTGCATGCGCCGACATCAGGCGAGTACCTGCCCGGCCACACCTCGATGATCCGCCGCGATCCGATCGGCATCGTCGGCTCGATCGCGCCCTGGAACTACCCGCTGATGATGATGGCGTGGAAGCTGGCGCCGGCGATCGCCGGCGGCAACACCGTCGTCTTCAAGCCGTCCGAGCAGACGCCACTGACGGCGCTGAAGCTCGCGCGCGTGCTCGCCGACATCCTGCCCGAAGGCGTGGTCAACGTCGTTTCCGGCCGTGGGGAGACCGTCGGCAACGCGCTGATCAACCACCCGAAGATCTCGATGGTCTCGATCACCGGCGATATCGCCACCGGCAAGAAGGTGCTGGCCGCTGCCGCCAAGACCGTCAAGCGCACCCATCTGGAACTCGGCGGCAAGGCTCCCGTCATCGTCTATGACGACGCCGATCTGGAAGCCGTGGTCAACGGCATCCGCACCTTCGGCTTTTACAATGCCGGCCAGGACTGCACCGCCGCCTGCCGCATCTATGCCGAGGCCGGCATCTACGAAAAGCTGGTCGCCGACCTCACGTCGGCCGTCTCGACCATCCGCTACAACCTCGCCGACGACACCGAAAACGAGATCGGCCCGCTGATCTCGCGCCGCCAGCGCGACCGTGTCGCAAGCTTTGTCGAGCGCGCTGCCGACCAGAAGCACATCGAGATCACCACCGGCGGTGCCGCCGGCAGTTCGGACGGCTTCTTCTTCCAGCCGACGGTCGTGGCCGGCGCCACCCAGGAAGACGAGATCGTGCGCCGCGAAGTCTTCGGTCCCGTTGTCTCCGTCACCCGCTTTACCGGCAAGGACGATGCGATCGCCTGGGCCAATGACAGCGACTATGGCCTTGCCTCCTCCGTCTGGACCAAGGACATCTCCCGGGCGATGAAGGCAGCGTCCCGCCTGCAATACGGCTGCACCTGGATCAACACCCACTTCATGCTGACCAACGAGATGCCGCATGGCGGCGTCAAGCAGTCGGGCTACGGCAAGGATATGTCGGTCTACGCGCTCGAAGACTACACCGCCGTTCGCCACATCATGATCAACCACGGCTGACACCGCATCCCGCGGGTCAGACACTGCATGCATGAAACGAGGACAACGGGAGGAGAAAACCATGTACCGTCGTCAATTGCTTGTCGCTGCTGGTGCCTTGGGCTTGAGCACCCTTGTGCTCTCGCCCGCGGCCTTCGCCGCTGACGCGGCACCGGATGTGGTCGCGGCCTATGTCGCGGCCTGGAACGCCCATGACTCGGGCAAGGCGGCATCCTATTTCGCCGACGATGTCACCTATTACGACGCGTCGGTCGGAAAGCCCGTGACCGGCAAGGATGCCGCCAAGACCGGGGTCATCGATAATTTCCTCAACGCTGTTCCCGACGCCGTCTGGTCGATGAAGGGCGACCCGATCGCATCCCGCGACAAGGTCTCGTTCGAATGGGAATTCTCCGGCACCAATTCGGGCGCCTGGGCCGACGGCACGGCGGCGACCAACAAGCCCTTCAAGTTCACCGGCGCTTCGGTGTTCACGATTAAGGACGGCAAGATCGCGGCGCAGAGCGACTATTACGATGCGCTCGGCTTCTACAAGCAGCTCGGGCTGATGCAATAGGCTTTGAGCCCCGCGAACCGCAGGTGAACGCCTGCGGTTCCTCCTTCTCGGTCTTCAAACGTCGAAACATGATCGCAAAAGTCATAAAATCACTTGCGCCGCGAAAAATCATGAGTAACACGATCACCTTATGAGTTTCTGAGTTGCTCAGAAGGTGTCGCATGCTCGCAGGACGGCGTTCTTTCACCGCTGCACTTCCGTTTCGTCCGACCCACCGAAAGGTGGCGCGATGACGGCTGCCGTATCACAAGCGGTGGTCGAGACCGGTGGCCCGAAGGCGCTCTCGGCCGCATTCGCCGGCACCCATGCCTGGTGCAACGAGAAGATGGTGCTGTCTGACACGCTGTCCGACGGCATGGCCCTGCCGGAGTTCTTTTCGTCCGGCGCCTTCGAGCATGCGCTCGACATCTACACGGAAAAGTCCGGCGCCAGCGACCGCCGTGCGGTCGCCTCCATGTGGTCGCTCTATTATTTTTCGAGCCTCACCATCCCGTATCTCGTCGCCCGCGTGCTCGATCATCAGGTGCTGCCGGTCGGCTTCGAGGAGATGACGGTGGCGCTTGCCGAAGACGGGCTGCCGCGCACCTTCGGCGTCGCAAGTCCCGGCTGCTGGCAGGACGTCGACGATGCCGATGTCTTTGCGACGCTGGCGCCCTTGATGCGCGACCATCTACGCGAGGTGGTCGGTCACCTGAAGTCCGTCGGCGGGATCGCGCCGAAACTCGCCTGGAACAATGCGCTCGTCTATATCGACTATGCGCTGCGCGCCTCCGGCATCGAACCCTTGAACGCCCAGGCCGACGCGTTGATCGGCAACAGGGCGATGCCGGACGGCTCCCCCAATCCCTTCTTCGATTGCCTCCGGCACGAAGAGGAAGACGGCGCCCGTGTCTGCCGTCGCAAGATCTGCTGCCTGCGCTATCTGTTGCCGGGGGTGCCAAGCTGCGGCAGCCTCTGTGCTCTTCCCAGCCAGCGGAACCAATAGGTCAAAGGAACCAACAGGTTTGTTTCACATCTTTCCGGCCGCCCTGCGGCTCGTGCTCGTTCTCTGTTTTTCCCTTGCGCTCGGCACCGCTGCCCGCGCCGAGGGTCAATGGCCGATGACGGTTACCGACGCGGCCGGTCGCGAGGTGACGATAAACGAAAAGCCCAAGGCAATCCTGCTCGGCACCGGCTTCAACCTCGTCGCCCTGTCGCTGATCCATCCGGACCCCGTCAGCCTGCTCTCGGGCTGGTCCGGCGACATGAAGGACGACAATCCCGAGCTCTATGGCAGCTTCGTTGAGAAGTTTCCGGCCCTTGCCGACATCCCCCTGATCGACGACGGCACCGGCGCCGGCCTCTCCTTCGAGGCCCTGTTGTCGCTGAAGGCCGATCTCGCCATTCTCGCCAACTGGCAGGCCGATACCGAACAGGGCAAGCGCGCGATCGAGTATCTGACCAGCATCGACGTTCCCGTCGTCGTCGTCGATTTCAACGACAGTGCGCTTGAAAGCACGCCGAAGATGATGCGCCTGCTCGGCAGGCTCATCGACCGCGACGGGCAGGCGGAAGCCTTTGCGCAGTTCTACGAAGACAGGTTGAAGCTGATCCGCGATCGCATCGCCGCCAGGCCGGAACCGCGGCCGCTGGTGCTGATGGACGCCTTCCCGCAGGCCGATCGCTGCTGCTACGCCTACGGCGTTTCCGGTCTCGGCGCGTTCCTTGGTGTCGCGGGCGGCCGCAACATGATCGAGGGTACGGCGCTGCCACCGCTCGGCGGCAAGATCGGTGCCGAGGCGATCATGGCCGCCAATCCCGAGATCTACATCGCCACGTCCTCGCCCGGCGGCAAATACGGCACGCTGTCGATCGGCCCGGGCGTCGACGAGGATCGGGCGCGGCAGACGCTTGCCGAGACCGTCAAGGCGCCGGCACTCGCCAGCATGCGCGCCGTCGCGGACAAGCGCGTTCACGGGCTCTGGAACTTCTTCAACGCCGTTCCGCTCAATATCGTTGCCGCCGAGGTCTTCGCCACCTGGATCAGGCCCGACCTCTTTTCCGACCTCGACCCGAAGAAGACCCTGGCGGAGATCAACACACGCTTCGCCGCGGTTCCGTTCGAGGGCACCTACTGGGTGGACCTTGAGCCGGCCAACTGAGGCGCGCAATCCGTCCATCACCAGCGATCACCGAAACGTCAGGGCGCATCCTCTTGCCCGATGCGCCCGCCATGTTGCCAGCCGCAGCCCACCCTATATAAACATCGAGGCGGTGCAGCGCCCGTCCGGGAGCGAACTGGCGCTGTAACGCTTTGATCGGCTGCATGATTTCCCCTTGCGTCGATTCCGGGCCAAGGAATGATGCGCGTGAGGAGGATCTGGATGCTGTGGTTGATTGCGCTACCGGTGGGGCTCGTGGTCGTGTACCTGGCAGCGCGCTTCAGCCGATTTCGCCAATGGGCCGAACCGATCCTCTCGGTGGCCGTAGCGCTTGGCCTGCTCGTCGCCTTCATCATCTGGTTTGCCGATCGCGATGGCGACAAGCCCGTAGCACCGGAGCCGGTCCAGACGACGACACCCGCGGGGCTGACCGCGGCGGACGTCGTGCTTGAGGATCTGACCTTCGAGCAAAGCCAGCCGGAACGCAGCTTCCGCCTGCGCGGCACCGTCACCAACAAGGGGCCGACGCTGCTTGAATATTTCCGCCTGTCCGTGACGCTCGAAAACTGCCCCGGCGATGCCTGCGAGACAATCGGCGACGACACCGCGCTGATCCTCGCCCGGGTGCCGGCCGGCCAGGATCGCGCCTTCGAAACCTACCTCACCTTCCCCAACCGCGAAGGCGAAAGCCTGACGGCGCCGAAATGGACGACCAGCGTGCTGGAAGTCCGCGGCGGCGCCCGCTAGCGCAAGCCCACGAAAGTGTCGGATGGTTGTCCAGCCGGGCTGGCGCCATCTCGGAACGGAACCAGTTCATCGTTTCACTGGGACGATGAGCTGATCTGGCGCTTCGCGCGGTGCGGGCGGCTCCCTGAGTTGCGCTTTGGAGTAACGCAATTCCAGACGGAATACCGTTTCACACTGTTCCTGGACTTGGCCCTAGGCAGCGACTGGACGGCGAAGCACATCGACAAGCTCAGCCGTCGTCGTCACCTGCGCGAACTCGGCACGCAGCGTCGCCACATGGGCGCGGTGGATGTCGCGCGCTGAAATCACTCCGCCCTCTCCGTCCGGCTGGTCGAAACAGTCGCAGGCGTCTTCCACCAGGATCATGCGGTAGCCGAGATTGGCTCCGACCCGGACCGAGGTCGACACGCACATGTCGGTCGAGATGCCGAAGGCAACGACGGTCTCGGCGCCGAGACGCCGAAGCCTCAGATCGAGATCGGTGCCGATGAAGGCGGCGTTGACCCCCTTGGTGACCAGCGCCTCGTCGCCCTTGGGCCCGAAACCGGGGCGAAAGGCGTTGCCGGGCGACCCGAGCGCAAGCGTCGATCCGGCCGTCACGCTGTCGTGGCGCACATGGATGACCGGCCGCCCGCTCGAGCGCCAGGCGGCAAGGAGCGCCAGGCCGTTTTCATCGACAGCCCCGTTCCATCGGCGCGGCCAGGGTGCGCTGTCGAAGGCCTGCTGCATGTCGATCGGCAGCAGAACGGCATTGTCGGGAATGATCAGTTTGGTCATGGCAAGCTCCTTCGTTGCCAAAAGACGCTAGCGTGCTTATCGTCCGGTTTCACTGGACATGATGTCGCCTGACCGGACGAACGTCCGGAAATGGCGATCAGAAGGACGCATTATGACGGATATCGATGAAAAGGATCGGCTGCTTTTGGCAGCGCTCAGGCAGGATTCGCGCCAGAGCCTGGTGGCGCTTGCCCGCCACAGCGGGCTGTCGCGCAGTGCGGCGCATGACCGCCTGAGACGGCTGGAGACGAAGGGCGTGATTGCCGGCTATACCATCCGCCTCGGCCTCGCCGAGGAGAGCCCGACGGTCAAGTCGCTGATCGCCATCAGTTTCCAGCCCGGCAAGAACTGCGACCACATCGTGCCGCATCTTTCGGCCATGCCGCCGATTGTCACCTGCTGGTCGCTCGCCGGCGCCACCGACCTGATGGTGCTGGTCGAATGCGCTTCCAACGGCGACCTCGACACCATCCGCCGCCAGATTTCGATCATCCCGGGCGTTGCCACCGTGCAGACGCATGTGGCGCTGCGCACCCATTTCGACCGGCGGGACTGACGCGGCCCGCCGTAGCGTCCATCCCATCGGAAAGTCACGGCCGACTGATCTCGTCGAGATACCAGTGGATGTAGCGCAGCTCGTTGTGCTCCATCGGCGCGATCGGGCCCGGCACGAAGTAGTGCGAGCGGACGCCGCGCGACGTGTGCTCGATGATCGCCTTGTCCTCCTCGGTCGTCACCTTCCAGAGCCAGGTCAACCGGTCGAGATCATAGTCCCGTCCCTCCTCGGCCTTGGCGTCAACCAGCCAGATCAGCTCCATCTCCGAGGTCTCGGCCGTCTTCGGAATGAAGCGATAGATCATGCCGTGATCGGGATAGCACACGAGGAAGGTGGTGCCGCCGAGGTGGATCGATGTGACGCCGCCGTCGAAGTCGTTGAAACGACCCATCAGGGTGCTCAGCGCCTGTCCATCCTTGCTGCCGGTCTTGGCGCCGTCATAGAGCGGATAGCGGAAGGCGTGTACCGCCTCCTTGCCGGCAGCTGACGTCTGCCAATGGTTGCCGGAGCCGACCTCGATGCCGAGCGCGCAGGTGCGCGCCTCCATCCGGGCGTTCAGTTCCTCGATCATGTGCAGAGGCTGTTCGAGCGCATGGGTCTGCGAATACTCCGGATGCGCCGGACCGCAGTGGTAGCACTCGACATAGTTCTCGACCGCCAGCTTCCAGTTGGCATCGACCGGATAGGTCTGGCGATGGGCGATCTTCGCCGAACCCCAGCCATATTGTCCGCAGGTCGCGTGCAGCAGGTGCTCGACATCGGAAAAATCGAGCGGCTCGTCAGCAAACGAGATGAAGATCAGCCCTTCGGCGACGCGCACTTTGAGCTTCTTCAGCCCGTGATCCTCACGCCTGAAATCCTTCGGCATCAGCCTTGCCGCCTTCAGCGCCCCGTCATTGCCGTAGGTCCAGGCATGGTAAGGGCAGACGAAGGCGCGGGCATTGCCCTTGTCCTTGGTGCAGACCTCGGCACCCCGATGGCGGCAGACATTGAGCATCGCATGGATCTCGCCGCTCGCCGTCCGGGTGACGATCACCTGTTCCGACGCCATGCGAAAGACCTCGAAATCATTGGCATTCGGGATCGCGCTTTCGTGCGCGACGCAATGCCAGTGACGGCGAAAGACGCGCTCCAGATCGCGCTCATAGATCTCCGGATCGAGATAGAAGGCGCGTGCGAGCCCATGGCCGGGACGGTGGGCGGCAACCAGTTGGTCGATGCAGTCGCCGGTAACAGTGGTCGTCTTGAGCTCCGAAACGAGCATGGGTGAACTCCAACAATAGGGCCGGAAGAACCGCGTTCCGGCGCGCGTGTATGCAAATTTCGTCGGCGAGCGGATGGCGTCGCGACCACTGCAGGCACGCGAACTCCCCCGCGGGTTTCGGCGCAACCTCAACCCAACGCCTTCCTCGCAATCTTCAGAGGACGAGCGACCTGACCCGGCCGCCCGCTGCCCCCGCCCCGAAACCGGGGCGAGCGAAACTCAGCAGAAGATCTGGAACTTCTCCCGGATCAACAGGTCGATCTCCGGCGCGATCACCGAGGGTGCCGCTTCCGAAAGGATCCGGTTCTTCTTCTCGATCGCCTTGGCCACCAGATCCGGGCGGCCGATCTCGACCCATTCCTTCGGGCTCGTGCGGTCGGCGACAGCAGGGTAGATGTACTCCGTCTGCATCAGACCCAGCGTCTGCGGGTGGCCGAGATAGTGGCCGGGGCCCTCGAGGCAGACCGAGCGCATGGTTTCGAGCGAGACCGAATCCTCCGTCACGTCGATGCCGCGGATGCAGCGCTGCACCTGGCCCAGGAGATCGTCGCCGAGCACCAGCGATTCCAGGCAGAAGCCGAGCAGCGAGGCATGCATGCCGACGGCTTCATAGACCATGTTGAGACCCGAGAGCCCGGCCATGACGTTGGAGATCGCCTGTTCCCAGCCGGCCTGCATGTCGGGCAGCTTGGCGTCGGCGATGCCGGCGGCCGCCCCTCCGGGCAGGCGGTAGAACTGGTGCATCTGGGCGCAGCCAGCCGTCAACAGCGCCTGCTCGCCCGAGCCACCGGACATTGCCCCGGTGCGCAGATCCGAAACGAAGGGCCACGTGCCGAAGACGGCCGGATGGCCGGGCGACATGGCGTTGACATAGACGACACCCGCCAGGCACTCGGCGACCGCCTGCACGATCGCGGTTGCAAGCGGCGCCGGTGCGGTGGCGCCCGCCTGCCCCGCCGAGAGCAACAGGATCGGCATCCCCGCGCGGATGCACTTTTCCATGGTGATGCAGCTTTCCTCGGCGAACTTCATCGGCGGCACGACAAAGCAGTTCGAGTTGGAAACGAAGGGCCGCGCCCGCCACTTGTCCTCGCCACCGGCGATCATGTGGATGAGGTCGAAGCAGCCGTCCACATGCGAGGGATCGGAGAAGCTGGTGCCGACATGTTTGGTCGTGCCAGCGCAACAGGCATAAAGCGTGTTGATGTCCATCAGGAAGTTGTCGGCGACATCGCGGCAGACCATGGCGCGCTGGAAGAAGTGCACGTTGTCGAGGTGGTGCACGAGCTGTGCGGCGTTCAGGAGATCCTTGGCGGTGGACTCGCGATATTCGCGCTTCTCGACGTCGACGATGTGCACCGCGGCCCCGGCCGTGCCGTAATAGACGCGGGTGCCGGAGAGTTCGAGATCCTGCTTCGGATCGCGGGCATGAAGCGTGATGTCGCGCGCAGCGATCGCAAGCATGTCCTCGACCAGCGCCCGGGGAAAGCGGATGCGCCCGTCGTCGCCGAGGATCGCGCCGGCGCCGGTCATGATCTCGACGCCCGATTTCGGAGCGTTGGCAAGGCCGATCTGCTCCAGCGCATCGAGCGCCGCCTCGTGGATGCGCCTCACATTGGCATCACTCAACGGCTTGTATTGCCCGCCGGAAAGCCCAGGGCGCACCGGCCGGATGTTTTCGGCCAAGGGTGCCGCACGCAGCGCCACCCGCGCCGCCCGCCCGCCGGACCGTCTCGAAGCCGCAACTGCACAATCGTCAGCCATCATCATCTCCCAATGGGGCGTTGCCCCTGATCCGTGTGACGGGGGTGTCGCCCCTCATCCCGCGGTGAGGGATTGCCCCTCATCCGCCTGCCGGCACCTTCTCCCCGTTCTGACGGGGAGAAGGGACTTGTTGCGCCCGCTCGTCCCTGTCTCAGCGCTCGCAGAAAAGGGTAGCGCGTCGTCTCGATACCGCCTCGCCCAGCTTTGGCCTGGTAGCCCGCCGCGAGTCTCCTTCGCCCCGCCTGCGGGGAGAAGGAGACTCGCGGCGGGCCGGATGAGGGGCAGCTTCTCAGGCACAACCTCGATGCCCGACGCTGCCGGACACCTACATCCGCACCCGCTCCGCCCGGGGGTCGTACATCGGTTTCAGCGACGCCTCGGCCTTCACCCGTGTCCCGGCGATCTCGATCTCGAAGCGCGAGCCGAGCACGTCGGCAGCACTCTCGCCCTCCGACGGCACGTAACCGAGGCCGATGGCGCCGCCGAGGTGGTGGCCGTAATTGCCCGAGGTGATCGTGCCGACGATCTTGCCGTCGCGAACGATCGCCTCGTTGTGGAAGAGCAGCGGTTCGGGATCGGCGAGCCGGAACTGCACCAGCCGACGCGACAGGCCGCGATTGTGTTTGGCGAGCACCGCCTCGCGGCCGATGAAATCGCCCTTGTCGGCTTTGACAGCAAAGCCGAGCCCGGCTTCCAGCACATGGTCCTCGTCGGTGATGTCGTGGCCGAAATGGCGGAAGGCCTTTTCGATGCGGCAACTGTCGAGCGTGTGGATGCCGCAGAGCTTCAGGCCCAGCCCCTCGCCCGCCTCTTCCAATGCCTCGAACACATGCGCCGTCTGGTCGGTCGGGACATAAAGCTCCCAGCCGAGTTCGCCGACATAGGTGACACGATGCGCACGGGCGAGCCCCATGCCGACCTCGATCTCGCGCGCCGTGCCGAAGGGATGGGCGGCGTTGGAAAAATCGTTGGGGCTGACCTTATGCATCAGTTCGCGCGCCTTCGGCCCCATGACGCAGAGCACGCTCTCGCCGGCGCCGACATCGGTGATGACAACGAACTCGTCGGTCAGATGCTTGCGCAGCCAGGCAAGGTCACGCTGCAGCGTCGCGCCGGGCACGACGAGCAGGAAGGCGGTTTCCGAAAGGCGCGTCACCGTCAGGTCACTCTCGATGCCGCCGCGAGCGTTCAGCATCTGGGTATAGACGATGCGGCCCGGCTCGACATTCATCTCGTTGGCGCAGAGCTTCTGCAGGAACGAGAGCGCGTCGCGCCCTTCCACCCGGATCTTGCCGAAGGAGGTCATGTCGAATAGGCCGACGCCGTTGCGCACGGCCAGATGTTCGGCCTTCTGGTTCTCGAACCAGTTCTGCCGCTTCCAGGAATAACGGTATTCGCGCTCCTGGCCCTCCTTCGCAAACCAGTTGGCACGCTCCCAGCCCGCGACTTCGCCGAAAACGGCACCGCGGGCCTTCAGGTGTTCGTGCAGCGGCGAGCGGCGCACACCGCGGGCCGTCGCCATCTGGCGGTAGGGGAAATGGTCGGCATAGAGCAGGCCGAGCGTTTCCGAGACGCGGTCTTTCAGATAGGCGCGGTTCTTCTGGAACGGCTGCGCCCGGCGGATATCCACCTCCCAGAGGTCGAAAGGCGGCTCGCCGTCGTTCATCCATTGCGCGAGCGCCATGCCGGCGCCACCGGAGGAGACGATGCCGATCGAGTTGTAGCCGGCCGCCACCCAATAGCCCTTCACTTCAGGGGCTTCGCCGAGATAGTAGCGGTCGTCGGGCGTAAAGCTTTCCGGGCCGTTGAAGAATGTGTGGATGCCGGCCGTCTCCAGCATCGGCATGCGATTGACCGCCATTTCGAGGATCGGCGCGAAGTGGTCGAAATCGTCGGGCAGTTGGTCGAAGCAGAAGTCCTCGCGGATGCCGTCCATGCCCCAGGGCTTGGCCTTGAGCTCGAAGGCGCCGATCAGCATCTTGCCGGCATCCTCCTTGTAGTAGGTGCACTCATCCGGCACGCGCAGCACCGGCAGGCGCTTGAGGTTCGGGATCGCTTCGGTGACGATGTAGAAATGCTCGCAGGCGTGCAGCGGCACGGTGACGCCCGATTGCCGCGCAAACTCCCGGCCCCACATGCCGGCGCAATTGACGACATGATCGGTCTCGATCGTGTAGGTCTCGCCGTTCTGCTCGCAGGTGACGCCCGTGACCCGACCATCCTTTTTCAGAACCGATGTTACCTTGACGCCCTCGATGATCGTGGCGCCGTTCTGGCGCGCGCCCTTGGCGAGCGCCATCGCGATGTTGGCCGGGTCGCACTGGCCGTCGAGCGGCAGATGCACCGCCGCCTTCACATCCGAGGTGTTGAGGTGCGGATACATCGCCTTCACCTCGTCGGGCGTGATCTCACGCACATCGACATTGAAGGCGCGCGCCAGCGAAGCCTGGCGGTAGATTTCTTCCTTGCGCTCCTCGGTCAGCGCCACGGTGATCGAGCCGTTCTGGCGCATGCCGGTGGAAATGCCGGTCTCGGCCTCGAGCTTGACGTAGAGGTCGGCCGAGTATTTCGCGAGCCGCGTCATGTTCTGCGAGGCGCGCAGCTGGCCGATCAGGCCTGCGGCATGCCAGGTGGTGCCGGACGTCAGCTGCTTGCGCTCAAGCAGCACCACGTCGGTCCAGCCGAGCTTGGCCAGATGATAGGCGACCGAACAACCGGACACGCCGCCGCCGATGATGACCGCGCGGGCTTTCGAGGGAATGGGCTTCGTCATGCGCGCAGTCTTTCATTGGAGGGATCCCAGAGCGGCTGGTCCGCCTCGACCGTCGCCTTGAAGCGGTCGCCGAAGATCTCGACCTCGATTTCCTTGCCGGGCACGGCGAGGTCGGCTCTGAGCATGCCGAGCGCGATCGACTTGCCGACGCGGTGGCCCCAGTTGCCAGAGGTCGTCTCGCCGACCACTTCTCCGCCCGACCAGAGCGTCGACATATAGGGCGCATCGCAGCCGTCGGCGGTAACCGTCAGGGTGACGAAGCGCTTGACAACACCCTGCTGCTTCTCCCGTTCCAGTGCGGCCTTGCCCTTGAAGCCCGGCTTGCCCCAATCGACGAAGCGCTCCAGCCCCCCTTGCAGGATCGTGTAGTCGGTCGACAGATCGCCCTTCCAGGCGCGGTAACCCTTCTCGATGCGCAGACTGTCGAGCGCCTCCATGCCGAAGGGTTTGAGGCCATGTTTCTGTCCTGCCGCCCAGACGGCGTCGAAGATGACAGCCGTATCCTCCACTTTGGTGTGGATTTCCCAGCCAAGCTCGCCGGCAAAGGAGACGCGCACGAGCTGGCAGTAGCGCCCGGCGATCTGAGCCGTCTGGTGCGTCAGCCAACCCTTGGCAAGGTCCGCCTCGCTGATGTCGGCGAGAATGGCGCGCGACTTCGGCCCGGTGAGTATCTGGCAGGAGAAGGAAGTCGTCACGTCATCGATGGTGAAGGCGGCGTTGGCGGGCCGGTGCTTCGTCAGCCATTCGAAATCGTGCCACTGCGCCGTGGCGGCCGTGATCAGGAAGAAGAAATCTTCGTCCAGCATCATGACCGACATTTCGGTGACGATCCGGCCCTTGTCGTCGGCGAAATAGGCAAGGCCGATGCGGCCCGGTTTCGGCACGCGACCGGTGATGAGACCGGAGAGCCACTCGGTCGCCCCCTCGCCCTTCACCCGGAAGCGCGAGAAGCCCGGCAGATCGAGAATGCCGGCGGCGTCGCGTACAGCGAGACACTCCTCCTTGATGCGCTCCGCCCACGGGCCTTCCCGACCCCAGGTCTGGGTCGCCTCTTCGGAGGTGTCGTCGCCGGGCTTCGCGTACCACATGGCGCGCTCCCAGCCGTTATAGGGCTTGAACTGGGCGCCGAGGGCCGCGGTGCGATCATGGATCGGCGACAGCTTCTTGCCGCGGCCGGCCGGCCAGTAATGCTTCGGGAAATGCATCGCATATTCGTGGCCGTAGATTTCCATGCCCTTGGCGATGCAATAGTCCTGGTCGGTATAGTCGGTGTAGCGCCGCGGGTCGCAGGACCACATGTCCCATTCGGTCTGCCCCTCGGTGATCCATTCGGCGAGCACCTTGCCCGCACCGCCCGCCTGGCAGATGCCGAAAGTGAAGACGCAGGCCTCGAAAGCATTGGGCACGCCCGGCATCGGGCCGATAAGCGGGTTGCCGTCAGGCGCATAGGGGATCGGGCCGTTGATGATGCGCGACAGACCGGCGGTTCCCAAAATCGGCACGCGCTCGACCGCATCGTTCAAGTACCATTCCAACCGGTCGAGATCGTCGGGGAAGAGCTGGAACGAAAAGTCTTCCGGCATCGGATCGTCAGGCGTGACCCAATGGGCGCGGCAGTTGCGCTCGTAGGGCCCGAGGTTCATGCCGTTCTTTTCCTGGCGCAGATAGTAGGAGCTGTCGACATCGCGCAGGAGCGGCAGCTTGTGGCCGGCCTCCTTCGACCAGGCGGCCAGCTCCGGGATCTCGTCGAACAGGATATACTGATGGCTCATCACCATCATCGGCACGTCGCGGCCGAACATCTTGCCGACCTCGCGGGCATAGTAGCCGGCGGCGTTGACGACGTATTCGCAACGGATCTCGCCCTGCGGCGTCGAGATCACCCACTCGTCGTTTTCGCGCCGCGCCCCGGTCACGGGACAGAAACGGATGATCTTGGCGCCCATGTCGCGCGCGCCCTTGGCGAGCGCCTGGGTCAACTGCGCCGGGTCGATGTCGCCGTCATAGGGATCGTAGAGCGCGCCGGTGAGTTCGTGGGTCTCCAGGAAGGGATAGCGGGCGCGCATCTCGTCGGGCGAGAGAATGTCGAGGTCCATGCCCTGGTAGCGGCCCATGCCGACGACGCGCTTGAACTCCTGCAGCCGCTCCTTCGAATGGCCAAGCCTTATCGAGCCGGTGACGTGATAGTTCATCGGGTAATCGACGAGCGTGCCGAGGTCGCGATAGAGCGACGCCGAATAGCGCTGCATGTTCATGATCGACCAGGAGGACGAAAAGGTCGGCACGTTGCCGGCCGCATGCCAGGTCGAGCCGGCCGTCAGCTCGTTCTTTTCCAGAAGCACGCAATCGGTCCAGCCGGCCTTGGCGAGATGGTAGAGCGAGGAAGCGCCGATCGCGCCCCCACCGATGATCACGACGCGTGCGTGCGACGGCAAATTCGACATTAACAGTTCCCTCGTTTTGGCGAATTCTTGCCGGGGAAGCCGGGCGCCATCAAGCGACGGAAACAGGCTTTATTGATCGACAAATTCGATTAGATTGGTCCTATCGAAGCGGGAGTGCACGGCATGCAGGTAGAACTGATCGAAACCTTCCTCGACCTGATGGAAAGCCGCTCCTTCAACCGCACCGCCGAGCGCTTGAACATCACCCAGTCGACCGTCTCGCATCGGGTGAAGGCGCTGGAAGCGCAATTCAACCGCAAGCTCTTTACCCGCAACAAGGGTGGCACCGTGCCGACGGCCGCCGGATTGCGCTTTCTCGATTACGCAAAAGCGCTGCAGAACCAGTGGCATGAGGCGACCCGGGCGGTCACCAGCGCCGGGGCGCTGGAGCGGTCCATGCGGCTTGGCATCCAGCACGATCTGGCGGAAGCATTCGCGGGGGAATGGATGGCGGCGATCCGGCAGGATCTGCCTTCAACCGAGGTCTATATGGAGGCCGATTATTCCAACCAGATGAACCGTGATCTCGGCGCCGGGGACCTCGATCTCGCGATCCTCTACACGCCACACTACCTGCCCGATCTCTACTATGAACGGATCGGCGATCTGCATTACGTGCTCGTCGGCACCGAGGCGCGGGAGCTCGCCGATATCCGCTCGGAAAACTACATCCGGGCAAGCTACTCGCCAACCTTCGACCGCGCCCACCGGCTGGCCCTGCCGCATCTCTCGGCAGCGCTGCTTTCGGCCGGCCAGAACATGGCGATCACCCGCCTGCTTGCCGCGCTTGGTGGCGCAGCCTATGTGACGGCGGCAACGGCCGAACGGCTGACGGAGGAGCGATTGGCGTTTCGGGTGCAGGATGCGCCGGTTATCGCCCAGACAGTCTATGCCGCCACCAGCCTGCGCACCCGCCACGCCCACCAGCACCGCAAGATCATCGGTGCCATGGGCGCACTGCTTTCGACGCTCCCGGTACCGGGTTCGCAGGCCGCCTGAAGCAGGTCGCGCAAAACCGTTTCACACTTTTCCTGGATTTGCTCTGAAGCGCGAAAAGCGAATCTGAAAGATCGCGATGCGCTTCAGGTCATGCGGCGCTGGATCAGCCGCTGCAGAAACATCAGGATCGAGACGATCGCGAGATAGTAGATCAGCGCGGCCGAGTACCACTCGACGAAGCGGAAGCTGGAGGCGATCGCGTCGTTGACGACGGCCATGATCTCGCGCATCGAAATGACATAGGCAAGCGAGGTCAGCTTGATCAGGTTGATGAACTCGTTGACCAGCACCGGCATGACGATGCGCAGCGCCTGCGGCAGAACAACGAGGAAAAATGTCTGCCAGCGGTTGAGCCCAAGTGCGCGCGCGGCATCCGTCTGCCCCTGGCCGATCGCCGACAGCGCGCCGCGCATCGCTTCGGCCATGTAGGCGGCCGTGACCAGCGTGAACGCGATGAAGGCGGCGACGAAGGGCGTGTACCAGGGCGCCCGCGTCAGCCCCGGAAAGAGCTGCGGCGCGCCGTTCCAGACGATCAGAAGCACGAGGATCAACGGGGACGAGCGGAACAGCCAGACATAGAGCTGCGCTGCCGTCCGCCTGACCGTCGCCATCGAGTTGAGCGCGACGGCGAGCGGCAGGCAGAGCAGGAACGACGCCGCCTGCACCAGGATCGAGAGAAGTATCGCGATGCCCGCCCCCTGCAGCATCACGGGCATGGTCAGGGCATCGAAAAACAATTTGGTGTCGAAGTTCATGCCCTGCCCTCGCCGTCCTGGATTATGAGTCGTAATCGACGTCGAAGAGCGCCGGATCGAGGCCGTACTTTTTCGCGAGATCGCCGAAGAAGCCCTTCTCCTTCAGCGCCTTGAGCCCCGCCCTGACGGCGGCGGCATCGGCCGCGTCGCGCCGACTGTAGATGCCGTATTTGAAATCCGAGGCCCAGATATAGGGAAGCTGAAGCGTGCCGTCGGAGCGCGAGGCGCGATAGGCGCCTTCCGCTTCTTCCGTCACCGTCGCGTCGACCCGGCCGACGAGCACCTGCTGATAGGCGGCCTGCTGGGTCGGGTATTCCTGCACCTCGACCGGCGGCAGGCCCTTGGCGGCAAGTGCGGTGTTGAGCGGACCGATCCGCTCTTCCTTGTAGTAGGCGCCGGCCTCAAGCGCGATCACCTTGCCGCTCAGGTCTTCCGGCACCTTGATCGCATCGCTGCCGGTCTTCGTCACCATGGCGGTCGCCGATTTCATGTAGGGCACGCCGTCATAGGTCTCGCGTCGCTTGGCGTTGATGTAGATGCCGCTGACGATGACGTCGCAACGCCCGGCGCCAAGCGTCGGCAGCAGGCCGGCGAATTCGGTGACGGTGTAGGCGACCTTGGCGTTCCAGAGCCCGGCAAGCGCCTCGGCGATCTCGATGTCGATGCCGGTCGGTGCAGCGTCGGCCGGATGCGCCTTGAACGACAGCGGCGGGAAGGCCGCCGTGGTGCAGACGCCAAGCTCGCCGTCGGCGGCAAAGGCCGGCGTTTCGGCCTGCGCGACGCCCGCCGCAAGAAAGGTGGCTGCCAGAAGGGTTGCGCAGGATGCCAGTCTGATCATCGTCATTCCCCCTGTTGTGCTGGTGAAACCCGGCCGACGATGTCGCCATAGGTGTGGCTGTCGAAGGCCGGAAGGATGAGTGGGTCCACGAAGCCGTCGCGCCGCGCCGTCAGCACGTATTGCATCATCGACGCATTATCCGGCATCTCGAAAACCTGGACGAAATCGTAGGTTCCGAGCGTGGCATAGAAGGCGACAGAGCGGCCGCCGAGCGCAGCGACGCGATCCTCACTCACCTTGCGCCGGCTGCTGCTATCGGCAAGCTCGGCCAGTCCCTTGGCGGTCAGTCGCATCAGCGAGATATATCGTTGCATGGGGCATCATTCCGTTGAAGCGGTTGAAAAGGCTTGGAAATGCGGATGGTGGCGCGAGAAGCAATTCCAGGAAACGTGTGAAGCGGTTTTCCTGGAATTGCGCGATGCCAGAGCGCTTAGCGGCTGGCTCTTGCCAGCCCGGCAATGACGGCGTCGCTGGTCGAAACCGTGCCGAAGATGCCGTTCTCGATCGAGATCATGTTGATCGCCGCCTCATGCGCCCATTGCTCGCCGCTGGCACAGCAGTCGGAAATCGTCAGGCACTGGAAATTGCGGTCGCAGGCCTCGCGCAGCGTCGTGTGCACGCAGACATCGGTGGTGCAGCCGGTAAAGAGCATGTGGGTGATGCCCTGCGATCTCAGCACATGCTCTAGGTCGGTGTAGGTGAACGAGCTGTTGCACGTCTTGTCGATGATGACGTCGGTGTCGGCGACATCGAGCTCGGGCAGCAACTGGAAGCCGGGGCTGGAGCGCAAGAGCACCTGCGTGTCCTCGAGGCCCGAACGCTTGCGCCGCCATTTCTCGTAAGGGGTCATGTCGGCAAGATCGGCGCGGTAGCCCTGGCGCGTGTGGATGATCAAGCAGCCGGCAGCCCGCGCTGCCGATATCACCCGGTTGACCGCCGGCACGATCGCCGCCAGAGGCGCCGGGTCGTAACCCATCGAGGCGAAGTAGCCGTTGGGCGAGCAGAAGTCGATCTGGAGATCGATCACCATCAGCGCGGTCTGCGACGGAACCAGCTTTCCGTCGTAAGGAAAATCAAATGGTTGGGCCTCGATCATGACTTAACTCCCTCTCTCCGCCAAGAGTCATAGGAGCAAAAATCGATTGGGAATAGCGATTTTTTATGCTTGATATCGTGCAGTTTAGCTAAACGATTTTGCGATCCGAGCCCCAGGGAGAATGACGGATGAAGGCGCTGCATTTCCTGCCCTATATCCGGGCGTTCGAGGCGGTGGCGCGGATTGGATCGGTGCGTCAGGCGGCAGACGAGCTGGGCCTCAGCCCCGGCGCTGTGTCGCTGCAATTGCGCCGGCTGTCGGAGACGACGGGGCTGACGCTGCTTGAAAAATCCGGGCGCAACATCAAGCTGACGGCGGCTGGCCGCGACTTCGCCCAGACGGTCTCCCACGCCATCGGCAATCTCGCCGCGGCCGTCGAGGACGGCACCGACCGGCGTCTCGAAAGCCAGAAGAGCAAGCTCACGGTCGCCCTGCCGCCCGCGCTCGCGATTGCCTGGACGGCGGGTCTTCTAGTGCAGTTTGCCGCCGCGCGCGGCGTCACGGATCTCGCGATGCGCAACTGCATCCGCGCCTCGGACGTGGTCTGGGACGACGTCGATCTCGCCATCGTCTACGACAATCCGCCCTTCGACGGCCTCTGGTGGCAGGCGGTCAGCGACGTCAAGCTGCGCACGGTCTGCTCGCCGTTGCTGTTCCCGCGCCTCGAAGGGCCGCTGCGCGAAAAGAAACTGCGTGACGTGACGCTCCTGCACGAGGACGACGGCCGCGAATGGACCCGCTGGTCGGCGGCCTCGCGCATCTCGCTCGAAGGCAGCCGCAGCGTCCGGGTGCCTTCGGTTGCAATCGCCGTTGCGTCCGCCTTGCAGGGCCAGGGCATCGCGCTCGTCTCCGACGTACTCACCCGCTCCTATCTGCTCGAAGGCCGACTGATCCAGCCCTTTGCTACCGCCATCCCCGCATCGGCGGGTTACTACCTGCTCTGCCCGACGGAAAAGGCGGAGGAGCCGCTGATCCAGGCCTTCGCCAACCAGATCGCCGCCCATCTGCGCGGGGAGCGATCCGGCGAAAAGCAGGCTCAGTAGCGGCCCTTGAGCTGCCCCTTCAGCCGCTCGGCATCGGCCTCGGTCACGCCAGGCGGCGCCATCACCTGCATCCAGGCATCGATATAGTGCTCCGGCGCATAGACATGGCCGTAGCCGATCGGCGAGGTGGTCGCGAGCGCCATGTCGGCGAGCAGCTGGAACATGGTGACGACAGGGAACCAGCGCAGTGCCGGCGAGACATCGGGCCCCCGCGGCGCCTTCATCCAGTCGGGCTCGCGGTAAAAGGAATGGGGATCGAAGAAGGTGATCGGGTCGCTTGCATATTGCAGGTAGACGATGCGGACATTACCCCACTTGGCCCCCGGAATGTTGAGCGCGTTTTCCTGGTTGGTGAAGCGGATCACCGAGCCGTCGCGGTAGAGCGGCCGCCACTCCGGCGAGCCGGGATTGCGGTTGCCGGTGATCTGCAGCCAGGTCCGGGTCGGGAACGGTGATCCGACCCAGAGAGCGCCCTGGAACGGATCGCTGATGATGTCGAAGGGGTCGACCGAGCCTTGCGAATTCATCGAGCCGAGGCTGAGGCCGTAGAGATAGAGCTTCGGCCGCTTGTCCCGAGGCAGCGTCGTCCAGTAGCCGTAGACGGCATCGAACAGCGCGTCGGCGGTTTCCGCGCCATATTCCGGCTCGACCAGGAGCGACAGCCAGCTTGTCAGATAGGAGTACTGCACCGCGACGCTCGCGACATCGCCCTTCAACAGATATTCGAGCGAATCCATGCCCGGCGGGTCGATCCAGCCTGTGCCGGTCGGCACCACGATCAGAAGGTTGGTGCGCTCGAAACCGCCGACGCGTTTCAGCTCTTCGAGTGCCAGCTTTGCCCGCTCCTTGGCGGTTTCGGCAGAATTGAGCCCGGCATAGACGCGCAACGGTTCCTTCGCCTCAGCCCCGAAGAAGGCGCCGATGTCTTTTGCCGCTGGGCCGGAGGCGACGAACTGCCGGCCCTGACGGCCAAGCTCGTCCCAGGTCATCAGCGATGCGCTGCTGCCGGTCTTCAAGGGATCGGTTGGCGGGGCGACATCCGGGTCGATCAGCGCGTCGAGCCGCTGGAACGAACTGTCGGCCGCATGCAGTGCGAAGCGGAAGATGACACCGTCGACAGCGGACCAGAAGAGCGCGATTACGGCAACCACGGCTGCGACCTTCGCCAGCGGCCGCGTCAGCACATGCTCGAAGCGACGGGCAAGGAAGCTGAAGGTCAGCCGGAACAGCCGCGCCAGAAGCACGATGGCGACGAAGACGAGCGCCGCGATCAGCCCGAGCTTGAACGGCTCTGCGCTTTCGACCGGGTCGAGCCCCATGATCTGGCGCACCGTGTTCTGCCAGTAGGCGGTGCGCCAGAGGAAGGCGAGCGCGACCCCCGAGCAGCCGAGCGCGGCCAGAACCTTCACGGTGAGCCCGGTGCGTCCGCGGAATTCCGGCAGGTCCAACAGGGACCAGACCCAGCGCAGAAGCACGCCGATGGCATAGCCGGCGGAAAGCGAAAGGCCGGAGATCACCGCCTGCACCACATAGGGCCGCGGAATGAGGCTGGGGGTCAGCGACATCGCGAAAAAGAAGACGCCGACGATCAGGCCGGTGGTCGAGAACGATGCCAGAAGCGTCGAGACAAACCGCGGCACCGGCAACCTCGACAGCGGAGTCTGTTGAAGATGATCCATGCGTCGGGCCCTGTTTGAACTGCCATCATCTGCGGAGCGATCGCACGCCGATCCGCCGATGGCAATGTCGCCTCCCCGTCGTGCCCAGTCAATTGCCGCAACCGGGAGGCATCATGATGCGCGAGCTCTTCGCCAACTGGCCTATTGGGCCCGCGTAACCTCGACCGGCGTCTTCATGATGATTTCGCGGTGCGGGAACGGGATCGAGATTCCGGCCGCCTTGAACGCGTCCCAAAGCGCAATCAGCACCTGGCCGCGAATGTTGGTCAGCCCGTTGCCCGGGTCGGATATCCAGAACCTCAGCTTGAAATCGAGCGACGAAGCGCCGAAACCCGTCATCCAGCACACCGGCGCAGCGTAGCTGCTCGCCACCCGCGGCAGCGACGCGGCGGTCGCGATGGCAAGGCGCGCCACTTCGTGCGGATCGCTGTCGTAGGAGGTTCCGAAATCGACCTCGATACGGACGAAGTCGCTTGAAAACGACCAGTTGACCACCTGCTGCGAAATGAAATCCTCGTTCGGGATGAGGTATTCCTTGCCGTCCCGGGTGATGACGGAGACGAAGCGGGAGCGCAGGTCGCGAACGGAGCCAAAGGTGTCGCCAAGCGTGATGGTGTCGCCCGGCTTGATCGACTTGTCGAGCAGGATGATGATGCCGGAAATGAAGTTGGAGACCACCTTCTGCAGGCCGAAACCGATGCCGACACCGACTGCGCCGGAAAAGACCGTCAGCGCGGTGAGATCGATGCCGGTCGCCGCAAGCGCGATCGCGCCGGCAAGCCCGATCAGCGCGATCTTGACCAGTTTGCTGATCAGCACCTTGAAGGACGGCGTCAGATCGGCCGACCGCTGGATCCAGTGCGAGGAGACGTTGCCGATCAAGACGGCGAGCCAGATGAGTGCGGACGATAGCACGATCGCCTTCAGGACCAGGAGGAGCGACAGGCGAACCGCGCCCAGGTTGACGGCAACCCCGTCGAGCGTCGTCAGGATCACGCGGTCAAGCCCGACCGCATAGAGCGCAAAGTAGATCCAGCCAACCATGGCGGTCACGCGGGCGAGCATCTGGTTGCGGATGATGCGCGTCAGCACCGAGATCACGAACCAGGCGGCCACAAGCGTGAGCGCGGTCGCAACCAGCCAGCGATAGGAGGGCCAGCCGAAACGCAGGATCATGCCATCGGCAATCCAGAGCCAGATGATCAGGAAGAGCCAGCGCAGCCGCCGCATGAAGGCGATGATGACGCGCAACAGATCGGGATTACCCTTGATCGTGCGTGCGCGCGATTCGACACGTGGCTCGATCCGCCTTGCCAGCACGCCGCACACGACATAGCCGCAGACGATGATCAAGAGCTGGTAATGGGTCCACTCGTTGAGCAGCACGCCCTGCAAGCGGGAAGCGACGTCATCGAAAGTTGCTGCGAAGTCCATCGTCTCTCTCCGAGAGCGGCGGCGTCCGAACGAGCGTTTCAGGGACGCCCTGATCCCTCGTATCTAGGGCGTGGCAGTCACTTTCAATGCCGTTGCCCGAGACGACGTACAGTGCGCTGCCGGAGGCGATGCCGGACCGGAGCCGGCTGTCGACAAAAAACAAACGTCTTCAGTCACTTTGAGCCGGGGAAAGCTGGACCCGCCGCTCGAAAGCCGTCTCGATCAAGGCTACGCATATCAGCCGTGCAGCCTTCGTCCGGATGTAAGCGACGACACGTTCCTTCAAAACCCTGCGATCGCCTCTCGTCGGCAATTTTCTGCGCCATATCTTCTCAATCGAACCCATTCCTTGCGCAACCTGGAGGAAACCGACCGGAATTAGCAAGGATCAGCCCAAGCATCTGATATAATTTGCCTGTCAGTCGCGTCCGCTTCGCTTGAGGAGACAAGCCATGACCGCACCGCATCCCTCCAAGACCCACATCGGAAACCACAAGCTGCATCCCGAAACCCTGATGCTGAACTATGGCTACGATCCGGAACTGTCGGAGGGCGCGGTCAAGCCGCCGGTCTTTCTGACCTCCACCTTCGTCTTCCGTTCGGCCGAAGAGGGCCGCGATTTCTTCGACTTCGTTTCCGGCCGGAAAGAGCCGCCGGCCGGCGTCGGCGCCGGCCTCGTCTATTCGCGCTTCAACCACCCGAACAGCGAGATCGTCGAGGACCGCCTTGCCGTCTACGAGCGCACCGAAAGCTGCGCGCTGTTCTCGTCGGGCATGTCGGCGATCGCCACCACGCTTTTGGCCTTCGTCAAGCCGGGTGATGCGGTGCTGCACAGCCAGCCGCTCTATGGCGGCACCGAAACACTGCTGGCGCGCACCTTCCTCAATCTCGGCGTCGCCGCCGTCGGCTTTGCCGATGGCGTCAATGAGGCCGCCGTCAGTGCGGCGGCCGAAGAGGCAATGGCCAAGGGCCGGGTGTCGATGATCCTGATCGAGACCCCGGCGAACCCGACCAACAGCCTCGTCGATGTCGCGATGATCCGCCGCGTTGCCGATGCGATCGGCCGCAGCCAAGGCCATACGCCGGTTATCGCCTGCGACAACACGCTGCTCGGCCCGGTGTTCCAGCGGCCGATCGAGCACGGCGCCGACATCTCGCTCTATTCGCTGACCAAATATGTCGGCGGCCATTCCGACCTGATCGCGGGTGCCGCACTCGGCTCCAAGGCGGTCATGAAGCAGGTGAAAGCGCTGCGCGGCGCGATCGGCACCCAGCTCGACCCGCACTCCTGCTGGATGCTCGGCCGCTCGCTCGAAACCCTGTCAGTGCGCATGCAGAAGGCCGACGACAATGCCCGTGTTGTCGCCGAGTTCCTGCGCGATCACCCGAAGGTCGAGCGCATCCACTACCTGCCGTTCCATGGCGAGGACACACCGGTCGGCCGCGCCTTCAAGGCGCAGTGCACCGGCGCCGGCTCGACCTTCTCCTTCGACATCACAGGCGGCCAGGACGCGGCCTTTCGCTTCCTCAACGCGCTGCAGATCTTCAAGCTCGCCGTCAGCCTCGGCGGCACGGAATCGCTGGCCAGCCACCCGGCGGCGATGACCCATTCCGGCGTGCCGATCGAGGTGCGCCACCGCATCGGCGTGCTGGAATCGACCATCCGCCTGTCGATCGGCATCGAGCACCCTGATGATCTCGTCGCTGATCTCGCCAATGCGCTGACGGCTGCCTGACGCGAGCCCGACATTGCTGCCGCCGGTCCGCCCGGCGGCTGCCTGTCAGAATCGCCTTGGGTTAGTGCGACAATATGTTGATGACGTTGCCGAAGGGGTCGCGCATGAAGAAGCGGCGCACACCCCAGGGCTCGTCGGTGATCTCGTAGACGATCTCGGCGCCGACAGACTTCGCCTTGCCATAGATCAGGTCCGCATCGTCGACCTCGATCGAGAGCAGCGGCACCGGCGTTCCCGAACCACCCTCGCTGGCAAAACTCACCTGCGGCATGGCCGCCTGTCCTTCGGCGGCGAAAGTGACGATCCAGCCGTGGTCCATCACCACGTCGAGGCCGAGCAATTCGCCGTAGAACGCGCGGGCAGCTTGCGGGTCGGAAGCCTGAAGATTGGGGACGATGCGTCTGACAGTCATGAATTTCCTCTGCCGCCGGCGCGCCGCGGCGCGGCCGCATCGGCGCTCCCTGGTTGTTCGCCTGATCGATAACCACCCTATATTGCCTGCCAAAGTCACCCGATTGAAAGCGGAAATCGCATCGCTTCAGAAGGAAGCCGCCGCACGCTCCGATGAAGCCCGCGGGTGCGCTCCGCCAAGCGCCACTCGCACCAGCGTTGCCGCCGCCCTGCCAGCCGTTTCCATGTAGCCCGGATCCCGGTGCAGCAGCACCACGGCGAAGCTGCCGTCGAGCAGCAGCAGGATCTGTTTGGCAAGAACATCAGGCTCCCCAGCACCCGCTTCGGCGAACGTCTCCGCCATCCAGGCCTCGAACTTCTTCTTGTGGGCCGCACCGATGCGGATCGCCGGATGGCCGGGCATGTTGGCAAGCTCGGCCGAGGTGCGCAGGAAGCCGCAGCCCTTCCATTTCGGGTGGCGCGCGGCTCGCGCCAGGTTGACGAAGACCGCCTCGACCTTGGTCGCGAGATCACCTTCGCCGGAGGAAAACCACGTCTGGAACAGCTTCAGGTTCGGCTGGTCGCGGCCTTCGAGATAGGCGGCAATCAGTTCGTCCTTGCTTTCGAAATGATAGTAGAGGGTGCGCTTCGTCACGCCGGCCGCTTCCGCCACCGCATCGACGCTGACGGCGCGGATACCCTCGGCATAAAAGAGCTTTTCCGCGGCTGCGACGATCGTGTCGCGGGTCGATTTCTGAGCTTTCGCCATTGCTATGTATACCGCCTAGTGAATATACTTGGCATCCTTCCTCGCCTAGCCTCTCCCTGTCAACCATTGCCGGAGAGCAACCATGTCCAACACCGTGCTGATTGAGATATCCGAGGGCATTGCCGTCCTCACCCTCAACCGCGTCGAGAAGCTGAATGCCCTGAACTACGAACTGATCGACCGGCTCTTGAGCCTTCTCGACGCGATCGAGGTGAACGACAAGATCGGCGCCGTGATCCTCACCGGCGCTGGCGAACGGGCCTTTTCCGCCGGCGGCGATATTCACGAATTCTCGGAAAGCGTCGCCAGGGGCATCAATCCGGCGGTGCGCGATTTCGTCCGCCGTGGACAGCGACTGACGGCGCGGCTCGAAGCCTTCCCGAAGCCTGTCATCGCCGCCGTCAACGGCATCGCCTATGGCGGCGGCTGCGAGATCACCGAAGCCGTGCACCTCGCCGTCGCCAGCGAGCGGGCGCGGTTTGCCAAACCCGAGATCAAGCTCGGCATGCCACCGACCTTCGGCGGCACCCAGCGGCTGCCGCGGCTTGCCGGCCGCAAGCGTGCGCTCGAGCTCTTGCTGACGGGTGAGGACTTCTCGCCGGATCGCGCCAGGGACATGGGCCTCATCAATCAGGTCGTGACCCATGAGGACCTGATGCCCGCTGCCCGTGACCTGGCAAGGCGCATCATGGGCTACTCCCCGCTTGCCGTGCGCGCGATCATCACCGCCGTTACCCGCGGCCTCAACATGTCGATCGCTGAAGGGTTGCTCGTCGAAAGCGAGCAGTTTGCCCTGATGGTGCCGACCGACGACCTGTCCGACGCGCTCGCCGCCTGGAAGGGACGGCGCATCCATGAAGACCCGCCCCGCGGCACTTTCTCGCGCTATTACTGAAACATTCAACCACGAGGTTGACAATCTCCGCCATCGGGAAGATATTCAACAATATGGTTGAACATCATCACCTCGACGCCGTGTTTCACGCGCTTTCGGATCCGACGCGCCGCGCCATGCTCCAGAACCTTTCGCAAGGCGAGAGACTGGTCGGAGAGCTCGCGGCGCCCTTTTCGATCTCGCTGGCCGCGGCATCGAAGCACATCAAGGTGCTGGAAGGAGCAGGTCTGGTGCGCCGCGAAGTGAAGGGACGCACGCATATATGCCGCCTCGACGCCGCGCCGATGCACGCCGGCATGGAGTGGATGCGCCACTACGAGGCCTACTGGCGGACGCGCATCGACGCGCTGGAGGCCCTGCTTCTCGCCGAAGACGCAACTCGAAACGATCCGAACGATCCGGAGGAAAAGCCATGACATCGCATGCGACAGCTTTTGCCAATGCCGACTATGGTCGCGTCATCGCCCCTGACGCGGTGCGCATCGAACGCCTGCTTCCCGGTCCGGTCGAGCGGGTCTGGTCCTATCTGACCGAGGAAAGCAAGCGCCGGCTCTGGATGGCGTCGGGAACGATCGGCGCCAAGGAAGGGGCCGAGGTCGAGCACGTCTTCCGGCATTCGGAACTGACGACGGGGGACGATCGACCGCCGCAGAAATACGCCGATCACGCCGGCGAGGTTCGCAACTACGGCCACGTGCTTGCCTGGGAGCCGCCACGGCTGCTCACCTATACCTGGAACGAGGAAACCGGCACGCCGTCGGAAGTCCGCTTCGAGCTCAGCCCTCGTGGCGACAAGGTCCTGCTCGTCGTCACCCACACACGCATCACCGACCGCGCCGTGATGACCAGCTTCTCCGCCGGCTGGCATGTGCATCTGGATCTTCTGCGCGACCTGCTCGAAGGGGAAAAGCCAGCAGCCTTCTGGAGCAAGTTCGCCGATCTTGAACAGCAATACGACGCCCGCATCCCGAAAAGCTGAACGCCCGGCACGACAGGACTGCGAGGTTGATACGCCGGCAAGGATTGTCCGCCTTGCCGGCGTTTTTTTCGTTACGCGCGGGCGAAACCGAGGATGAAGAGCGCCAGCGAACCGATCGAAGCGAAGGTGCGCACATGGTTCCACCAGACCCAGTCCGTGAGGTAGCGCTGAAGCCAGAGGTCGTTGGCCGCCTGGCCGGAGGCAGCGCCAAGCGCGTCATTCATCGGCACGTTGAAGATGATCGTGACCAGAAGCACGCCGATCACGTAGATGGCTCCACCGGCGGCGAGCAGCCATCGGCCCTCCCCGCCCGAGAGAAACGCGATCACCACCAGCGCCAGGGCAAGTAGCGCCGTGCCCATGAAGGCGCTGAGGAAGATCGGGTTCTGGATGACGACGTTGATCGCGTTCATCGCGGCGATCCCCTGCTCCGGCGGCAGCCGCGACAGGGCCTGCATGATGCAGACGGAGAAGATGAAGAACAGCCCGGCCATCAGGCCGGAACCGATCGCGGCGGCGAACGCCAGAGCGGGGATAAACGGGATCATGCGGCAAGACTCCAGACACCGGTTGCGGCTGCCTCCCGGGCGTAGGCTGCAAAGTCGCGCGGACGCCGACCAAGCACATGCTCGACATCGGACGTCAGGTTCGAATTGCGCCCGTCGAGCACCGAGGTGAAGAGATAGCGGATCAGGTCGACATAGTCATCCGGCACACCGTCGGCCTTCAAGTGCGCCGCAAAGTCGGCAATCGGGATGGCCTGATAGGAGATCGGGCGGTTGGCGGCCGCGGCAATTTCGGCCACGGCGTCGGCAAAGGTCATCAGCCGCGGGCCGGTCAGCGAATAGACCTTGCCGACATGGCGGTCGTCGAGAAGGGCTTCGACCGCAACGTCGGCAATGTCGTCGCAGCTGACGAAGGGCTCGGTGACATCATCCGCCGGCAGGAAGACGGAACCGTTCAAGACACCGTCGGCAAGAAAGCCCTCGTCGAAGTTCTCGAAGAACCAGCTGGCCTGAATGATCGTGCACTCGGCGCCGGAAGCCTGAAGCGCGTGTTCGGCCGCTTCCGCCTCGTCCTCGCCGCGCCCCGACAGCAGCACCATGCGCTTGATGCCCACGCCGATGGCAAGGTTTGAAAACCGGCGAATAATCTCGACAGAGCCCGGCACCGCCAGATCCGGCTGGAAGCAGACATAGATCCGATCGACGTTTTCAAGCACCGGCGCCCAGGTCGCCTCATCCGTCCAGTCGAAGGATGGCATTGCCGAACGGGCGCCGATGCGAACCGCCACGCCACGCTCTCTCAGACGTTCGGCAACGCGCCGCCCCGTCTTGCCGGTACCGCCCAAAACCAGTGTGATTTTCTGAGACATCGTATCCTCCCGAGGTTGATCCACAAACATGAGTATCTCTCATATTTGCAAATGTGATAAATCCTCGTATTTTAAGAGTCAAGCCAAAATGTGAGCATCACTCATGATTCCAGACGTCAGCCCATCCGCAATTCCCGCCGAAGACGAGACCGCACTGCGCCGTACACCCAGCCAGAAGCGGAGCCGCGAGCGCGTCGAGCAAATCCTTGCCTGCGCCACGACGCTTATTCAGGAAAAGGGCAGCGACGCCATGCGCATGAGCGAAGTCGCTGAAAAGGCTGGAATTTCGATCGGCTCGCTCTACCAGTACTTCCCCGACAAGGCGGCGATCGTGCGCACGCTCGCCGAACGCTACAATGCGGTGTGCAACGAATGCATTGCCGCCGAGCTCGCCAAGGTCACGTCGCTCGAAGAACTGCGTGATGCCTTCTGCGTACTGTTCGACATCTACTACGACATGTTCCTGGCCGAGCCGGTGATGCGCGACATCTGGTCGGCGATGCAGGCCGACAAGGCGCTGCGCGAGATCGACCTCATCCAGAGCCGCGCCGGCGGAAAACTGCTTGCCGACGTCTGGGCCCGGCTTGTGCCCGACACCCCGCGAGAAACGATCGACAGCGCCGCCTTCCTGATCATGCATCTCGGTGACTGCACCATGCGCCTTGCCGTCTCGGTCGATAGGCCGGAGGGCGACCGGATCGTCGAAGCCTATAAACGCATGACCATCCGTGATTTTGTCGCGGATGAAGCGGCAGGCGACGCAGGCTCAATTGACAACTCCATGACACGATCCTAATCATCAGGGATCGATTGGTTCCCGGGATGCGAACGTGTTCCGGGAGTAAATGGGAACGTGACGGATGGACCCACTCTGGGCATTCACATCACGGCCGACCCCGCGACTGTAGAACGACGCCGATCTGCCATTCCGGAGCGATCCGGAAGAAGCCACTGGAAAAGCCGCGAGAGGGCGGCCGACTGGGAAGGCGAGGCAGACCGAGGGCTTCCCGCCCAGCGCCGTGAGCCAGGAAACCTGCCACTCGATGCGGGCATAGGGCCCAACCGGGAATTTCCCGATGCCATCACGGAGGTTGTCATGGCTACGTCTACAGTTTCGAGCATTCCGCTTTCCCTCAGCGATCGTCTGACCGCTGGCGTCATCGCGCTCTTCATCGGCGCATTCCTGGTGTTCGGCGCCGGCCTTGCCAACTCGGCCGTGCTGCATGACACCGCGCACGACACCCGCCACTCCTACGGCTTCCCCTGCCACTAAGACGATGGTCCGGAACGTTGCTAACGTTCCGCATCGACAAAGCGGACCTGAACGCATCCGGCCCCGGCCGGATGTTCGTGCTTGTGCACGCCAGCATCCTGGCCGGCGCACCAGCCTGGTTCGCGTGACACAGCGAATGGGAAAGCTCAAGATCCACGCCGCTGCGCGTGGCTTTTGCCGTTATCGAGGGACTTCAAGATGATTGTCAGAACGCTTCTGGCCGCGATCGTGGCTGGAATGATCGCCGGTGTCTTCATGACCGGTGCCCAGGAACTCAGGGTCACGCCGCTGATCCTGCATGCGGAGGAATTCGAGGGCCAGGAAGCCCCGGCTGCCACCGAACAGCCGGCCAGCCAGCCCGGCACGGCCCAACCCGCCGCAGAAGGCCAACAGCATTCCTCGCTGAAGGCCGTCTCGCCGCTTTCAGCCCTGCTCGACGCATTGTCGCCGATCACCCCCGCCTACGCCCATGAGGGCGAGCATGAGGAAGGTGGCATCATGTTCGGCATGAGCCGGTTCTCCGGCACGCTGATCGCCAATCTCGTCACCGGTTCGGGCTTTGGCCTGCTGCTCGCCGGCGTCAGCCTGGTGATCGGCTACCCGATCACGCTTAGAAACGGTGCGCTCTGGGGCGCCTGCGGCTGGCTTGCCGTGCATATGCTGCCGGCAATCGGCCTGCCGCCGGAACTGCCGGGCTTCCCGGCCGCCGAACTCGGCGACCGTCAGACCTGGTGGCTGTTGACCGTGGCGCTTTCCGCCGTCGGCCTCTATCTCGTCGTGCTGCGCGAGGAGATCGTTTCCAAGGTTATCGGTCTCGTGCTGATCGCCGCCCCACACGTCTACGGCGCGCCGCAGCCGGTGGATATCTCCAGCAACGTTCCCGCCGTACTCGGCGCGGAGTTTGCCGTTGCTGCGCTTGCCACCACGCTTGCCTTCTGGATCGTGCTCGGCGTCGTCTCGGGCTTCATCAACGAGCGCTTCGTCAAGGCGCATTGATCGCCGCACAACGCGAGCAAGCAAACAGGCGGCGGGGTTCAGGCCCCGCCGTTTTGCATGAGATGGGCGGCAAGCCGCGCACGGCGCGCCTCCGGCTCGAGAAGGACGCAGGTGTCGCAGTAGCTGCCACCCTCGGTGCGGAAATAGAGACAGCAGCCGCAACGCATCCGGTACTGGCGTGACCAGCGTGCACCGCTTGCCGGATCGACCGCGGCAACCTCCTCGTAACAGAGCTCTTCGGAATAGAGCGGAGATCCCTCACGCTTGACGATCGCGAGCGCTGCGTCCATGCCGCGCGCCTCGTCGCCAATCGCCCGGCCGATCTCCAGGAATGCACCGGCAAGCGAATCCGCCGCCAGCCGCCATTGCGCCCCGCGCGACAACCCGCACCGCCGCTTCAGCGCCGCGATCACCGGCTTCAGATGGGCCGTGAACCCCAGCTCGAAGTCGCCGATATCGACGTCCGGCTGAAGCCGGTCGAGGCGGAAGTGGTAGCGTTTTCCCGCGACTGTCCCGCCCTTGGCCGTGCGGTTCCAGTCCTCGAAACGAAGCCCGCACACCGCAGCGCCGAACCCGGCGCCGAGATAGAAGGCGCCAAGCACCGCACTCAACTGGTTGCTGTAAAAGGCGATCAGATGGGCCGCCCGTATCCGGTCGGTCATGTCGGAGGCAAAGCGGTTCTGGTAGTCGAGGCCATGCTCGATCCCTGCCCCGCCGTCCGTCCAGAATTGATCGGGCGCGGTGAAATCGATGTCGCCCGGCCCGAGCGAGACGCCCACGTCCGGAAACCGCACACGCAGACGCTCGGCCACCGCCAGCGCCTGCGGCAAAGGCGCGTCCGCCGTGTCCCCCGTCCGCCTGTCCATCGCCTTCATGCCGTCTCCAACCATCCACCCGCAAAGCCCGCTTGCCTCAGTCCGTTCCGGACCGCGGGCACCTGGCGCATCAGGTCCCAGATGAGGCCGCTTCGCCAGTTTTCGATCATCATGACGATCAGGCCCTGGTCAAGGCCGACGACGCGATCATCGATCCAGCCTTCCGGCCCCTCACCCGGCAGGCTGGGATTGAAGCCGCCCGGGAAGCGCCCCTGCCTGAGGAGACCGCGATAACACGCTTCGAGATGGCCGAGCGACGCCAGGCAAGCATCCGGATCGAAAGGAAGGCAGGTAAGCGGCGCCCAGGGGATGAGCGTACCATCGTCGAGACCGAAGGGGGCGCCCCGGTTCGCATAGCCGAGGAGCCGCTGCCAGCGCCCGTCTCTGAGACGCAGGCGGCCGCGCGGCGCATGGCAGGCGCTGAGCCCCCACAGATTTTCGCCGTAGCCGGAGAAGCCACCGGGGTTCAGCCGCGCATGGTCGCGCTGGAGCACGATCGCGCGTCGGGTATTTGCAAAATAGTCCGTCCCCCGCTCCCGCATCGGTGCGTCCGCAAGTCCACGAAGATCGAGAAAGGCCTGCGGGAAGAGATGGATGAACAGCGGCGCTGCCTGTAGATGCGGCCCGCCGTCGACCGTGATCCAGTCATAGCTGCCGGTGAAGGCGGCATAGTGCTCCGGGCCGATCGCGTGGTCAGGTGCACCAAGCGCCAGCACGTAGAGCAAAAGCGCCTCGCTGTAGCCCCGCCAGCGATAGGGCAGGAACCGTCCCGGCGGGCGCCAGCCCATGGTCAAGGCATCGCCCCGGTTCAGCGCCCAGCGCCAGTCGACCCGCGCATAGAGCGTTTCGGCAAGCGCGCGGATACGCGTTTCGGTCGCGTCGCCGCCGGAAAAATAGGCAGCCGCAGTGAGTACACCGGCGATCAACAGCGCCGTATCGATGGTCGACAGCTCGCTGCGCCAGGTTCGCTCGGCCGTGCGCATGTCGAGAAAATGATGGTAGAAACCGCGGTGGCCGGTCGCACGCGGATCGCGCGACTGCGGACGTTCGGCAAGGGTGGCAAGCGCGCAAAGCACCCGCCGGGCCGCCTCGGCGCGCCCGATAAAACCGCGTTCGACGCCAACAGGGTAACAGGCAAGGCCAAAACCCGTCGCGGCGATGCTCGAGGGAGCACCAGGCAGCGCGGTGTCGGCAACGAGCCCCGTTGCCGGATCGGCATGATCGACGAAATAGCAAAACGCTGCGCGCTGCAGGCTATCGATCTGAAACAGCTCGGTATTTTTCGCCCTTTCCAGCATTCAGCCCTTCCCTGTCACATCTCTCGCCTTCAACGCTTTTGGGCGCGAAATCGCAAAATCACTCTTTGTTGAAGCCCAACCGCCGCCAAATGGTCGCTGATTTCCAATCCTGTGTTACAGTCATCAAATCTGACCGCGCGCAATGACTGGTTGAAGCGATGTTGAGCGTGTTGGCGTTACTCCTTTCATTGAGTGGTGGCCCGAGCCCATCGACCGCCGCGACGACGGATGTCGATGTCGAACTGATCCTCGCCGTCGACATGTCCGGCTCGATGGATCTCGACGAGGCGCGCATCCAGCGCGCCGGCTACGTCGAGGCATTGCGGCACCGTGACTTTCTCGACGCCGTCGAAAGCGGCCAGCTCGGCAAGATCGCCATCGGCTATTTCGAATGGGCAGGCACGGTCAACGAATCCTCCGTCGTCGCCTGGAAGGTGATCGACAATGCCGCCGACGCCGACGCCTTCGCCAGGCTGATCGAGGCGCGACCGGTCGGGACCCGCCGCGGCACCTCGATCTCCAACGCCATTACCTATGGCACTGCGTTGATCGATTCCAATGCGTTTTCAGGCATCCGCCGCGTGATCGACATCTCGGGCGACGGGCCCAACAATATCGGCCCGCCGGTGACCCCGGCGCGTGACATCGCGATCGCGCGCGGCATCACCATCAACGGGCTTGCGATCCTCATCCGCCCCTCGGTATCCACCGGCCCGCTCGACCAGTATTATGCCGAATGCGTCATTGGCGGTCCGGGTTCCTTCGTGCTGCCGGTGCATGAGCCGGAGGATTTTTCGATCGCCATCCGCCAGAAACTGGTGCTTGAGGTGAGCGGCCTGCCACCACCACCGAATGTCCGGCTGATCGACGCGCTGCCGGCTTCCGATTGCCTGATCGGCGAGAAGCTGCGGCCGGGCTTCCTTGACCGCGTCTACCCCGAACTCGACAAGTAGCGCTGCCGATCGCGCGTTTTTCGGCGCGCAACCCATGCGCGCCAGAATGTCGTTTGCCTCGCGCCCGCCCGACGATAAGATGACGCGTTGCTTCGCGGATCGATTCATGTCCTTGACCACCACGCCCCCTCCGGCCGACTTGGCCACCGACCCGACCACCGACGCGGCTACTGACACGGGCAGCCAGCACATCCGCGACAAGCTGCGCGACGCGATCGTCGAACGGCGGCTTGCCCCCGGTACCAAGCTTTCGGAAACGGATGTCGGCGAACTCTTCAATGTCAGCCGCACGCTGGTGCGCGCTGCCCTGCAGGCGCTCTCCTACGAGGGTCTCGTCAATGTCGAGAAGAACCGCGGCGCCTTCGTCGCCCACCCCTCGATCGATGAGGCGCGGCAGATCTTTGCCACCCGCCGGCTGATCGAGCCCGGCGTCGTCCGCTCAGCGGCCTCCCATATCGGCAAGGACGAAATCGCCGAACTCAGGCGGATGCTGGCGGCGGAGCGACAGTTGACCGAACAGCGCGGGCAACCTGCCCGCCGCGCCGAAATCAAGGCGTCCGGCGATTTTCACCTGGCGCTCGCCGATCTCTCGGGCAATGCCATCCTGCGCCGTTTCATGGACGAACTCATCGCCCGCTCCTCGCTGGTGATTGCGCTCTACGGCCAGTCGACCGTTTCGAGCTGCGGCCACAATGAACACGACGAGATCGTCAACGCGCTGGAGCGCGGCGACATCGACACGGCCGCCCGGCTGATGGTCCATCACATCGACCACATCGAGGCCGACCTCGACCTGCGCGTCCACAAATCGACCGACCTCAAGGCCGCGCTCGAGCTTTAGCTGCCCCCTCGCGGGATCGTGCAAGCGAGAAACCGAACCAAAAATTGACGGTCGACGGAACCATTACCCCACTCCCGCGTTCGCCCCTCGCTCGAAAAGACTGCGAAAGAGGAATGCAATGAGCGAGAAACGCTTTCCCACCCCTATTTTCCTGAAACTCTCGGCCAGGCGCCAGACGGTGGTCCGGACGGTGTTCGAGGCCGTGGAACTGCTCCGGCAATGGCCGGGCCTTCGCGGACGCGAGTATCGCGCCGCCCTCAGGCGTTGCCTGGATGCGCTCGACGGATTGACGAGTACCGACCGCGCCAGCCGCTGCTTTGCGGCAGCCGCCCGTGAATCGGGCCTGCTTCTGGCCTGAGGCACGCTCAAGTATCGACGAGGCCACGGCCTCAATCGGTGCGCCGAAGGACGATCGGCGCACCGAACCGAAGCATCGGACAGAATTACTCGACCAAAGAGGCCGCCTCGTTCGCCTGGCGGTCAGCGAGCGCCTTCAATGCCGCCTTGTCGAGCCGCCAGTCCGGCGAGCCATAGCCCATCGGCCACTTGTAGGGCTCCTTGTCGTTGAAGAAGACGACGGCAGACAGAAGCGGGAAGGTCCGGCGATTGGTCGCCGCATCGAGGATTTCCCTGTACCAGGCATTTTTGTAATCGGCCGAGCCTGAAACGCCGAGTTCGGCGACGATCACCGGCTTGCCATAACTTGCGACCCGCTGGTATTTCTCGTTGAACGCCTCGCGGAAGGTGCGCTCGTGCCCCCAGTAGTCGACGTCCATCTTCTGCAGGCCCCAGACGGGAACACCGACCACATCGACGACATCGTCGCCGGGATAGTAGACGCCAAGACCGCGGTTGCCCATCGGCGACCAGACATAGCGTGCGCCCGGCGCCAGCTCGCGGCATTTGCCGACGAAATAGCGGAACGCCCGCTTGTAGCCTTCGCTGTCGCGGCGCGCCCAGGGATAGCGTTCGCTCGGAACCTCCATCTCGTGGCCCCAGCGCATGTAGACAGACCCGTCGAACTTGGCGGCGCGGGTGCAGACGTCACGAATTTCGCGATCGAAACGCCCCTTGCCGATATCGGCAAACAGCCGTTCGCCACCGGCGCGCCAGTTGCGGGCATGAGTGTAGGGCTCGACCGAGAGCATCAGCGCCCGTCCCTGTCTCTTCGCGATCGCGATCTTTCGGTTGATGAGCGCGCGGTCCGGTTTCTGCCAGTAGACGAAGACATGCTCGAGCGTGAGCGCCTCGTTGTCGGCGACCGCGTCATGCGGATCATAGGCGCCGATGGCAAGCGCGCGCGGTGCGGCGTCTTGCTTGCTCGAAGACCCGATCGCGGCCGTCGTCAGCGATCGGTCGATGCCTTCAGACGGATCCTGCGCGCGCGCCGCAGATAGGGCTACGGCAGCCAGAAGCGCCAGTGGCCCCAGGACAAGGGCGGATTTGAGGACTGCGATAGACAAGCACATACTCCGGCGGTCGGTCGAGGGACAGCGGATTGATATCAGGATGATCTGTCGCGCAGCTGGTGTACCTTTGGGATCGGCATGGGTTGCGGGCGGCGATGCCGCCCAACGATCCGCTCGGGAACCCAGAGCATGGCGGCCAGAAGGTCACCGCCAGAGATCGGGAACCGCCCCGGTCCCCGGACGCAATTTCAGCCGGATCTCCGGCAGCAATTGCACCCCTTTAGTAAGACGCCCTCAAAAAGCAGTGCGACGTGCGCCCGAACCCGCTTGGCGAGCAGATGTAAGGAGCGCGGCCGAGATAGGCGGTTGTCCGGCTGCGGGCCGGCGCCGGTATGATGATGTCGTCCTCGGCCTCGGCGACCTGCAGCTGCTTTTCTTCCTTGCGCACCTTGACGGCCGGGCTCGCATAGGCGCTCGACTGGCTGGCGGCAAAGAGCGGCGTTTCCCCGATGACCGTCGACGAACAGCCGGCGGAAAGCAGGAGGCTCAGAACTGTGGTTGCAGGTACGAGATACTTGAAACCCGAAACGGCGGTGCGGCTTGCGCCGGCACATGCGGCTTTCGTTCGCATAAACGTCCTTTCGAATAAGCGGCACGGACCGCTCGGGGCTTCCTTTGGGCGAAATGTCGCAGATCTTCAACCCCCTTTTTCATTATCAATCACTTAAATTAAAGAATTCTTTCTTAAGGGAATCCGCATCGGTTGTGCCGAGGGCCGGCCGTGGCGCATCCATGGCACAAAGACCTGCCGACAAAAACACGGGTCCGGACTCCGAAACGCAACCAGGAATGGGAGAAAACGCGGCGAAATCAGACGCTTGAGAGCATCGCCCCAAATGGCGTCGCCAAGCGCCAGGATAGGGATTGCCTTGCGGATCTCGCCCTGTGGTGGCAACCGCGAACGCAGACCATGGATGGATCCCAACCGCAAAAAAATCGGGGGGCAGACGGCGAAACGGGAAACCGGCGCGGCCGCACAGGGCGTCAAGGTTCCGGCAAAGGCCAAAGCTTGAGGCGGAAAAACATGGTGCCTTCCTATTTTTAGCTATCGCGCATTTACGGATCGTTGACGTCTCACAGCCACCCTTGAGGAAGGCGCAACATTTTGAGCGTATGCGCCCACTCCAAGACTGCCCGCTTCCGGCGGGCATTTTTTTGACAGGTCCCCTTGGCGCGCCGGCAAGCAACGGCGCCCCCTCTCCGGGCGGCTTCCCTCTTCATCAGCGGACACTGAGAGCGGTCTCGCCACTGGCTGCTTATCCACTGCCGGACATGCCTTGACGTACGGCATCCGTCCGCCCGGGCAGCAGCGATCGTGGCGCGCCGAACGGCAGTCGTCGGCTCGCACCGGCCTGACCGTCGGCGCACGTTTACCAACCCCCGAAAGGGTCATTGCGCGAATTTAAGGATTCGTTAATCTATACGCGGAGGAAGCGAGGGGCATTCCAAATTGGATCAAGGAACAGGCGCCGACATCGTCGGAGCGGCCGGCATCGCCGGCGCACGGATAACCATCATTGTTTCTGCACTCGGCGCCGGCGGCACGGAACATGTCGTCAGCCTCGTCGCCAGCCACTGGGCGGGGCTCGGCTGCGCCGTCACTGTGATCACGCTCGAAGCGCCGACCTCCGAACCTTACTACAACCTCGATCCACGCGTTTCCATCCGGCGGCTCGACGTGCCGGTGCAGAAGGCCTCAAAGCTGCAGGCCGCCTGGCTGGTGATCCGGCGGCTCCATCGCCTGCGCGCGGTGATCCGCAACTCCCGCCCGGATTTCGTCCTGAGCTTTCTCACCCGAACGAACGTGCTGACGCTCCTGGCAACGAGAGGCCTGCGGCTTCCCGTCATCGTGTCCGAGCGCAACAACCCGGCGGTGCAGCCCTTCGGCCCTCTTTGGAAGTGGCTGCAGCTTCGCCTATATCCGCGCGCATTCACGCTGGTGACGATGACCAAGGGCGCGCTCGACTACTTCTCCCCGGAGATCCGCCGCCAGGGAAGGGTGATCCCCAACGCCGTCAACCTGCCCGCCGGCTGGGAAGACAGGCGCGGCAACAACGTGCTCACCGCCGTCGGCCGCCTGACCCGGCAGAAAGGCTTCGATCTTTTGCTGGAGGCCTTCGCCAGGATCACCGACCGGCATCCGGACTGGAAGCTCGTCATCTGGGGCGAAGGCGAAGCAAGAACGGAGCTTGAAGCCCAACGCGACGCGCTCGGCTTGCGCGACCGGGTG
>NZ_DASYGZ010000070.1:0-65858 GCF_035999135.1 Ensifer sp.
AGTCCTGGCTTCGATATCTGCACCGTCCCTACGCCAGTATGAACTGGATCAGGTTCAACGGGTCACTGCGCTACAGCCGGCAAGCCGACCATCCAGCAGTATCTCAGCCCCTTGACGGGACCCCCCTGGTGAATGCCTCAAGATAGCCATCGATAGGCCCGGGTCGTCAAGCGCCAATTCGTTCACCGATCAAGATGCAAGCCTAGCGTGCAATTTCCTGGAGGAGCGTCGACCGGGGCCAGTGGGCATTGGCGATCATCCATCGCCATGCGCGCGCCATCCTGGCCTGTCGGCGTCGTGAACGTGACAGCGCCTGGCGGCTTTGCCGATGTGCCGGACTTCATCGATGGCGCCGATGTATTTGAGCTGCGGCGCGGTCGGCCGGGAGGTATTGATGATAGACGATGGCTATCGATGCGATATGAACAATGAATTGGAGCTATCGCTCGGTCTCGTCCATTGTCACGGCAGCAAAAAGAAGGGCTTTGGCAATGGACCAGTTTCTGAAATCTCTGCGCAACCGTAAGGCGATTGTCGACGCGCGCATCGATGCGGAACAGGCGCGGCCAGAGCCGGATCGATTTCGTCTCCACGCGCTGAAGAAGCTCAGGCTGCAGTTTCTGGAGCAGATCGCCTTCGTCGAGCGCACGAACCGCCTGTCTGCGACCTGAACGTCATCAGCAGCAACGGTTTCCGCCGCTGCCAATCCAGGCTAGATCGGTTCATTGTTTCTTCGAAACAGTGAATCGATCTAACTCTTTGAAAGAACGCAATCCCGGACGCAAAACCGTTACACACTTTTCCTGGAACTGCTCTAGCGATCAGACTTGTCCTGGATTCCTCGTTCCGCGTAGTCAGCGCGATTGATGCCGTGACGCTGGAGCTTGTCGTAGAAGGTCTTGCGCGGAATGCCGAGCGCTTCGATCGTCGCCTTGACGTCGCCGCGCTGGGCGCGAAGAACGTCCTTCAGGATTTCCGCTTCGTAACGCTCAAGCCGTTCGGGGAGGGCTTCGGTCTCCTGGCTTGCCAGCATTCGGGGCGTCGCGAGCGATCCCTCCACGCCAAGCGCGACCCGTTCGGCGAAATGGGCAAGCTCGCGCACATTGCCTGGCCAGGCGTGCTCCATCAGATGCCGCTGCACGGCTGGCGAAATCGTCGGCGTGTCACGTCGGAACCGCTCGGCCGCCCGCGTCAGAAAGTGCGAAAAGAGCAGCGGCATATCGTCGCGACGCTCACGCAGCGGCGGGATGGAGAGGGTCACGACATTCAATCGGAAGTAGAGGTCTTCCCGGAAAGCGCCGCGCTCGGCCGGATTGCCGAGGTCGATCTTGGCGGCGGCGATGACGCGGATATCGACGGGACGCACCTGATTGGTGCCGAGCGGCGAGACTTCGCGCGCCTCAAGCACGCGCAGCATCTTGACCTGAGTCGCCGGCGGCATCGCCTCGATTTCGTCGAGGAACAGCGTGCCGCCGCTGGCGTGCTCGATGCGGCCGACGCGCTTCTTCAAGGCGCCGGTGAACGCGCCCGCCTCGTGGCCGAAGAGCTCGCTTTCGATCACCGTTTCTGGCAGCGCGCCGCAGTTCAGCGCGACGAAATTGCCGCTGCGACGGCGGCTCCAGTTGTGCAGAAGGGTCGCCACCACCTCTTTGCCGCTGCCGGTTTCGCCGGCCACCAGCACATCCACATCCGTGTCGGCGATGTGTCTGATCGTCTGACGTAGGCGCTCCATCACCGGCGTCTGCCCGATCAGCGGCAGGCTGTCGCCGGCCGTTTCGGCTGCCCGCTTGAGTGCGCGATTTTCCATGACGAGACGACGTTTTTCCAGCGCGCGGCGAACGCTTTGCACCAGCCGTTCGGCGGCAAAGGGTTTCGGGATGAAGTCGTAGACGCCGTCCTTCAGCGCCTGCACCGCCATCGGGATGTCGCCATGGCCGGTCACGAGGATCACCGGCAGGTCCGGATCGAAGGCGGCAATCCTGCGAAAGAGCGCCAGGCCATCCATGCCCGGCATCCGGATGTCGCTGACGACGATGCCTTCGAATGCCGGTTCCAGCGTTTCGAGCGCTTCGGCAGCACTTGCATGCGCAGTGACGCTCAGGCCCGCGAGCTCCAGCGTCTGCTTCATTGCCCGTCTGAGATCTGCGTCGTCATCGATGAGGGATACCAACGGCTGCATCGCTCAGGCCCTCTTCAGGCGAACCGTGAAGACGGTGCCCTTGTCGCTGGTTTCGACCGTGATCTCGCCGCCGTAATCGGCGACGATCTCCTTGGAGATCGCGAGACCAAGACCAAGCCCCTCGTCCTTGGAGGTGTTGAACGGCGTGAACAGATCCTCCTGGATATGCGCGGGAATGCCGGGGCCGTTGTCGGCGACCACGAGCAGGACGGCGCCGGGCGGACCGTCATGGCAACGCACCTGGATCTTCGCATCGGCGCGTTCGCCGAGCGCTTCAAGCGCGTTTTGCAACAGGTTTATCAGCACCTGCTCGAGCCGGATGCGGCTGCCGTAAGCGCTGAGGCCGTTTTCGGGAAGGTCGATCGCAATTGCATCCATGCGCCCGGCGAAACGGCTGCGCAGCAGCATTAGGGCGCCTTCGATGACCTCGCGCAGCGGCGTCGGTCCGGCGACGAAGCGGCCCTTGCGGGCAAACCTGCGCAATTCGTCGGTGATGGTGCCGACCCGGTCGGTCAGGGCGGCGATGCTTTCGAGGTTTTCCACGGCCGTTTCCGTCTGTCCGCGATCGAGAAAGGTGCGGGCATTGTCGGCATAGGCGCGGATGGTGGCGACCGGCTGGTTGATCTCGTGGGCGACGCCGGCAGCCACCTGGCCGAGGATCGCGAGGCGGTTCGCCTGAACCAGCTCCTGCTGCACCGCCTGCAGCTTCTCGCCGGTGCGCCTGTGGTCGGCGATCTCCGTTTCGAGATGATCGCGCGCAAGGCTCAAGTCCTGGGTGCGTTCCGCCACGCGGCGCTCCAGTTCGTCACGCGCGGCGCGATCCCGGGCGGAAGCGAGCGCCAGTGTCTGTCGCCGACGCAGGAGAAACGCGGCAAGCGCAAGCAGGGGAACGACAGCGGCCAGCGCCAGCAGCCTCGCGCTACGCGTTGCCGCCGAAATCGCCGCATCGAGCGGCGCCAGTTGCTCCAGCCGCCAACTCGTCGTCGGAACCATGGTCTCGACTCTCAGGAACCGCCGCTCGCTGTCGCCGGGTAGAAGCGCGCGCAGTTCGCTCGACCCGTCCGCGGTCGCCTCGATGTCGCGGAAGGGCAGCGGAAGCAGCGAGGCGTCGCCGAATTGCAGGCTGTCGCGGATGGCTGCCAGGCGATCGCGCGGGATCACCCGCGTCGTCATGAAGCGCCAGGACGGGAAACTGGTGATCAGCACGATGCCGCGACGGTCGGTGATGTAGACCGGCTTGCCGGATGCCAGCCACTCCGCCTCCACGTCGTCGAATTCGAGCTTGGCGACGACGACGCCGATCGCGCCATCTGGGCCCTGCACCCGCCGCGAAATGTAAAGGCCCGGCCGCTTGCTGACCGTGCCCATGGCGAAATGCTCGGCCTTGCCGTCGCGCATCGCCATGCGGAAATACTCGCGAAAGGCATAGTCGTTGCCGACGAAACTCGTCGGTTCGCGCCAGTTGCTGGCAGCGACCGCGACGCCGTCGGGGCCGATGACGTAGATGACCGCCGCATCCGTGTTGGCGGCAAGCGCCTGGAGTTTCTCGTTCAGCCGTTGCAGCGCCTCTGTGCCGCGGGTGACCAGTGCCGCCTTCACCTCGACATCGTCGGCGAGCACCAGCGGTGTCGCGCGCTGGCGCTCGAGCACCGCGCGCAGCAGCGAGGCCTTCAGGTTGGCGTCGATCCGGCTCTGGGCACCGACCGCTTCGAGTGCCTGGCTCCGGCCATAGGCGCCGGCAAGCAGCAGCGCCGCAACGATGAGCGCCACGGCGAGACCCGCGAACACCAGCCAGATGCGGCGCATGGATCGGTCGAGATCGGCCAGGTCGAGAGGGGCAGGCGGGGTCTTGAACATGGACTGATTGTGCATGTTTCCGCCCAATCTTCCAGATCATTTGTGCGGAAATCCGCTCAACTCTTCGTGGCGATCGCGCTGTGTGCGGAAAACATGCTTATCGATTCAATGGCTTGGGCATCGCCGCGGCGAACTGGCACGCCCGTTGCAGATGACGTCCTCATGACAGCCCGTGCTGTCGCGCTTCGGAAATTGACCCGGGAGGCCCGGCATGACGCCGGACTGGGTTTAGTGGAGGATATCATGATCATCGACCAATCCGCGGAACCGCGCGGCAAGACACCTTTCTATCGCCATCTCTACGTCCAGGTCTTGGTGGCGATCGCAGCCGGCATCCTGCTCGGCCATTTCTATCCCTCGCTCGGCACGGAACTGAAGCCGCTTGGTGACGCCTTCATCCGCCTCGTCAAGATGATCATCGCCCCGGTCATCTTCCTGACGGTCGCAACCGGCATTGCCGGCATGACGGATCTTGCCAAGGTCGGCCGGGTCGCCGGCAAGGCGATGCTCTATTTCCTGACCTTCTCGACGCTCGCGCTCGTCATCGGCCTGATCGTCGCCAACGTCGTGCAGCCGGGTGCCGGCATGCACATCGATCCCGCCTCGCTCGACGTCAAGGCGGTGACGACCTTTGCCGAAAAGGCGCACGAGCAGACGATCACCGGCTTCCTGATGGGCATCATCCCGACGACGCTGGTCGGCGCATTTGCCGACGGCGACATCCTGCAGGTGCTGTTCATCTCGGTGCTGTTCGGTCTGGCGCTCGCCATGGTCGGCAAGAAGGCCGAGCCGGTCGTCGACTTCCTGCATGCGTTGACGCTGCCGGTGTTCAAGCTCGTCGGCATCCTGATGAAGGCTGCCCCGATCGGCGCTTTCGGCGCCATGGCATTCACCATCGGCAAATACGGCGTCGGCTCGATCGCCAACCTCGCGATGCTGATCGGCACCTTCTACATCACGTCCTTCCTGTTCGTGTTCGTTGTTCTTGGTGCGGTCGCCCGCTACAACGGCTTCTCGATCGTGGCCCTCATCCGCTATATCAAGGAAGAACTGCTGCTGGTTCTCGGCACATCCTCGTCGGAGGCAGCTCTTCCGGGTCTGATGAGCAAGATGGAAAAAGCCGGCTGCAAGCGCTCGGTCGTCGGCCTCGTCATCCCGACCGGCTATTCCTTCAACCTCGACGGCACCAATATCTACATGACGCTCGCCGCTCTCTTCATCGCCCAGGCGATGGACATTCCGCTGTCGCTCGGTGATCAGGTGCTGCTGCTGCTCGTCGCGATGCTGAGCTCGAAGGGCGCTGCCGGCATCACCGGCGCCGGCTTCATCACGCTGGCCGCAACGCTTTCGGTCGTGCCCGCCGTGCCGGTCGCCGGCATGGCGCTGATCCTTGGCATCGACCGGTTCATGTCGGAATGCCGCGCACTCACCAACTTCGTCGGCAATGCGGTCGCGACTATCGTCGTGGCCAAGTGGGAAGGCGAACTGGACGAAGCGCAGATGGCAGCCGTCCTTGGTGGTCGCGCGCCGGAAGCGCTGCCCCAGCCGGCCTTGCAGCCGGCCGAATAAAGTTGCCTCCCAAGGCCTGACTGCACGGGAGCATCCTGAAGGGCGCTCTACCGCAGTCCGGACGCGGCTCGTGGCAACACGGGCCGCGTCGTCGTTTGGGGCTATCGACCGCTCAGCGTCATTTTCGATGTGTCAGTTGCGCCGGCGTTCAGATAGGCGATGAATTCCCTCAGCATCGGCACGCGGCGCGGACGGAAGCTTTCCTCGGTCATGCTGATCTCGGCAATACGGTCGACGCGGAACTTGCGGTAGCCTTCCCGCAGGCAGCACCAGGCCAGAAGCACCAGCATCCGTTCCAGGTACACGATGGCCAGCGGCAACACCTGTCGATCGGTCCGCTGGCCATTGGCATCCACATAACCGATGATCACCGCCCGTTCCCGCCAGGAGGCTTCGCGCAGCAGGGAGACATCGACCGGTGGAGGCTCCCTCCTGTCAAAGCGATAGACCTGCGAGACCGCATGAAGCGCCTGGCGTTGCAACCGATCGGGCAGTGTCGCCGTTATCTTGGAAAGGACGGCGCGGGCCGCCGCTGCAAGATCCGGCTCGCCCATGTGCTGCACTTCCGCAAGGCCGAGGACCAGCGCCTCGATCTCCAGTTGGGAAAAGCTCTGTGGTGGCAGCGCGATGTCTTCGGTCAGCCGGTAGCCGAAGCCGCGCGCGCCATCGATCACCGCGCCGGCGGCGCGCAGGCTGTCGATGTCGCGGTAGAGCGAACGCAGGGAGACGCCCGTCTCTTCGGCAAGGCGCGCGGCCGTGACCGGAGAGGGTAGAGTGCGGAGCGCCTGGAGCAGGCGAAAGAGACGAGCGCTACGAGCCATGATGGTAGATTAGCTGAAGCCTACTGACGAAAACTGGCAGTTGGCCAACTGTATAAGACCCACATTCGCAAACGCAACTGCAACCGAGGACTTCAGACCATGCTGACACTCTTTCACGCTCCGCGCTCGCGCTCGTCGCGCATCATCACACTGCTTCGCGAACTCGACGCGCTCGACAAGGTGGAGATCGAGATCGTCGGCATCACGCGCGGCGACGGCAGCGGCAGCAAGGATCCGAGAAACCCGCATCCGGAAGGCAAGGTGCCGCTGCTCGTGCATGACGGGGTCGTGCTCTGGGAGAGCATCGCGATCATCCAATATCTGACGGATCTTTTCCCGGAAAAGAAGCTTGGGCCGCTTGGCGGAGATCCGCAGCGTGGTCGCTATCTCAGCTGGCTTGCCTGGTATGCAGGAGTGGTCGAGCCGGTGCTGATCGCGCAAGCCGCGGGTCTTTCGCACCCCTATCTCGAGGCCACCTTCCGCGGTCCGACGGAAATGGCCGAGCGTCTGGAAAATGCGTTGAAGGAGAGTCCTTATCTGATGGGCGAGCGCTATACGGCCGCCGACCTGCTCCTGCATTCGCCCTTTGCCTGGTACCCTGCTGCCACCCCCGACAGCGCCGTCATCAAGGCCTGGGTCGAGCGCTGCGGCGCGCGGCCGTCGCTGCAATGGACCGCAGATTTCGACGCCCGCACGGTGACGATCGCCTGATCCTGCTGCCTGATCCTGCTTGAGAAAAGAGGTCGCGCATGGCCAGTCCTGCGCGGCTTCTTCTCGTTCGAGTGTGCGCTGTTACTTGCGCTTGAGATTAATCTCGCTGGTGACGATCCGCTTGCCCGAGGACGGATCGAGGTCGATGGTCCGCAACTGCATCCTGTTGGCGCCGACCTTGCGCAAGATCAGGTCGGCGCTGCGATCGCCGTTCACGTCCTTGGCCCAGCGAATGGTGAGGTTGATCGCATCGCCGCGCCGGCTGCCGTTCAGGCCCGCGCGGCCACCGCGGGGCCCGAGGTAGGAGCCGCTATAGCTTGAGCCGGAGTAGCGCAGTTTGGCGTCTATGGAGCGCGAGATCAGCAGCATGCCGCGGCAGACGCCTTCCATCGACAAGGCAAGGCCGCTCGCCTGGGAGCTGAAATTGCAGGAGATGTTGACCGGCGACATGTAGGTGCGGATCCGCACCGTCCCGGTGCCCGCCCAGTTGCCGCCGAGCGTCTTCAGAAATGCGCCTTCGTCAGCCCAACTGCTCGCGGGCGTCAAAGCGAACGCAATGATCAGCGCCCATCGCCACATGTCCCACACCTCCCGTCTGTGAGTGGATGCTACAACAACCCGTCGTCGCACACGAGCGTCAACGCGGCACTCGGCCGCCCGGTTCCTCGACGGCTGCAGGGTTGCGGCCGTCGTTGCAGTTGATTCGCTCGCCGTCGGTGGCGATCAGGATGGCTTCGTCAATTAAAGGTAGAGCCGTCCATCCTCTTCGGTCAGATTGCGTGTAGTCTCGAGATCAATTTGTCACGTCCTGTTAACTGTGACCCCCAAAATGGTGGCGATTGCCATGGTGATTGCCTGTAGATGCCGGTAAACACTTCGTTAATTGGAAAGTATAGATCTCGATTTTCATGGCCTGTTCGCGGTAGATATTGTCCCTAGGGGTGTGAGGGAATTTTGTTTATGTTTGATGTGAAAATTTTGTTTCTTTTTTTCGATGATCCATGCCGGCAGGTTCGTTCCGTCGCCATTGACAGGCCTGGCGCCGCCGCCGATCTCACCAAGTCATCTCAGGGGGCTGCAGGGTTGGGAGGGCGGCAATGACCGCTCGACTGGAAATTGTCCAACCCGTGGCCGACGAAGCGCCGCCGACTCCTCAACGCTTTGTCTCGGACCCGCTTTTTGCCGAGGCGCTGCGCCAGGCGGCCGTACATCTGGTTGCCATGCACGAGGCCACCCCGCGTATCGTCCGCTACACCGCGAGCTTGAGAAAGTGGCTGCTGACGCAGGCCATACTGACGCTGCATTTCGAGCGCCTGACCGACTCCTCACGCTCCGAGCTGACGGCGGCCAAGCTGGTCGACTTCATCGTTGCGAGCAATGTTGCCAGCAAGAACACGGCGGTCGCGCACCTCGCCGAGATGCGAAATTATCGCCTGCTCGTTGACGCAAAACAGGAGGGCGACAGGCGCAGCCGGCCCCTGGTTGTCGCCGATGTCGCTGAAGATCTGATCCGGCAATGGTTCGACGGTCACCTCGCCTCGCTCGACACGCTAGATCGGGGAACGCGCCTGGCCCAATCGCGGAGCAATCCGGCGCTGATGCACCATGCCTTGCCGCGTGCGACGCGGCGGCTGATCGCCGATCCCGCGTGGTGCGATCCACCCGAGAGCATTGCTACGATCGTCTGGGCGGAGTCTGGCAGCAACATCCTGCATGATCTCGTGGCTCGGCTGCCGAAAGGCGTGCCGACCGAGGAGCGGATCCCGGTCGGACCGCTGAAGCTCAGCGATATCACCAAGCGCTACATCATCTCGCGTAGCCACGCGCAGCGCGTCTTTGCGCGGGCGCGGGACCTTGGGGTTCTCGGTTGGGAGGGGCCCGGCAACCGCGGCCCTCTGTGGATAGCGCGGCGTCTGATCGATGACTATCGCCACTGGCAGGCGGTGAAATTTGCCGCACTCGACGAGGCTTTCGACTGGGCGACGGATAAGGCGGGCTAGGACGACCGGTGCCCGTCGCCGTAAAGTATAGTTTACGGCAACCTAACGACAAGCGTCGATTTTTACTGGGATACTTGCTGGAATATTTCCCAAGTCTATGCGGTCATTGATTAATTCGCCGCGCTTATAACTTGTCTCATCAAGAACGGGGAGACAAGAAATGAAGAACATCGCAATCGTATCCGCAGTATTGTTCAGTTCGCTGGTGTCCGCCTCGGCGGCGATGGCGGGCATGGAATTTTCATCGCCAGCCTTCGTGCAGCAGGCAAGCGGCGGCGCAGGCTTTGCGACGCTTGACACGGCCGCGATTATGAAGCCGGTCATGGATCTGGTCGTCGCAACCCCTCGGGTCGACACCTCCACGCTCGCGGGCAACCTGTCTTTCGTCTATCAGAGCGGCGACTTCAACACCGCCTCGATCCAGCAGAGCGGCACCCGCAATGTCGGCCTGATCCAGCAGATCGGTTTCATGAACTCGGCGGCGATCACGCAGACGGGCGTCGGCCACCAGGCCTTCATTTCCCAGCAGGGCCGCAACAACGTCGCGATCATCAGCCAGCGCTAGAGCAACTCCAGGAAAAGTGTGGAACGGTTTTTCGTCAGGAATTGCGTGGTATCAAAGAGTTAGATCACTGTTTCGATGAAACAATGAACTGTTCTAAAGGGATTTCGGCGCGCCCGGGACAGGCGCGTTCGTCATTCTCGAAACAAAGGAGCCTGCGCTTGCGGGCTCCTTTTTCGTTCCGGGATCATTGCTGCATTTGTCGGAAGTCCGCTCCGCGGATTTCCTGCCGTCGTCTCAAGGCTGATTGTCGTCGACCTCGGGCAGTTCGACCGGGTTCGGATTGGGCTGCGGCACGCCGCCGAAATCCGGAAAGTCGATGCTGAAGCCGGGGCCGCTTGAACTTGCGCCTTCGCCCTGGGCCGTTGCCTGGGACAGGAGCCAGTTGCCGTTCAGCGGATCGCCGCCGAGCGACGGATTGATCGGGCGATAGACCAGCTCCGACGCAAAGCTCGAGCCTGTGGCTGCAAGGGTGAACGTTGCTGCGAGAAGCGCGGAATGAAGCAACTTCATGGGTAGTCTCCTTCTTGGATTTCTTGGCAGGTCAACGTTTCGGCAAAACGTACATCCGGCCGGGAACGACGACAACGGTCTTGTTTTCCAGGCCCCGCAGCCCGGTCGGCATCATGTACCGCCCGCTTTGCGCCGTCTGGATCGCAAGCACCGTCGAATTCTTGGAATCGCGCACATCCAGCACGCCGGCGAGGCTGTTGCCGTCCTGGATATAGGCGATCTGGTTGTTCTCGCCGGATACGCCGACGAGCTGGAAGTTGTTGTCGCCGCGGCTTGCCTGCAGGACCGAGTTGTTGGAGCCACCCTGTGCCAGAAGCAGGGCCGAGCTGTTGCCCTCGATGGCCTGGACGGCACGGTTGTTGGTGCCGGCCTGATGGATCAGCGCGAGGCTGCCTGTTCCTGAAATGCCGGCATTGGCGTTGTTGCCCTGACCGAGCTGGATGATGGCGGTGTTGGAGCCGCTTTCCCCGCCGAGATAGGGCTGGATCGGGGCCATCAGCGCGTTCACCGCGGCCGGGTTGGTGTCGTAGTCCTGGATCAGCAGGTCTTCCGCGGTGGCCGGTGCGGCTGCCAACGCCAATCCGGCGGCGACGACGGCGCCGCGAAGGAGGCTGCGGAGAGGGCGTCTGGCTCTGTTCATCTGGTATCCACCCGTCTTTTGTTTCTGTGTTCAGATGCGTGTCGAAGGCGCTGCAAGCTCGACCGTCGAGCTAAGCCCGCACAGGACCTTGCCCTGGTCGTCCGTGACGGTCAGTTCGAGACGAAGCTGGCCCGGGCGATCGACGATAATCTCGGTCTTGCCGAGCGATCCGGCGGAAAAGCGGTTCCTCTGGCTCGTCATGCTGCTGCCGGAAGCAGACAGTTTGGCGATCCTGAGGGAAAAGCTGCCTTCCAGATCGTCCGCAGCTTCGATGAAGGGCTTCAGCGCTGCCACATCGGCGCCGTCGATCCTGATCCCGCAGCTCTTGACGCGCGGATCGTTGATCTTGCCGTAGAGGGTCTCGCCGTTCATCGAAGTCGCGCTCGCATCGTTGCTGGTTACGAAGGCTGCAATCAGGAGAAGTCGAGCAGCCATCCGCATGGTTCGATTTCCCGCAAGGTGTGGAGCGCGCCCCGAAAGCGCGCCCCGCATTGTCGGTTAGTTCTGGCTGACGAAGGCGACGTTCGAACGTCCGGCCTGCACGACCACAGAGTTCTGGCCGTTGCCGCCCTGGCTGACGATCGCGTAGTTGCGGTCGGCGTCGCTGCTGCCGCTGCCGTACTGCAGCACCACCGAGTTCGAGGCAGAGCCCGACTGGCTGATCCAGGCGTTGGAGTAGGCGCCTGCCTGGACGACCGTGGACGACTGGCCGGAACCGCTCTGGGTGATGCCGGCGATCGAATAGTCGGCGTTCTGGATCAGCAGCGACGAGCTGCCGAGGCCAGTCTGTGCCGTTGCGGCCTGGTTGCCCTTGCCGTTTTGCACCGTCAGTGCCTGCAAGCCGCCGCCGAGCGTCTGGCTCGTCGCCGCCACGTTGCTGCTGCCGTTCTGGACGGTGGCCGCGGCTGCGCCGATGACGCCGGTCTGAACCGTTGCGGCCTTGTTGAGGTCGCCGATCTGCACCGTTGCCGAAAGCGCGCCGACGGAAGCGATCTGCACCGTCGAGGCCGTGTTGTCATTGCCGAACTGGGCAATGCCGGCGACCGAAGCCGCAACCGGACCAGGCAGGTTGACATCGACAAGCACGCCGTCCGAGACCGGAACGGGTCCGCCCTGGATGTTGGTCGCGCTGTTGCGGTTGCCCGACTGGACGATTGCCGCTGCCGAGAGGGTGGCCGGCGAGTTCTGCTTGACGTCGAGGGCCGTGCCCGGGAGGTCGAGTGTCGTCGTCAGCGCGCCCTGGACGTTGGCTGCCGAGTTGTCATCGCCGGTCTGGGCGATGGCGGCGGCGACGCCGGTGCTGCCGTACTGCTGGACGTTGGACGCCGCGTTGCCGTTGCCGCCCTGGAGGATCGTCGCCAGCGCGTCGCTGACGCCGTCCTGATCGTTCAGTGCGACGTTCTCGTTGCCGGCCTGCACCGTCAGGGCCGTTGCCGCATCGGTGCCCGTCTGGAGGTTGCCCGCGACGTTGCCATTGCCGACCGAGACGATTGCCGCCTGCGACCCGGACGTGCCATCCTGGCTGTTCGAGCCGATGTTGCCGTTGCCGAGCTGGGTGACGAGGGCGTCGGAGCCGACGGCAGCCGTCTGGCCGTTTGCCGCGATGTTGCCGTTGCCACCCTGGACGATTGCGGCGTTGGCGCCGATCGTTGCAGTCTGGGTGTTGGCCGCCTTGTTGCCGTCGCCGATCTGCAAGTTGGCGGCGTTCGAGCCCGAAGCGAGCGTCTGCAGGTTGACCGCCTGGTTGCCATCGCCGATCTGGACCGATGCGGCATTGGCGCCCGAGGTCGCGACCTGGGTGTTGCTTGCAAAGTTGCCGTTGCCGAACTGGCCGATTGCGGCATTGGAGTCGATCGTCGGCTTCACGGTGCCGGGACCGTTGTCCTTGGAGGCGACGTCTTCGACCTTCACCCAGTCGTAGTCGTCACGATAGGTTGGGAAACCGAAGATCGAACCGGTCTGGACGCGACCAATCTTCTTCCATTCATACTTCGTGTAGCCCTGGCTTGCTCCGGTACCCGGCGTATACGCGCCGAGCTGCGAGTTGCCGGCGACGTTGCCGTTGCCGATCTGCGCGATGACAGCCTGCGAGTTCACTGCGGGAACCTTGGCGATGCCGCCAGCGAAGCTGTCTGCCTTGTAGACCGTCTTGTAACGGTCGGCAGAGAAGTCGCTCAGCAGCGAATCCCAGACGGGGCCGCCACTGTAGCCGGTGCTGGCCGAAAAGCTGACGCCGTTATAGGCAACGGAATTGCCCTGCGTGTTCGTCGCATTGTTGCCGTTGCCAACCTGGACAATGGCTGCGGCGACGTCGCTGCTCTTGGCCTGCTGGGTGTTGAGTGCCTTGTTGCCGGCGCCGAACTGGCCGACGAAGGCCGATGCGTCGATCACGCCGTTCTGGACGTTGAAGGCGGTGTTGGTGGCGCCGCCGACGCTGCCCTGAAGAATGATCGCCGAGCCGTTGGTGACATCCGTCTGGATGTTGCCGGCCTGGTTGGCGTCGGTGGACGCGCCGAACTGAACGATCGTCGCGTCGGAATCGATGACGTTGTTCTGGTCGTTCCAGCCGAAGTTGCCGGTACCGCCCTGGATCACCAGAGCCGAGGTCGGGTCGACGCCGGCCTGGGTGTTCAGCGCGGTATTGCCGCTGCCGATCTGCAGGATGCCGGCGGTCGCATCGGTGGAAGCGTACTGGCTGTTGGTGCCGACGTTGTCGCTGCCGACCTGCACGATATCCGCTGCGCCGTTTGCCGAGCCGACCACCTGAGCGTTCGAGCCGACGTTGCCGGAGCCGATCTGCAGGATGTTGGCCTCGTTGTTCGTGCTCGCGCCGCCTTGAAGGTTGCCGCCCTCGTTGCCGGTGCCGAACTGCGCAATGTTCGCGGTGTTGTCGGAGCCGGTCGTCTGGACGTTTCCGGCGCGGTTTTCCGTGCCGGCCTGGAGGATGTTGGCGCTGTTGCGGGTGAACGCCTCCGAGCCGATGAGGTCATGCTGCGAATTGCTGGCAACGTTCTTGTCGCCGACCTGCAGGATGGTGGCGTCGTTGCCATCCGTCAGGTTGCCGCCGCGGCTGCGCTCGTTGACGGCGACGTTGTCTGCGCCGAACTGGCCGATGGTCGCGCTGTGGCCTGTGCCGCCCTTGGAGAGGTTGGAGGCCGTGTTGCGCTCGCCGACCTGCAGGATCGTGGAAGACGAATTGCGGCCGTCGTCCTGGCTGCTGATCGCCAGGTTGTCCGCGCCAACTTGGCCGATCGACGTCTCGTTGTCGTTGTTGTAGCCGTTGTTGTGATAGTCGCCGATCTGGCTGCTGAAGGCGCGGTTGCTCTTGCCGATCTGCACCGTGCGGGTAACGTTGTCCTTGCCACCGCCGGCACCGCCTGCTTGCGTATTTGCCGCGACGTTGCCTTCGCCGACCTGCAGGATCGAAGCGTCGAGCCCGCTCGCGGGACCGGCCTGCGTGCCGGGCTTTTGAACGTTGGACGCGAGGTTGTTCTCTCCGCCCTGAACGATCGTCGCCGTGGATGCGCCGACCTTCTCCTGCGTGTTGGCGGCGGCGTTGCCGGTGCCAGCCTGAAGGATGCCGGCCCGGTTGGACTTGCCGAGCGTCTGGCTGTTGACCGCAGCATTGTCGGTGCCGCCCTGGGCGATGACCGCGTTGGACGAGGCTTCGTTCGTCTGGTTATTGACGGCGGCATTGGCCGAGCCGTTCTGCAGGATGCCGGAGAAGTTGCCGCCGCCGGACGCGCCGAGCTGGTTGCTTTCCGCATAGTTGCCGACGTCGTCGCTGTCGTTCAGCTGAATGATGCCGGTATCGTTGCTGCTGGCACCCTTGGCCTGGGTGTTGCGGGCAAGGTTGGCGTTGCCGCCCTGGAAGATCGTGCCGCGGTTGGCGCCGGTCTGGCGGAACGTGTCGACCACGTTGTTCGTGCCGAACTGGGCAACGCCGCCGACGTTCTGGCCGTCCTGGAGGAAGTTGCCGCCAACGACGTTGTCGCTGCCGAGCTGCATGACGCCGAGGCTGTTATGGCCGGTCTGGGCGTCACCCGGTGCGTTGCCCGAAAGTGGCAGGAAGACGTTCCTCTGGCCGTGCTGGTAGATGAAGCCCTGGTTGGCGCCTTCCTGGGACAGGTAGGCGAAATTGCTATCGTCGCGCTGGCCGATATAGCCGGTGTTGCCGTTGGCGCTGGCTTCCTGCGCATGGGCGCCGGCCGTCATCGCCACGAAGGCGACGCCGGTCAGCAGCAAAGTTTTTCGTGCTGAGAATTTCATGGACTTCTCCCTTTTGTTCGGCGCCGGCGTCTTGGTCGCTCCGAAGCGCCGCACTCAATTAGAGCGTTAACAATTCGTTTAATACCATCGCGTCTTGTGTCGGTACAAGGCGCCAATACGGATTGATTAAGTAATAGTTAATCAACAAAATAGAAACAACCAAAATTGGGTCGATTAATTCGTGGGATCTCTCAAATAAAAAATGCGCGACAGTGAATCGTTTCTGATTCATTGCCGCGCATTCTGGAAATAGACTCTATTTAAATCTTACTTGTACTGGTGATTCTGTCATGAAGACGGAAGCGAGATGTTTCCGTACTTCTCGTCGTAATCGCGAATGAACTCCGGCTCGCGTGCAGGATCCTTCAGGTGCCACAGCCCCTGGCGAACGCCATCGACGGTCAAGGAGTAGACGGCCAGTTCGATGCCTTCGCGCACGGCGAGCGAGCCGGGATCGTTGCGCGACTGCCCAAGTTCGATCTCAAGCAGCTCGTCCGCCGTCGCGAACTTGTAGGCGCCCGCCCTGACCTGGACGGAGTAGATCTGTTTGGTCGTCGTCGTGGATGCCAGCACTTCGCCGGTCTGCACGCTGACGGCGCGCAGGTTTACCGTGACGACGTCGGATCGGTACTGCACGTCGCCGCCGATGCCGAGGTAGCGCGCACCGGCGCCGCCCGTCAGTTCATTGGAATCGTAGCCGACGATGCCACCTTCAAGCAGCAGGCCGGCGAAGCGGACGGGAGGCAGGCCGCTGGCGCGGCCGTAGGCGCGCTGGGTGTTTTCAATCAGCGTGCGCTCCTGCACCAGGTTCTTCAGGCCCGAGCGCTCGACGACGCGGAACCACTGGCCGCCGCCGGTCTTCTTCAGGACATCCACCAGGATCGCGGAGCCGCCCTGGGTGACCGCGCGGCTATACTCGGCGAAGCTTTCGTTCGGCTTGGCCTGGCCGGTCAGATCCGGGAAATCGTAGACGGCGACGTCGACGGGGATGGCAGGAAGGGGGATTGCCCGAACCTTTGGCGTTGTCTTCGTCGGCGCCGTCAGGGTCGCCGCCGGTGTGTCGAGTTGTTGTCCGCTTTGACATCCGGCAAGGAGCCCACCCGCGATACAAAGAGCTGCCAGTTTGACCTTCATCGTTCCCCCGTTTGGTCGCGGCCACGTCGTGGCGCAAGCCATAGGTCGTCGTCTTCCGACCGAGGATCGATCGGAAATATAAACGCGCAACCAGCCCCTCTCGGAAACTATAGTTTCCAAGGTAAGGCACTATTGTACTGTCTAAATATCCTCAGAGATCCGCCTGGCCCGACCGTAGCCCCAGCTAGCCCACGCGAATTATTGCACTGCTTCCCTACCACTGAAGTTTTATGGGTTAGCAGTCCCATTTTTGGGTGAATTGGGGAATTTGCCCCAAAAAGATGCGGTTTACGACAAACTGGTTAACGTGATGGTAACCATGCAACAGCGCATGTTGTGGATTATCGGTTGACGGTTCCGCGACCAACGGTCGGCCATTCCAGTTCGCCGGCGCTGAGCGTGACAACGGCCGAGGAGCCGGTGCCCACAGTCGGCACGATGTCCGCGCCTGCCGCCTGCGCGGCGCTCGCTTTTCCCGGCTTTGCGGACCTCGATGATTGGCTGTAAGGTTTTGTTTTATTTGGTGAAGTCTGCTTCTGTGTCGCAGGTTTCGCGCCCGCCGGCATCTGCTCGACATAGGCGCCATTGCCGACGCCGCGGTTGACCTGATCGACATAGGCCTGGGCGGCGGCGCCCGTGTGGACCAGCAACGACAGGCTCAGGAGGGCAGCAATCCGTACGCAGGACGTTGAGGTCATTTTCATCTTTTCCACCAAGGATGAGACTGTCGATTAAACATGATCCATAGGCATTTCTTCATAAAACCACAATGAGGACGCGCAGTTTGACTCGGGTAATGTTCCATGAAAGACAATTCCCGAGAAGATATATTGGAGGCATGCGGATGACGTCGAGGAATGCGAAGCCAGTTCTGTTCGGGCTGACGGCTGTGGCCCTGCTCTCGCTTGCTGCGCCGCTTGCGGCTCAGAACTCGACCGCGCCCCTGTTTTCGACGCCGGCCGAGCGCTCGACGACCGGCGCGCCGATCCTTATCGATCCGACCGCAGACGGCAATGGCGCGATCATCGGTGCGCCGGCCGGACGCGCCAATACGCGCCCGGCAGCCGAGCAGAAGGCCAAGCCCGCCGAGCCGCAGAAGGCCGCGGCCAACCGGTTCAAGCAGTGGGAGCTGCAATGTGTCGAGCTCGACAAGCAGCCGGTGCGTTGCCAGATCTCGTCCAGCACGCTGTCGCCCGACGGCAAGCAGGCCATTCTTGTCCTGAGCCTGGCCTATCGGCCCGACGGCAAGTCGGTCGCGATGCAGATGGCCGTTCCTCTCGGCATTGCGCTCAAGGACGGCGTCAAACTGAAGGTCAAGGACGGTTATGGCGCGACGATGGCGGTCAGCCGCTGCACGCCTCAGGGCTGCCTGATCGAGGGACCGGCCGAACAGGCGCTGATCGATTCGATGGCGGCCAAGGCGGAAGCGACGGTCACCGTTATGACGCCCGAAGGCAAGGCGATCCCGATCGCGCTGTCGCTTTCCGGTTTTGCCGATGCGCAGGCGGCGCTGAGCGCGCGGTTGCCCGCGCCCAAACCGGCAAACTGATCCTTTTTGCAAGCGTGCCGTGGGTCAAAGGCCGTGTAGAACCTGCGTCGCCTTGACGGCGGCCGAGGCGCGGTTCTCGACGCCGAGCTTCACGTAGATCTGCTCCAGGTGTTTCGTCACGGTTCGGGCGCTCAGGCCGAGGATTTCGCCGATATCCCGGTTCGCCTTGCCCTTGGCGATCCAGAGCAGCACTTCGGATTCGCGCTGGGTGAGGGCGAAATGCTGGCGCAGCATCTCGTCATCGGTCAGGCGGTTTTCGGCCGTCAGCCGGAAGAGATATTCGTTCGGGCCGATGGCGCCGAGATAGGATATCTGCAGGCCCGATCCGCCCGGTTGGTCGAGCGCGAAGCTGACGTCGCGCGCCGTCGTCTCGCGTTTGTCCATCCAGCCGGCAATGCGCCGCGTCACCGTCGCCAGACCGTCGTCGCGTCCGGTTGCGGCATTGACCAGCCGGGTCGCCTGCGGCGTCGACCAGCACACGCCGCCATCGGCCCGCACCGCCAGAAGGTGGCGGCCGGCGGCATCGAGCGCGACGCGCGCGCTCTGGGCCGACCGGGCGTTCGAAAGGTGGACGCGGATGCGCGCCCTGAGTTCATCGATGTTGATCGGCTTGGTCAGATAGTCGACGCCGCCAGCCTCGAGCGCCCGCACCACGTGCTCGGTCTCGGTCAGCCCGGTCATGAAGAGCACGGGCGTCTGGCCGACGGCGGCGTTGGCCTTGAGGCGCCGGCAGGTTTCGAAGCCGTCCAGACCCGGCATGACCGCATCCAGAAGAATGACATCCGGCGTGATGCGTTCTGCGATCGAGAGAGCTGCATTGCCGGACGTTGCAATCAGCACGGAGTAGCCGGATTTCTCCAGAGCCTCGGTCAGGAAGCCGAGCGCCTCGGGCGAATCGTCGACGAGCAGGACGATGTCGCGGCGATCGTAGGTCTCAGCCACGGGCGTCTCCTCCCATGTCGTTCCTCAGAAATGCGTCGTAGCCGGCGAGGTCGAAGGCCTGCACGTAGGCGCGCGCCGCCGCGACGAAGGGTTGATGCTCGGATTCGAGGTCGATTTCCGTCAGTTTGGCCTCGATGCCCCTGACATATCCGATCTCGCCGAGGCGGATGAGTTCCTCGAGGTGATGGTCGTCGGGGCGCGTCATCGGTTTGGCCGCCGGCATGACGGGCGCTTGTTTTTCCTCGCCTTCGTGAACCCAGGTCAGGCCCAGATGCAGCGAAAGCTTGTCGGCGAGCTGGCCGATGGCGAAAGGCTTGGCGAGCGTGTCGTCGTGGCGGTGGAAGGCGGCCGTCGCCGAGCCGTCGCCGATATTGGCCGACAGCATGATGATCGGCGCCGTCTGCGCCTTCTCGCGCAGCCGGTCCACAAGTTCCCAGCCGCTCATGCCGGGCATCGAGATGTCGATGAAGAAAAGATCGGGCGCAAGGTCGTCGGTGAGCGTGAGACAGTCGGCGGCGGACGGCACGGCGAGAACGCTGAAATCCATGGGCACGAGAATCTCGCGCATCAGGTCGCGGTGGTCGGCATTGTCGTCGACGACGACAAGCGTGCGCCGCGGGCCAAGATAGGACGTGATGCGTCGGACAGGGGCGGCCGGCGCGGGGCGGTCGACCGCCGACAGCATCAGCCGGACGCGGAAGCTCGTGCCTTCGCCAAGCGTGCTCGTGACAGCGATTTCGCCGCCGAGTGTCTGGGTCAGGAGCCGGGTGATCGTCAGGCCGAGACCGAGGCCGGGCATGCTGCCGAGATGTTCCGCCTCGCCGCGCTGGAAGGGATCGAAGATGCGCGGCAGGTCTTTTTCGCCGATGCCGCGGCCGCTGTCTGAAACCGTGAAGGTCGCGACCTGGCTGCGATAGGCGACGCCGAAACGGATGCCGCCGCGCTCGGTGAACTTCAGCGCGTTGGAGAGCAGGTTGACGAGGATCTGGCGCAGTCGCTTCTCGTCAGTCCGCACATAGCGCGGCAGGCTCGCGGCGCGCTCATGGTCGAAGGAAATGCCCTTGGCCTGTGCTTGCGGCTGGAACATGTCGACGATCTGGTCGAGGAAGTCGTGGATGTTGATCTCGTTGGAATAGACCTGCAACTTGCCGGCCTCGATCTTGGAAATGTCCAGCAGGCCGTCGATCAGGCCGGAGAGGTGGTCGGCGCTGCGCTTGATCACCTTGATGGCACCCTGGCGCGCCGGCGGAATGGTTTCGTCGCGCTCCAGCACCTGGGCGTAGCCGAGCACGGCATTGAGCGGCGTCCTCAGCTCATGGCTGAGGCCGACGACGTAGCGGCTTTTGGCGCGGTTGGCGGCCTCCGCCGTTTCCTTTGCCTGCTGCAGCGCGGCGTCGGTCTTCTTGTGGGCGGCGATTTCCTTCAGCAGCAGCGTGTTCTGGCGCGAGGATTCCTCCTCGGCGACCACGCGGCTGTCGTGGGCGAGCACATAAAACCACGAGACGATGCCGGCGAGTACGGCGAAGACGAAGAAGACCACGGCAATTGTGCGCTCGATGACGCTGGCGGTCTCCGGAGAACTCCCTGAAGTCTGATGCGCGATCATCGCCAGGATCAGGCCGATGCCGGCGATCGAGAGCACAGCCGAGATCGCATAGCGGCCGAGGCGGGTTGCCAGCTTCTCCGTGATCGTGCGCGGCAGCAGGGTGTTGGCGACGCTCGCGACCTGGGCGTTGAAGCGCGCCTTTGGCTTGCACATATCGTGGCAGCGGCTGTCGAGCGAACAGCAGAGCGAACAGATCGGTGCGGCATAGGCCGGGCACCAGGCCATGTCCTCCGGCTCGAACGGGTGCTCGCAGATCGAGCAGGTGATCTCGGTCTGGTTGGCCCAGCTCCTGCGCGGCTTCCGTGCGAGGTAGAATTTGCCGTCGGTCAGCCAGGCGATCGACGGCGAAGCGACGAATGCGACGACGAGGGCGATATAGGGCGCGAGCGAGGCGGCGATTTCGCCGAAGGCGCCGAAATGCGCCGTCAGCGCTACCGTCGCCGAGATCGCCATGGCGCCAAGCCCGACCGGGTTGATGTCGTACAGATGCGCCCGCTTGAACTCGATGCCGGGGGGCGACAGGCCGAGCGGCTTGTTGACGAAGAGGTCGGCCGAGATCGTGCAGAGCCAGGCCATGGCGATGATCGAGAAGACGCCGAGGGTTTCTTCGAGCAGCCGGTAGATCCCGAGCTCCATCAGAAGCAGCGCGATCGCGACGTTGAACACCAGCCAGACGACGCGGCCTGGATGGCTGTGGGTGAGGCGCGAGAAGAAGTTCGACCAGGCAAGCGACCCGGCATACGCGTTCATCACGTTGATCTTCAGCTGCGACACGACCACGAAGGCGACCATCAGCAGCAGCGCTGCCGTCTCCGACGGGATCATGTAGCCGAAGGCGGTGCAATACATCTGCGCCGGATCGGCGGCCCTGGTCGAGGGTACCCCGGCCGAAAGCGCGAGCACCACGAGGAAGGAGCCGGCCAGCAGTTTCGGCGCGCCGACGATCACCCAGCCGGAGCCGGCGAGGAAGACGGCAATGCGATGATGCAATTTGCGCTGCCCGTCCGGAGGCAAAAAACGCAGGAAGTCGACCTGCTCGCCGATCTGCGCCATCAAGGCGAAGATCACGGCCGACGCCGCACCGAATTCGACGAGGTCGAACTGTGCGATCGTGCCCGGCGGCCCGGACGCGTGGTGAATGCCCGAATAGGCAAGCCAGGTGCCGACCTTCTCCCAATCCGCAAAGGCGATGAAGACGAAGGGCAGGATGTTGAGCACGATCCAGAAGGGCTGGGTCACCAGCTGGAATTTGCTGATCAGCCGGACGCCGTGGGTGACGAGCGGAATGACCATGACGGCGCTGATGATATAGCCGATCCACAAGGGGATGCCGAGCGCCAGTTCGAGCGCGCCGGACATGATCGACGCTTCGATCGCAAAGAGGATGAAGGTGAAGCTCGCATAGATCAACGAGGTCAGCGTCGAGCCGATATAGCCGAAGCTGGCGCCGCGGGTCAGCAGGTCGATGTCGACGCCGTGGCGAATGGCATAACGGCTGATCGGCAGACCGACTGCAAGGATCATCAGGCTGGCGACCAGGATCGCGACAATCGCGTTGGTGGTGCCATAGGACATGGTGATGGCGCCGCCGATGGCTTCGAGCGCCAGAAAGGAAATCGCGCCAATGGCTGTCTGGGAGATCCGCTCGGAGGAGAAGCGCCGGGCGCTCTTGGCGGTGAAGCGCAGCGCATAGTCTTCCAGCGTCTGGTTGGCGACCCAGCGATTGTATTCACGCCTGACGGGAATGATGCGCTGGCGTGCCGCCATGGGGTTCCTAACGTGCCTTCAAGGGAGCCTCTGCCTTTTTTCTTAGCACGGAAGTTTTCTGCTTAAAATTGCTGCAATCGATAAAACGTGCATTGCAGCAAAGAAATGTGAGACATCCGGTTTCGGCTATTGCTGCGGGCCAAACCAGCGCGCTCAGTCGGAGGTATCGGACGCTCTTGATCGATGCGGCTCTCAGGTGGGGCGGCAATAGATCGGATTGCTGATCGCGCGCCGGATGATCCGGCTGGTGAGGTCATCTTCGGAAAGCTGCCACGGCAGGTTCTTGCCCGCATGCGCGTCACGGAACGCATCGACGATTGCGTTGCGGCTCTCCACCGCCACGATCTCCGTGCGCAGGAAACGCTCGGGCGCGCCCGAATAGCGGCCGGTCCAGTCGTCTGTCTCGATCGTCTGTTCACTGACAACGCCGGAGGCGTCGAGCCACAGGAGCCTGTCGCCCCTGGCGCCACGAACCAAGGTTTCCCCCGTCACCGGGCCGGTGATCGTCGATCCCATGGGGTGGCCGTTTGCGGTCAGTTCCAGATGCGGCCCGGTCGGGCTTTCCGTCACGTAGCCGCGGCCGGATTTCATCGCGGCGAGCACGGCGTCCTCTGAGAGTTCATCGAGCCACAGCACCGTCGTCGGACGTGCAAGCACCAGCGGTCCCTCGGGCATCAGTCGCGCCGGCTGGTGAAAGTCGCTGCCGCCGATCGCCGAGATCTCGAGGCCGGAAGCCAGCCGCTGCTGGTAGCGCTCCAGCGACACCCAGTTCCACGCCAGCCAGTGGGACTGCCAGACTTCCATGCAGTCGATCTTCGGCAGGTCGTAATCCCAGGGGATGGTCGGCTTGTCGTGGTTGATCGACAGCAGTCCGCCGCGCGCGTGCACAAGGCGTTCGAGCATGTGGGCGTGCTCGGGTTTCGTCATGCGGAAATCGATCCAGTCGTCGACGCCGAAGACGTTGGCGTGCCCGACGGCCGTGGTGATTTCCATCGCGCGGACGAAGACCAGATCGGCGGATGAATGCGGATGGAAATAGCGCCGCTGGGTGACGGTGTTGTGGTCGGCAACCGCGAGGAAGTCGAGCCCTGCCTGCCGCGCGGCGGCGTGCAACAGCTCAGGCGAGCCGGCCGCATCCGAGTGGAACGTGTGGCAGTGCAGGTCGCCTCGGTACCAGCCGGCGCCCTTGCGCACCGGAAACTGGCGAACCGGCTGCGGCGTGATCACGCGCGGGCCGCGGTCGAACGCGACGGTCACCAGCACGTCGGCGCCGTCCGCGGGGATCTTGTAGAGGCCGAGCATGATGCGCCATCGTCCGGATGCAATCTCGCCATGGATATAGCCGGGCGTGGCGTCGTCGGTGGCGATGAAGAACCGGTCACGGGCGCCGCCGCTCCAGCCGCGAAAGCCCTGTTCGGTCGGGTAGTCGGTGGCGCGCGGGTCGAGCGCACCGAGGTCGATGATTGCCTGCTCGGATTTTGGATAGCGGAGCGTCACGTCGATCCGCGTGACCCCCTCGGGCACATCGAATGGCACGTAGAAATAGGGATCGGCGGCCTGATGCGCGCGGGTGATCCGCAGGGCGATTTCCAGCATGTCGGTCTCAGCGCTCGTCGGCGGCTGGAATGCGCGCGCCGCTGTCGTCGAAGAGGGTGATGTGTCTGGCGTCGAAGGCAAGCTGTACGGTGGTCCCGACCTTGATCTCGTCGTCGGTGAAGATGCGCGCCGTGACCCGGCCATTGTCGGCGCGCTCGAGCGTGACGAGGCTTTCCGGCCCCATGTTCTCGTTGGCGAAGAGTTCGCCGGAAAGGACGTTCTCGTCGCCCTGGCCTGCGATGCGCAGGTGCTCCGGGCGCACACCAAGCGTCATCCTGCCTGACTTCGCCGCCCTGGCGATCGCGTCGGTGGGCGCGATCGGCGCCAGCTGCAGGCCGTCGGCCCGCAGATGCAGCGCTCCCTCTCCAATCGCGGCTTCAACGGGGACAAGGTTCATCGGCGGATTGCCGACGAAGTTGGCGACGAAGGTGGTCGCCGGCCGGCGGTAAATTTCGATCGGCGGGGCGAACTGCACGATCCGGCCCTTGTCCATCACGGCGATGCGGGTCGCAAGCGCCATGGCTTCGGCCTGGTCGTGGGTGACGTATACGGCGGTCATGCCCATGTCGCGCTGCAGATGGTTGAGGAAGCCGCGGGCTTCGAGGCGCAGCTTGGCGTCGAGGTTCGAAAGCGGTTCGTCGAACAGGTAGACCTCGCTCGGATAGACCAGCGCGCGCGCCAGCGACGTGCGCTGCTGCTGGCCGCCGGAAATCTGGCTCGGCAACCGCTTCAGGAGATCGCCGATCTTCAGGACATCCGCCACTTCCTTGGCGCGGGCGTGACGTTTGGTCTCCTGTTCGCCGCGCACTTTCAAGGGATAGGCGATGTTGTCGGCGATGTTCATGTGCGGGTAGAGCGCATAGTCCTGGAAGACCATCGAAATCCCGCGATCCTTCGGATGCAGGTAGGTGACGTCGCGGCCGCCGATCATCACCCGGCCGGAGCTTGGCGTTTCAAGGCCGGCAATCATGCGCAGACTGGTTGTCTTGCCGCAGCCCGACGGCCCGAGCAGGCAGATGAACTCGCCATCGGCGATCTGAAAGCTGATGTCGGGCACCGCGACGAAGGCGCCGAAGCTCTTGGAGATGTTCTGGAATTCGACAGAGGCCATGACAGGATTTCCGATTACGACTTGATGCCACCGAAGAACCGGAAACCGAATTTCCAATTCACGAAGAGATAAAGGGCGATGACGGGCAGCGAATAGATCAGCGAATAGGCAGCCAGCAGCGTGACGATCGGCGTGCCCGCTTCCGAGTAGAAGGAGTAGATCGCGACGGATGCCGGCATCAGCTTGTCGCTGCGCAACAGGATGAAGGGGATGAGGAAGCTGCCCCAGATGTTGACGAAGGCCCAGACGACGACCACGACGATGCCTGGCCTGATGACCGGCAGCGCGACATCGAAGAAGGCTTGAAGCGGCGAGGCGCCGGCGACCATGGCGCTTTCCTCGTAGGACCGTGGAATGGCGTCGATGAAATCCCTGAGAATGAACATCGCGGTCGGCAGCAGCCCGCCGGCAAAGACGAGGATGACGGCGAGATGCGTGTCGATCAGGCCTGCCGCCGAGATGATCAGGAAGATCGGCACCATGGCCGCCGAGCCCGAAACGACGGATGAGAACAGCAGCAGGATGTAGGTGACGGCGCCCTTGCCTGGAATGGGCGAGCGCGAGAGCGCATAGGCCGCAAGCGTTGCCGCTCCGCCGACCAGCACCACGCCGCCGGCCGCCTGGATCAGACTGTTGAGCAAGGCCTGCATGGCGAAGGTGTTCTGGAAGACGGTCGCGAAGTTGGACAATGTGAAGGGCGAGGGGATCGCAAGCCCGAGCTCGGCGCGGGCGTTGAAGGGTGCGAAAACGAACCAGACGAGCGGCAGCGCAAAGACCGTGCCGAGGAAGGTGGCGGCGGCCGAGAAGATCGTGCGCCGAACGAAGATGTTGGGAGCCTTTCGCATCATTCCGCCTCCACCGGCTTCTTGTGGGCAAGGCGGAGATAGACGAGCGCGAATGCCAGGTTGATCAGCATGATGACGACGCCGACGGCGGCACCCTTTCCGAACTCGAAGTCCTTGAAAGCGACCCGGTAGGTGTAGATCGACAGGATCTCGGTGCGATAGGACGGCCCGCCATGGGTGAGCAGGAACGGCGTGAAGACGTTGAAGGTCCACATGGTGATGAGAATGAGATCGGTCACCACATGGCCGCGGATCAAGGGCAGCGCGATGTCGCGCAGTTTCTGCCAGGAGGTGGCGCCGGCAACGTCGGCCGCCTGGAAATAGCTCGGCGGGATCGACTGGAAGGCCGAGTTGAACAGCATCATCGAGAAGGCCGCACCCCGCCAGGTGTTGAAGAACACGATCACCCAGAAGGGCTGCTGCAAAAGCCAGTCGCCGGGTGGCAGGCCGAGGCCGCGCAGGATCATGTTGAGCGTGCCGTTGTCGTAATCGAGGAAGGCGAACCAGGCAAAGCCGATCACCACTTCCGGCAGGATCCAGGCGGCGATGACGGCCGTCTGCAGGAAGGATTTGAGCGTCGGCGTCACCGACTGGCTGAGCCAGGCAAGCAGCAGTCCCAAAAGCGCCTGACCGATCAAGGCCGAGAGCAGCACGAACTGGATCGTCAGTATCAGCGAGAAGCCGAACTGGCCGCGGGTGAAGAAGGTCGCCGGATTGAAGAGCGCGACGTAGTTCTGCAGCCCGACAAAGTCCGGATCGACGGCCGTCCGCCCGAGCAGCGTCCGGTTGGTGAAGGAAACGAAGATCACCCAGAAGAAAGGGATGATGACGAACACCCCGACGAGGGCCGAGGCCGGTGCCAGGAAGAGCGCGCCGGCGCGCGTCGAAAGCAGAGAGAATGTCTTCATGCTGATGTCATGGCCCTTATCCTGGATCGGGCACCCGGCAGGCAAACCTGCCGGGTGATCTGGTCGCGGGGTCGGCTGCAGGATGGCGGCGCTTTCGCGGCCGCATCCCGCCGCTTTCCTTAGAGCGTGCTGACGGTGTTTTCCTCGCCGACGATGGCGATGACGGCTGCCTTGTACTGGGCCATCGCATCCTCGGGCGAGAGTTCGCCGGAGACGACGCTTTCGGTCATGCGCTGGATCTCGGTCGAGACCTTGTTGTAGTTGGCGTCGTTCGGACGCGCCGTGGTGATCGGCAGCAGCGTCGTCGCCGTTTCCGTCAGGAACGGCGAGTTCGGGATCGCCACGTCGTCGCGGATGCGGATCGCCGGCTGGATTTCCTGGAACGCGTCGAGCTGTTCCTTGCTGTTCATGAACGAGAGCAGCGCCCAGGATTCGGCAGGCGCGTCCGTATGCGGATTGATGACGAAGCCGGTGCCGCCGGACATCGTGACGAAGTCCTGGCCGCGCAGGCCCTTGCCCGGTGCCGTGGCGGGCATCTTCTTCCAGGTCATGGTGTTGTCGCGATCGGCGACGGCGAATTCGGCGCCCGGTGCGGTCACAGAGCGGTAGAACCAGTCGCCTTCCACCAGCATCGCGGTCTTGCCGTCGCGGAAGTTGGCGAAGGTGCGGTTGCGGCCGTCGGCCAGAAGCTGGGCGCGCTGGTCGCCGAGTTTGTCGTCGACATAGATGGTCTTGTAGAGCTTCAGCGTGTCGAGGATGCCCTGGCTCGAGACGATATATTTGCCGCTGTCGTCGGTGACCTGCTCGCCGGTTCCGAGCAGCGCCATCCAGTAGCCCTGCATGGTCGTCGCCTCGCCCATGGAGACGCCGGCGTTCAGCTGCAGCGGGAAACTGTCAGGTGCTGCCGCCTTGATCTTGCGGGCGGCATCGAGCAGTTCCTCCCAGGATTTCGGCTGCCAGTTGTCGGCATCGAGCCCGGCCGCCTTGAACAGGTCCTTGCGCACGAAGATCATCCGGGCATCCGTGCCGAGCGCAATGCCGTAAGGCTTGCCCTGGTAGCTCATCAGCGCCTTGGTGCCGTCGGAAATATGCTGCCAGCCATCCCACTTGGCAGCGTCGGGGCCGGCTACCTCCTCGAGCGACTTCAGGAGATTGCCCTGCACGAAGCTCGGGATCAGGAAGCCGTCAAAGCCCGAGACGTCCGGGCCGGCGCCGGTCGAAAAGTCGAGCGCGAGTTGCTGCGTCAGTTGCTCGTCCTCGCCGCCGAACTGGGTGAGCTTGACGGTGACGTCCTTGCCTTCGGCCTTCATTTTCTCGGTGAAGGCCGGAATGACCTTGTTCTCGATCCATTCGGCCATGCCGCTGTTCACGCCGCCGATGACGCAGCGGCAGGTGATGTTGAGTTCGGTGGCGCTCACGGGTGCTGCAATGGCAATGGCCGCTGCGGCGCCGAGCAATAGGGAATGAAACCTGGTGCGCATGTTTTCTCCTCCCGGTGGTCCTTTTGAAGACCCGATGTCTGGTGCGACGGTCCGGCCCTCCTCCAGGTCCGGCGTCTCGACGGATCAAGAATGAACACGCTTTCATTTTTGTCAACACGATCCAAGCGTTCTTTTTGCAATATTTGCTGGAACGCTTATTCCGCTTGACGAAATCCCCGCATTGCCCTCATCTGTGAATGAACACGTTTTCATTTTGTGACGGATAGATGAACGATCGCGCCGACAAGAAGACTGCAAGAGCCACCGCGGACCAGGTGGCGCGCGAGGCCAATGTCTCCCGCGTGGCGGTGTCCCGCGCCTTCAATCCGAACGCGTCGTTGAAGCCGGAAAAGCGGGATCGCATTCTCCAGGTGGCGCGCGCGCTGAACTATACGCCCGACATGGCCGCGCGCTCGCTGGTGACAGGCCGCTCGCATCTCGTCGGCATGATCGTGCCAGATGTCTGCAGCCCCTGGGAGAGCCAGGAGATCGATGCGCTGACCACGGCGTTGCAGGCGGAAGGCTTCGCGACGCTGCTTTTCAAGGCCAAGGCCGATTTCAGCATGGACCCACGGCTGCTCACCTACATGCGCGGCTTCAACCCGGATTCGGTGATCGCCTTTACCGAGAACATCCTGCCGGATGTGCTGTGCAGCTTTCTCGATCGCGCCGTGCCGATCTACGTCATCTACGACGACGTCAAGCAGTTCGCAGGTGCTGCCTCCGGCACGCTTTACGACCGGCTGCTCGTCCGGCAGAAGAACGGCATCGAGCAGGCGGTGGCGCTGCTGCAGGGCTATGGCGCGCGCCGGATCGCCTATCTCGGCGGCAAGGCGCAATCGCTTGCCAATGCCGAGCGCGAACGCACGCTCAGGGAGACGCTTAATGAGCGCGGCATGGACCCGCCGGTCGTGCTTGCCGGCGACTACACCTATGACACCGCCTACCAGGCGACGCTCGATCTCTTCCGGATCGGCGAAGGGGCCGACGCGATCTTTGCGGCCAACGACGTCGGCGCCTTTGGCGCGATCGATGCGCTGCGCCACGAACTTGGCCTGTCCGTGCCTGACGACGTCAAGGTCGTCGGCTTTGACGACATCCCGCAGGCGCACTGGAAGAGCTACAACCTCACCACCGTGCGCATCGACCTCGAGGAGCGCGTGCGCGCGCTCGTGCGCCTGATCCTGATGCGGCTTCGCGCACCCGATGCCGCGCCGCTTACCGAAACACTCAATACCCGCTTGATCGTGCGGGGCACCGTCGGCTGAAGGTAGTGACCATGACCGAAAAGCGCATCCACGTCGTCTTCAAGACCCATCTCGATATCGGCTTCACCGATCACGCCGAGAAGATACGGCAGCAATATCACGAGCGCTTCATTCCGCAGGCGATCGACACCGGTGCGCACTTCTACAACGAGAACCCGGAAGAACCGCTGTTCGTCTGGACGACTGGCGCTTGGTTGATCTGGGACCACCTGAATTCACGCTCGAAGGAAGAGGTTGCCCGGCTCGAGCAGGCGATCGAGCGGGGCCTGATCCGCTGGCATGCGCTGCCATTCACCACCCATACGGAACTGATGTCGCCCGACCTCTTCAAGGCGGGGCTTTCCTATGCGCAGGAACTCGATCGCCGCTTCGGCCTGAAGACGATGGCCGCCAAGATGACCGACGTGCCCGGCCATACGCTCGGCATGGTGCCCTTGCTTGCCGAAGCCGGCATTCGCTTCCTGCACATCGGCGTCAACTCGGCCTCGCCGCCGCCGGAAATCCCTGACGTTTTCCGTTGGCGGGCGCCCGGCGGCGAAGAAATCGTCGTCATGTATCAGCGCTCCTACGGCGAGACCTACTTTCCGGAGGGCCTGTCGGACGGGCTGAGCTTCGCCCATACCAGCGACAATATCGGCCCGCAGAGCGTGTCGCAGACGGCGGAAGCCTATCGCGAGATCCTGAAGCATGAGCCGGGCGCGACCGTCCGTGCCGCGACGCTCGAGGATTACGGCGCGCTGATGTGGCACGCGCGCGAACGTTTCCCCGTCGTGGAGAAGGAACTCGGCGACAGCTGGATCCACGGCAGCGGCAGCGACCCGGAAAAGATCGCCCGCTATCTCGCACTGCAGCGGCTTTACGACGGCTTCGCCGAAGAGCGGTTGACGGCAAGCCGGCAGGCGTTCGGACGCAAGCTGGCGCTGGTGGCCGAACACACCTGCGGCGTCGACATCAAATCGTTCCTGCGCGACGAAAGGGCCTGGGCGCGGCCCGCTTTCAAGACCGCGCGCGAAACGGACCAGCGCTTCCAGTACACCGAGGCCTCTTGGGCCGAGCAGCGCGCCTATCTCGACCAGGCCCTGTCCGAGCTCGACGGTGAGGATGCCGTGCGCGCGGCAACGGCGCTGGTCGAGCTTGCCGCGCCGCCGCGTCCCGAGCCCGTGAATTCTGCCGGTCGGCTGCAGGTGGGCGGCTGGATCATCGACCTTGATCCGGCAACAGGCGATGTGATCGCCTTGACCGCGCCGGACGGCCGGACCGTGCGAGGTGCCAACGGCTCGCTGATCGCCTACCGCTACGAAAGCTATGATGCCGGCGACGTGCGGCGTCACATGGACACCTACCTGACGCAATGGATGGACTGGGCTGTGCTTGATCACGACAAGCCCGGTCTTGCCAATGTCGCCGAGGCCCGCTCCCAGACCTATGCTCCGAGGCTTCTCGGAACGACGGCGACATCCATCGTCGCAGAAATGCCGACCGAGGCTGTGGAGCAATTGGGTGCACCGGCCGAAATCGCCATCGACTTTTCCGCCGGCAAGGAAGGCCTCGACATCCGGCTGACGCTCTACGGTAAAAACGCCAACCGCATGCCGGAAGCAAGCTTCCTGTCATTCACGCCGGAGGGTCGGTCCGAGTGGAGCGTGCGCAAGATGGGACTTTGGCACCAGACAGACAATTTCGTTGCCGCCGGCGGCGCCCAGCTCCAGGCGGTCACCGCCGTGCGCGGGCAAACGGAGGATGGCGCAGAACTGACGGTCGCAAACCTCGACACGCCGCTCGTTGCACCGCAGTCATGGCCGTTCATGGCGTTCTGCAAGGATCTGCCCGACTATTCGCAAGGGGTCCGCTTCAACATCCACAACAACAAATGGGGCACGAACTTCCCGATGTGGTGGGGCGGCGACTTCAGCACGCGCTTCAGGCTCGGTCTCGGCGGCCGATGACCAGGGCTCTCAAGCCCCGGAACTGAACGCTATGTCCGGCGCGGCGGCAGACCCGCCTTGTTTCGCTTCCGCTTCGCGGGGCAGATACCAGACATCGACGGGCAGCCTGCGACCGGGCAGCGAGACGTCGTTCTGTGCCTGCCAGTTGGCGGATGGAACGGAAGCGCCGAGGCGCGCCATCAGCGCGGCCGACACCACCAGCGGCGCGTCCAGTGTCTTGGACAGGCTTTCCAGCCGCTGGGCGACGTTGACGGCATCGCCGATGACGGTGAACTCGCTGTGGCAACCGCTGTCGAGCACACCGCCGACCACCTTGCCGTAATGCAGGCCGATGCCGGCGTCGAGCGCCGGATGGCCATTCCGCGCATTGTGGTTCTTCCAGTCGTTGAGGGCATCGACGAGGTCAAGGGCGCAGGCCATCGCCCGGTCGGCGTCGTCGTCCATCGGACGTGGCTGGCCGAACACAGCCATCACGCCGTCGCCGATAAACTTGTCGACCGTGCCGCCGTGCTCGAAGATCGTCTGCGAGACCAGCTGACGATACTCGGCCAGAACGAAGGCGAGTTCGGGGGCGGGCGCGGTCTCGGAAAACCGGGTGAAATCCCGCAGGTCCACGAACATGATCGCCGCATCGCGACGTTCAAGGCCGAGCACGTCGCCCTTTTCCTGCAGGGCCGAGACCACCAGCGGTGAAAAGAACCGGGAGAGGTTCTGGCGTCGTTGATCGGCCTTCAGCGCCTCCTTGCGGGTGCGATCGTGATCGCGCGCAAGAAGATAGATGGCAAAGGCGGTGAAACCGAAGCTGACGGTGAGCCCGAGGTCCTGGTTGAAGAACGACCCGATCAGCGACCACGTTCCGGCAGCCTGGTGCCGCGCGGCGGTTGTCGCGAGCATGGCGACCCAGGCGGTCAGCACAATGCCTGAGAAGATCAGCACCAGCCGCCGCTCGAGTTTCAGTCCGACATGGACGAGCAGGATGAAGGCGACGACGAGGCTTGTGGTCGTCAGATTGTGGTTTTCGGTGACCGGCCCGGCGAGAATGTGCGCCGAAAGCAAAAGCGCGACCAGGAGTGCGTCGAGTACGACGAAGAAGGTCTTCAGCCAGGATCGCCCGGGAAGAAAGCGCGCCGTCGCCACCGAGGCGACACTGATGGCGAGATAGCTGGCGACGACGATCCAGTGCATCTGCTCGGCGCCTTCGTTGCCGCCAAGCAGGAGGTTTGCAAGCAGGATCGAAAAGGCGACGAAACGCAGTACGATCGACCGCATCTCGCGGGCGAAATCCCATTGGGGGTGCAGTGAAGACGTCATGCGTGTCGGCCCTGAGATCTGAAACATCCTGACCCTGACCACCATGACCTTGCTATCGACTGTCTGCGTTGTTGACAGTCGATTCGCGTCTATTCTGTGGCGCTTACGCTTGCGTCTCGCGCGTTGGGCACTCCGGGTTCTAGGGGTTACAACGCTGGTAAGGTCAAGGGGTACGCGTGCCGCCGGCCTCTGCGCGGCAAGGGCGAGGGCGGTACGGTCAGGCGTTATGCGTTGAGTTCGGCGCCTTCCACTGCGCGCGTCGAATCTTCACGCCGTGTCGCCAGCCAGAAGATCAGCGCAACGAGGCTGATCGATGCGCCCATCATACAGACGCCATTCCAGCCCGCATGGGCGTAGGCAATTGTCGAAAACGAGGATCCGGCGGCACTGCCGATCGAGTAGAACAGCATATAGGCGGCGGTCAGCCGGTTCTGCGCCTCGGGGCGGACACGGTAGATTATCGCCTGGTTGGCGACGTGCACGGCCTGAAGCCCGAAGTCGAGGATCAGCACGCCGACGACAAGCCACAGGATCGAGTGCTGCAAGGCGGCAATGGGCAACCATGCGAGCAGCATGAGCACGAGCGCAACGCCCGTCGTCGCCTGGCCAAAGCCGCGGTCGGTCCATTGGCCAGCGCGCGACGCGGCCAGCGCCCCGGCGACGCCGGCAAGGCCGAAGAGGCCGACCTGGCTGTGCGAAAGGGAGAACGGCGGCGCGCTGAGCGGCAGGACGAGCGGCGTCAGCAGCGTCGTGATATCGGCAAAGATCAGCAAGGCGAGCACGCCGCGGACGCGCAGCACCGGCACGTCGAGGATCAGCTTGAACGTGGAAGCGACGAGACGGACATATCCGAGCCTTTCCGTTGTCCTGGCCTGCCGGGGCAGAAGCCTGAAAAGCAGGGCGGCGATCAGGAGCGTGAGCAGGCTCGAAAGGAGATAGACCGATCGCCACCCCCAGAGATCGGTGAGGAAGCCGGCGACGGCCCGCGCGGACAGGATGCCGATGACGATGCCGCTGGTGACGAAGCCGACCACCCGCCCGCGCTCGTTCGGGTGCGACAGGCTGGCCGCATAGGCAACGAAGGCCTGCGTCAGGACGGCGAGCAGTCCGACGGCGGCGATCGAAGCCATCAGGACAGCCGCACTGTTTGAGAACGACACCAAGCCAAGTGCGGCCGCGGAAAGCAGCGACTGGACGAGAATGACGCGACGGCGGTCGAAGAGGTCGCCGAGCGGCACGAGGAGGATCAGGCCGAGCGCATAGCCGATCTGCGTCGCCCCGACGATCAGGCCGGCGCCGGTCCGCGAGAGGCCGAGGTCATCTGCCATGACGTCGAGCAGGGGGTGGGCGAAATAGGCATTGGCGACGGCAAGGCCGGCGGCAAGGGCAAACAGCGTCAGCATCGGGCGCGTCAGCGCGTGGCCGGTGACCTCAGGACGCACGTCATCGTTTGCGGGGCCGCCCGGCGCCGCAGAACCTCTTCCATCCATGGACTTCTTCCTTAGTTTGGTTTTATAATGAAACTAATTTGAAGATTGCCGATTTGGTTTCGTTATGCAACCAAAATTTCGGCTATGAAAAGGAACGCCTGCATGGTGGCGCGCACACGGCTGAAAGGCGACTATTGCCCGAGTGCCCGGTCTCTGGACGCGATCGGGGACTGGTGGTCGCTGCTGATCGTGCGCGACGCGTTCGACGGCGTCTGCCGTTTCAGCGACTTCCAGAAGAGCCTCGGCATCGCCAAGAACATCCTGACGGACCGCCTGAAGACGCTCGTGGAGCGCGGCATCTTCGAAACGGTTCCGGTCGGCGAGGGCAAGGTGCGTGTCGAGTACCAGCTGACGGCGATGGGCCGCGACCTGTTTCCGGTCATGGTCGCGCTGCGCCAATTCGGCGAGCGGCATCTCTTCACGCCGGACGAACAGCATTCCCAACTGGTAGAAAAGCAAACGGGTCTGCCCGTGCGGCTCGACATCCGTACGCAGGACGGCCGGCCGATCGATGCAGCGGAAACGGTTATTCTCAAGGTGGCCGAGGACTGACCTCGCGCGGTCTTAAAGGCCTGCCAGTCCACGCGGATGATCTTCACCACGCCTCAGTGGTCTTGCGCCGTGGGATGACCTGACGATCGGCGAAATCGGCTCCAGATTGCGCGGAACGCGTGGCGTACCAGCATCGATCGTGGTGGCACCCTGTGGAACTTCCTCTTTGCCCCCGGCACCTACGTAGAATGACGTATGTGCAGTGCAGCAAGACTGCCCGATGATCCCTCGAAGCAGCGGCCAAAAGCACGAAGCCGCACTGCTTCAAGAACGAGAGGGGTTCAATCAGATGACTATCAGGGCAAGCATCACCGGCGCATTCCTCGCAGCCGTCCTTTCGACGACGGCATTCAACGGCGCTTTTGCCGCCGACGACACGATCAAGGTCGGCATCCTGCACTCGCTCTCCGGCACCATGGCGATCTCCGAGACGACGCTCAAGGATGCCATGCTGATGCTGATCGACGAGCAGAACAAGAAGGGCGGCCTGCTCGGCAAGAAGCTCGAAGCCGTCGTCGTCGATCCGGCGTCCGACTGGCCGCTCTTTGCCGAAAAGGCCCGCGAGTTGATCTCGGTCGACAAGGTTTCGGCCGTTTTCGGCTGCTGGACGTCGGTCTCGCGCAAGTCGGTGCTGCCGGTGTTCGAGGAGCTGAATTCGATCCTGTTCTATCCCGTCCAGTACGAGGGTGAGGAAAGCCAGCGCAATGTCTTCTACACCGGTGCTGCCCCGAACCAGCAGGCGATCCCGGCCGTCGACTACCTGATGGAGAACGAAAGTGTCGAGCGCTGGGTGCTGGCCGGCACCGACTATGTCTACCCGCGCACGACCAACAAGATCCTCGAAGCCTATCTCATTTCCAAGGGCGTGAAGCCCGAGGACATCATGATCAACTACACGCCGTTCGGTCATTCGGACTGGCAGACGATCGTTTCCGACATCAAGAAGTTCGGCTCGGCCGGCAAGAAGACGGCTGTCGTGTCGACCATCAACGGCGACGCCAACGTCCCCTTCTACAAGGAGCTGGCCAACCAGGGCGTCAAGGCCGAGGATATTCCGGTCGTTGCCTTCTCGGTCGGCGAAGAGGAACTCGCCGGTCTCGATACCACGCCGCTCGTCGGGCACCTGGCCGCCTGGAACTACTTCCAGTCCGTCGACACCCCGGCCAACGCCGAGTTCATCAAGACGTGGAAGGCCTATACCAAGAACGACAAGCGCGTGACCAACGACCCGATGGAGGCGCACTACATCGGCTTCAACATGTGGCTGAAGGCGGTCGAAAAGGCGGGCACCACCGATACGGACAAGGTTCTTGACGCGATGATCGGCGTCTCCGTGCCCAACCTTTCGGGCGGCTACTCGACGATGATGCCGAACCACCACATCACCAAGCCGGTGCTGATCGGCGAAATCCAGGGTGACGGCCAGTTCGAGACCGTCTGGGAAACCCCCGGCCTCGTCGTCGGCGACGAATGGTCCGACTACCTGCCGGACTCCCAGGACCTGATCTCCGATTGGCGCGCGCCGATGTCGTGCGGCAACTTCAACGTCGCCACCGGCAAGTGCGGCGGCAAGGGCTCCTGATTTCAGCACCTAATCTTAAACCGGGCGGGCTCCCCGCCCGGCCAGTGCTTGCATGACGATACCCTAGGCAAGCATGCCCTTCGTTCGGCGGCGCGCACGAGCGAAGGGCACCTGCTTGGGGCCATGACGGGTTTTCCATGCGCGACATGGCAGCACCCGAACGAGGGGCCAATGTACCGAACACTGCAAATCCTGTTTGTTGCCCTCTGCCTGTTGATATCGGGCCATGTGGTCGGGCTCCGTGCGGCGGAAGACCTCGCAGCGCTGGTCGATCAACTCGGCGCCGCGAAGCTCTCCGAGATGGATGATCGCATCGCGGCGCTCGCAAAGACCGGCGATCCGAAGGTCATTCCGGTTCTTGAGGCACTCGGCGAGGGCGAACTCTATCAGCGCAAGTCCGATGGCAAGGTATTTCTCGTCAAATCGGGCGGGGCCGACCTTGAGCTGGTCGACCCTGTGACCGGGGCGGATGCGGGCGCGGCGCCGAAGGCGGCACTGCAGAAGATCAAGGTCAACAACGCGGTGCGCCGCGCGGTGCGAAGCGCGCTTGGCGGCCTGACGCTCTTCAGCGACGACGCCGGGGCCCGCCTGAAGGCGGCGCAATCGATGCTGCAGGCGCCGAATGCCGATGCGCTCGACGCGATCGAGACGGCGCTTGCTTCCGAAAGAGATACGACCGTGCGCCAGGTGCTGGACGAGGCGCGCGCCGTGACGCTTCTTCTGTCCGATCGATCGGACGACGAGAAGCGCCGGGCAATCACTCTTCTGGCCGAGGGCAGCGGGCGCACCGGGCTCGCGGTTCTGACGTCGACGCTGGCGAGCGCCGATGCCTCCCTCAAGGCCGACATCGAGGCGGCGATCGACCGGATCGAACAGCGGGAGGCGTTCTGGAACGCCGGCCAGAACGTCTGGTACGGCATGTCGCTCGGCTCCGTCCTGCTCTTGGCGGCGATCGGGCTTGCGATCACCTTCGGCGTCATGGGCATCATCAACATGGCCCATGGCGAGATGGTCATGCTTGGTGCCTACACCACGTTCCTCGTGCAGGAGGTCATAAGGAGCTCCTATCCCGGCCTGTTCGACTGGTCGCTGGCGATTGCCCTGCCGCTTGCCTTTCTCGTCACCGGCTTCGTCGGCCTTGTGATCGAGCGCGGCGTTATCCGTTTCCTTTACGGCCGTCCCTTGGAAACGCTGCTTGCCACCTGGGGCATCTCGCTGATCCTGCAACAGGCGGTGCGCTCGATCTTCGGGCCGACCAACCGCGAGGTCGGCAACCCGTCGTGGATGTCCGGCGCCTTCGAGTTTGGCGGTCTGACGATCACCTGGAACCGGCTGTGGATCATCGTCTTTGCTCTGGCGGTGTTTGCTGCGCTGCTTTTCCTGCTCAAGAAGACGTCGATGGGCCTTCGCATGCGGGCCGTGACCCAGAACCGGCGCATGGCGTCGTCCATGGGCATTCGCACCCCCTGGGTCGATGCACTGACGTTTGCCCTCGGCTCCGGCATTGCCGGCATAGCCGGCGTGGCGCTGTCGCAGATCGACAACGTTTCCCCCAATCTCGGGCAGGGCTACATCATCGACAGCTTCATGGTCGTGGTCTTCGGAGGCGTCGGCAACCTCTGGGGCACGCTCGTTGGCGCCTTTTCGCTCGGCATCCTCAACAAGTTCCTCGAGCCCTATGCCGGCGCGGTGCTCGGCAAGATCCTGGTCCTGGTGCTGATCATCCTCTTCATCCAGAAGAAACCGCGCGGCCTCTTCGCGCTCAAGGGAAGGGCGGTGGACGCATGATCCTCTCGTTTCTGATGAAGTCGCTGGACCGCAGCATCGTCCTTGTCGTGGCCATCCTCCTTGGACTGGCCGTGCTCGTGCCGGCGCTCAATCTCCTGACATCGCCTGACCATCCGCTGCACGTGCCGACCTATCTGGTGTCGCTGTTCGGCAAATACCTGACCTATGCGCTGCTTGCGCTTGCGCTCGATCTCGTCTGGGGTTTCTGCGGCATCCTTTCGCTCGGGCACGCGGCCTTCTTCGCGCTCGGCGGCTACGCGATGGGCATGTACCTGATGCGCCAGATCGGGGCGCGGGGCTCCTATGGCAATCCGCTGCTGCCGGATTTCATGGTATTCCTCAACTGGAAGGAGCTGCCCTGGTTCTGGCAAGGCTTCGACATGTTCTGGTTTGCGGCCCTGATGGTGGTGCTGGTGCCCGGCCTGCTCGCCCTTGTTTTCGGCTGGTTCGCCTTCCGCTCGCGCGTCAACGGCGTCTACCTCTCGATCATCACCCAGGCGATGACCTATGCGCTGCTGCTCGCCTTCTTCCGCAACGACATGGGCTTCGGCGGCAACAACGGGCTTACGGATTTCAAGGACATCCTCGGCTTCAACATCCAGGCGGACGGAACGCGGGCCAGCCTCTTTGCCGCTTCAGCGCTGATCCTGGCGCTCTGCCTGATCCTGACGTCCGCGATCGTCCGGTCCAAATACGGCAAGGTCCTGGTTGCGGTTCGCGACGCCGAAAGCCGCACGCGCTTCCTCGGCTACCGCGTCGAGCACATCAAGCTCTTCGCTTTCACCGTCTCGGCGATGATGGCGGGCATTGCCGGTGCGCTCTACGTGCCGCAGGTCGGCATCATCAATCCTGGCGAGTTCGAGCCCGGAAATTCGATCGAGGTGGTGATCTGGACCGCGGTCGGCGGCCGCGGCACGCTGATCGGCCCGATCGTCGGCGCCATCCTCGTCAATGGCGGCAAGAGCATCTTCACCGCCGCCTTCCCCGAATTCTGGCTGTTTGCGCTTGGCGGCCTCTTCGTGCTCGTCACCCTGTTCCTGCCGAAGGGGGTTGTCGGGACAGTCGGCGCCTATTTCTCTCGCCGCCGCGCCGGGCGAAAGGCGCGGGCTGACGAAGCCTCGGACAATCTGGCCGCTGAACCCATGGCCGCGGAGTAACGACATGAACCAGGCAATTGGCCAGAGCAAACCGACAAGCCTGCTCTATCTCGATGGCGTCTCCGTCTCCTTCGATGGCTTCAAGGCGCTGAACGCGCTCTCCTTCGTCATCGAACCAGGGGAACTGAGGGCGATCATCGGTCCGAACGGCGCCGGCAAGACGACGATGATGGACATCATCACCGGGAAAACGCGTCCGGACGAAGGACAGGTCTTCTTCAAGGGCGAGATCGACCTGACGAAAAAGGACGAGGCGGAAATCGCTTCGCTCGGCATCGGCCGCAAGTTCCAAAAGCCGACGGTGTTTGAAAGCCATACGGTCTGGGACAATCTCGAACTGGCACTCAACCGCAGGCGCGGCGTGTTTTCGACGCTCTTCTACCGGCTGACCGTCGAGGACAAGGCGCGCATCGAGGAGATCCTTTCGACAATCCGCATGTCGTCGCGCAGCAGCGATCTTGCCGCCAATCTATCGCATGGCCAGAAGCAATGGCTGGAGATCGGCATGCTGCTTGCGCAAGAGCCGGAACTGCTGCTCGTCGACGAGCCCGTGGCGGGCATGACCGATGCGGAAACCGCCGAGACGGCCGTTCTGCTCAAGGAAATCGCCAAAACCCGTTCCGTCGTCGTCGTCGAACACGACATGGGCTTCATCCGCGAGCTCGGCGTCAAGGTCACCTGCCTTGCCGAAGGTTCGGTGCTGGCCGAAGGCTCGATCGACTTCGTCAGCAGCGACCCGAACGTGATCGAGAACTATCTTGGCCGGTGATGGTCGAAGCCGTAAATCTCTGAGGAGGAGCCGCCATGCTCAGCGTCGAAAACGTCAATCTTCACTACGGTGCCGCGCAGGCGCTGCGCAACGTGTCGATCACGGCCGAGATGGGCAAGATCACCTGCGTGCTCGGACGCAACGGCGTCGGCAAATCGAGCCTGCTCAGGGCGATCACCGGCCAGCATCCGGTCAGCGCCGGCGCGATCGGCTTCAACGGCGTCGCACTCGCCGGCATGGCGCCCTATCGTCGGGCAAAAGAAGGTATCGGCTACGTGCCGCAAGGACGTGAGATCTTCCCGCTGCTGACGGTCAGGGAAAATCTCGAGACCGGCTATGCGCCGGTGAAGCGCGGAGACCGCTCGATACCCGAGGACGTCTTCAATCTGTTTCCGGTCCTGCGCTCGATGCTCGGGCGCCGCGGCGGCGACCTCTCCGGCGGCCAGCAGCAGCAACTGGCGATCGGCCGGGCGCTGGTGACACGTCCGAGGATCCTGGTGCTCGACGAGCCGACCGAGGGCATCCAGCCTTCGATCATCAAGGATATCGGCCGGGCAATCCGCTACCTCCGGGATTCGACCGGCATGGCGATCCTGCTCGTCGAGCAATATCTCGATTTCTGCCGCGAGCTGGCAGACCACGTCTACATCCTCGACCGGGGCGCTGTGGTGCACGAAGGCGCGCCGGAAACGCTGGATACGGCCGAGGCCCGCCGGCATCTCACCGTATAGGCGCTGGTGCCGGGCCGCGGATCGTTACCGAAGCTTCGACAATCGCTTGTGTTTGCTCGAAGGTGAGGTCGTTCTCGAAGGCCAAGTCGTTGCGGGCGTCGGGCAAAAAAACGCTCCATGGCCGGAGAAAATCGCCCCGTGCCATAAAAGCGCCTACTAAAATCACTAAATCTATACAGTAACTGACGTAATTTGTTGAGAATGTCGCAGTTTGGGTGTAGGACATCCTAAGCGAAAGAGTGCGGCCGTCACAACCCGTTACCTCCGGTGAATGCCGCAGGAAGCGGAATTGTGGCGGCCTTCCTTGTTCAGGAAAGCGAAGTGAGATGTTGACCAAAAAAGGAAAATACGGGCTCAAGGCCCTTGTCGACCTGGCTCAACTGGAGCCCGGGGAGACCGCCTTCATCACCGAGATCGCCACGCGGAACAATATTCCGAAGAAGTTCCTGGATGCGATCCTGCTCGAATTGCGCAATGCCGGCATCCTGCGCTCGAAGAAGGGACCGGGCGGCGGCTACTCGCTGTCGCGGCCGGCCTCCGACATCCGCATCGGACAGGTGATCCGCACGCTCGACGGTCCGCTGGCGCCGATCCGCTGCGCCAGCCGTACGGCGTTCGAGGCCTGTGACGACTGCGCCGATCCGGTCAACTGTCATGTGCGCAAGTCGATGAGCGACGTGCGCGATGCCATCGCATCGATCCTCGACAACATGACGCTGGCGCAATTTGCCGCCAACGACAACGCGTCGGAAATCGTCGCGCTGCGCGACGTGGAAGCCGGCTGATTTTTCAGGCAACACCGGGGGCGAGGCTCATAAACGCCTGATGATGGCAGCGGCGGCCGGCGGCGCGATGACCTCCAGCAGCCGCAACAATCGCGCCTTTCCGACGTGAATACGGGTCTTGCCGGGCTCGATGGCTGCAAGGATCGCGGTGGCCGCCTCGCTCGCGCCGATCTTGCCGCTGCCCCGGCCTGACGTCATGGGGGTGTCGACGAGCGGCAGGACGATATCGACCACCCTGACTGAGCTCGCCCCACACCGGAGGGCCAACGCGTCCGAGAACATGCGCAGCCCGGCCTTCGTGGCGCTGTAGACCGCGGAGGTTGTCTTCGGGTAGCGCGCGAGCGCCGTGCCGACATTGACGATGACGAACGGGCGCCCGACCCTCTTCGGAAGCAACAGGCGCGACAAGAGCATCGGTGCCAGGAGGTTGGTCTCGACTTCGGACGCGATCTCGTCGATGCCATAGCCCGGGTCGTCGAACCGGACATTATGCTGGATTGCCGCGTTGTTGATAAGGCCGTCTGTCACGTCGTCGTCCGCGAGTTCAGACGCCCATGCGATAAGCGCGGCTCGGTCGCGCAGGTCGAGCGCAAAGGTTTCGATCCGCCGGTCTCTGAGCGCCAGATCCTCTAGCCGCTCCCTGTCGCGACCAACCGCGATGACATCGTATCCCGCAGACGCCAGTTGCAGTGCGATTTCCCGGCCTATCCCGGAACTTGCCCCGGTGACGACATAGCGTGCCATATGATCTATTCCCATTGGTTGCGACTTGAGCGTGCAACGGGAGGACGGCGATGGCATTAACCGAGGTTAAGAGCGGAGCGGCAATTTCGCTGTTCGAGCGCATCGCCGGACATTCGCTTGCGCAGGCAGATCGTCTTGTAGACGCGGTCCAGATCCGCAGCGTGAAACCCGGAGAAACGGTTTTCCATCAGGACGAGCCGCATCCGTTCATCTATGTCATCGACCGAGGCCTGGTGAAATTGACCTATCTTGGCGCCGAAGGGGACGAATGGATCAAATCCTTCGCCGTCGAGGGGCGGCTTTTCGCAAGCCTCTCGGCCCTTGTGCCGGCGGGACGTGCGACCTTCTCGGCGGTGGCGATCGAGAGCAGTCGCCTCGAAAGGATCCCGTTCGCAACGCTCGAAGCACTGGCGGACACCGATCTTGGCTGGTCGCGGATGATCCGCAGTGCGCTGATGATGCTTGCCGAGCGTAAGGAACGCCGCGAGCGCCAGTTCCTGACGCTTGCGCCCGAGGAACGCTACCGGGCGCTGCTTGTCGAGGAGCCGGACGTGGTCGCCCGCGTGCCGCAGAAGGACCTCGCGAGCTATCTCGGCATCACGCCGGTCGGTCTCAGCCGCATCGCCAGCCGCGTTCGAGCCCAGGGCCGGGGCCAGGCTTAACCCGGGTTAATGCGCGCTGCCGGACAACGCGCGATACCAGCCGCCGTTCAGATAACGGAGGCACATCTTGACCGGACAACAGACGACATCCGATTTCATGCTTTTCCTGCGATCCTGGGCGACGCGACCGCTGGAGGTCGCAGCGATTGCACCGTCGAGCACGCGTCTTGCCAGGGCCATGACCACCGAGATCGGCCGTTCCTCCGGCCATGTGCTGGAGCTTGGTCCGGGAACCGGCGCCTTCACGCGTGCTCTGCTGAGAAACGGCGTAACCGAGAACGACCTGATCCTGGTGGAGCGCAATCCGGTCTTCGCCGCGCTCCTGCGCAGGCGCTATCCCGGCGCGACAATGATCGAGGGCGACGCGCAGCACCTGAACCTGCCGGTGGCAGGGTCGGTCGGGGCGGCGATCAGCGGTCTGCCCTTGCTCTCGATGCCCAAGCAGACGGTGCGGGACATTCTTTCGGCTGTCTTCCAACACCTGGCGGACGGCGCCAGCCTGTTCCAGTTCACCTATGGACCGCGATGCCCGATCCCGCCGCAACTGCTTATCGAACTCGACCTGGAAGCGTCGTTCCAGCGCTGGGTGCCGCTCAACTTGCCGCCCGCCAGCGTCTATCGTATCGGCCGGCGGCCAGCGAAACCTGAGATTTCAGGCACTTTGGCATAGACGCCACTGCCCACGCTGTGTCGGGACGCGGGGGTAGGACTTTCTCGTGCGTCCCGACAACGCGCAAATCGTTTGCTGTTATTATCCATAGAATAAGTGCACTATTTTGCTTCAATCCATGGAGAGCGGCGGATGAGCAACGTGCATTTCCTCAGGGAACCGACACCGGCGAACCACGAACATAACGAAAGGCGGCGGGACCTGTTTGCCCGCGCCGAAACGCTGTCGCAGGATCTCGCGCGGCGCGGCGCCGAACTCGACCGGCTCGGGGCGCCGCCGCGCGAACAGATCGAGGCGCTGCGCCAGGCAGGCCTGCTGTCGGCGCTGCATGCGCCTGAAGTCGGCGGTGGCGGCTTGAGCTGGGTCGACGGCCTGCGGCTGGTCCGCATCATCGCGCGGGGCGAAAGTTCGATCGGACAGTTGCTCGGCTATCACTATGTCAACAGCCAGTATGTCTATTGGGCCGCCGCCGATCAGAAGCAGGCCTGGGTGCTCGGCGCTGAAACGGTCGAACGCCAGCTCTACTGGGGGGCGGCGGTCAACCCGCGTGATCCCGGGCTCACGCTGGAGCGGCGCGGTGGCCATTATGTGTTGAACGGCCGCAAGACCTTTTCCACCGGGGCGCACGTCTCCGACCGTATCAACGTCAATGCCGCGATCGACGACAAGATCGCCAACTTCGTCGTGCCGACCGACAGGCCGGGCTACATCGCGAATGACGACTGGAACAATATCGGTCAGCGCCTGTCCGACAGCGGCAGCGTCGAGTTCAGGGACTTCCCGGTCTACGAGCGCGATTTCATCCTGCCGCTCGCTGATCCCGCCGATCCGCCGGCGGTAGAGGCGACGTTCAATACGCCGCTGATCCAGCTCGTCTTCGTCAATTTTTATCTGGGCACGGCCGAAGGCGCCCTGGCGTCTGCGCTCGACTACGTGCGCACGACCACGCGTCCATGGGTCACTTCAGGTGTCAGTAGCGCCAGCGAGGATCCCTATATCCTCGAGCGCATCGGCGATCTGCAGGCCTCGCTGAAGGCCTCGGTGGCGCTTGCCGACACGGCCGCAGCCGCCGTCGAGGCGGCCCTTGCGCAAGGTCGCTCGGTGAGTGCAGAGGCGCGGGGCGCTGCGGCCATCGAGGCCTATGCCGCGAAGGTTCACGCCACGCAGGTCTCGCTCGACGTGACGACCAGGGTCTTCGAGCTGATGGGCGCTCGCGCGACCGCCGCCAACCACGGCTTCGACCGCTACTGGCGCAATGTCCGCACCCACACACTGCACGATCCGGTCGCCTACAAGGCGCGCGAAGTGGGTGACTTCGTCCTCAACGGCCGTATTCCAGAGGTCAGTCTCTACAGCTGAGCCTGACGCCACAGGCCTGATTACAGCCGCAAAGAAAATGCCGCGGGGACGTCGCCCCCGCGGCATTTCCTTGACTTCACAATCCTAGGCGGAAATCGCGGCTTCTTGGCTGTGGTCGGAAAGATTGCGATAGCCGGCACCCGGATGGGGCGCTGCAAGCCTCGGACCTGCCCCGAAGAGCTTCTCGCGCAGCGTGCCCTGGCGATAGTCGGTCTTGTAGACGCCGCGCTTCTGCAACTCCGGTACCAGAAGCTCCACCGCATCCTCGAAGCTTTCCGGCGTCACCGCATAGGCGAGGTTGAAGCCGTCGACATCGGTGTCCTCCATCCATTCCTGCATGAGGTCGGCAACCGTCGACGGCGAACCGACGAAAACGGGACCGAAGCCGCCGATGCCGACCCAGTCGGCCATCTCGCGCACCGTCCAGACCCGATCCGGGTCGATGGTTGTGAAGGTCTCGACCGCCGACTGCACGGCGTTGGTGTGGCGGTGGCGGAGCGGTTCGTCCGGGGCGAACTGACCGAAATCGATGCCCGTCCAGCCGGAGATCAGCGCCAGCGCGCCTTCGTAGGAGACGTGGCTGCGATAGTCGTCGAACTTCCTCTTCGCCTCGGCGTCGGTTTCTCCGAGGATCACGGTTTGCAGATTGAAGGCGAGGATCTCGCGCGGGTTGCGACCGGCGCGCGCGGCCGCCTCGCGCACATTGGCGACGTAGCGCTTGAGCACTGTCTTCGATGGTGCGGCGACGAAAATGCATTCGGCATGCTGCCCTGCAAAATCCTTGCCGCGGCTCGATGAGCCCGCCTGATAGAGCACCGGGCTGCGTTGCGGCGACGGCTCGCTCAGGTGAATGCCTGGCACCGTGAAATGCCGGCCGCGATGGTTGATCGGGTGCACTTTTCCGGGATGGGTGAAGACGCCGGATGCCCGGTCGCGAACGACCGCGCCGTCGTCCCAGCTGCCCTCCCACAGCTTGTAGCAGACCTCCAGATATTCCTCGGCCAGATCATAGCGGTCGTCGTGGCGCGCCTGCTGCGCCTGGCCGACATTGAGCGCGCCGCTGTTCAAATAGGAGGTGACGATGTTCCAGCCGACGCGCCCCTTGGTGAGGTGGTCGAGCGTCGAGATCCGGCGGGCAAAGGTGTAGGGGTGTTCGAAGGAAAGCGAGGCGGTCAGTCCAAAGCCCAGGTGCTCGGTCTCATAGGCCATGGTCGGCACGAGTTGCAGGGGATCGTTGACCGGAACCTGCGCCGCGTGGCGAAGGGCCGCGTCGGCATTTTCGTTGAGGACGTCGTAAACGCCGAGCACGTCGGCGATGAACAGGCCGTCGAACCTGCCGCGCTCGAGGGTCTTGGCCAGATGCACCCAGTAGTCGAGGTCCTTGTAGCGCCAGGACTGGTCGCGCGGATGGGTCCAGAGCCCCGGGGACTGGTGGCCGACGCAATTCATGTCAAAGGCATTCAACCGGATTTCGCGGCCCATTTGGCTCTCCTTCGGGCAAGGCTCGGCCCTGCCCGAAGCGTCGCTCACGCTTCAGGCTGCCGGCGTGGGACGGGTGGGATCAAAGCGCGCCGTTCTTCGGCGGTGCGACACCGTTCAGGTGGTAGTTGCCGACGACGTGGTGCTTCCAGCGCACCGGGTCGTGCAGCGTGTGGGTGCGGGCGTTGCGCCAGTGCCGGTCGAGGTTGAGGCCGATCCGGGTCGAGGCTGTGCCTGCAAGCTCGAACAGCGTGTTGCTCGCCTCGAGCGCGATCTCCGTCGTGAGCACCTTGGCGGCCGCCACCGCCAGCGTTGCGTCGATGACGCTCTGCTCCGTGCCGTTGACCTGCGCGATGTCGACCTTCTTGCCGGCGCGCTCCAGGATCGCGGTCGCCGCTTCGAGCCGGATGGCAAGCTGGCCGACACGGGCGATGGTCAACGGGTCGTCCGCGGCCCTTTCGACAGCGCTGTCCATCCACGGTCGCGCATGATTGCGGACGAATTCGAGGGTTTCGGCGAAGGCGGCCCTCGCGATGCCGAGATCGATACCGGCGTGGATGATCTGGCCGACGGAGCCGATGGTCGTCGGACGTTCGAAGCCGCGGTGATGTCTGACCACCGCGTCGGCCGCAACATAGACATTTTGCAGCACGGTGGTGCCGCTGCCGGTGGTGCGCTGGCCGAAACCGTCCCAGTCGTCGATGATCTGCAAGCCTTCCGCACCCCGCGGCACGAAGGCCATGGTCAGCTTGTCATTCGCATCGAGCGCGAAGACCACCACCCATTCGGCAAACAGCACGCCGGTGGAGTAGTACTTCCGCCCGTTCAGCCGGAAGCCGGGGCCGTCGGGGCTCAGCCGCGTCTCATAGTCGCCGACGGTCTTGGTGCCGCGCTCGGAAAGCGCGTTGCCGAAGCGGTCGCCGGCGAGTGCCCGGCCGAAGAAATAGGCCTTCTGCTCCTCGGTCCCGTCGATGCGCAGGGCTTCGAGAATGTAGAAGTGGTTCTGGGGGATCTGACCTATCGACGAATCGGCTTCAGACAGGATCGCGGTGATTTCGGCAAGCACGGCGTTCGACACATCGATACCGTCATATTCCGGTGGCACGGTAATGGCGAGCAGACCGGATTGGGCAAGCGCATCGAGCTCATCGAAGGGCAGAATGCGGTCCGTGTCGCGTTCGTTGGCGCTTTTTGCAAACTCGGCGGCAAGCTCACGCGCGATCTGCAGCGCTTCCTCTTCGCTCTCGATCCGGTGTGCCGGGGCCCGTGTTTTCTCGGAAAGCCGCGAAATCGTTCCCATGTGACTGCTCCCTGTCGTTGAGGTGCATATCAGTGAAGTATCTGGCGCTGGCGGGTAAGATAGTATATTCTATAGAAATTATCGATTTGAGTATTTCGTTTCTGTCGAATGAAGGCCCGGTGTTTACCTTCGCGGCTGGATCGGTAAGATCGCACTGGGGGAAGACCACTGCATCCAAGCAGGGACAAGGCGCGCAAGGAGGAGGCGTGCCGATTTCTCGCCAGAAATGACTGCGGCTCAGGGAACCATAACCCGCTTTGCGCATTGCGTCTTGGCCTGCAGTTTAACCCAGTCGCGTGGCCCCAGAGTATCGGCCACCCGGCATGAACACAAACACATGCTGACAGAATTGGCCATTCGCGTTTCCCGGCCTTAACCACTGAAGGAGACACAAATGACGAATTTCCTGCCCGCTCTTCATGAAGGGCATGCCTCCATCACATTGCAGAACCTGTTTCGCGATGCTCTGGAGGCCTACGACGACTGGGGCGCCAACATGCCCGAACCTATCGTTGTCTTCGAAGGCAAGCGCGTCCCCATAAGCGATGTCTTCGACTGGATGAAACCCTGCACCGACATCATGCCGGCAAATCTCATCGGCATCGTGACCGACAGGCTGAACAAGCCTTGGAACGGTGAGGGTCCGCTCGACAAAATGACCGTGTCGACCGCTGCGCGTGTCATGTCGGTGCTGACCCGGCGCCAGCTTCGCGATTTCGGCCGCGGCTCGATCGAGGTCTTTGCCGAACGGTTCAACCATCCCCTGCGCGCAGGGGCCTGATCCCTGCTGATTCAATGATCCCTGGAGAGCGCGTACGCGCGCTCTCTGCCCGCACAGGTTGACAGAATCGACCTGTCGGCGGCACTCCTTCTCGGACCGTTTCACACATCGAGCCGGTCTGGCGCAAGAAGGGGACGAGATTGCGTTTTTCAGATATTCAGCCCCGCCACGTGCTCTGCTTCCTCGGTCCTCCTGGGCGCTTCGCGGAGCTTTGCCGCCTGATCCGGTCGGCGATCGACGCTGCCGCCCCGGGCTTCGAGATCGACGAGACCTTCTCGCAATCGTCGCCGGACGATCGCATGCCGATGTCATTCGACGTTTGCCGGGATCGCGTGCATGCAAATGCGTGGACCGAGGCGGACGAGGATGCCGTGCGCGAGCATGGCTGTGTCATCTACGTTCTTGGCCCGCCGATGACGGCTGAGGATGCGGTGGAGATATCCTCAAGGGCGCTTCGACTGGTCGTTCAGGCGTTGGACAGCGGCGTCATCGCGGCAAAGGGGGAAAGCGCAGGCGTGGCGCATGGGACAGACCGCTGGAGGGAGCTTGGCCGTCAGGCGGAAGAGCAGCGCGGTGCGGCCGAGATCGCCCGCATTTCCCGTCTCGCTTTCAGCAAGCGACCCTTGACCGACGGTGATTTTCTCTTCAGCGTCGGCTTCCATCTGATCGGAATCCCCGAGGTTTTCGTGTCGAAGCGCCTGTCTGGGGATGAACGGGCGTTGAGCGCGATCATCGACGCTGTCGCCGAGGAAGTCATCGCTGAAGGCGTGGATGCGGTTCTCGCCCGCCGTGGCGCGACGTTGCAGCCCGTCGACAGCTATGAAGAGGACGACTTCAAGTACAATCCCTATGGTGCGATCCGCGTGAGCCGGTAGGCGACAGCGGCGCTGTTTCTCGCCTCTTTCGTGGCGGATCGCGTTCCCGTAAACAGGGCAAACAGTTCGAGCGGGTGAGGGCGGCGTGAATTTTCGACAACTGGAAGTACTGCGCACTTTGCTTGCGACCGGATCGACGATCGCTGCCGCCAAAACCATGGGGCTCAGCCAGTCAGGCGTCAGCCGGCTGTTGCAGCAGCTCGAGGAAGAGCTGTCGCTGACGCTTTTCGCCCGTGACAAGGGGCGCCTGATCGCGACGCCGGAGGCGATGAAACTCGCCGAGGATGCCGAACATATCCTGCTCGGCATCGATCGCTTCACCAATCTGGCGCAGGACCTGCGCAGCGGCGCCGTCGGACCCGAGGTCGTGCGCATCGGTCTGCCCAACAGCATGTCCGACAGCTTCGCGCCGGCGATGCTCGCCGATTACGCCCGGGATTTTCCGGGCGTGCGCATCGAGACTTTCTTCGACACCACCGTCGCCATCAGCCGTCTGGTGGAGCAGCGCATCATCGATTTCGGTTTCCTGCGCTACGAGGGGCAGCTGAGCGCCGGCATCGAGATGCAGCCGGTCGCAACCGGTGTCAGCGTCTGCGTGATGGAAGAGGGGCATGCGCTCACGGCGCATGAGACCGTCACGCCGAAGGAATTGCGCGGCGTGCCGTTGATCCTGATCGGCCGGAGGCGGCCGACGCGGGTGATGCTCGACGAGATATTCCGCAAGGCCGGCGTGCCGCAGAAGGTCAAGATCGAGACCCACAGCAACAGTTCCGCCTGCGCCTACGCCGCCTACGGCCTCGGTGTCGCGATCATCAGCAGCTTCTTCGCCAATCTCAACCGCCACCTGCCGATCGAGATCCGGCCGTTTTCGCCGCACCTCACCCAGGATTTCGGCGTCGCCACGGCAGCCGGCGTCCCGCTGTCGCTGGCGGCCCAGGCCATGATCGATTGCCTGAAGCGGCAGGTCGCCGCCGCTCACGTGCTGTAGTCGCAGTCGTTTGCGCCTAGCATCTGCCACCGCTTTTGCGGCGGCCCATCCAACTGGCGCTTGCCGCTACCCGCGCCGAACGGTGAAGTCGCGGACCTCAAGCTCGCCCTTCGGTGCCGCAACATTCAGGCTGTACCAGCGCTTGCTCCAAGTGACCGGCTGCAAGATCTTCCACCTGTAACGTGTGACGACGGCGATGCAGAATGCGCGCGCGATCAGGAGTGCTGCATCCTTGCCCGGACAGGTGCGATCGGTGATTTCAGCCGGTCTGTCATGAACGCCCCTCGGCCAGATGAGCCTTGCGCGCGCTTCGGCATCCTGGAAGCGCTCGGGGCTGAAAAGCCCCGGTTCCGGAAACGCCGCCGGATCGCAATGCGCGAAGGGAATGACGCCCATCAGCCGTTCTCCCTTGGCGATTTCAAATGCTCCGCTTGACGATTCCAGCACCACGTCCTCGTCCGCGCGCCCGAAGATGAAAAACACCGGCGGGTGCTGGCGCAGGATCTCCATGATGAAGGCGTCGACAGCGCCGACACCCGGCGATGAGAAGGGGTCGGTCGATCCCTGGAGCTGTCGTGCGAGCTCGTCGTGAATGTCGGGTCGCATGCTGAGCTCGCCGACGATGGACTTGAACAGGCACTGGAGCCCCAGATAGGAGTTCATGCCGGCGAGAAACGCGACCTGCTTTGCGACGAAGGTCCTGTCGGAAAGCCCGAATTGTCCGGCGAGCTTCATGATCGCGGCGAAACCGTTCGCACCCTCGATGGCGCGTACGTACTCATCATAATACCGCAGCGAGCGCGAATACCGCGTCCATGGAAAATGACGCGCGATGCGCCAGGCGCGGTTGGTGAAGATGTTGTTGTAGATCAACCGTACCTTTGCGGTATCGAACTTCAGATCGAGGAGCCACCTGAGCACGAAATCCATGGCGAAGTCCTCGATCTCGTCCCGCCAGCCGAAGCGGCGAAGCTTCGCCCAGCGCAGCTCGTAGTCGCGCAGAACGTCCTCGAAGACGTCGGGCAGGCTTGCTGCCCGGTGGCGAAGAAGGGCAAAATAGAACGCCTTCGGATTGTCGTGCGGCTCGCCGGTTTCAAAGACGCTGGGCACGACATGGCCCACCAGCGGCCTTGGCGGGATCGCAGTGCCGAATCCATAGTCCTGAACAAAGGGTCTGCTGCCGAAGAGGACGGAAATGGCCTTGTGGTCGGTTGCGATCACCGTTTTCTGGAACAAGGGCGTCCGGAAAACCGTGCTGCCGTGGCGCTGCAGACGGCGTTCAAAGAACTTCTCCCAGCCGCTGAGGACCATGAAATCGGCCAGGTCGATCAGCTTGCCGACAAACGGAATGCCATCGGTGCCGGGAGGCTTGCGAGGACTAGCCATTGTCGGCCTCCGTGATCCCGTCGACGGAGACGAACGCGAAGGGCCGAAAGCGGCCCTCGAACTGCCGAGACGTCGTTGTGATGGTCGATAGGCAAGAAATCAGCCAGGCGCGCATTTTAATGCCCCCTTAGACTACCTCTCTGATCGCATGACAATTAAACTATACGGCGTTAAATTAGACAATTCTGCATTGCAGCATGGCGGGAGAAGCTCCGATGAATGTCGCGGACTGGCTTCGCGCGATTGGCATGGTCAATTACGTCGACGCGTTCGAGGCAAACCATATTGCCGTCTCGCAGCTTGCCGAATTGACTGATGCCGACCTGAAGGAAATCGGCGTTTCAGCGCTCGGCGACCGGCGCGCGATCCTGAAGGCGGCGGCTTCGGGAGGTTCGATGGCGGTAGCCACGGTCCTCCAGACGGAATTCGAATCCTATGCGCCCGCTGAACGGCGGCACCTCACCATTCTGTTTCTCGATATCGTCGATTCCACGGTTCTTGCGACCGCGACCGACCCCGAGACGCTGAGCCTCACCATCGCGCAGTTTCACCGCGTCGCCGCGTCGAAAATCCGATGGCTGGAAGGCTATGTCGCCCAGTCCTTCGGCGATGGGCTGATGGCCTATTTCGGGTGGCCCCAGGCGCATGAAGACGATGCGCAACGGGCCGTTCTTGCCGCCGAGGCCGTGCACGAGGCCCTGCGCGAACTGCAGGATCCGATCGGCAAGAACCTGCGCGCCCGGGCAGGCATTGCCACCGGCTGGGTCGTGCTCGGCAACATCGCCGGCGGTTCGAAGATTGAGGTTGTTGGCGAAACGCCGAACCTCGCAGCGCGCCTGCAGACCGTAGCCTCTCCCGGCCATACCGTTGTTTCCTCGTCCGCGGCCGAGTTGCTCGGCGACGATTTCGTGCTCGTCGATCTGGGGCCGCAGTCGCTCAAGGGGTTCGCTTTGCCGCCGCGCGCCTACCAGATCGCCGAAATTCACCAGAAGGCGCGGTTTCAGCCCCGTTCCGCGAGCCATGTGATCCCGCTCGTCGGGCGCGACGCGGAAGCAGCCCTTCTCTGGTCGGCATGGCAGACGGCGCGGGGCGGCCACGGACAGGTGGTCGTGCTCGACGGGGAGGCCGGGATCGGCAAGACCCGGGTGATCCGGGAACTGACCGACCGGATCCACGCGGAACCCCATATCGGCATGCGCTATCACTGTTCGCCCTACTATCAGAACAGTGCTCTCAGGCCTTTGATCGCCCAACTGTCGGATGCCGCCGGGTTCGTGACCTCGGACGATGACGAGACGCGGGCGACGAAGCTGAATTCGCTCCTGAAGGTGACGGACGCCAACAGCGAGGAGGTCGCGCTGATCATGGAGATGCTGGCGCTTCCGATGTCCGGCGCTGCCGCGCCGTCGCCGGCAACGCCTTCGGAGAAACGTGACCGGCTGTTTTCGGCTCTGGCGGAGCAACTGACACGCCTCGCCAGGCGCATTCCCGTTCTTGCGATTGTCGAGGATGCGCACTGGATCGATCCGACGACGGCGGACTATCTCGATCTCATCGCCAACCTGGTCGCCCACGAACCGGTGCTCCTGATCATTACCGGCCGGCCCGATTATGTGCCTCCACAGGCATGGTGGCAGTTGGCTCACGTTCGCCATTGCACCCTTCGCGGGCTGGACGAGCGCGAAGCAAGGGAACTGGCGGACCGGGTGGCCGGTGGAACCCTGCCCGCCATCGTCTCGAACGAGATCGTCTTGCGAACGGACGGCGTGCCGCTTTTCGTGGAAGAGCTTGCCAAAACCCTGGTGGAAAGCGGCTGCGTGCGGCTTGTCGGAACGCGATATGAGACGGTCGGTGCGCTTCCCGAAGCGGGAATACCAGCCAGCCTGCAAGACAGTCTCACCGCGCGCCTCGACAGGTTGCCCGAGGCCAAGGCAGTCGCGCAGATCGCCGCAGCGCTTGGCCGGGAGTTCCGGTCGGACCACCTGTCGCTCGTGTCGATGCTGCCGCCGCGCCTGGTGCGCCGGGCGCTCTACCAGCTCGAAACCGCTGGCCTGGTTCTCGAGTGCGACCCGGCCGAAGACCAGAAGTACAGTTTCAAGCATTCGCTCATACAGAAGGCCGCCTATGAAAGCATGTTGCTGGCGGCACGGCGCCAGCTTCACGGCCGGATTGCCGAAGTGGTGATTTCCAAGTTTCCCGAGCAGGTCGCAACCGAGCCCGAAGTTGTCGCCGCACATCTGGCGATGTCGGACCGGCCGCAGGCATCGGCTGAGTACTGGCTGGCGGCGGGCCGCAATTCACTGCGAAGATCCGCCTATCCCGAGGCTGTCAGTCAGTTGCGTGAAGGCAAGAAGTGGATGTCCCTGAGCGAAGCCGGGCCGGAAACGCAGCGGCTCGAATTCGAACTTTGCCTGTGCCTCGGCCAGGCGTCCTATGTGGCAAGCGGGCCGGCGGCAACCGACACGATCAGCGCCTATTCGCGCGCGCTGGAGCTGATCGACACGGTCGGCGCGCGCCAGCAGCGCTTCGACCTGACCTACGGCATCTTCTCCGGCTATCACTTCGCCTCGAAATTCGGGCTGGCGCGGGAACCGGCGGAAAAGATGATGGAGATGGCGACCAAGGACGCCGACGCAGGCCACATGTGCCAGGCCCACAGGATGCTCGGCTACCTCAGCTTTTTTGGCGGGGACCTCGCGGATGCGCTCAGGCATTTCGAGGCGCTGGACGGCATGTACGACCCGGACCGGGATGGACAGATGGCGACACGCTACGGCGCTGACTGCCTTGTCGCCTCGCGCGCGTTTCGCTCCGTTGCGGTCGGCGCTCAGGGGAACGTCAGATTTGCGTCCAGTCTGACCGAAAAGAACCTTGCCTATGGCCGGCGGCTCAATCATCCGCCAACACTCGGCTGGGCCTATGCCGCCGCATGCTTCCTGAACTACTTTCTTGGCGATCCCGAGCGCACGCTCGATCTGGCGAGCGAGGGAAGGGAGTATTGCACCGAGCATGCGGTTCCCGTCTGGGGGCTTCACTGCGGCATATTCGAAGCCTGGGCTACGGCTGTGCTCAGGGGCGCGGCGCTCGTCAACGTCGACGACCTGCATGAAACCGTCGCGAACGCACGCTCGCGCACGTCTCTCGGCTTGCCCCTGTTTCGCTCGATCTTAGCGGAGGTGCGCGCACTCAACGGCGAGGCGGAGGCGGCGCTCGAGGAAAGCGGTGGGGCCCTGAGGGACCTCGTTTCCACCGCCCAGCATTTTTTCGCGCCGTCCGTTCATCTCGTTCGCGCCACATGCCTGCGCCAGCTCGGTCAGCGTTATCAGCAGGAGTGCGAAACCCATTTCGGCCTCTCGGTCGAAACGGCGCGAAGGATGGACGCACGCCTTCTGGAGCTTCGCGCCCATGCGGCTCTTGCCGCTGTCGGAGGCACGGCCTCGGCCACAACTGTGCGAGAGCTTTGCCGTCAAATTCCCGACAGGGCCGAACTCGATCGACTGAGGACCGCCTGGAGCCTGCTTCTGGAGGCTCAGGGCCGATCTCGCCCACGCTCGTCCTTCACAAGGCATCCGGAATAAAGCTTTCCGCGTGGCGTTGCCGCCTGCCCGGATGGCGTGTCATGTCCTTGTCATAGAGATATGACGTTTACTCATAATATTGCGCGATTTTTTCCAATCGATCATAGTTTCCCCAACAAGAGCCGACGGGCTGGAGAATCGCGGTAACGCGGTGCGGCCAGCCTCAGTACGGGGAACCCATGATCAAGTTCATTCTCAATCGTCTCGTGATGGCGATACCGACGATCGTCATCGTCTCGGTGGCCGTCTTCACGCTCATCCGCCTCATTCCTGGCGATCCGGCAGCGCTGATGCTCGGCGACATGGCCGAGCCGCAGCAGATCGCCGAGATGCGCACGACCCTCGGTCTCGACCGCAGCATACCGGAACAATTCGTCGTCTGGGCCGGCAACATCCTGTCGGGCGATTTCGGCACGTCGATCGTGACCGGCGAGCCGGTGCTGCATCTCGTGCTCACCCGCTTCATGGTGAGCGCCGAGATCGTCGTCATCGCCGTGTTTCTCGCAAGCCTCATTGCGGTGCCGGCCGGCGTCATCGCCGCCTGGCGGCAGAACAGCCTGACCGACCTTGCTCTGGTCGGCACGGCGACCGTGCTTCTGTCGATCCCGACCTTCTGGCTCGGCCTCCTGCTGCTGCTCGCCTTCGGCCTCAAGCTCGGCTGGCTGCCGGTGCTCGGCTACGTGCCGATCACCGAGAACTGGAAGGCCGGCCTTCTCTATCTGGTGCTGCCGGTCATGACGCTGGTCATCCACGAAATGGGCGTGATCATCCGCATGGCGCGCGCCTCCACCCTCGAAGTGCTGAGGCTAGACTACATCACCCATGCCCGCGCCAAGGGGCTCTCGGAAAGCGCCGTTCTCTGGCGCCATGCCTTCAAGAACGCCTTCGGCCCGACCTGGACGATGATCGGCCTGATCCTCGGCAACCTGCTTGGCGGCATCGCCGTCATCGAGACGGTGTTCACCATCCCCGGCCTGGGACGGCTGATGGTCGACGCGATCTTCCAGCGCGACTACCCGGTGATCCAGGGCTGCCTGCTGCTCGTCGCCTTCTCCTACGTCGTCGTCAACCTTGTGGTCGACCTTCTCTATCCTCTCTTCGATCCGCGGGTGGTGGCAGAATGAGAAAGCTCACCTTCAACGGCGTCATTGGCGGCGGCCTGATCGGCCTGCTCGTTCTCGTCGCCCTCATCGGTCTCCTGTGGACGCCCTATGACCCGATGGCGCTCGGTTTCACGTCGCGGCTCGCCGCTCCGGGTGCCGCCCATTGGCTCGGTACCGACGAGTTCGGTCGTGATGTCGCAAGCCGCCTGATGGTGGGCGCGCGCGCCAGCGTCTGGATCGGCTGCCTCACCGTCGCCTTCGCCGTCGTCTGCGGCACCTTCATCGGCATTGTCAGCGGCTATTCACGCGGCTGGGTCGATGGCGTGATCATGGCGATCAACAACGCGCTGCTCGCCTTTCCCGGCATCCTCCTGGCGCTCGGCCTGCTCGCCGTCTTCGGCGCAAACCAGTACGGCATCATCTTCGCGCTCGGCATCGCCTATACCCCGTCGATGGCCCGCGTGGTGCGCGGCGCCGTGCTGTCGCTGCGCGAACGCGAATTCATCGAGGCCTCTCGGGTGATGGGCAATGGCGAGATCTATACGATGCTGCGCCATATCCTGCCGAACTGCGTGGCGCCGATCACGGTGCTTGCGACCTCGATGTTCGGCTGGGCGATCCTGTCTGAAAGCGCTCTTTCCTTCCTCGGTCTCGGCGTGCCGCCACCGGCGCCCACCTGGGGCAACATGCTGGCTGCCGGCCGCCCCTTCATCGAACAGGCCGTCTGGCTCGGTTTCTTCCCGGGTCTCTGCATCGCGCTCACGCTTCTTGGCATCAATCTTCTGGGTGACGCGCTGCGCGACCGCCTCGACCCCCGCATGCGAGGCCTGAAATGACCGGCACCACTCTTCTCAGCGTTCATGGTCTTTCGCTTGCCGTGACCCATTCCGGCAACCAGGTGGTGAGGAACGTCAGCTTCGACGTCGCGCCCGGCGAGATCGTCGGCATCGTCGGAGAGAGCGGGTCTGGCAAGACGCTTGCCACCCGGGCGATCATAGGTCTCATCCCGCCGGCCGTCCGCCACGCCGGTGGCAGCATCCTCTACCGGGGCCGCGACGTGCTTGCCATGAAAGACCGCGACCTCCGGCAGCTTCGCGGCGGCGAGATCGGCGTCGTCTTCCAGGAGCCGATGACGTCGCTCAACCCGTCGATGACCATCGGCCGGCAGCTCGAGGAGGGCCTGATCCTCCACACCAAGATGTCGGTCGACGAGCGTCGTACGGCGATCCTCTCGATGCTGAAACGCGTCGGCATCCGCGAGCCCGAACGGGCGCTGACATCCTATCCGCACGAGTTCTCGGGCGGCATGCGCCAGCGCATCATGCTGGCGTCGGTGATGCTCCTGAAACCGGCCTTGCTGATTGCCGACGAGCCGACGACGGCGCTCGATGCGGTCGTGCAGCGCGATGTCATGGAACTGATGGTCGAGCTCACGCAGGCCGAGGGCACCGCGGTGCTTCTGATCAGCCACGACCTGCCGATGGTCGCCCGCTACACCAACCGTTTCGTGGTGATGGAAAAGGGCGTGGTGGTCGAGCAGGGGCTCACCGAAGACATCCTGCAGGCGCCGCAGCATCCCTATACCCGCAAGCTGCTGTCGTCGCTGCCCTACCGGGGCGCTGCCCGCGGGCTCGATTTGTCCCGCACGCCGATGGTCTCGGCCCGCAACATCGTCGTCGACTATCCCGGCCGCAAGGGGCTGTTTCGAAGACACGAACCGAAGCGGGCGCTGCATGGCGTCAGCGTCGACATCCATGTCGGCGAGGTGGTGGCGCTGGTCGGCGGCTCGGGCTCCGGCAAGACGACGCTCGGGCGCACGATTGCCGGCCTTGTCGCGCAGTCTGAAGGCGAGATCCTGTTCCAGGGGCGCGAGCGCAGCGCCGACTGGCGCGATTATCGGCTGAACTGCCAGATGGTGTTCCAGGACCCATACTCATCGCTCGATCCGCGCATGACCATCCAGGCGCTGGTCGAGGAAGCGCTGCGGCTGGTGCCGGATCTCGACACGCCGGCCAAGCGCCGCCGTGCGCTTGAAACCCTGGAAGAGGTCGGCCTCAGCACCGATTTCGCCAATCGCTATCCACATGAACTTTCCGGCGGCCAGCGCCAGCGTGTTGCGATTGCTCGCGCCATCGCCCGCCGGCCAAAATTCCTGATCGCCGACGAGCCGGTTTCGGCCCTCGACGTGACCGTTCGCGCGCAGGTGCTGGAGCTCTTCTCCAGCCTGCAGAAGCGCTACGGCTTCTCGTGCCTGTTCATCAGCCACGATCTCGGGGTGGTCGAGCAGGTGGCCGACCGCGTCATCGTCATGCAGGACGGCCGCATCGTCGAGGAGGGCGACCGCGACCGGATCTTCGACGCGCCGAAGGAAGCCTATACCCGCAAGCTGCTGTCGGCGATCCCGGCGCTCGATCTCAACCAGACCGGCGGCGTGACCCTCAAATGGCGGCTGGAGGCCTGAGATGATGAACGACCTAAAGTCCGGCGTTCTCGCTGCCGAACTCAACGCGATCGCAGATGCTCAAACCTTCATCACGCGCTTCCTCGTGCGCAACCTCGTGACCGGCGAAACCATCGGTCGCGGCGAGCGCGAGGAAACCCCGTCGGCCAGCACCCGCAAGACCTCGATCATGATGGCGGCGTTGAAGGCGGTGGCCGAGGGGCGGCTTAATCTCGACGAGCGCATCACCTATGAGGCGCGTTTCGCCGAGGAAGTGGCGAGCGGCATGTTCCGCTATCTGACGCCTGGCATCGTCATTTCGCTGCGCGACGCGATCGTCGGCATGATGGTGCTGAGCGACAATGTCTGCACCAAGATGGTGTTCGAGCGCCTGACGCTCGACGAGGTCGACGGATATTGCAAGGCGCTCGGCATGGCGGGAACGCACCACCGTTTCCTCATTCCGCCGCTGGCCCTGAAACCCGATCATTCGCTCGCCGACGTCACCACGACCACGGCCGCGGACCAGGTGATGCTGCTGGAACTCATCCTGGCGGCGCAGGACGACGCATCTGCGGCCGCCAGGCTCGGCGTTTCTGCCGAATTGGCCGCCTTTGCCTTGAAAACACTGAAGAACCAGGTGCTGCGCTACGGCATCCGCGCGCGGCTGCCCTTCGACACAGTGGTCGCCTGCAAGGGCGGTCGCGGCAAACGTGGCCGGATGGATGCTGGCGTCGTCTATCGCGACGGCAAGCCGCTCTACGCGATTGCTGCCTTTACCGACGGCGTGCCGGCGCTGATGCCCGACGGCACGCCCGGCTACACCATCGCGCTCGAAACCATCGGCAAGCTGTCGCAGGCCTGCTGGCGCGCCTTTTGAACCGACAACCAACAAAGAGAAAAGAGAGAGGAACCAATGAAAACCATACTTCTCGCCGGAACCATGCTGATGAGCGCGATCGCGCTTGGCCACGCCCGCGATCTGACTGTCGCCCAGAGTTCAGACATCCGCAGCAACGAGCCCGGCGTCAACCGCGACGGCAACACCGACTCGGTGATCTTCCACATTGTCGAGGGCCTGGTCGGCTACGCCGAAAACGGTGAAGTGAAGCCGCTGCTTGCCAAAAGCTTCGAGGTTTCGCCTGACGGCCTGACCTATAGCTTCAAGCTGCGCGACGACGTGAAGTTCCACAACGGCCAGGCGCTGACGGCCGAGGACGTGGTGTGGAACTGGAACCGCTACATGAAGCCGGAGACCAAGTGGACCTGCGCCGGCGACTTCGACGGCAGCAAGTCGATCAAGGTGACGAATGTTGCCGCCACGGACGCCGCGACCGTCACCATGAGCATCGAGAAGCCATCGGCGGTCTTCCTCGGCCTGATGGCGCGCCCGGAGTGCGGTTACACCGGCATCGTTTCCAAGGATTCCGTTGGCGCTGACGGCGCTTACGTTGCACCCATCGGCACCGGGCCGTTCAAGTGGGCGGAATGGAAGAAGGGCGAATATGTTCGGCTTGAAAAGAACGCCGACTACGCCTCGCCCGCCAATGACGGCAAGCCCGATGGCATGGTCGGTTCCAAGCGGCCGCTCGTCGACGGGATCAAGTTCATGGTCATCCCGGATGCCTCGACGGTGAAGACGGGTCTGCTTTCGGGCGCGCTCGACACCGCCGAAGTCTCGGCCGATCTCATCGCCGAGTTCAAGGACAGCGACACGATGCAGCTCATCGTCAAGCGCAACAATGGCAAGAACCTGCTCTATTTCCAGACCCGCGACAAGATTCTGAGCAACGTCAAGGTGCGCCGCGCCATGGCAGAGGCCCTCGATCTCGATCAGCTCGTCGCCGCCGCGTCCAACGGCACCGGCGAAGCCAACGCGTCGATGGTTTCGGCCGACTCGGTTTTCTACTCCGACGTCCAGAAGAAGAAGATCCCGATGGATCTGGAAAAGGCGAAGAAGGATCTCGCGGAAGCCGGCTACAACGGCGAGCCGATCACCATCATCGCCAACAAGCGTGGCAACGTGCCGAGCTTCCCGGCAGCGGTCATCGCCCAGGCGATGATGCAGCAGGTCGGCCTCAACGTGCAGATCGAGGTGCTCGACTACGCGACCCAGGTCGATCGCCGCCGTTCCGGCAACTACCAGGTCATCTCGCAGTCGGTCTCGCCGCGCCTCGACCCGGCGCTGATGTACAGCTTCTACGTCGGCAACAAGGACAAGAACGCGTCCTTGATGTGGGACAACCCGAAGGCGATCGAGCTGATGAAGGCGGCCTATGTCGAGGCCGACCAGGCCAAGCGCCAGGCGATCTTCGACGAGTTCCACCAACTGATGCTCGACGAGGTCCCCGGCATCTTCATGTACGACATGGTCGACATCTGGGGCGCCACCAAGAAGCTGCACGGCGAGCCGGTCTGGCAGTCGAACACCCGCCTCTGGGAAGTGACGCTCGACGACTGATCCGGCCCCAACCGCTGATTTGACAAAAGGGATGGCGGCGCTCCGCCGCCATCTTCACTCATCGACAGAAAAAAGCTGATGCGACCGCACACGCCGTCGCAAAAGGAAGATTCATGCCCAAGCCGTCCGCACTCTCCGCCCTTGTCGAGACCATCGAAGCCCTGAAGCCCGAATTCGCCGCGATGAGCGATGCGATCTGGGCGCATGCGGAATTGAGTTTTTACGAGGAGAAGTCGGCATCAACCCAGATCGCCATGCTCGAGAAGCATGGGTTCCGGGTGACGCGCGGGCTTGCGGAGATCGACACGGCCTTTGTCGGCGAGATGGGTGAGGGCGCTCCCGTCATCGCCTTTCTCGGCGAGTTTGATGCGCTGGCCGGTCTCAGCCAGATGGCAGGGATTGCCGAAGCACGGGCGGAGGTCGAGGGCGCGACGGGCCACGGCTGCGGCCACAATCTGCTCGGAACCGGATCGCTGCTCGCCGCCGTAGCACTCGCCCGCTACCTCAAGGACAACAGGCTCCCGGGCACCGTGCGCTACTATGGTTGCCCGGGCGAGGAGGGCGGCTCCGGCAAGACCTTCATGGCGCGCGCCGGCATTTTCTCCGATGTCGATACGGCGCTCACCTGGCATCCGGCGCCTTTCAATGGCGTGCGCTCGACCAACAACCTTGCCGTTCTCGAAATCTACTACCGCTTCAAGGGCGTCGCGGCGCACGCCTCGAACGGCGCGCATCTCGGCCGCAGCGCGCTCGACGCGCTGGAGCTGATGAATGTCGGCGTCAATTTCCTAAGGGAGCACATGCCGCAGGATTGCCGTGTGCACTATGCGATCACGGATGCCGGCGGCAAGGCGGCAAACGTGGTGCAGGCGCGCGCAGAGGCGCTCTATCTGGTGCGCGCGCCGCAAATGCCGGAGGCCCTAGCGCTGGCCGCCCGCATCGACAAGATCGCCAGGGGCGCTGCGATGATGACCGAGACGGAGGTCGAGATCGTCTTCGACCGCGCCGCGACCAACCTTCTGCCCAACATCGCGCTGGAAACGGCGATCCACGAGAACATGGTGGCCCTCGGCCCGGTGCCGTTCGACGAGGCGGATATCGCCTTTGCCGGTGAGATCCAGAAGACACTGACACCGGAGGCGATCGCAAGCAGCATCCGGCTCTACCAGATCAAGGGCGACGTCTTTGCCAACGGCCGCATGGACGGCTCGACAGGCTTGCATCTCGGCCTTCGCGATTTCGAGGGGCAGTCGCATTTCCGCGCCGGATCGACCGATGTCGGCGATGTCAGCTGGATCACGCCGACGGCGCAATGCTGGGCGCCGGCCTGGGCGATCGGGACTGCGCCGCACACCTGGCAGGTGGTGGCTCAGGGCAAGAGCCCGGCCGCCCACAAGGCCTTCGCCCATGCGGCCAAGTCGCTGGCGGCGACCGGCCTCGACCTGATTTTGAACCCCGATCTGCTGGAACGGGCAAAGGCCGAATGGCGCGAAAAGACCGAAGGCAAGCCCTACCAGTGCCCGATTCCGGATCATATCGGTCCGAAGATCTGATCGTCCTTCTCCGCACGACAAACGCCCGCGACACCCTCGCGGGCGTTTTTTTGTTTGCGTCGGAGTGCCGCTGCTTGTCTGGCAAACGCCGCCGATCGACCGGCCGACTCTTGACGCGAATCGCAAGGTCCGGCATCTCTGTTACGGAGTTTTTCGAATAAGTGCTGATTGGCCGTATTTGGATTAAATCTCTGTTAGTGCATCGCCGCAACGTTTCACCGCGATGCATGCAAGGAGTATGGCGAGATGACGATGACGGCAACCCAGGCAAGGCAGGACGCGGACGCCCAGACCCGCCGCCCCGCGGACGAAGCGATCGCGGCGGATGCCCGTGCGCTTTCAGAACAGCTGAAGGCCATGCGCGAGCGGTTGTTCCCGCCGACCGCGATGAAGACGCTGCGCAGCTTCACGTCAGGCGAGGCGGCCAAGCTGATCGGCGTTTCCGATGGTTATCTCAGGCAGTTGTCGCTCGCCGGCGAAGGCCCGCAGCCCGATACCGGGCTCGGCGGCCGCCGGTCCTATTCGCTCGCCGACATCAACGCGCTTCGCCGGCATCTTGCCGAGCAGGCGCTCGCCAAGGGCAATGCCGCCAAGGCGCGCAGCTATCTCAAGTGGCGTGACGCGCAAGCGGGCGAACACCTGCAGGTGATCTCCGTCACCAACTTCAAGGGCGGTTCCGGCAAGACCACGTCGTCGGTGCACATCGCACAGTATCTCGCCATGACCGGCCACCGGGTGCTTGCCGTCGACCTCGATCCGCAGGCCTCGCTCTCGGCGCTCTTCGGCTACCAGCCGGAACTCGACCTCACCGGCAACGACACGCTCTATGGTGCGATCCGGTATGACGCCGAGGCGCGGCCGCTGAAGGACATCATTCGCAAGACCTATTTCGACGGCCTCGATCTCGTTCCGGGTAACCTTGAATTGCAGGAGTTCGAGCACACGACGCCGCAGGCGCTGGGTGCGCGCCAGAACGGCACGGACGCCGGTCCGCTGTTCTTCGCCCGCGTCCAGGCAGCGCTTGCCAGCGTTGCCGACGACTATGACGTCGTCATCATCGATTGCCCGCCGCAGCTCGGCTACCTGACGCTGTCGGCGCTCTGCGCGTCCACGTCCGTCGTCGTCACCGTGCATCCGCAGATGCTCGACGTCGCCTCGATGAACCAGTTCCTCTACATGACGTCGGACCTGCTGAGTGTCGTGCGCGAGGCCGGCGGCGAGCTCAACTTCGATTTCCTGCGCTACCTCGTCACCCGCTTCGAGCCCAACGACGGGCCGCAGGCGCAGATCGTCGGGTTCATGCGCTCGCTCTTCGGCGACCGAGTGCTGACCTCGGCCATGGTGAAATCGACAGCAGTTTCGGATGCGGGCCTGACCAAGCAGACGCTCTACGAGGTCGGCCGGGAGAATTTCACCCGCGCCACCTATGACCGGGCGATTGAATCGCTCAACGCCGTCAATGGCGAGATCGAAACGCTCATTCATGCGGCCTGGGGGCGCTGATCCGATGGCTGGCAACCGCAAGAACGAACTGCGTGCTCTGTTTTCCGGCAATGTCGCGCCCGGCGCTTCGGTCGCCGATCCCGTCGACAATGCGCCGGCTGCTGCCCCTCAGGCTTCAAAGCCGGTTGCGGCCAATACGCCTTCTGCCGACGTGCCGCGCGCAGCCTCCGGCGCCATCAAGGCCATGGGGCTTTCGCTTGGGAGCATCACCCGCGAGGCCGAAGAGGCGCGTTCGCTGCGCGAGGCCCTGCATCAGGGCGAGCGCGTCGTCGAGCTCGATCCGGACCTGATCGATGCCTCCTTCGTCGGGGATCGTCTCACGGACGGCGAAATCGACGATCCGGAATTCCTGGCGCTGGCCGACAGCATCCGCGACAGCGGCCAGCAGTCGCCGATCCTGGTGCGCCCGCACCCGCAGGTGAAGGGCCGCTATCAGACCGCCTACGGCCACCGCCGCCTCAATGCCGTGCGCAGCCTCGGCATCAAGGTCAAGGCGATCGTCCGGGCGCTCACCGATGACGAACTGGTGCTCGCCCAGGGCAAGGAGAACGCCGAGCGGCGCAACCTGTCCTTCATCGAAAGGGCGATGTTCGCGTCCGCCCTTGCCGATCGCGGCTTCGACCGCAAGGTGATCGGCGAGGCGCTTGCGGTGCAGAAGAGCGAGCTGTCGCGCCTGCTCCAGGTGGCCGAAGGCGTGCCGCCGGCGATTGCCCGGGCGATCGGCCCGGCGCCGAAGGTCGGCCGCGAGCGCTGGATGGCGTTCGGCGCGCTGCTTGAGGATATGGCGACGGTGGAACTGGCGCAGGAAGAGTGCCGCACGCGCCGCTTCCTCGAAGCCGAAAGCGATCATCGCTTCCAGATCGTCTTTGCCCGCCTGTCGCGCAAGCCGAAGGTGGAAAGCACCCGGCCGGACGTGCTCGTCGATGCCGGCGGCCGCGCCTTCGCCAAGATCAGGCGTGACGGCAAGACCGTGCGCATCGAGTTCTCGGCCGACGTCGATCCCGCCTTCATCGAAGAGGCGGTCGAGCTTCTGGCCAGGCAGCACGCAGCCTTCGTGTCCGGTCGCAAAGACTAGCGCGTGGTGAGTCCATGCGAACGCGCAAAGGACGCCCGCAAGTGATTCCACTTGAAGTCAGGATGCTCTAGTCTGCGCCTGCCTTTTTGGGCTCTTTTCGGAGCCGGCGTGAGCTTCTCACGCCGGCTCGATTCGTTTTTGACGTAGGGGCGGTAACCCGCCACCGCAGCAGGCCGCGTCAAGTGGCGGCGGCAGCGTCCTTAAAGAAATATTTTCCATGATGCGACGATCTCGACGGGACCGCGCGCCGGCCTTGGAGAACCGGGCCTTGCCGTTGCATCCAGCCCACAGAATGACGGCAATCGCCCACCGGTTCCGGCCCGAAACGGGGCGTTGGAAGGGACTTGTTAACCTTCATTTCCTATCGCTTAGAAGGCCCCGCGGCGATGTCTCTAGCTCTTCCAGGACCCATGCGTATTCCCAGGACAAACTTCTCACAGGCTGCTTTGCATGATGCAAACC
>NZ_DASYGZ010000103.1:0-101822 GCF_035999135.1 Ensifer sp.
CCGTGTATTGCCGAGCACTTGCCAGTCAGCGCGAACCCGGCGCGACCTGTCGAGCTCGTCGCTCGCCAGCCGCAGCGTGTCGACGAACAGCGCGAAGGCGGAGAGCGTGAAGGACCGGGCAAGCACGAAACCGATCTTGAGACGGTTCGTCGCCGGTGCGCTGGATTTGATATTCGTCGTCATCGCAAACCTGCCTCGCCACCCACGTCATGGTTGGCACCCGTTGGGTGTTTATCCTAGCCGAGACTGAGCTCAAGCGGATTCCTGATATCGCCGCGTCATGGCTCGTATAGAACGCACGCGCGTGTCGGTGGCTGTGGTCACGGCTGGTATTCGGCGTGAGCGGAAGAGGCGATTTGCTTGTCAGAAGCAGCGCCTGCCTGGAGAGATGCAAGCAATGACGAAAAAACATTGACCGTCCGGTCGGTCAATGTAATTGTTGCCGGGCGCCATGGAGGATGTGCGCGCCGAGAACATGTCAGGAGGAAAGAATGTTCCACACCCGCCGACCCGCGCTTGCCGCTTTGCTGTTGTCAGCCGCCCTTGCGCCGCTCGTTCCCGCTGCGGCTGTTGCCGGGTCCAAGGTCGAGATCATCCGCGACACTTGGGGCGTGCCTCATGTCTATGCCGATGACACCTACGGGCTCTACGCCGGATTCGGCTATGCGGTGGCGACCGATCGCCTGTTCCAGATGGAAATGTCGAAGCACTCGGCTCTTGGAACCGTGTCTTCGGTGCTCGGCGCGGACCACCTCGGCTACGATATCGCGACGCGCGCCGATTTCGACCACGCCGACATCAAGGCGCAGATCGAGGCGCTTCCGAAGGAGGAGCGTGACATTCTTCGCGGCTATGCCGCCGGCTACAACAAGCGTGTCGCCGAAGTCCTGGCCGACCGTGGCCGCCTGCTGCCGAAACAGTTCACCGATTTCGGGATCGAGCCGACGACCTGGAGCGATTTCGACGTGGCGATGATCTATGTCGTGACGATGGCCGGTCGCTTCTCCCACTATTCGACCGAGCTCGACAACGCCAAGGTGCTGGCAACGCTCGAAAAGCAGCATGGGAAGGAAAAGGCCGCGGAACTCTTCGACCAGATGTTCTGGCTGGAAGATCCCCTTGCTCCGACGACCGTGCCGAAGGGTGGCCAGTTCCAGATCAAGGCTGAAAACAAGCCGATTCGCGACGGCGGCCGTTTCGCTTCCCTCATCGGCCGCCCTGTTCCAGGCGGCGACGAAGCCCGACCGCGCGCTTCGAACCTCTGGATCCTCGGGCCGAAGAAGACGACCGATGGCTCGACCATGCTGATGAACGGTCCGCAATTCGGCAACTTCAATCCGTCCTATGTCTATTCGATCGGTCTGCACGGCGCCGGCTTCGATCTCACCGGCTCGACGCCGTTCGCGGTGCCGAACGTCCTGTTCGGCACCAATGGACAGATCGCATGGGGCGCCACCGCCGGGCCGCTCGACGTCAACGACTATTTCCAGCTCGAGCTCAATCCCGACAATGCGGCGCAGTACCGCAAGAACGGGACATGGCAGGACATGCGCGCACGCCCGGAGACCTTCAAGGTCAAGGGGCAGCCGGATGTTGCGACCGTGGTCTATGAGAGCGACTATGGCGTCGTCAGCCAGATCGACCCGCAAAGCCATACCGCCTATGCCTTCAACCGGACCTGGAAGGGCAAGGAGATCCAGACGCTGCTTGCCTGGGTCAACTCGACCAAGGCGCAGGGCTACGAGGACTGGCTGAAGCAGGCGAAGAACGTCGCCACCACGATCAATTGGTACTATGCCGACAAGGACGGGAACATCGGCTACGTTTCGCCGGGCTATCTGCCGGTTCGCAACCCGGCGCAGGACCAGCGCGTCCCGGCCAAGGGCGATGGGTCGATGGATTGGCAGGGCATCCGCGCCTTTGCCGATGCGCCGAAGACCTACAATCCCGAACAGGGATGGATCGCGAACTGGAACAACCGCTCGGCCCATGGCGAGGTCGCCAACTTCGAGGCGACGCCCTGGGGTGGTGCGGACCGGGTGGACGAGATCGTCGCGTTGATCACCGGCAAAGACAAGCTGACCCCTCAGGATGTTTGGGACATCAACGAGAACATCGCCTTTCTCGACATCAATGCGCGCGCGCTGTTGCCGTTCCTCCTCGAGGCGGCGGCGAAACTCGGCCCCGACGACCCGCGCCAAGCGCTTGTGAAAGAGTTGAAAAACTGGGATGGGCGCATGATCCGGGGCGAGGATGGCCGCGCCACCGCTCCGGCCGTCGCGCTCTTCCAGCGCTGGGTCAAGATCATGGTCGCGGACGTGCTGATGGACGATCAGCCGGGGTTCGACCCGACCGTCGCGCTGAACCGGATCTCGCGCCCGACGCAGGTGCTGCGCAACGCTCTTCTTGGCGACAGGGCCGGGATCGCCCAGCGCCACGACTTCTTCAACGGCGCCGACAAAAACGAGGTCATGCTTGCGGCTCTCGGCAAGGCGGCGGCCGCGCTCGCCAAGGACCACGGCAGCGACCAGGCTGCCGACTGGCGCGCCGCACAGCCGCGTCATGTCTTCGCCACCAAGAACTATCTCGGCATCCCCCAGGCGGGCGAAGACGAGGGCGTCGAGATCGGCACGTCGATGAACCGCGGCACGCAGAGCGACCTCATCACCTTCAAGGACAAGGTGGCATCCGTCTGCATGGTGACGCCGCCCGGCCAGAGCGGCTTCATCAGCCCCTCGGGCGAGAAGTCGCCGCACTACGATGATCAGTTGAAGCTGTATGAGACCTTCACCTGCCGCCCGCAGCCGCTGACGCGCAGCGAGGTCGAGAAGGTGGCTGTCGACCGCCTCGAGCTGACGCTCGATTGATGTTATTGGCGGATTGGGCCGGTCAAAGCGGCCCAATCTGGATGCCTTCGTGCTATTGGAACGGCGAAGGTTGCAGTCTTGTCGTCATGCGTCATGATCGAGACTGGGAAATCCGGTTCCCGGATGCAGGCTTATCGAGGCCATGCAGTCCGGTGAACCATGGCATGATCATGAGTGGAGTCCCTTTTGCTGGGGAAGGACAAGACCGGAAAATCGTATGCAGCGCAGCTGCAGGCGATCCTCGATGAAAGCCCGCTGAAGGCGGCGGGCTTTATCGTCACCGTTTATGGCGACGTGGTAGAGCCGCGCGGCGGCGTGATCTGGACCGGCAATCTGGTCGAGATCTGTGCCGAGGTCGGCATCAGCGAAACGCTCGTGCGTACGGCCGTTTCCCGTCTCGTCGCCGCCGGTCAGCTGTCCGGCGAGCGAGAGGGTCGTAGGAGTTTCTATCGGCTGGCCGCGCCGGCGCGCGCGGAGTTCGCCGCCGCCGCTCGACTGCTGTTCGGGCCGCCAGAACCGACGGACTGGCATTTCGTGCAGCTGACGGGCGACAGGCCCGATGAGGCGATGCAGATCCTTGAAAGGGCGGGGCATTCGCGGCTGGGGCCGAGGCTCGCCGTTGGCGCGCGCGCCATGCCGCCTCTCAAGCAGCCCGCCGTCATCTTTCGGGCGGAGATCGTCAGCGGGGAGGGCGACCTTGGCGCCTTTGCAGCCGACCACTGGGACCTCGATTACCATGCCGAGGCCTATCGCGGTTTCCTGGCACGGTTCGGCCGGATCGAGAGCCTGCTTGCGGGAGACGCCCGGCTGACGGCCTTGGAAAGCTTGGTCACCCGGCTCTTGCTCGTTCACCAGTTCCGCCTTGTCGTGTTGCGCGATCCGCGACTTCCGCAGGCCGCACTCCCGGTGGGCTGGCCGGGTGACGACGCGAGAGCGCTGTTTGCGCGCCTCTATCTTCGCCTTTCGCCCGATGCAGACCTGCACATTGCCCGCCATTTCGTTTCGGCTGACGGCGCGCTGCCCGTCGACAGCGAGGCGACCAGGCGCCGTCTGTCGCTTCTTGCGGGCGCGGCGTAACGCGCATTTCAAACGGAAAACCCTTGTTTTGTGGTATGTTGATGGCTCGCGCGAGAATGTGTCACAAAAAATAGGAAAATTGGCGTTGATTTGTGACATATCGAATGGTAAATAAGTAACCGAACGGTCGGTCAATCCATCGAGGAGAGGATTTCGACCATGGGTACCAAGGGAGGAAGCTTGCGTGTCTGAAGCCTTTATCTGCGACGCTGTCCGCACGCCCATCGGCCGTTACGGCGGGGCCCTGTCTTCGGTCCGCGCCGATGATCTGGCTGCCGTGCCGCTCAGCGCGCTGATCAATCGCAATCCGGCTATGGATTGGTCGAAGGTCGATGACCTCATCTACGGCTGTGCCAATCAGGCCGGCGAAGACAACCGCAATGTCGGCCGCATGGCCGTGCTGCTTTCCGGCATGCCCGTCAGCATTCCCGCAACGACCGTCAACCGCCTCTGTGGCTCCGGCATGGACGCCGTCGGCATGGCCGCGCGCGCCATTCGTGCCGGCGACTGCGATGTCGTGATTGCCGGTGGCGTCGAAAGCATGAGCCGCGCGCCCTTCGTCGTGCCGAAGGCAGAGAGTGCCTTTTCCCGCTCCAATGCCATCTACGACACGACCATCGGCTGGCGCTTCGTCAATCCGAAGCTGAAGGCCGCATTCGGCGTCGACTCCATGCCGGAAACCGCCGACAACGTTGCCAGCGATTTCGGCATCAGCCGCGCTGACCAGGATGCCTTTGCCGCCCGCAGCCAGGCGCGCTGGGCGGCCGCCCAGGAAGCCGGCGTCTTTGCCGACGAGATCGCGCCCGTGCATGTCGCCCAGAAAAAGGGCGAGGCGCTTGTCGTCGATCGCGACGAGCATCCGCGTCCCGGCACGACCGTCGACCAGCTTGCCAAGCTCAAGGGCGTCAACGGCCCGGACCGCACCGTTACCGCCGGCAATGCCTCCGGTGTCAACGACGGTGCAGCAGCGCTTTTGATTGCCGGCGAAAGGGCGATCAAGGAACAGGGGCTTGCCCCGAAGGCGCGCATCGTCGCCATGGCTGCCGCCGGCGTCGAGCCGCGCATCATGGGTATCGGCCCGGCGCCGGCCGCCCGCCGCGTGCTTGAGCGTGCCGGTCTTTCCATCGGCCAGATGGATGTCATCGAGCTCAACGAGGCCTTCGCTTCGCAGGCGCTTGCCGTGCTGCGCGATCTGGGCCTGCCTGACGATGCCGCCCATGTGAACCCGAACGGCGGCGCCATCGCCATCGGCCATCCGCTCGGCATGAGTGGCGCGCGCCTCGTGACGACAGCCGCCTACCAGCTCCATCGCCAGGGCGGTCGTTATGCGCTGTGCACCATGTGCATTGGCGTCGGCCAGGGTATCGCACTCATTCTCGAACGTGTCTGAACCGGTAATCAGGAGAAGCTGTCATGTACGCACAGATGGTGAAGACCGACGCAGCCCGCGTCCGCAGCCTTGACGAGATGGACCCGGTCGAGCGCGCCTTCCAGGAGCGCATCGATGCAGGCCAGAAGATCGAACCGAAGGAGTGGATGCCGGAGGGCTACCGCAAGACGCTGGTGCGCCAGATCAGCCAGCACGCCCATTCCGAAATCGTCGGCCAGCTGCCGGAAGGCAACTGGATCACCCGCGCTCCGACCCTGGAGCGCAAGGCGATCCTGCTCGCCAAGGTGCAGGACGAAGCCGGCCACGGCCTCTATCTCTACTGCGCCGCCGAAACCCTCGGGGTCAGCCGTGACGAGATGTACGAGCAGCTGCATTCCGGCAAGGCCAAGTATTCCTCGATCTTCAACTATCCGACGCTGAGCTGGGCCGACATCGGCGCGGTCGGCTGGCTGGTGGATGGCGCGGCGATCATGAACCAGGTGCCGTTGCAGCGCTGTTCCTACGGGCCCTATGCCCGCGCCATGGTCCGCATCTGCAAGGAAGAGAGTTTCCACCAGCGTCAGGGATACGACATCCTGATGAAGATGGTGAAGGGAACGCCGGCGCAGAAGGCCCTGGTGCAGGACGCACTGAACCGCTGGTGGTGGCCGTCGCTGATGATGTTCGGCCCTTCCGACGACGCTTCCGTGCACTCGGCCCAGTCGATGGCCTGGAAGATCAAGCAGAACTCCAACGACGAACTGCGCCAGAAATTCGTCGACCAGACGGTGCCGCAGGCCGAGTATCTGGGGCTCACCATCCCCGATCCCGACCTGAAGTGGAACGAGGCGAAGGGCGGCCATGATTTCGGCGAGCCGGACTGGAGCGAGTTCTTCGCCGTCATCGCCGGCAACGGCCCCTGCAACGCCGAACGCCTCAACGCCCGAAAGAAGGCCTGGGACGACGGCGCGTGGTTCCGCGACGGCCTCGTCGCCCATGCCGAGAAGGCCGAAGCCCGTCGCTCCATGCGGGTCGCGGCCGAGTAACGAAGGCCTTTCGCCATCGGCGGGCCAGAAGCAGTCATCGTTTCAAGGGAGAGTTATCATGTCCAGCGAATGGCCCCTCTGGGAGGTCTTCATCCGCGGCCAGCACGGCCTCAACCACCGCCACGTCGGCAGCCTGCATGCGCCGGACGCCGAAATGGCCGTCAACAATGCCCGTGACGTCTATACCCGTCGCAACGAAGGCGTCAGCATCTGGGTGGTGCGCTCCGCCGATATCACCGCGAGCGCTCCGTCCGACAAGGGTCCGTTGTTCGAGCCTTCGAACTCCAAGGTCTATCGTCATCCGACCTTCTTCGACGTTCCTGACGAAGTGGGGCATATGTGATGGGCGCGCCTGAAAAAACGGGCACCGTCGAGAACGCCGCCCTTTTCGAGTTGCTGCTGCGCATGGGCGACAACGCGCTCATCCTCGGCCATCGCGTTTCGGAATGGTGCGGCCATTCGCCGGCGCTGGAAGAGGATATCGCGCTTTCCAACACAGCCCTTGACCTGATCGGCCAGACGCAGCTTTGGCTTGGTCTTGCCGGCGAAGTCGAAGGCAAGGGGCGGTCGGCGGACGATCTCGCCTATCTGCGCGATACGCTCGATTTCCGCAACGTGCTGCTGGTCGAGCGTCCGAACGGCGATTTCGGCAAGACGCTGATGCGGCAGTTCCTGTTCGATGCCTGGCACTATCTGCAGTTGAAGGCATTGAAAGGCTCCAGCGACCGCCGCATCGCAGAGATCGCCGAGAAGGCGTTCAAGGAAGTCTCCTATCACCTGGAGCGCAGCGGCGACCTGGTGATCCGGCTCGGCGACGGAACGGCGGAAAGCCACCGCCGCATGCAGGAGGCGCTGGACGACCTCTGGCCCTATACCGGCGAGCTCTTCCAGGGCGATGCCTTCGACGCAGCAGTTGCCGCTGACGGCATTGCGCCGGAGCCGGCATCTCTGAAGGACGCGTGGGACGCGCTGGTGCGCGAGACGCTCGAGGAGGCGACCCTGAAGATGCCCGCCGACGGCTACATGCAGAAGGGTGGCAAGCGCGGGGCGCATACCGAGCATCTCGGCTTCATCCTTGCGGAGCTGCAGTTTCTTCAGCGCGCCTATCCCGGCGCAACCTGGTAGGAGGTCGCGATGATCACGGCCGCACATCCGACAACAAAGGACGTCTGGACGTGGCTTGCCGAGGTGCCGGATCCGGAAATCCCGGTCATCTCGCTTGTCGACCTCGGCATCATCCGCGATGTCGCCTGGGAGGAGGAGGCGCTGGTGGTCACGGTCACGCCGACCTATTCCGGCTGTCCGGCGACATCGGTGATCAATCTCGATATCGAGCGCGCGCTCACCGAACGCGGCATCGGTCAGGTGAAGCTCAAGCGCCAGCTTTCGCCGGCCTGGACCACCGACTGGATCAGCGCGGAAGGCCGAGAGAAGCTGAAAGCCTATGGCATCGCCCCGCCGATCGACGGCACGGCGGCCGACGGCGTTCTGATGAAGCGCATCGACCGGCTCTCCGGCCGCTCGAACCTTGTGATCGCCTGTCCCCGCTGCGGATCGACCGAGACCGAGAAGATCAGCCAGTTCGGCTCGACGCCGTGCAAGGCCAGCTATCGCTGCACCGACTGCCTGGAACCATTCGATTACTTCAAGTGCATCTGACCCAGACGCATCTGACCCAAGACAAAGGATGAGCGCCGCCATGGCACGTTTCCATTCCCTGAATGTTACCGAAGTGCGCCGCGAAACCCGCGACGCCGTGGTCGTGACGCTGGTTCCGTCCGAAGAAGACCGCGGTACCTTCGATTTCACCCAAGGCCAGTACCTGACCTTCCGGCGCAAGTTCGACGGCGAGGAGCTGCGTCGCTCCTATTCGATCTGCGCCGGCCGGGACGAGGGCGTGCTGCGTGTCGGCATCAAAAGGGTGGATGGCGGCTGCTTTTCCAGCTGGGCAAACGAAGAGCTGAAGGCTGGCGACACGCTTGATGCCATGCCGCCGATGGGCGCCTTCTTTACCGACATCGAGCCGGAGCTTTCCAAGCACTATCTCGGCTTTGCCGGCGGCAGCGGCATCACCCCGGTCCTGTCGATCATCAAGACGACGCTTCAGCGCGAGCCGCGCTCCCGCTTCACGCTCGTTTATGCCAACCGGCAGATCTCCTCGATCATGTTCCGCGAGGAGCTGGAGGATCTGAAGAACACCTATCTCGGCCGCTTCTCCGTCCTGCATGTGCTGGAGAGCGAGGCGCAGGACATCGACCTCTTCACCGGCCGCGTCAACGCGGAGAAATGCGCGGCCCTGTTCAAGAGCTGGATCGACCTGCGCTCGGTCACCACCGCCTTCATCTGCGGCCCCGAGCCGATGATGCTGGCGATTGCTGCAGCCCTGCGCGACCATGGCCTGCGCGACGACCAGATCAAGTTCGAGCTGTTCGCCTCCTCGCAGCCCGGCCGGGCGCGCGCCCGCGCCCAGAGTGCGGCGGGAACCGACGCCAATGCCAGCTGCCAGGCAACCATCACGCTCGATGGCGCGACCCGCAGCTTCAACATGCCCAAGCACGGCCAGAGCCTGCTGGAGGCCGCGCTCGAAAACAACATCGATGCGCCTTACGCCTGCAAGGCCGGCGTCTGCTCCACCTGTCGGGCCAAGGTCATCGAGGGCGAGACGGAGATGGAGGTCAACCACGCGCTCGAGGACTACGAAGTCCGCCAGGGCTACGCGCTCACCTGCCAGTGCTACCCGCTGAGCGACAAGGTCGTCGTCAGCTACGACCAGTGAGTTCGCCTGAGCAATTCCAGACAAAGTGTGAAGCGGTTTTTACGTCCGGAATTGCGCGAAAACAAACAGATAGCATTTTCGGCGGTCTCCGATCGCTGGACATGCTCGGGAGGAGAAGGCCATGACCGATACGGAAACCATGCCGATCGAAGACTACCTCGCTGAGGGCGGCAGGCTGACCTCGCCGGACAATGTGCCGGCACGCTATCGCGGCGAACTCTTGCGGCTGATGGCCAGCTTCGTCGACAGCGCGCTTGCGGGCTCGGCCGGTTTTGCTGGCGTGATCAACGATGCGCCGGGTATCCAGGAGCGCATATCCGCTGCCCGCATCGTGCTCGAAAAGACCGACCATGCCGGCCAGGTGCTGGCGATCATGGAGAGCTTCGGCGCTGATGGCGGCCGCTACGCCGTGCACCACCCCTGGGCGGATCGCCTGCCGCGGGACGCCGATATCGGCGCTGCCCGGCGAGAAGGCGACATGCGCCTTTCGGTCTTCCATTACCCGTTGCAGGGCTGGGTCGATGCCGTCGTCATGAACGTGCTGATGGGCAAGGCGGGCGTTGTCCAGCTGCGGGAGCTGTCGCGTGTTTCCTACCAGCCGCTGGCGGAGGTTTTTCACCGCATCCTGCCGCGCGAGACCCGTCACCTGGAACTCGGTCTTGCCGGACTGGAGCGCATCGCTGCAACGCCGGAGACGCGCGCAGCGGCGCTCGCCTCCATCATCTACTGGACCCCGCGGGTGGCTGCGAGCTTCGGCCATTCCGGCTCGGCGCGCTACGCGACACTTGCGCGCTTCGGCCTGCGCCACACCCCCAATGAAACGCTCCTTGCCGAATGGCAGGCGGATGTCGATGCGCAGCTTGCCGCGCTGAAACTGCTCTGAAAGGAAACGACCATGAACGTTCAGGCGTCCCGGCCCCGCCGGCTCGAAAGCTATGTCTGCGGCAGCTGGACCGCCGGCGCAAGGGAGGGTGTGCCGCTTCTCGACGCCTCGACCGGAACGCCCGTCGCCTTCATCGATTCCAGCGGCATCGATTTCGCCAGCACCCTTGCCTATGGCCGCGAAAAGGCCGGCCCGGCGCTGCGCCGCATGTCCTTCCATGAACGCGCCGCCATGCTGAAGGCGCTCGGCCTCGCGCTGATGGAGCGCAAGGAAGAGTTCTACGCGCTGTCGACCGCGACCGGGGCCACCCGCGCCGACAGCTGGGTCGATATCGACGGTGGCATCGGCACCTTGCTCTCCTATGCCTCCAAGGGCCGCCGCGAGCTTCCCAACACCCGCGTTCTGGTTGACGGCGACGTCGAGACGCTGGCGCGCGACGGCACGTTTGCCGCCCGTCACATCCTGTCGCCGCTGCAGGGTGTCGCCGTCCACATCAACGCCTTCAACTTCCCCTGCTGGGGCATGCTGGAAAAACTCGCTCCGACGCTGCTTGCCGGCATGCCGGCGATCGTCAAGCCGGCGAGCCAGACGGCCTATCTCACCGAACTCGTCGTGCGCCGCATGATCGAGACCGGTATCCTGCCGGAAGGTGCCGTGCAGTTGATCTCCGGCTCGGTCGGCGATCTGCTCGATCACGTCGACGGCCAGGATGTGGTGACCTTCACGGGGTCGGCGACGACCGGCCGCAAGCTGAAGAGCCATCCGGCGGTCATCGGCAATTCCGTGCGCTTCACCATGGAAGCCGACAGCCTCAACGCGTCGGTGCTTGGCCTCGATGCCGGGCCGGGCACGGAGGAATTCGACCTCTTCGTCAAGGAAGTCGCCCGCGAGATGACCTCCAAGGCCGGGCAGAAATGCACCGCCATCCGCCGCGTGATCGCGCCGCGCGCCCATTGCGATGTGCTGGTGGCTGCACTCGGTGAACGCCTTGGAAAAACCGTCCTTGGAAACCCGGCGGATGAAAATGTCCGCATGGGCCCGCTCGCGAGCCTCGACCAGCGCACAGAAGTGCGGGAGCGTATCCGTGACCTGCTGGCAGATGCCGAGATAGTTGCGGGCAATCCCGATACGCCTCACGTCGTCTCCGGCGATGCCGAGGCCGGCGCGTTTCTCAATCCGGTGCTGCTCTATTGCGATCGTCCCTGGGAGGCCAAGGCCGTGCACGATGTCGAGGCCTTCGGCCCGGTCAGCACCGTCATGCCCTATGACACAGCCGAAGAGGCGGTCGATCTTACCCGCCGTGGCAAGGGCAGTCTTGTCGCCTCGGTCTTCACCAACGACCCGGCCTTTGCCGAAGAGGTGGTGCTCGGCATGGCGCCGTTCCATGGCCGCGTCCTGATCGGCAACCGCGCCAGCGCCAAGACCTCGACCGGTCACGGCTCGCCGCTTCCAGGCCTCGTCCATGGCGGTCCCGGCCGTGCAGGCGGTGGCGAGGAACTCGGCGGCATGCGCGGCGTCAAGCACTATATGCAGCGTACCGCCGTCCAGGGCTCGCCGACCATGCTTTCGGCTGTCACCGGTCGCTGGGTTGCCGACGCCGAGGCCAAAAATGACGGCGAGCATCCGTTCCGCAAGTCGCTGGCGGAGCTTCGCATCGGCGACCAGCTCGTCACCGCATCCCGTACCGTGACGCTCGAGGATATCGAGCACTTCGCCAACTTCACCGGCGATACTTTCTATGCGCACATGGATGAGGAGGCGGCCAAGGCCAACCCGTTCTTCGACGGGCGCGTCGCCCACGGCTACCTCATCGTCTCCTTCGCTGCCGGCCTCTTCGTCGATCCGGCGCCAGGCCCGGTTCTGGCGAATTATGGCGTCGACAACCTGCGCTTCCTCACGCCGGTCAACCCGGGCGATACGCTTCAGGTGCAACTGACCTGCAAGGAGATCAACCCGCGTGCGGATGCCGAACATGGAGAAGTGCGTTGGGATTGCCGGGTGACCAACCAGAATGGCGTTGCCGTTGCCCAGTACGACGTTCTGACCATGGTGGCAAAGACGAGAAGCTGAGGAGAGGGCGGCCATGACACAGATCTATGCCTATGACGGCGTGGTCCCGGTTATCGATCCCGCCGCCTTCGTGCACCCGGCCGCCATCGTCATCGGCGACGTGATCATCGGCCCCGCCTGCTATGTCGGGCCGGGCGCCGTGTTGCGCGGCGACTTCGGCCGCATCGTGCTCGAGCGGGGATCGAACGTGCAGGAGACCTGTGTCGTGCACAGTTTCCCCAATCTCGACGTGGTCGTCGGCGAGGAAGGCCATATCGGCCATGGGGCGGTGCTGCACGGTTGCCGGATCGGCCGCAACGCCATGGTCGGGATGAACGCCGTGATCATGGATGAAGCCGTCATCGGCGAAAATGCCATCGTTGCCGCCATGGCCTTCGTCAAGGCTGGCAGCGAGATCCCGGCAAACAGCCTTGCGATGGGTTCGCCGGCGCGCGTCACCCGGGCGCTTTCCGCCGATGAGATCGCGTGGAAGCGCCAGGGAACGGCCATCTATCAGCGCCTCGCGCTTGAGGCGAAAGACAAGCTGGTTGCGACCGAACCGCTGTCTCAGCCCGAGCCCGACCGGCGGCGCATCCGGGCTCCGGAATACGATCCGCTCATTCTCGAACAGCTGAAGTTCGAAAGGTGAGGGGCTTGTTCAGCGAACGGCTTTCACGCCTTCGAGGATAAGCGTCGTTGCGATATCGGCATATTCGTCGCGGCTGATCGGCCCGTTCGGTCGGAACCACATATAGACCCAGTTCATCATGCCGAAGAGCGACATGGTGACGGGCATCAGCAGGGGTCTGCCCTGATTGAGCTCAGGATTGATCTCCTGGATGACGCTGGAGAAGCGCTTGACGATGCGCCGTTCGATCGCCTGCAGCTCGGAAAGCTGTTCTTGCGAAAGGGCGCTGGTGCCGTTCAGCTGCACCTTGTGCTCGTTGTCGCGGCCTTCGTAATTGTTCATGACGGCCTTGACGAGAAGGCGCAACCGATCCTGCGGGGTAACGTCACTGCGGTCCGCCGCCTCGATCGCGCCGTCGAGCTCCGTCAGGTGGGTGCGCACGATATCGAATATCAGAGCATCCTTGCCGGGATAGTAGTGGTAGAGCAGGGCCTTCGAGACATTGCTGTACGAGGCGATCATGGACATGGAAGCCTTTTCCATGCCCACTTCGGCGAACACCGCCGCCGCGTTCGTCAGAATGCCGCGCTGTTTCTCTTCAAAATCGACTGCGCGCGTGCGTGCCATTTTCTACCTTGCTCACTTCCTGTTTGCCGCCGCATAAGCGGCGACCTTGGTTCGTATATACGGTCAACCCGGTGCCGGGCTATCCTGGCGCCCCATCATTCAATCTTTCAGTCGTTCACGCCTTCGGGCATTCACTCTTTCGGGCGGTTGTCGACCACTCGCTTTGCCTTGCCTTCCGAGCGGGTTATGCCGCCGGGCTCGTGCACCGTAATCTTCGTCGAGACGCCGACCACGCTCTTGATGTGGTGGGCGAGCTCCTTCGCCGATCCGGCGCGCGCGCCCTCGTCGGTCGCTTCGAGCGTACATTCGACATGAACCGTCATATTGTCCATACGGCCGGCGCGCGACAGCTCGATCTGGAAATGCGGCGCCAGTCCACGGCATTTCAGGATCTGCTCCTCGATCTGCGTCGGGAAGACGTTGACGCCGCGCAGGATCATCATGTCGTCGGAGCGACCGGTGACTTTTTCCATGCGGCGCATCGAGCGCGCGGTGCCGGGCAGGAGCCGCGTCAGGTCGCGCGTGCGGTAACGGATGATCGGCAGGCCCTCCTTGGTGAGCGTGGTGAAGACCAGTTCGCCGATCTCGCCATCCGGCAGCACCGCGCCCGTCACCGGGTCGATGATCTCGGGGTAGAAATGGTCTTCCCAGATGTGCAGGCCGTCCTTGGTCTCGACGCACTCGTTGGCGACGCCCGGGCCCATGACTTCCGACAGGCCATAGATGTCGACCGCATGCATGTCGAAAGCCTGTTCGATTTCCTGGCGCATGGCGTTCGTCCACGGCTCCGCGCCAAAAATCCCGACCGCGAGCGAGCTTTCGCGCGGGTCGATGCCGTGCTTGCGGAACTCATCGAGGATGGAGAGCATGTAGGAGGGCGTGACCATGATGATGCGCGGCTTGAAATCCTGCATCAGCGTGACCTGACGCTCGGTCATGCCGCCCGAGATCGGCACGACCGTACAGCCGAGCTTTTCAGCGCCATAATGCGCGCCCAGGCCACCGGTGAAGAGGCCGTAGCCATAGGCGACGTGCACGATATCGCCGGCCCGGCCGCCCGAGGCGCGGATGGAGCGGGCAACCACCGTCGCCCAGGTGTCGATGTCGTTCTTGGTGTAGCCGACGACGGTTGGCTTGCCGGTCGTGCCCGACGAGGCATGGATGCGGGCGAGCTTTTCACGCGGCACCGCGAACATGCCGAAGGGATAGGTGTCGCGCAGGTCCTTCTTGGTGGTGAAGGGAAATTTCGCGAGGTCGGCGAGTGTCTTGAGGTCGGATGGGTGCACGCCCGCCTCGTCGAAACGCTGGCGGTAGAAGGGGGAGTTCTCATAGGCGTGGGTCAGCGACCATTTCATACGCTGAAGCTGGAGCGCGGAAAGCTCGTCGCGAGAGGCCGTCTCGATCGCTTCGAGGTCACCGGGGCGGGGGGACAGGTCTTCCATGAAATTCTCCTCCAAGAATGCTGGGATCGTCTGCCTCACTCCGGCAGATGGGTACCCTTGACGGTTCGCGAGTGGCCACGGAATTCCGCGACATGCTCGCCCTCCTGATTGGTGATGCGGATATCGTAGATGCCGCCCCGTCCGCGGCGCGACACCTCCCGTGCCGTCGCCGTCAGCAAGTCGCCCTTGAACGCCGGTGCGATATAGGTCACCGAGCAGTGCTGGGCGACGGTGCGCTGGTTGTAGGTGTTGCAGGCAAACGCGAAGGCCGAATCGGCGAGCGTGAAGATGTAGCCGCCATGGCAGGTGCCATGGCCGTTGGTCATCGTTTCGGCAACGGTCATGGCGATGGACGCTTCGCCGGGTGCGACCGATACAAGCTCCATGCCGAGATGGCGGGTGGCGTTGTCGTCGTCCCACATGGCCCGGGCGCAGGCTTCGGCAAGCGCCTGGGGCGAAAGGCTGGCGTCACTCATTGGCCCTTGAACTCCGGCTTGCGCTTCTCGAGGAAGGCGGAAACGCCTTCGGCATAGTCGGCGCTGCGGCCGGCCTCACGCTGAAGATCGCGTTCGAGATCGAGCTGCTGGTCGAGCGAATTGGTGGCGGCGGCCTGGATGGCGCGCTTGGTCATGCCGAGGCCCCTGGTCGGACCGGCGGCGAGACGGGCGGCGAGCGCGCTTGCCTCGTCCATCAGTTTGTCGTCATCGACAGCGCGCCAGATGAGCCCCCAATCGGCGGCGGTCTCCGCACCGAGCGGTTCGGCCGTGAGTGCCAGCGCCTTGGCGCGGGCCTCGCCGATCAGCCGCGGCAGGCTCCAGGTTCCGCCGGAATCCGGCACGAGGCCGATCTTGGCGAAGGCCTGGATGAAACGGGCGGAGCGTGCGCCGAGCGTGATGTCGCAGGCAAAGGCGATGTTGGCGCCGGCGCCGGCGGCAACGCCGTTGACCGCGCAGATCACCGGCTTTTCCAGGCTGCGGATCAGGCGGAGCAGGGGATTGTAGTAGGTCTCGATCGTGTGGCCGAGGTCCGGCACGCCCTTGCTCGGGTCGCGGTCGCCAAGATCCTGGCCGGCGCAAAACCCACGGCCCGCGCCCGTCAAAAGCACGGCGCGCACGTCGGCATCCGCATGGGCGCGCTCGAACCCGGCGCGCAGCGCAAGATGCATTTCCTCGTTGAACGCATTGAGCTTGTCGGGGCGATTGAGCGTCAGGCTCAGGACGCCGTCGGCAAGCGCCGACAGGATCGTGCTGGATTGCGGCATGTTTTCCTCCCTGTCGCCCTTCTTTCCAGAGCGACCGTGAAAAAATAGTTGCATAAACCGGCCGGCCGGTCAATTATAAAAGCACTGACTGGGAGGAGTAAGCCATGACGGGACTTTTTGAGCGCCATCGCTCCACGCTCGATGCAGCTTTGCAGGCGGCGGCCAAGCGCGACTTCTGGTCCGCCTATCCGGAGGTGCCGTCGGGCAAGATCTATGGCGAAACCGCCAAGGACGACGGACTTGCCGTCTATCAGGAACGGCTCGGAAAGCCGTTCGCGCTTGCCGGTCACCCGGCAGAGGGCGCTGTCGGTCAGGAAGTCTCGCCTTACGGACCGGCCCTCGGGATCACCTACCCGACCGCCTCTGCCGACACTTTGGTGGCTGCCTCGCGCGCTGCTGCTGCGCAATGGGCCGCCGCCGCGCCGGAGGTGCGCACCGGCGTCTGCCTCGAAATCCTGGCACGCCTCAACGCCCGCAGCTTCGAGATGGCGAATGCCGTCATGCACACGACCGGCCAGGCTTTCGCCATGGCCTTCCAGGCCGGCGGTCCGCACGCGCAGGATCGCGGTCTTGAAGCGGTCGCCTACGCCCATGCCGAAATGACCCGAACGCCGGCGAAGGCGACCTGGACGAAGCCGCAGGGCAGGGGCGAGCCGATCGTCATGGAAAAGCACTGGCGCGTCGTCCCGCGTGGCGTTTCGCTCACCATCGGCTGCAACACCTTCCCGACCTGGAACAGCTATCCGGGTCTCTTCGCCAGCCTTGCCACCGGCAACACAGTTATCGTCAAGCCGCATCCGGCGGCGATCCTGCCGCTGGCCATCACAGTCGAGATCATCCGCCAGGTTCTGGTGGAGGAGGGTTTTGCTGCCGATGTGGTGCTGCTGGCTGCGGACGAGCCCGGCTCGGAGGTCACCAAGGACCTCGTGCAGCACCCGGCCGTCGCCATCGTCGACTACACCGGTTCCAACGCGTTCGGCACCTGGGTGCGGGAGAATGCCGGGGACGCCGATGTCTATACGGAAGAGGCCGGCGTCAATTCCATCGTCATCGGCTCGACCGACAATTTCGCCGGCATGTGCGCCAATATCGCATTCTCGCTGTCGCTCTATTCCGGGCAGATGTGCACGGCCCCGCAGGACATTTTCGTGCCGCGCGGCGGCATTAAGACTGACGAGGGCGACAAGAGTTTCGACGCGGTGGCAGCCGGCATCGCCGCGGCCGTCGACGGCCTGCTTGCCGATCCCGCCCGAGCTGCCGGCGTCTGCGGCGCAATCGCCGACCCTGCGACGCTCGCCCGTATCGAGACGGCCCGCGCGCTCGGCCGGGTGGTGCGCAATTCAACAGCCATCGAAGGGCAGGACGATGCGCGCACAGCGACCCCGCTGATCCTCGCCGTCGATGCGATGGATACGGAAAGCTATGGGCAGGAACGCTTCGGCCCGATCGCCTTTGTCGTCGCCGTCGCCGATATCGAGGACGGCGTGAACCGTGCAGCGAGCCTGGCGGAAGACAAGGGCGCGATCACCGCTGCGCTCTACACGACGGACGAGGCGCAGATCCATGCTGCCGCCGACCGCTTCGCTGCGGCGGGCGTCAATCTTTCGGTCAATCTGACCGGTGGCATCTACGTCAACCAGAGTGCCGCCTTCAGCGATTTCCACGTCACCGGCGCAAACCCCGCGGGCAATGCCAGCCTGACGGATGCGGCTTTCGTCGCCAACCGGTTCCGCGTGGTGATGTGGCGCCGCCCCTTGGCGGCGTGAGAGGAGTTTTCGTTTTTATCTTTGTCTTTGTTGGGAGGAGAAACCGACATGAAATTTGCACAGACCGCGACTGCCCTTGTCCTCGTTCTCGGCGTTGCCGGGCCTGCCCTGGCCGATATCAAGATCGGCGCGACCATTTCCGAAACGGGTCCCGCCTCTTTCCTCGGAGATCCGGAAGCCAAGACGCTGAAGATGCTGGTCGAGGAGATCAACGCGGCCGGCGGCGTCAACGGCGAGAAGCTGGAACTCGTCATCTATGACGATGGCGGCGATCCGAACAAGGCGCGCACCTTTGCCACCCGCCTCGTCGAGGACGACGAAGTCGTCGCCGTGATCGGCGGCACGACGACCGGCACCTCCATGGCCATCATCCCGGTCTTCGAGGATGCGGAAGTGCCCTTCATCTCGCTTGCCGGCGCGATCGAGATCATCGATCCGGTCCGCCCCTACACCTTCAAGACGCCGCACACGGACCGCATGGCCTGCGCCAAGATCTTCGAGGACATGAAGAAGAGCGGCATCACCAAGATCGGCATGATCTCCGGCTCCGACGGTTTCGGCGCCTCTATGCACAAGCAGTGCCTTGCGATCGTCGGCGACTACGGCATCGAGGTGCTGGCCGACGAGACCTACGGCCCTGCTGACGCCGACATGACGCCGCAGCTTACCAACATCAAGGGCAAGGAAGGCCTGCAGGCCGTGCTGAACCCCGGCTTCGGCCAGGGTCCGGCAATCGTCACCCGCAACTATGCGCAGCTCGCCGTCGGCCTGCCGCTCTATCAGTCGCACGGTGTCGCCTCGGACGGCTTCATCGAGCTTGCCGGTGCGCAGGCCGCAGAAGGCGTGCGCCTGCCGGGCACGGCGCTGCTCGTTGCGAAACTGCTGCCGGAGAACGACCCGCAGCGTGCCGTCGTCACTGCCTACAAGGACGCCTACGAGAAGGCGACCGGCAAGCCGGTCTCCACCTTCGGCGGTTACGCCCATGATGCGCTGCGCATCCTCGTCGATGCGCTCGGCCGGGCCGGCAGCGCCGAGCCGTCGGCTATCCGCGACGCCATCGAGGAGACGAAGGGTCTCGTCGGCACCACGGGCACCGTCACCATGACGGCCGAGGACCACCTCGGTCTCGACCTCTCGGCCTTCCGCATGCTGAAGATCGAAGACGGCGGCTGGAAGATCGTCGAGTAATCGAGCCCGCCGGCCCGAGCCCTTCTCGGCAAGGGCCGGCGGAAACCGTCGCGTGCCAAGCGGAGGCATCCATGCCCGAACTGCTGCAATTTTTCCTGTCCGGGATCACGGTCGGCGCGGTCTATGCGCTGGTCGCCCTCGGCTTCACGATCATCTACAACGCCTCCGACGTGGTGAACTTCGCCCAGGGCGAATTCGTCATGCTCGGCGGCATGATCACCTTCTTCGCAAATGCGGCCGGCCTACCGTTGCCGCTCGCAGCACTCATCGCCATCATCGTGACGGCGGCGATCGGCGTCGCGCTGAACAAGCTCGCCATCGAGCCCGCCCGCGGTGCACCTGTCGTCTCGCTGATCATCATCACCATCGGCGCGTCCATCTTCATCCGCGGCGCGACACAGCTCGTCTTCGACAAGCAGCTTCACCGCTTCCCGGCCTTTTCCGGCGACCAGCCGATCCTGATCGGTGGCGCGACCATCCTGCCGCAGAGCCTCTGGGTGATTGCAGGGGCGCTCGCCGTCTTCTTCTGTCTCGGGCTGTTTTTCACGCGCACCCTGATCGGCCGCGCGGTGCTGGCGACGGCCAACAACCGCATCGCCGCCCAGCTCGTCGGCATCAACACCAAATATGTGATGACGCTCTCCTTCGCCATGTCCGCGGCCATCGGTGCATTGGCCGGCGTGCTCGTGACGCCGATCACGCTGACGGGCTACGACGTGGGGCTCGCGCTCGCGCTCAAAGGCTTTGCCGCCGCCATGCTCGGCGGCATGGGCAACCCCAAGGGAGCGCTCGTCGGCGGCCTGCTGCTCGGCATCCTCGAAGCGATGACGGCCGGTTATCTCAGCTCGCAATACAAGGATGCGGCCGCCTTTATCGTCATTCTCGCGGTGCTCTTTGCCATGCCGCAGGGCCTGTTCGGCCGCAAGTCGACGGATCGGGTGTAATGATGCGGCTCTCCGGTAAGACAACCAGTCTCCTCATCCTCGCCGCGGTCATCGCCATCGCGCCGGTCTTTTTCCCGTCGTCCTATTACTTCCGTGTCGGCTCGCTGATCTTCGTCAACGGCCTGGCGGTGACGGGGCTCGTCATCCTCATCGGCTATGCCGGCCAGATCAGCCTCGGACACGCCGGTTTTGCCGGCATCGGCGCCTATGCCTGCGCGCTCGCGCCGGTGCATCTTGGCCTCCATCCGGCGCTTGCGGCGGTGCTGGGTGCGGCACTTTCCGCCGGCGTCGCCTACCTTGTCGGCCGGCCGATCCTCAGGCTCAAGGGCTACTATCTCGCCGTCGCCAGCCTCGGTTTCGGCATCCTCGTCTCGATGGTCTTGTCCAACGAGGCGCAACTGACCGGCGGGCCTGATGGCATGGCGGTCCCGGAGCTGGGACTGCGCGGCGTCCTGAAGTCGATCGGGATCGACCTTTCCAATACCGAGTTCTGGTACGCCTTCTCCGGTCTCGTGCTCGTCATCGGCGCATGGCTGGCGCTCAACCTCTACCATAGCCCGACGGGCCGCGCCCTTCGCGCGCTGCATGGTTCGGAGGTCGCCGCCCGCACGGTCGGCGTCGACGTCGCCCGCTACAAGCTCGTCGCCTTCGTCATCTCTGCGGTTTACGCGTCGGTGTCAGGCTCGCTGCTGGCGCTCCAGAACAAGTTCATCACGCCCGATGTCGCGGGCTTCATGCATTCCATCGAGATGGTCACCATGACGGTGCTCGGGGGCGCCGGATCGGTGCTCGGCGCGATCCTCGGTGCCGCGATCCTCACCACGTTGCCGCAGGTGCTGACGGTCTTCCAGGAGTACGAACAGCTGATGCTCGGCCTCGTGATGATGCTGGTCATGATCTTCATGCGCGAAGGCCTTTTGCCGTCCATCGCGCGGCGCATCCGGGGGAGAGCAGAATGAGCCTGCTTCAGATCGAAGGCTTGGGGATCGATTTCGGCGGCGTGCGCGCCGTCAACGATGTCGGCTTCTCCTTGAAACCGGGCGAGATCGTCTCGGTGATCGGCCCGAACGGCGCCGGCAAGACGACGCTTTTCAACATGATCTCAGGCGTCTACGCCCCGGCGCGCGGCCGCGTGACGCTGGATGGCGAGGATGTCACGCGCATGCCGCCGCATCTTCTGGCCCGGCGCGGCCTGTCGCGCACCTTCCAGAATCTGCAGATCTTTCAATCGATGAGCGTGCTCGAAAACGCGATCGCCGGCCATCATCTGCATGAACGCGGTTCGGTCTTTTCCGATCTCTTCTCGCTGCCCGCCGCGCGCCGCCGCAGCAAGGCCTCGGAGACCAGCGCCCGGGCGCTGCTCGACCGTGTCGGCCTCGGCCGTGCCGCCGAACAGGAGGCGGGTTCGCTCTCCTACGGCGCGCTGAAGCGACTTGAGATCGCGCGCGCCCTGGCGCTGAAGCCCCGTGTGCTGCTGCTCGACGAGCCTGCCGCCGGCTGCAACGCGGTGGAGACGGAGGAGATCGATCACCTGATCGCTGCCGTGGCCGCCGAGGGTGTTTCGATCCTTCTGGTGGAGCACGACATGAAGATGGTCATGCGCATATCCAACCATATCGTGGTGCTCGATCACGGCGAGAAGATCGCCGAGGGCGAGCCGGCGGCGATCGCGCGCAATCCGCGCGTCATCGAAGCCTATCTGGGAGCCCAAGTGGCGGAGGCGCAAAATGCTCAACGTTGAGGGACTGCGTTCACGTTACGGCCGCATCGAGGTGCTGCACGGCATCGACCTCGAGGTCGCCTCGGGCGAAATCGTCACCGTGGTCGGCGCCAACGGCGCCGGCAAGACGACGCTGTTGAAGTGCCTTTCCGGCATCCAGCCGGTTTCGGCCGGCTCCATCGTCTTTCGTGGCGAGGCGCTGACCACAGTGCCGGCGCACCGACGCGTCCAGCGCGGCCTTGCCCAATCGCCCGAGGGCCGGCAGATTTTCACCAACCTGACGGTGGAAGAAAACCTTCGGCTCGGGGCCTATCTCTTTGCCGACGACAAGGTGGAGCGCGACAGGGAGGATGCCTTTACGCTGTTCCCGGTCCTGAAAGAGAAGCGCAACCTTGCGGCAGGCGGGCTTTCCGGCGGGCAACAGCAGATGCTTGCGATCGCCCGCGCGCTGATGGCCAGGCCCTCCTGCCTGCTGCTGGACGAGCCGAGCATGGGTCTTGCCCCGATCCTCGTCGCGCAGATCTTCGACGTCGTGAAGAGCATGAAGGCGCTTGGTGTCACCGTGCTTCTTGTCGAGCAAAACGCCTTCGGCGCACTTTCTGTCGCCGACCGGGGTTATGTGATGGAGACCGGGCGCGTCACCATGTCGGGCCCCGCCGCCGAGTTGATTGCAGATGAGCGCATCCGCGCCGCCTACCTGGGAATTTGAGCCATGATCGTCGCCATCACCCGCGAGAATGCCGTCGCCGTCGTCACCATCGACAATCCGCCCGTCAACGCCCTGTCGCAGGCCGTGCGTCAGGGGCTCGTCGACGCCGTATTGGAGCTTGACGCCGACAGCGCGGTGACGGCCGTCGTTCTCATCTGTGCCGGCCGCACGTTCATCGCCGGAGCCGACGTCAGTGAATTCGGCAAGCCGCCGCTGCCGCCGCATCTGCCGGATGTCGTGGCGACGATCGAGGGTGCAAAAAAGCCGTGGGTCGCGGCGATGCACGGCAGCGCGCTCGGCGGCGGGCTGGAAGTCGCGCTCGGCTGTGCCTATCGGGTGGCCGTCGCCTCCGCCAACCTCGGCCTGCCCGAGGTGAAACTCGGCCTCATTCCCGGTGCGGGCGGCACCGTCCGGCTGCCGCGCCTTGTCGGCCCGGCAGCCGCCGTCGACCTGGCGACGGGCGGCAATCCGGTCGGCGCGAAGAAGGCCGAGGCGCTCGGGCTTGTCGACACGCTCATTGCAGGTGACCTGCGCGCCGGCGCGATCGCCTTTGCAAGCGACGTGGCCACAAAACCCCGGCCGCAACCAATTTCCCGCCGGGCGGTGACCGCGGTCGAGCCAGGCTTCTGGGAAGACGCCGAAACGGCGGTGGCAGCCAAGGCGCGGCGCGAAATCGCGCCACTCAAGGCGCTGGCATCGGTGCGCAAGGCGAGCGAGGCGGATTTTTCGACCGCCATGGCCTTCGAGCGCGAGACGTTTCTGGAACTGCGCGGCTCTGAGCAAGCAGCTGCGCTGCGCCATGTCTTCTTCGCCGAACGCGCTGCGCCGCGACCACCGGAGCTTGCCGGGATCACACCCCGCGAGATCCGCTCGGCCGCCGTCATCGGTGGCGGCACGATGGGTGCCGGCATCGCTGCGGCGCTGCGCGACGCCGGCCTGCCGGTGGTTCTGATTGAGCGCGATCAGGCGGCGGTCGAGCGCGGGCTTGCCAATGTACGGGCTATCTACGACGGGTCTGTGAAGCGCGGGCGCATGACTGAGGCACTTGCCGAGGAGCGCATGGCGGGCATCACCGGCGGCGACGATTATGACCTGCTCGCCGATACCGACCTGGTGATCGAGGCGGTGTTCGAGGACCTCGCGGTCAAGCGTGCCGTCTTTGAAAAGCTCTCGTCCGCCTGCCGGCCGGACGCGGTGCTCGCCACCAACACCTCCTATCTCGATCCGGCGGCAATCAGCGAGGGGGTGAGCCATCCGGAGCGCTTCCTCGGGCTGCATTTCTTCAGTCCCGCGCATGTGATGAAGCTCCTGGAGATCGTGCCGACGGGGGCGACAGCGCCGGAGGTGCTTGCGACCGGTTTTGCGCTTGCCCGCCTGCTCGCCAAGATCCCGGTGCGCGCCGGTATCTGCGATGGTTTCATCGGCAACCGCCTCCTGAAGGTTACGCGCGCCCAGGCCGAGAGGCTGCTGCTGTCCGGCGCGACGCCTTCGGCCGTCGACGCGGCCATGCGCGCCTTCGGTCTGCCGATGGGCCCGTTCGAGGCGCAGGATCTCGGCGGCCTCGACATCGCCGCCTTCCAGCGTAAGGCGGCACGGGAGCGCGGCGAGATACCCTTCGCGCCGGTCGCCGAGCGTCTCTGCGCCCTCGGACGTCTGGGCCAGAAGACCGGTGGTGGCTGGTACGACTACCAGCCGGGCGACCGTGCACCAAAACCGTCGGAAACGGTGGCAGGGATCCTCGCCGAGATGGTGGACGGCAAGCCACAGCGGACGTGGAGCGAGACCGAAATCGCCGATGCCATCCTGCTGCCGATGGTCAATGAGGCGACGCGGATTTTGCAGGAGCGGGTGGCGGTGCGCGCTGCCGATATCGATCTCGTCAAGATCCACGGCTACGGCTTTCCGCGCTGGCGCGGTGGACCGATGCACTATGCTCAGGCGCGGGGCCTTGCGGAAGTCGTTGCGGTTCTTGACGGCCTTGCGGCAGAGGGTGTTGCCGATCCGGCGTGCGGCGGCCTGCGCCGGGCGGCGGAGGCGGGACGTTTTTCCGTTCTGTCCGATTGAGGGCATGGCTAAGCGCTGCGGACTGTGATGGGATAGGTTTGGGAGCACAGGGTATCTGCTTTAGCCGGGGAGGGCGCGATGCAGTCGCTGATGACGCCAGGGCACAAGCCGGTGCCGGTGGAAATTCTCGAGGCCGAGATCCGCAGGGTCTGCGGTTCGTTCAACCTGGAACCGATGCGGCGGACGGGCGTCGTCAACGGCGACGTCAGCACGCGGCGGATCGGCTCATTTGACACGGCGATCGTCGCCCTCGATGCTTCAGAGGTGGCGCGCAGCCCGCGCGCCATCCGTCAGGATCCGGGCGAGTACTTCTTCCTCCTGGTGCAGGACGCCGGACAGTGTCGCGTCGAGCAGGGCGATCAGGTGGCGGAGCTTTCGCCGGGCGACATGTTCCTCGTCGATTCCGTCAAACCCTCCACGTTCGTTTATCGCGGCGAACGCTCGAACCAGGTTTCGCTCCATATTCCGCGCGACGAGGTGATGCATCGTTTCGGCAATCGCTGCAATGGCGGCCTTGCGATTTCGCGCGACGATCCGCTCTGGCTCGCGATGCGCGCCGTCATCGCCAAAATGCTCATGGAGGAGGGTGCCCAGGCGCAGCTTGGCGAGGCCTTTCTCTGCCTGATGGGCGCCTACCTGCATTCGGCCCGCGTCACCGGTTCGGCGGCAGAAACTTTGCTGTCCCGGGCCCTTTCTATGATCGACCGGCATCGGGCAGACCCGACATTCGGGCCGCGCGAGCTTGCCGTCAGGCTCAATGTCTCCGAGCGCATGCTGCAGCGGCATTTCCGCCCGCTTGGGGAAACCCCCGGCCATCGGCTCCTAAACCGCCGGCTGGAGCTGGCCCATGCGCGGCTTACCGCCGCCAGGGGCGAGCAAGTGGCGGCAGGCGTCACCGTCGTCGCCTTCGATTGCGGCTTCAACGACCTTTCCTATTTCTACCGCGAGTTCCGCAAGAAATACGGCACGACGCCGGGTTCGGTCGCACGCTGCCACTGACGCATTTGTCCAAACGGTGAGACGGTGTCGTCCAAGTCTGACGCCGCGTCCGTCTTTATCCTCTGCCGCCAAACGGCCCCACTGGAGGTGGTGAGGCCTTCCTGGAGGAGGTGGAAATGATGGAATTCAAGGCAACCATCGGCGGCAAGCCGGCAGCAGCCAGCTCGGACTTCGCCGTGCTCAATCCGGCAACGGGTATGGAGGTCGGCCGTGCGCCGAACATGGGCGGGGCGGAACTGGATGCCGCGGTGGCCGTGGCGAAGGCTGCGTTTGTCTCCTGGTCGGCAAAGAGCGACGAGGCGTTGCAGGCGGCCTGCGCCGCGGTGACCGCGAAGATCGAGGAACACGCAGACGAACTTGCCGAAATCATCACGCTGGAGCAGGGCAAGCCGCTGAACGGTCTCGGCTCGCGCTGGGAAGTCGGCGGCGCCGTCGCCTGGGCGGGATATACGACCGCCCTTTCGCTGCCGGTCAAGGTGTTGCAGGACAACGAGCAGGGACGCGTGGAACTGCACCGCAAGCCGCTTGGCGTCGTCGGGTCGATCACGCCTTGGAATTTCCCGGTCATGATCGCCGTCTGGCATATCCTGCCGGCGCTGCGCACCGGCAACACTGTGGTCGTGAAACCCTCGCCCCATACGCCGCTGTCGACGCTGCGGCTCGTCGAGATCATGAACGAGGTGCTGCCGCCGGGCGTAGTCAATGTCGTGACCGGTGACGACAAGGCGTTCAATCTCGGTGGCGCGATGTCGGCCCATCCGGATATCGCAAAGATCGTCTTCACCGGTTCTTGCGCCACCGGCCAGAAGGTCATGCAGTCCGCCGCAGCGACGATGAAGCGGCTGACCTTGGAACTGGGCGGCAACGATGCCGGCATCGTGCTGCCGGACGCGGATCCGGTGGCGATCGCCGAGGGCCTGTTCTGGGGCGCCTTCATCAACAACGGCCAGACCTGCGCGGCGATGAAGCGGCTCTACGTGCACGACACGATCCACGATGCCGTGTGCGAGGCGCTCGTTGCCTACGCGAAGAAAATCCCGGTCGGCAACGGCATGGACGAGGCGAGCGTTCTGGGCCCGATCCAGAACCGCATGCAGTTCGACAAGGTGTTGCGCCTCGTGTCGGATGCGAAAGAGCGCGGTAAGGTGCTCATCGGCGGTGCGCCGGGCGAGGGCCTGTTCTTCCCGCCGACCATCGTTTCCGGTCTTCGCAATGGCGATGCGCTCGTTGACGAGGAACAGTTCGGCCCGGCGCTGCCGATCATCCGCTACTCCGACGTCGAGGAGGCGATCCGGTTTGCCAATGACAGCCCGAACGGGCTCGGCGGCTCGGTCTGGTCGTCCGACATCGAGGCCGCGAAGAAGGTCGCAAGCCGCCTGGCCTGTGGTTCCGTCTGGATCAACAAACATGGTGCGATCCAGCCGAACGCGCCTTTCGGTGGGGTGAAGGCTTCCGGTGTGGGCGTCGAGTTCGCCGAGGAGGGGCTCGCCGAATACACCGACATCCAGGTGGTTTTCGCCTGAAAAATCAACGAAAAGAGGGAACGATCATGAGACTGACGACATATCTGGCCGCGACCGCGCTCGGCTTCGGCCTTGCCGGTAGCGCGGCGCTCGCCCACCCGCTCGACGGTCTGACGGCCGAGGAATACCAGAAGATCAATCAGATCCTGCGCGACAAGAAGGTTGCCGACGACAAGACGCTCTATCCGCTGATCGAGCTGAAGGAACCGGCGAAGGCCGAGGTGCTCTCGTGGAAGGAAGGCGATAGCCTCGACCGCAAGGCGACCGTGCATTTCACCAGCCCGGATGGCTTCGGCGAGGCGGTCGTCAACATCACCAAGGGCACCGTCGAAAGCAACGCCAAGGCAGCCGGCCAGCCGATGGTGCTGTTCACCGAATTCATGGGTGCGCTGGAAGGCGCGCTCGGTCACCCGGACATGGTGGCGGGCCTCGCCAAGCGCGGACTGAAGCCTGAACAGGCCTTCTGCCTGCCGCTGACTGGCGGCAACTTCTTCACCGAGGAATATCAGAACTCCCGTCTGATGAAGGTGCCCTGCTACCAGGTGCCAGAAGGTTCAAACTTCTATGCAAAGCCGATCGAGAACCTTTTCGCCGTTTACGATATCGGCAAGAAGGAAGTGGTGCGCGTCGTCGATCTCGGCGTGATCGACCTGCCGAAGGACGCCTGGGGCTACACGGAGGAGGAAGTCGCCAAGCGCGCGCCGCTGCGCGCGGAGACGAACCCGGTCAAGCTCGTGCAGGAAGGGGCGCCGAACTACAAGATCGACGGCAGCCACATCGAGTGGGACATCTGGCGCTTCAATTTCCGCGTCGACAAGCGCCCGGGCCTCGTCGTCTCCAATCTCGACGTCAGTGACGCGGGCACCTGGCGCTCGGTCATCTATCAGGCGCATCTCTCCGAAGTCTTCGTGCCCTATATGGACCCGTCGGAAGGCTGGTACTGGCGCACCTACATGGACAGTGGAGAATACGGTTTCGGCCTGTTCCTGACGCCGCTTCGCGCCGGCATCGACTGCCCCTCGCACGCCACCTTCCTGCCAGCCACCATTGCCGACGACAAGGGTTCGCCGCTGGTCATTCCGGATGCGATCTGCGTCTTCGAACGCAGCATCGGCGATCCGGCCTGGCGCCACTTCGAGGTCTTCGCGCAGACGCCCGACAAACCGGTGCCGGCGGAAGGTCGTCCGGCAACGGAACTGGTGGTGCGCACGGCATCCGAAGTCGGCAACTATGATTATCTCATCGACTATCGCCTGCAGCAGAACGGCCAGATCAACATCTATGTCGGCGCGACCGGTCTCGATGCGGTGAAGGGCGTGGCGTCGACGTCGATGAAGGATCCGACGGCGAAGGCGGACACGGCCCATGGAACGTTGATTGCACCAAACCTCGTTGCCGCCAACCACGACCACTACTTCAACTTCCGCATCGACTTCGACGTCGACCAGCCGATCAACCACTTCTCGACGATGGACATCGTGCCAGCCAAGCTCGACCCATCGAGCCCGCGAAAGTCGATGTGGACGGTCGAGCACAAGATGCCGATGACGGAACTGGAGGCGCGCTACAAGCTCTCCTCCTCGCAGCCGCGCTACTTCCACATCTCGGACCCGTCGCGTGAGGGCTATCTCGGCCACGAACCGGGCTACATGATCCACCACGGGGACGTGTCCTACGGTCCGTTCGACTTTGCGAACGACCCGCCGATGAAGCGCAACGCCTATATCGAGTATTCGGTCTGGAACACGGTCTACGATCCGGAACAGCGTTATGCCGGCGGCAAGTTCGCAATGCAGAGTGATGGTTCCGATACGCTCGCCGAATGGGTGAAGAAGGACCAGAGCCTGATGGGCAAGGACATCGTCACCTGGTTCTCCGCCGGCTTCCATCATATTCCGCGCATGGAGGACTGGCCGGTCATGTCGACGGAGTGGAAGACCGTGCACATCATGCCGCACAACTTCTTCGCCCATAACCCGGCGTTGACGATCCGCAATCCGAAGTGATGCCGACGAGCGCCCTCAGAAGTGGGGGCGCTCCCTAGATATCTCCGCGGCCGGTTACGGGCGTCTGCAAATCTCGCCAATGATGGAAGCTGAGAGACGACTTGCCTCAACCGTTCTTGAGATGCGGTCAGGGGAATTGGTAGGCGCGACCGGAGATTTCGAGCCCAACCAAGCTGCCTGCCGGTGGCAGGTCGACGTTCGGCGCCCTGAACGTCAGGCAGGTCTCTGCCCCGCCATTTTCCAGGGCGACCTTGACGTGCGCCTGCGGACCGAGCTGCTCGATCGTCAGAATGCGCCAGGTTCCTCCTTCGGCTGCCGGAACCACGCGGAGCTGCTCGGGCCTAAGCAGGATTTTCGCCGCAGACGACGACGTCTGCTGCCCGTCGACGGCGACCTCTCCGAGGATGCATCGGGCACGGCCGCCCCGGATTTCTGCGTCGAGAACGATAGCCTGACCAAGAAACGCCGCCGTCACCGGATCCGCCGGGGCGCGGTAGAGTTCCTGCGGCGGCCCGGCCTGGACCAACCTGCCGTCCCTCAGGACCACGAGCTGATCTGCGAAGCTGATCGCCTCTTCCTGATCATGGGTGACGAGCAGGGTGGCGACGCCGGCCTTTGCCAGGATCCGCATGGTGGCGCTGCGCAACTGCTCGCGCAGGCCGGCATCGAGCGCTGAAAAAGGCTCGTCGAGCAGCATCAGGCGAGGCTGGCGGGCAAGGGCGCGGGCGAGCGCGACCCTTTGCTGCTGGCCGCCGGAAAGCTGATGCGGTTGCCGGTCCGCCATGGAGCGGTCAAGCTCGACGAGGTCCATCAGGGCGAGCGCGTGCGCCTTGCTATCCTTGCTCTTGCGGATGCCGAAGCGGATATTGTCGATGAGCGACAGATGCGGAAAGAGCGCGCCTTCCTGCATCACGATGCCGACATTGCGGCGGTGGGCCGGAACGCCGACCGAAGCATCGGCAATTCGCAGGCCATCGATATGGATCTTGCCGGCGTCGGGTGCTTCGAAACCGGCAACGAGCCGCAGAAGCGTCGTCTTGCCCGATCCGGACGGACCGACGATCGCCGTGCGCGACCCTTCAGCGATCTGAAGGTTGATCTTGCTCACGGCCCTGGTGGGACCGTAGCTCTTGCTGATGTCTTCCAGGCTCAGCGCCGTCATTGTCCAGAAACTCCCATCGCCTGCCGGTGCAGGATGACGCAAAGCGGAACGGAAAGGATGATCATGGCAAGCGCGAAAGGTGCAGCGCCGACATGGTCAAACTCGGCCGTGCGCGCCCAGAATTCGGTGGCAAGCGTATCAGTCCCGATCGGGCTCAGCATCAAGGTTGCCGTGAGTTCGGTGGTGATGCCCATCGCCACCAGCGCAGCGCCTGCGGCGATGCCGGGTGCGGCGAGCCGAAGGGTGATGATGAACGCTGCCGTAAGCGGCGGCTTACCAAGTGCGATCGCCGCCTGCTGAAGCTCCACCGGCACCTGCCCGAGCCGGGAGCGGATCGCAATGATCGCCCGCGGCAGGAAAAGCAGAGCATAAGCGGCGATGACGGCCGCGACCGTCTGGTACAGCGGCAAGGCGAAACGCACGGTGATCGCCACCAGCGCCAGGGCGACGATGCTGCCGGGAAGCGCGCCCGTGTAATAGTGAATGCTCTCGATAAAAGACTGTAATCTGCCCGGCGCACGGGCCGACATCCAGGCGATCGGCAAGGCCGCCAGGGTGACCGATGCCGCGCCGAGCAAGGCGTAGAAGGCCGTCTGTAGGGTGGCGCTGGTGAGCGCAGCCCCGTGCCACGCCTCAGAGCCGCCGATCCAGAACCAGCGAACGACGGTAACCAGGGGAAGGCCGACGGCGAGTGCCGTCGTCACAAGCGGGACCAGAAGCCAGAAAGGCCAGGTTCGGCCGAGCCTGAAGCGTGGCGCGGGCCGCGCGACCCCGGCCCCGACCCGCGCATAGCGACGATTGCCGCGCGACCACTTGTCGAGGAGAAGCAAGAGCAGAGTGAGGGCGAACAGCACGACACCCATCAGGTTGGCGGCCGGACCGTCGTAGACCGCCTGGAACTGATTGACGATCGCCACCGTCAGCGTGTCGTAGCGAACGAGAACGTAGAGCCCGTACTCGGAAAGCAGATGAAGCGCGATCAGCAGTCCTCCCCCGCAGATCGCCAGTCGCAGTTGCGGCAGCACGACGGTGAAGAACACCTGTGCCGGGCGCTCGCCAAGCGTTGCCGCGACATCTTCGAGTGCCGGGTCCAGGCGGCGAAGCTGGGTCACGATCGGCAGATAGACGAGCGGGAAATAGGCGAGCACGGAGACGAGAACCGCCGGCCAAAGGCCGCGCAAAAGAGGGAACGTGCCGTCCCAGGCGTAGGCCTGCACGAATGCCGGAACCGCAAGCGGCGCCACGCCCAAGGCTCGCCAGAGCCATCGGAGCGGCAGGTCGGTGCGCTCGGTCAGCCAGGCAAACGCCAGCGAAAGGACGATGCACGCAGGCACGGCCAAAGCCTGCAACAGCAGCGTCGCAACGACCAGTTCGCCGACCCGCGGCCTGAAAACGAGAGAGGCGGCGGTTTCCCAGCTGGACTGCGAAAGGACCCAAAGGACGAAACCGACGGGGATCAAGGCGAGGCCGGCGACGACGAGAGCGGCGGCCACCAACGCGGGACTGGAGCCGCGGCGGCGATGTCGCTTGACGCCCGGCAGCGCAATTGCCGTCGGCAGAGGGGGGAGGGGGCGGTTCACGGTTTTGGCAGCTTACATGACGCCGGCTTCGGTCATCAGCCGAACGACGTCCTGGGCGTTCAGAAGCGAGGGATCGACCTTGGGATAACCGAGCGTATCGAGCGGAGGCAGAGCCGCATTGGGCTTGATGCCGCTGCCGATCGCATATTCGAACGTTTTTCCGTCGCGAAGGATGGCTTGCCCTTCCGGTCCCGTGATGAAGGCGAGAAACGCCTGGGCGGCTTCCGGATTGTGCGACGATTTCAGCACGCCGCCGCCGGAGATCGAGACGAACGCGCCGGGATCGCCATTGCGGAAATAGTGGACCTTGAGTTTGTCCGAGCTTTCTCCCGTGCCAGCCTGATCGCCAAAGTAATAATAGTTGTAGATGAGCGAACCGGCGACTTCGCCGACATTGGCGCCGCGCATGGCCTCGAAGTTGCCGCGGTAGGCGATGGCATTTTGCTTCAGGCCGGCGAGCCAGGTCGCCGTTTCGTCGCTGCCGCGCAACTGCAGCAGCGCGGAAACGATGGCCTGAAAATCGGCGCCCGCCGGTGCGGCACCCCAGCGACCCTTCCACTCGGGCGCGGCAAGGTCGAGCATGGATTTCGGCAGATCCTTTTCCCCGACCATGTCGGTGTTGTAGACGAAGATCGTCGTGCGCGCCGCAATCCCGGTCCAGTTGCCGCTGGCGGGCCTGAACTCCTGGGGCACGGCGGCCAGGGTCTCCGGATTGACCGGAGCAAACAGACCGGCTCGATCGACCATGGTCATGGCAGGCGAGTTCTCCGTCAGGAACACGTCCGCCGGCGAATGTTCACCCTCCTGCAGGATCTGGTTGGCCATCAGGATGTCGCTGCCTTTGCGAATGGTGACCGGTATCCCGCTGTCTTCCAGGAAGGCGTCGGCCCATTTTTGCGTGAGGCCGGCGTGCTGGGCCGAGTAGACCGTGATGCCGAGATCCTGCGCGGCGGCCGGCGCCCACGAGGTCATCGTCGAAAGGAGTGCAAGTGTCGCAAGTCTCAGTCTGATCATCATTCTTCCTCACGAATCCACCCACATGCGCCGCAGGTGGGCAGTCGGCTTGTCGACGGGGTCGACCCTTCGTTTTTGATCCGGGCCAATGCCCGCGTTGTTCATTTAAGTTGCGAACTGCATGTCGGGGCCTGTCGCGCAGGACGCGGCGGATCGAAATGACGCGGCGCAGCCCTCTCCAGAAACATGCACGAATCTCCACGCGATCTTGAGTCGCCAACAAATGTTGACTCGATTTCTCAGTATTTTATCCATTGATAATGTTTCGGCAAGTCATGAACCAGACCTCGTCGCGGTCTGGTGTCGCGGCCAACCGGACGTTCCCAGGATTGGCGGATGAAATCGCGCTGGAAGCCGCCCCGGACGCATTACGACCACGGGAGAGGTCTCGCCCAGGCGTCGTCGCGTGCTCAATCGGCGGCGTAGGGACCGGCCCTGCCACCGGACAAGCGGAAGGTCTGCTGGAAGTAGGAGCGCAGCGCCATCATCGCCGGCGAAAACTCGGCGCCCCGTCGCCAGGCCAGACCGACGTCCATGGCCGGCACGGGATCGCGCACGTCGATCGTCTCGATGCGACGGCCCTCGAGTGACCAGGGCCGATGAACCATGTCGGACAGGATCGCGACGCCCTGGCCATTGGCAACCAGCGAGCGGACGGCTTCGACCGACGATGTTCTGAGGATGACACGCGGCTGGAACGTCGAGGCGCTCCAGTACTTTAACGACGTGTGAGCAGCCTCGTCGACCGTCAGCATGATATAGGGCTCCTGGGCAATCTCGCGAAAGCCGACATTGTCACGGGCAAGCAGCGGATGCTGCGCTGGAACCCAAAGCCGCCGGGTCGAACTCATGAGCTTCTCTGTGGTCAGCGCCGGATTGAGAATGTTGGAGGTCAACAGCACCGCCATATCGTACCGGTTGGTGAGCAGCCCTTCCTCGATGGACTCGCGATTGAGTTCGAACAATTGAACATCGAGCTTGGGAAAAAGCCGTCTCAGCCGCTCGATGTGCTGTGGGAGGAAGTAACCGAGCACCGTGTAGGTGGCGGCAATCGCGAGCGTGCCTTCGACCGCGCTGCTGACGACATTGAGATGCGTCGCCTCATCGACCTTTTTCAGGATCTCGTAGGCATGGGAAAGAAACTGGCGACCGGCCATGGTCAGATCCATGCCACTCGGCGTTCGCAGGAACAGACTGGCGCCGACGATGCGCTCCAGCTCCTTGATCGCCGTGGTGATGGCCGACTGGGAGATCGATAGATCGACCGCGGCCTGGGAGATCTGGCCGAGCTCGGCGGTCGCGACGAAATAGCGAAGCTGGCGAAGGCTGATGGACATCGCCCTTCCTTCTGATTTTTAGATAATGCAATCCAGATATTCAGAAAGCTTGCCTGAACATGAGGCAGATAGCTGATCGAAATTCAGGCATTGCGGTGTAAATGACGGATTTCAAGCTATTTTTGCGCAAGCGTGTTTGCAAGTGCGAATTCCGAAAAACAGATATCAGACATACAAAAATAGAATTTTTCAAATGATCTAAATGATCCTAGCGTTCCGTTGGTTCTGAACGCAGGCCGTCACTTGGGCGGTCCGGGTCGAAGGGGAATATCTTGCTCGACGTTGTCGACATCAACTGTGACATGGGTGAAGCCTTCGGTCGCTGGCGCATCGGCGACACGGATGACGCCACCCTGATGGCGCTGATCAGTTCGGCCAACATCGCGGCCGGTTTTCACGCCGGCGATCCCAATCTGATGGATGAAACCGTGCGGCTGGCCGCTGAGCACGGCGTCGGCATCGGGGCGCATCCCGGTTACCGCGATCTCCAGGGTTTCGGCCGGCGCAAGATCGCCGGCACGGCGCGCGAGTTGGTCAATGACATCGTCTACCAGGTCGGTGCTGTCAGAGAATTCGCCAGGCGCCACGGCGCCTCGCTTCAGCACGTCAAACCGCACGGTGCGCTCTACATGGAGATGGCCTCCAATCGCGAGCTCTCGCAGATCTTCCTTCAGTACATGCGCACCGTCGCCCCGACGGCCTTCGTCTTCTGCATGGCGGGATCGGAGACGGAGATCGCCGCGCGCGAGGTCGGGCAGCCGGTGATCCGCGAGTTCTATGCCGACCGCGACTATGACGACAGCGGCTCGATCGTTTTCACCCGCGACGCGGGGCGGCCGGACGCGGCGGCGATCGCGCGCAAGGTCGTGCGCGCCTGCAAGGAGGGGCGCGTGCGCACCGTGACCGGCGCAGACATCGCGATCGCCTTCGAATCCATCTGTTTCCATTCCGATACGCTCGGCGCACTCGATATCGTGCGCCTCATGCGGGAAGCGCTTGCGGCGGAGGGTATTCGCATCGCTCCTGTTTCACAGCTCAAGAACAATTGACCAAGCGGAGGCAACCATGAGCAAGCACGAAATCCGATCGCCCCTTCCAGGAACCTTCTATCGGTCGTCTGCTCCGGATGTGCCGCCGTTCAAGACCGACGGCGATGCGGTGGTCTCGAACGAGGCCATCGGCGTCATCGAAGTCATGAAGACCTTCCAGGAGATCCAGGCAGGGGTTTCCGGCGGCAGCATCCGCTTCCTCGTCGACAACGAAGAGCCTGTGATGGCCGGCCAGGTGATCGCCGAGGTGGAGCAATGACGATCCGCTCGGTCCTGATCGCCAATCGCGGTGAAATCGCCGTGCGCATCATCCGGGCGGCAAAGGCGCTCGGCATCCGCACGGTCCAGGTCTATAGCGCCGCGGATGCGGATATGCTCGCGGTGAAGCTCGCGGACGAGGCCATCGAAATCGGCCCGCCGGCGCCGAAGAAGTCCTATCTGAATATCGAGGCGGTCATCGCCGCTGCCAAACGTGCCGGCGTCGATGCCGTGCATCCGGGCTACGGCTTCCTGTCAGAAAATGGCGATTTCGCCGATGCGGTGGTTGCCGCCGGCATGATCTTCATCGGCCCTTCCGGTGACGCGATCCGGTTGCTCGGCGACAAGGTGCAGGCGCGTGTCGTTGCCCAAAGGGCAGGTGTGCCGACGGTGCCTGGCAGCAATGGGCGGATTTCAAGCCTCGAAGAGGCCCATGCCGTCACGGCCGAGACCGGCTTCCCGATCATGATCAAGGCGGCGGCCGGCGGCGGTGGGCGTGGCATCCGCATCGTCAACGACTTGGCCGAACTCGACAAGCAATTCCCGCAAGCCTCGGCCGAGGCGCTCGCCTCCTTCGGTGACGGGGGTCTTTATCTCGAAAAGGTCATCACCCGGGCCCGCCACGTGGAAGTGCAGATCCTCGGTGACGGCGAGAATTTCGTCCATTGCTTCGAGCGGGAGTGCTCGCTGCAGCGCCGGCGCCAGAAGGTCTGGGAGGAGGCGCCCTCCTTCCTGCTACCAGCCGACGTGCGCCAGAAGCTCTGCGACAGCGCGGTGGCGCTTGCCCGGGCTGTCGGATATCGCGGCGCTGGCACGGTCGAGTATCTCTATGACGATGAGACGAAAGGTTTCTACTTCATCGAGGTCAACACCCGCATTCAGGTCGAGCATCCCGTAACCGAAATGATCACTGGTCTCGATCTCGTCAAGGAGATGTTCCGTGTGGCCGGCGGCGCGGCGCTGTCGGTGCGCCAATCGGACATCTCTGTGTCCGGCCACGCCATCGAGTGCCGGATCAATGCCGAAGACCCGGCGCGTGGTTTCATGCCGGCGCCGGGCCAGATCACGCGCCTGGCCGTGCCGGAAGGCGAGGGCGTTCGCTTCGACACGATGCTCTATGAAGGCTACACGATACCGCCCTTCTACGACTCCCTGCTCGGCAAGCTGATCGTCTGGGGTGCAGACAGGCCGGCATGCCTGGCCAGGCTCTCCCGGGCGCTTGCGGATCTGAAGATCGAGGGCGTGCCGACAACGATTGCGCTGCATCAGGCGCTCGCCGCCGATGCCGATGTGGCAGCCGGCGCCTTCCACACCCGCTTTCTCGAGACATGGCTGGAAACCGAGTTCGCCGCTGCGGGCGGACGCACCGCGGAGGTTGCGTGATGCCGACACGATACACATTCGGAGGCGACGAACATCTGTTCGTCGAGTGCAGCGACGAGATGTCACTCGAAGCCTTCTTCAAGAGCCTGTCGATGGCAAAGGGCGTGCGGGAAAGTCGCATCCGCGGCGTCACCGAGATCTGCCCGGCGAACGCCTCGTTCCAGATCAAGTTCGATCCTGACGTGATCAAGCCGGACGACGTGTTGAAGGAAGTGCGGGCGATCGAAGGGGCGGCAGAGCGGGCCGAGCCGGTGATTCGCACGCGCATCGTCGAGATCCCGGTGTTCTACAACGACCCCTGGACGCACGAGACGCTGATGCGTTTTCGCGAGCGACACCAGGACCCTGAAGGGACCGATCTCGATTACGCGGCGCGCATCAACGGCTACGATGCGGTTACCGATTTCGTGGCGGCCCATTCGGGATCGCCGTGGTTCGTGTCGATGGTCGGCTTCGTCGCCGGCCTGCCTTTCATGTACCAGATGGTCGAGCGCCAGCGGCAGATCCAGGTGCCGAAATACCTGCGCCCGCGCACGGACACCCCCAGGCTGACCGTCGGCCACGGCGGGTGTTTCGGCTGCATCTATTCGGTCCGCGGCGCCGGCGGCTACCAGATGTTCGGCATCACGCCGATGCCGATCTTCGACCCGACCCAGACCACCAGCTATCTCCGCGATTTCATGGTGTTCTTCCGACCCGGCGACATCGTCAAGTTCAAGCCGATCGACCGCGATGCCTACGACCAGGCGGTCGAGGACGTCGACAAGGGGCGTTTTGCTCCGCCGATCCGAGACGTGAGCTTCGACCTGCGCGAGTTCCAGAAGGACATCGCCGGCTACAACACCAGGCTGGAGGGTGTGCTCAATGGCCATTAACGTCGTTCATCATGGTCTGGCGACCACCATCCAGGATTTGGGTCGCCCCGGCTATTTCCACCTCGGTATTCCGATGGGGGGAGCCATGGATCGCTACGCCATGCGGGCCGCCAACCTGCTCGTCGGCAACGACGAGGGCGCAGCCGGGCTGGAAGCGGTTTTCCTCGGGCCGAAGCTTGAATTCACCGAAGACGCGCTCGTTGCCATCACCGGCGCCGACATGCCGGTCAAGGTCGATGATGTGCTTCAGCCGGGATGGACCGCTTTTCGGGTCAGAGCCGGGCAGACCCTGAGCTTCGATTTCCTGAAATCCGGCGCGCGCATCTACATCGCCGTCTCCGGCGGCATCGACGTGCCGGAAGCGCTCGGCAGCCGCTCGACCTACCCGATCGGCGCGCTTGGCGGCTACAAGGGCCGCGCGCTTGCCGCCGGCGACGTGCTGCCGGTCGGGCCGGCGCGTGCAGGCCGTGAAGGCCTGACGGTCGATGAAAGCCTGCGCCGGAAGCCTACGGCGCCTGCCGCCCTGCGCGTGCTGCCCGGTCTCTACTGGGATCGCCTGACGGACGAGGCAAAGCTGAGCTTCTTTGTCGATGAGTGGAAGGTGGCGCCGGAAGCCGACCGCATGGGCTACCGCTTCCGCGGCGGCCGCAAGCTGAGTTTCGTCGATCGCGACCAGCCTTTCGGCGCCGGCTCTGATCCCTCGAACATCGTCGACAGCTGCTATCCCTACGGCTCGATCCAGGTGCCGGGTGGCACCGAGCCGATCATCCTGCATCGCGACGCCGTATCGGGCGGTGGCTACTTCATGGTCGGAACGGTGATCTCGTCGGACATGGACCTGATCGGGCAATTGCAGCCGCACACGCCGACCCGCTTCGTCGAGGTGACGATGGAGGAGGCGCTCGCGGCCCGCACTGAGGAGGGCAGGCGGCTGGAAGCGCTGCGGGCGGCGATCACGACAGCCACGTGACGTCGGTTTGCGACAGGGCGCGAGAGCGTCCGGCCTCCCTCGGGTGCTGGCCGTTGCAACTGAACCGGCGTTGTGAAGACAGGAGGGCAGACAGTGGGACGTTTGGACCTGATCTTGCAACCGGCGACGGTGTCCGCCCGGCTTCACTGGGCCCGTTTCCGGCCGGCGAACGCCCTATTCGACGACACGCGTCAGATAGGCGGCGGTGACGCTCGGGCCTGGAATGATCGCAACGATCTTCATCTGTGCGATCGTGCGGTTCAGGGAAGCGTCGATATGACTTTCGAGCATCGACGCGGCGGCGGCGTTTGCGCCGCGCGTCATCAGCTCGACGATGAGTTTCAGTTCGGCGATGACGGCGGGATCGCCTGGCAGTCCGAGATGCCGGAGCAGCCTTTCGGTGGCGGTGACCGGCAGCAGATTGTTGCGGATCAGTTCACGCAGGCGCTCGTTCGGCATGGCAAGCACGCACGCCTCGGTGAACTCCACGAGAATATCTTCAAGCCCCAGCCAGCCGCCGCCGTCCTCAGTCTGGCCGAACTCGACGAGCCGGTTGAACAACGCGCCGAGCCGGTCGCGGTCGATGTGCGGCGCGCCGAGCGCCAGCGCCTGCGGCTCGAGCAGCCGGCGCAGCATGAAGTGATCCTTGACCGTCTGGGCGGTCAGCGGACCGGCGATCCAGTGCGAACTCTGGTTCTTGCGCACGAGGCCACGTTCGCGCAAGCGGGTCAGCACGTCGCGCACGACCGTGCGGCTGACGTTGAAATGGTTCGCGAGCTCGTTTTCGATGATGCGGTACTGGCCGAAGATCACGCAGCCGGCGACGTCGTTCTCGATCTCGTCGTAGATGCGCTCCCAGGACGAGCGGCTTTGCAGCGCCTCGTCGGCGTGCTGCGGCACGATCAGGCCCAGGGTCTTGATGTCGGTGCGGTTCGGCTCGATCGCCCGGCCGGGCGGGCCGACGAGATAGCCGCGTCCCTTGAAGCGGTGGACGAGCCCATCGCTTTCAAGCTGCAGCAGCGCGCGCTGTACCGGCGCGCGCGAGATCTGCAGGATATCGGCGATTGGTCCTTCGAGCAGGACGAGACCGGGCGGCAGCGTGCCTTCGGAGATGTTCGTGCGCAGCACATCCTCGGCAATCTCGTATCGGCGCTGCGGGTTTTGGCCGAGGCGTGGCTCGCTCATGCGGTCTGGCATCTTCCGTTTGGCTGGCAATGTCGTCCCCTTTCTTTACGCCACTTGCCGGTGACCGTGACAGCGCAAAATAAATGCATATTGAATACATATGTGCAATTTTTATATGCGCTTGTCCATCGGTCTGTCGTTGAAGGGCGCATCGCGCCCGAGTGAATACGGCTGGCTGCCGTGGCGGCCGGGCGGTGCAGGATGGAGGGATTTCAGAGGTTGCGCCTCGTAAAGGGGCGCAATTGCGCGGTGTTGTGGTCTGGTGACCCTCGGCGGTTCCCATATCGCGTGGGCGGCGTGACATCATTTCTGCATCTTCTATTCGCGCTTGGTAAAAAGCCAATAAAAGTCTATTGCATACAAAAATCATTCGTGTCATGGTTCGTGACATGCAAGCGCTCAGAAGAAGCGCGCAGGTGGAACATAGTTTTAGATCGCAAAGGACCGTCATCCCAACCGCGCATGTGACCCATGCGTGATCGCTATCGCATGTGCGTTCGGACGCCAGGTCGGCGTCCGGCGAGGGCGAAGCATTGGCTGGTGACCGGTCGGCGACAACGGGCAGGAAAACGATGTCGACAGTCTTACAGCTCAAGAACGTCACCAAGGCCTTTGGCGAGATGCGTGCGCTCGATGGCATCGACCTCGCATTGCCGGGCGATGCCTATATCTCGCTGCTCGGGCCGAGCGGCTCCGGCAAGACGACCTTGCTGCGCGTGATCGCCGGTTTCGAGGATCCGGACGGCGGAAGCATCGTCTTTGACGGCAAGCGCATCGATACCGTGGCGCCGCATCAGCGCGGCATCGGCTTCGTGTTCCAGAACTTCGCGCTCTTCCCGCATCTGTCTGTTGCTCAGAATATCGCCTTCGGCCTTGAAAACCGCGAGGTCGATGCGGTGACGGACCGCAGGGTAGTCGAGCGACGGGTCAAGGACATCATCGCGCTCGTCGGCCTTTCCGGGCTTGAAGGCCGCGCCGTCACGCAGATCTCCGGTGGCCAAAGGCAGCGCGTCGCCCTGGCGCGCACGCTCGTCACCGAACCGCGCATGGTGTTGCTCGACGAGCCGCTCGGCGCGCTCGACGCCAATCTGCGCGCCCGCATGCGTACCGAACTCCGCGCCATCCGCGAGCGCTGCGGCGTCACCTTCCTGCATGTGACCGGAAGCGAGACCGAGGCGCTTGCAATGGGTGACACGGTGCTGGTGCTCGACCGCGGCCGCATCGCCCAATCGGCCGATTCCGACACGATCTACAACCGGCCGGCTTCTCCGGCCGTCGCCCGCTTCCTCAATTGCTACAACCTTTTCCCGGGGCGTCTCGAAGTCGGCGCCTTCGTCGGCAGCGCCGGGCGCTTTTCGCTGGGCAGCCGACCTGCAAGCCGGGCGACCCAACCGGCCTATGCGATCCGCTACGACCGCGTCGCCGTGCGCCCGCGCGAAGCGGCGATCGGGGACGATGAAGTCCGCGTCGAGGGCAATTTCGTTGCCAGCGAATACTCCGGTGCCGCGGTCAACTCGTTCTTCACCCTTGATGACGGGCGGGTCTTCGAGGTGGAGACCCATCTCAGCCACGCCGCCCCCGAAACCTATGAGGATCAGGGCCGCTACGCGCTCGTCTGGAAGCGGGAGGACGCCCTTGTCTACGCTTGAAGCACCGACACTCGAGGCGGCTCGAACTGAAACTGCCACAGCCGGTGCTTTGGCGCTGCGCTGGTTCCCGGAGATTGAGAGATGAGCATGATGGCCATTGCGGAACAGACGGAAGCTGAAACCGTCACCGAGAGGAAACCCGGCGGAAAGGCCCTGTGGCTGCTCGCCCCCGGGGTGCTGTGGATGGTGCTCTTCCTCGTCCTGCCGATGCTGATGATGGTCTATGTCTCCTTCTGGACGCAGACCACCTTCAAGATCGAACCGACGCTGACATTGAAAAGCTGGGTGACGTTCTTCACCAGCGACACCTATCTCGGCGCGCTCTGGACGACGGTACGCATCTGGCTGATCGTGCTCGTCTCGACCGTTCTCGTCGGCTATCCGGCCGCGCTCTATGTCGGGCTGTTCGTCAAGAACAAGGCGCTGCAGACGGTTCTGCTCGTCCTTTGCGTCATCCCCTTCTGGACCTCGTTTCTGATCCGCGTGCTTGCCTGGCGGCCCATGCTCGGCAAGGAGGGCGCGATCAACATGATCCTGATGAACCTCGGCATTACCGACGCGCCGATCGAGGTCCTCCTGTTTTCCGAACTCTCCGTCATCATCGGCATGACGCAGATCTACTGCGTCTTCATGGTCGGGCCGATCGCCTTCATGCTCGGCCGTATCGATCACTCCGTCATCGAGGCGGCGCAGGATCTGGGTGCCGGCTTCTGGCGGATCTTCCGCACGATCATCCTGCCGCTCTCGATGCCGGGCGTAGTGGTCGGCGCGATCTTCGTCTCCGTCATGGTGCTCGGCGAATTCGCAACTTCGGCCGCACTTTCCGGCCGCAAGGTCAACTTGCTCGGCAACATCATCGTCACACAGGTCGGTTCGTTGAAATGGGCCTTTGCCGCGGTTGCCGGCGTCGTCCTCACCATCCTGATGGGCGCGGTCATCGCGGCCCTGCTCAGGGTCGTCGATCTCAGGAAGGAGCTCTGACCATGAACGCCAGTGGCATGAAATTCGGCCTCGGCGCCTACACAGCGCTGTTCCTGGTCTTCCTCTACGGACCGCTTGCCGTGCTTGCGATCCTGTCGTTCCAGACCGGACCCGAAGGTGGACCGCAGTTTCCGATCATCGAATGGTCGACCTACTGGTACCAGCACCTTTTCGGCCTGACGCCGCCGTCGCGCATCGCGCCGCTGCCGATCGAGCAGGCGCTGGTCCGCTCGCTCGGGCTCGCCGTCATGACGATGATCGTCTCCACGGTGCTCGGCGTGACCGCCGCCCAGGCCTTCCGCCGCAAGTTCCGTGGTTCCGGCGTCGTCTTTTATCTGATCGTCCTTGGCATGATGGTGCCGGGCGTGCTTGTCGGCCTCGGCATGGCGCTTGTTGCCAACACGCTCGGCATCGACCGCCACTGGTGGGGCACGGCCTTCGTGCTGCACGTGGTCTACACGTTCCCCTTCGCGTTCCTGGTGATGCTGGCGATCTTCAACCGCTTCGATCCCAGCATGGAGGAAGCGTCCTGGTCGCTCGGCGTTACCCCGGCGCGCACCTTCCGCAAGGTCACGTTCCCGCTGATCTTCCCGGGCGTGCTGTCGGCCATGCTTTTTGCCTTCACGCTGTCCTATGACGAGTTTTCGCGCACGCTCTTTGCCTCGGGCCGGGACCTGACCTTGCCGCTCGCAATCTACGGCACCTTCTCGGTTGAAGTGCATCCGAACGTCTTCGCCTTCGGCGTTCTGACGACACTCTTCTCCTTTGCGCTGCTCGGTACCTATGCGGCTCTGATGACCTTGTCGGTGCGCCGCGCCAAGCGCGTTGCGATCCAGGAGGAAGCGTGATGTCGAGCGCACCTTCACCGGCCGCGATTGTCACCGGCGCAGGATCCGGCATTGGTCGCGCGATCGCCTTGCGGCTTGCCGCCGATGGCTACGCCGTGCTCGTCAACGATCTGTCGCCCGAGCGCAGTCAAGCTGTTGCCAGTGAGATCGTCCAGGCGGGAGGCAGGGCGACAGCAGTTGCCGGCGACGTGTCGATCGAAGCCGATGTCAGCAGAATTGTCGACGTCGGCACGGCCGCACACGCTGCTGCGACACTGCTGGTCAACAATGCCGGCATCGCCCATCAGGCGCTGTTTGAGAACCTCGATGTTGCCGACTTCGACCGGATGTTCGCCGTCCACGTGCGCGGCACCTTCCTGATGACCCGGGCGGTGCTGGGCCCGATGCTCGAGCGCGGCGAGGGCGTCATCATCAACGTCGCCTCGCAGCTCGGCCAGATCGGCGGTGTCGAGCTCGTCCATTACTCCGGCGCCAAGGCGGCGATCATCGGCATGACCAAGGCACTGGCGCGCGAAGTGTCGAGCCGCGGCGTGCGCGTCAATGCGGTGGCGCCGGGGCCGATCAACACGCCGCTGGTCATGGAGCTCTCGGACGACTGGCGCGCCGCCAAGAAACAACAGCTGCCGCTCGGCCGCTTCGGCGAGCCGGAAGAGGTCGCCGCAGCGGTGTCGTTCCTGGCGTCGCCGGCGGCCAGCCTCTTCGTTGGCCAGACACTCGGACCGAATTCCGGCGACGTGATGCTCTGACAGGAAAGATGCGATGACAAACCCTCCCAAGACTGCCCGCATTGTAATCGTCACCGGTGCCGGCATCGGTATCGGCCAGGCGACGGCCCGGGCCTTCGCATCGGCCGGTGACCATGTGGTGGTGACCGATATCCTCGAACGCGAGGGTGCAGCAACCGTCGAGGCGATCCGCGCTGCCGGCGGCTCGGCCGAATTCGCCTATTATGACGTGCGCTCGACGTCCGCGACCGATGCGCTGGTGGCCGATATCGAAAACCGGCACGGCCGCATCGACGTCGTCGTCGCCAATGCCGGGATCGCCCATCGCACACCGCTTGGCCAATTGACCGACGACAAATGGGACCTGACCTTCGACATCGATTTGAAGGGGATCTTCCGGCTGGCCCGGGCGGCTGCTCCCGGCATGCGCCGGCGCGGCGAGGGCAGCATCGTCGCGCTCTCGTCGATCATGGGCGTTGCCTATGGCTGGGACGAGCACGTGCACTATTCCGCCGCCAAGTCCGGCGTCGTCGGCCTCGTCCGGGGACTGGCGGTCGAGCTTGCCGCTGAGGGCGTGCGGGTGAACGGCGTCGCACCCGGCTACATCCGCACAGCGCAGCTGCTTTCCAAGGAGAACTCGTTGGGGCCGGAAGGTGCTGAAGCGGCAGCGGATTTCATTCCGATGAAGCGCCTCGGCACCCCCGAAGATATCGCCGACGTCATCGCGTTCCTGGCCTCCGACGCTGCTCGCTACATGACGGGACAGGTTCTGGTCGTCGACGGCGGACTGCTGGTCGGGCGCTACTGACGCTTCTGAGATCGTGCGGCGGGCGCTCAAGGCCGCCGGACTGAGCGCCGCGATGGCGGCGAATGATGAATGGGGGCCGGAAAACGGTCCCTGGGGAACAACGAAAACTGGAGAAGAGACAATGCCAAACATGGAACTCAATCGCCGCTCGCTCCTCAAACGCTCCGCAGGGGTGATGGCACTCGCGATTGGAGGCGGAACGCCGTTCCTCTCCTCGCGCGCCGCCTTCGCACAGGCAAGCGACCTCGCCAGCCAGCAGCTTCGCACCATCGGCCTGTCGGTGACCGTGCAGGAGCGCATCCTCGAGCAGTTCAAAGCGGCGGCCGGCGTTGGCGGCACATCCGGGACCGCCGCCACGTTCCCGGACGCGCAGACGAAGATCCTCTCCGGCTCCAAGGATTACGACTGCTGGGAAATCATCGCCGAGCGCCTGCCGTCGATCGTCATGACCAACAATGTCGAGCCGATCCCGGCCTCGGCGCTGAAGAACTGGGCGAACATCCGCGACACCTTCACCACGCCCAGCGACAAATGGGACCGCGCCGCCCAGATCGTCGGCCAGATCTGGACCGATGACGGCCAGTCGTCTCTCAACATGGTGCCGGCCGTCTATAACTACGATTCCATCGGCTATAACCCGGACGTGCTTTCGGCCGAAGAGGCCAACAGCTGGACGGCGATCTTCGATCCCAAGTGGAAGGGCAAGTCCGGCATCAACACGGATCCGCTGATTGCCATTGGCCAGGCGATCATGGCGATGAACTCGCTCGGCCTCTCCGACGTCAAGAACCCGGGCAATGCGACGGCGGCCGAGATCGACGAAGCAGCAAAGTTCCTGATTTCCAAGAAGAAGGAAGGCCAGTTCCGCGCGCTCTGGGGTGATTTCGGCGAACTCGTCAACCTGATGGCATCGGGCGAAATGGTGGTTTGCGACGCATGGCAGCCGGCCGTCATGGCCGTCAAGGCGCAGGGCAAGCCCTGCCGCTACGCGGTGCCGAAGGAAGGCTATCGCGGCTGGGCGATCGGCCCTGCGATGATTGCCGGCACCACCAACAAGGAAGCCGTCATCGCCTATGCCGACTACTGGCTCTCGGGCGAACCGGGCATCACCGTGTCGGAGCAGGGCTACTACTCGCCGTCGACCAACATCAAGAACGTCATGGCGCCGGAAAAATACGCCTTCTGGTACGAGGGCAAGCCCTGGGTCGGGCCAGCCGAGCGCGGCATCAAGGAAGGCGACCTGCGCGACGGCGGTTCGCTCGAAGAGCGCGCCAAGAACGTCGCCTACTGGCACCAGTGGCCAGATGAATACGACCACCTGATCCAGAAGTGGGACGAGTTCCTGAACGCCTGATGACAAAGGGCCGGGACGTCAGCCCGTCCCGGCCTCCCACCATAGCATCCTTAGCCAGTTTCGGAGCGCCACGATGATCTTCGACCTCGAACTCAACACTGTCGGCAAGGTCTACGACAACGGCACGCCAGCCGTGATCGATTTCAACCTGTCGGTTTCCAAGGGCGAGTTTATCGCGTTCCTCGGCCCTTCCGGCTGCGGCAAGACGACGACGCTCCGGATGATCGCCGGATTCGAGGCGATCTCCTCCGGCGACATGCTGATCAAGGGCAAGCAGATGAACGACGTCAGGCCCGAGCATCGGCCGACCTCGATGATCTTCCAGAGCTACGCGCTCTTTCCGCACATGACCGTGCGTCGCAATGTCGGCTACGGGCTCGACGTGAAGGGCATGGCAAAATCGGAACGCGACGCCAAGGTCGACCGCATCCTGGCGGCGCTCGGCCTGGAGGATATTGCCGACAAGAAGCCGGACCGGCTCTCCGGCGGCCAGCGGCAGCGCATTGCGCTGGCGCGCGGTCTCGTGGTCGAGCCCGACATTCTGCTGCTCGACGAGCCGCTCGGCGCGCTCGACGCGAACCTGCGCAAGGCGATCCAGAACGAACTGAAGCTGTTACAGAAGACGCTGGGCGTCACCTTCATCTTCGTCACCCACGCCCAGTCGGAAGCGCTGGCGCTCTCGGATCGCATCGTCGTCATGAACCAGGGACGGGTCGAGCAGATCAGCCCGCCACATCAACTTTACACGCGGCCGAACACGGCCTTCGTTGCCCAGTTCATCGGCAACAACACGATCTTCCAGGGTGAAGTCGACGGCGTCTCCGACGACCGGACGCTCGTTTCGACGCCGCTCGGGCAGCTCACCGGCCTGGCGAACGGCACGCTTTCCAGGCGCTCGCGGGTCAATGTCGTCATTCCGGCCGAAGCGATCGAGGTACACCCGGCAGCCCGGGTTTCTCGCGAGCAGATTGCCCACGCGGCCGGCGGCAATGTCGTCGGCGCCAGCGTCAGCCGGTTCGATGTCGTCGGCCACGTATCCCATCTGACGGCAACGCTTGGGGACGGGCGCACCGTCTCGCTCGAGGCCCATGTCGACAAGTACCAGCCCGACGCCTTCCCCGTTGGCGCGGACGTTCTTTTGAGCTGGCGGCCGGGCGAAGCCACCGTCATCCCGGCCTGAGCTCTCGCCAGCCTCACCTTTTGGACGATAAACACGAAGGAGACATACCATGGCCAAGGAAATCCTCTGCAGCTTCGGCATCGATGTCGATGCGGTCGCCGGCTGGCTCGGATCCTATGGGGGCGAGGATTCGCCTGACGATATCTCGCGCGGCCTTTTCGCCGGCGAGGTCGGCAGTCCGCGCCTTCTGAAGCTGTTCGAGCGTTTCGGAATCAAGACCACCTGGTTCATCCCCGGCCACTCGATCGAGACGTTCCCGGATCAGATGCAGGCGGTTGCCGATGCCGGCCATGAGATCGGTATTCACGGCTACACCCACGAAAACCCGATCGCCATGACCCGCGAGCAGGAAACCGAAGTGCTCGACAAGTGCATCGAGCTCGTCACCAAGCTCTCGGGCAAGCGGCCGACCGGCTATGTTGCGCCCTGGTGGGAATTCTCCAACGTCACCAACGAGCTGCTGCTCGAACGCGGCATCAAGTACGACCACTCGCTGATGCACAACGACTTCACGCCCTACTATGTGCGCGTCGGCGACAAGTGGACGAAGATCGACTATTCGAAGAAGCCATCTGACTGGATGGTGCCGCTCACGCGCGGCAAGGAAACCGCCCTCATTGAAATCCCGGCCTCCTGGTATCTCGACGATCTGCCGCCGATGATGTTCATCAAGAAGGCGCCGAACAGCCACGGCTTCGTCAATCCGCACGATATCGAGCAGATGTGGCGCGACCAGTTCGACTGGGTCTATCGCGAGATGGATTATGCGGTGTTCCCGATCACCATCCATCCCGACGTTGCCGGCCGCCCGCAGGTGCTGATGATGCTGGAGCGGCTTTATGCCCATATGATCAAGCATCCGGGTGTGAAGTTCGTGACCATGAACGAAATCGCCGACGATTTCGCCAAGCGGTTTCCGCGCAAGAAATGACGAGCGACGGGGTGGCACCAAGGCCACCCCGTCCGACACCTTCGGACGGACGGTATCATGTGCTCCCTTTGTGGCATCCTTGGCGGCAACGAACACTGGGCTGACGCAGTGGCGAGACCCGGCGTCTACACCCGCAATGTCGAGCGGATCGACCGCCGGCGCGAGCGTGCCAATCGCGTGCGCATCGCCAACACGATGCTTTCCCGCTTCGGCCTGACCCTTTCCGATTGGCAGGGGGCTTCCTTCGTGCTGTCGACCCGCACGGGTAAGAGCGAGATCATCGAGGATCTCGGCCATTTGTGGCCGGCGGCCGAACGGCTTTCCGGCCGGACTTGCGATCCGCTCGACCCGGATTTCATTGCCGTGGCGGAGGACCAGTGATGGCGGACGAGATACCGCTTTTGACACCCATCAATCTTCTGACCGGCTTCTTGGGGTCGGGCAAGACGACGCTTTTGTCGCGGTTGCTCGCCGACCCGGCGCTGAGCGACGCTGCGGTGCTGATCAACGAATTCGGCGAGGTCGGGCTCGACCACCATCTCGTCGAGCGCATCGACGACACCATGGTGCTGCTGCAGTCCGGCTGTCTCTGTTGCACCGTGCGCGGTGAGCTCGCCGACGCCATCAAGGAGCTGCATTCCAAGCGCGAGCGCGGACTGGTTCCGCCCTTTCGGCGCATTGTCGTCGAAAGCACGGGCCTTGCCGATCCGTTCCCGGTGCTCTCGACGATCAAGGCGGACCCGGTGCTGCGCCATCATTTCCGACCGGGAAACGTCATCACCACGGTCGATGCGGTGAACGGGCTGGCGCAGCTTGAAACCTATGTCGAATCCAACCGTCAGGCAGCCGTCGCCGACCGCCTGGTGGTCACCAAGTCGGATATCGCCGATGCCGGTGCCGTGGCGGCGCTGTCGGACAAGCTGCGGATCCTCAATCCCGATGCCCCACTGCTATCGGCGACAGATCCGGACATCGACCCTGCCGCTCTGATCGACGAGCGGCCGGCGTTGCGGGCGAGCGGCCTGCAGTCAGCGAGCGGCTTTTACTGCGATGCGCCGACAGTGCTGGCGACAGTGGACGGAACGGCACATGCTGCCGCCGTCACCTCGTTCGTGATGACCGTCGAAAGGCCGGTGGACTGGACCGCCTTCGGCCTCTGGCTCACCATGCTGCTCAATCGCCATGGCGAGCGGGTCTTAAGGGTCAAGGGCATCCTCAACATTGCCGGGGAGGACCGCCCCGTCGCGATCCACGGCGTACAGCATCTGGTGCACACGCCAGTCCACATGGAGCGCTGGCCGGACGACGATCGCCGCTCACGCATCGTCTTTATCGTTGACGGTCTTGATGTCGGACTGCTCAAACGGTCATTCGAGGCCTTCGCTCTCGATCGGACAGCCGCGAACGCCGCGGGTCTTGCCGAGGAACCCGTCTTACAGGAACGCCTTTCGTCCCCATGAGCAAGCACAAATCGGATCAATCGACCGTTGCCACGCCCGCCCTGCATCTGGTCGGCCGGCCAAAGCTTCGGGTGCTCGGCACGGCGATTTCCCTGCTCGAGGAACTGCGGCTGCGTGCGCAAGAGGATCTCGGCATCGACGTCGTTTTCGACAACAACGACTTCCTGACCACCCAGCACAAGGCGGCGCAGGAGCCCGATAGCTACGACATCTACGACCAGTGCTTCCACAACCTGGACATCGTCTGGTACTGGCGCGCAATCCAGCCGATCAGCATCGGCCGCATCGCGCTCTGGGACGAGATCAACGATCTGACGAAGACAGGGCATATCGGCCCGAATGCCCGGTTGGGGCAGGGCGACGCACCGGTCAAGAAGCTGTTCGTGCAGCCCAATCTCGAACTCGGCGATACCCCGTCCACGTCGATCTCCATGTTGCCGACCACGCACAACTTCGACAGTTTCGCCTATCGCACCGACGTGGCGCCGAACTCTGTTGCGATGAACAGCTGGGCGGCCCTGCTGGACGAGCGCTGGGCCGGACGTGCGGCACTGGTCGACGAGCCGGCGATCGGCATCTTCGATGCAGCACTCGCCGCGCAAGCGGCGGGCCTGATGAACTTCAACAACATCGGCAGCATGAGCGTCGATGAGATCGATCGTCTGATCGGCCTGCTCGAGGAGCGCAAGAAGGATGGCTATTTCCGCGCCTTCTGGCGCACCGCCGAGGATGCTGCCCGGCTGATGCTGAGGGGCGAGACTGACATCCAGAGCATGTGGTCGACCGGCATCAGCATCCTCAATGGCCAGGGCGTGCCCGTCGAGCAGGCGGTGCCGGCCGAAGGCTATCGCGCCTGGCACGGGGGGCTTTGCCTCGCGCGCCATCTCTCCGGCCGCATGCTCGACGTCGCCTACGAATACCTCAACTGGTGGATCTCCGGGTGGCCGGGTGCGGTCGTTGCCCGGCAGGGCTATTACATCTCCACTCCCGATCGCTCACGCGCATTCATGTCCGCTGCGGAGTGGGATTATTGGTATGGCGGGCTGCCGGCGGTGGAGGACCTGCCTGGGCCCGATGGCAAGATCCGCGTCAAGGCAGGCTCGGTTCGCAGCGGCGGCTCCTACTGGCAGCGCGCCAATTGCATTGCCGTCTGGAACACCACGATGGACGAGCACAACTATCTGGTCCGCCGGTGGATGCAGCTCGTGGAACGCTAGGTCATTGATATCACGCAATTCCGGGTGGAAAGTCGTTCCACGCTTTTCCTGGAGTTGCTCTGGAGGGAGTCTCTATGATGCAGGATCTTGGCGGGCGCTCGATCGCGCAGCTGTCCGTTTTGCTGCAATCGGGCACGCTCGATCCGCGCGATCTTGCCGAGTGGACGCTCGCCCGTATCGGCGATCATGCGGATCAGGCGATCTTTACCACGGTCACGCCGGAGCGGGCGCTGCGCGAAGCAGAGGCGTCACGCGAACGGATTTCGTCTGGCCGTTCGCTCGGGCTCCTCGACGGCATTCCTGTCGCCTGGAAGGACCTCTTCGCTCTCAAGGGGCTGCCGACCACAGCCGGCTCGATCGTCCTTAAGGACGATCCGCCGGCCGCCGACGACGCTGCCGTCGTTGCCGCTCTCGCCAGGGCCGGCATGGTCAGTGTCGGGCGCGTCAACATGAGCGAATTCGCCTTCTCCGGCCTTGGCCTCAATCCGCACTATGGAACGCCACGCAATCCGCGCTCGCAGGACGTCGCCCGCATACCTGGCGGCTCGTCCTCGGGGTCGGGCGTTGCGGTGGCCGCCGAGCTCGTTCCGGTCTCGATCGGCACCGACACGGGCGGCTCGATCCGCATTCCCGCCGCGCTGAACGGCATCGTGGGCTATAAAGCGACGCGCGGCCGCTATGCGATGCAGGGCGTCTTCCCTCTCGCCAAGAGCCTCGATTCCCTCGGTCCGCTTTGCCGCACGGTGCAGGATGCCGTGTGGATCGACGCCGCCATGCGCGGTCTTTCGGCATCGGAGGTGCGCCGGGGGAGCCTCGAGGGTATCTCGATCGTCGTGCCCACCAATGTCGTCTTCGACCGTGCAGAAGACGGGGTGGTCGCGGCTTTCGAACAGGCGCTGTCGCGGCTCGAACGGGCGGGTGCCCGGATCCGGCGCCAGGCCTTCCCGGCCCTCACGCGCATCTTCGAACTCATGGCCGCGCACGGCCCGCTGGTGACGGCCGAGGCATTCGCCCTGCATCGCTCAAGGCTTCAAGGCGTGGACGCCGCGTCGATGGACAGGAGCGTTGTTGCGCGGGCGCGGCTTGGCGAGAAGATCACGCTTTCCGACTACATCGCGACCCTGGAAGCGCGTGACCGACTGATGGCCGAGGTTTCGGCGTCGATTGGCGCGAGCGAGGTTGTCGCCTACCCGACGGTCGCCCATGTGGCGCCGGCGACAGCGCCACTCGAGGCGGACGATGCCCTGTTCGTGGAAACCAATGCCAGGACGCTGCGCAACACGCTGATCGGCAACTTCCTCGACTGGTGCGGGGTGTCGTTGCCATGCGGAACGGGAGATGCGGACATGCCGGTCGGCCTTCTGCTTTCGGCGCTGCCGCATCATGACACGCATCTGCTGTCCGTGGCGCTGGCCGCCGAAGCCGTGGTGCGTGCGGGGCATGGAGAGGTTTGAACTACGCCCAACGACAAGAGTGAGCGCGCTCTCAGACTAGCCGGGGCGTCAAAGCCGTAGTTAACTGACCCTCGATCCTCCGCGAAAGCCTTGCGCGCAAGACACGAAAGATGTCGCGAACCAAGGCCGGGGGATCGGAAAATGGCCGAGATCGGCCGCGCTCGGCACAAAGGGAACCGCCGGGCGACGGGCCGTCGGACTTGATGGGAGCTTCGCATGGACGTGAGTTATTCCACGGAAGGCACCGCTGCGTTCGAGCGCAAGCGCTATTGGGATGAGGCCGTGTCGAGCACCTACTTCCCGCTCGATCTGCGCTTCCAGAATGCGCAGGCGTTTTCCGGCGAACTCAACGTCTGGGATCTTGGCGCCGTCTCGCTGTCGCGGCTTGAATCGGACGGGCTTCTCTATCGCCGCCAAAAACGCCATCTCCTGCACGAGCGCGAGGAGAGCTACCTGATCACCGTGCCGGAGAAGGCCGAAATCAGCTTCGAACAGAGCGGCAAGACGGTGACCTGCAAGCCGGGTGCCTTTCTCGTCGAGCGCAGCCATCTGCCCTATGAATTCAGCTATAGCGAGAAGAACACGCTCTGGGTGCTCAAGGTGCCGATCGTCGCCCTGCGCGCCCGTGTCGGCCTGCCCGAGCGGATCGCCTCGCTGAGCTTTGATTCGACGCGCGGCACCGGCGCCCTGTTCGTCGACATGATCCGCCTCGTCGCCTCGCGGCTCGTGGAGATGGACGCGTCGGCGCGCGACATGACCGGCAAACATCTCGTCGACATTCTCGCCATGTCGCTGACCTCCGACGAGCGCATGCTGATGTCGGACGCCACATCCGTGCAGACCGGTCACCTGCATCGCGTCGAGAGCTTCGTGCGCGCCAATCTCGCAAGATGCGATCTCGGGCCGCAGACGATCGCCGATGCCTGCGGCATCTCGGTACGCTACCTGCACCAGTTGATGAAACAGCAAGGGACGTCCGTCTGCCACTGGATCCGCCTGTAGCGACTGTTGCGCTGCGACGAGATGCTTCGGGACCCGGCCTGTCGCAAGCTGGTCTCCGAGATCGCCTACGCCTTGGGTTTTGGTGATCACGCCCAGCTCAGCCGACACTACAAGGCGCATTTCGGTCTCAGCCCGACCGAGGCGCGGGAGCGATACCTGATAGAGCGGACAGCCGCGGCCGGCTGATCCCTCCGTAACCATCAACACTTGACGCTTGCCAGCGGCCGCTTCGGCCGACGGCGAAGCCTTGCCCGATTTCAACTTATCGACACAGGAGACGGAACTTGCAGAACCTTCGCGTAGCGGTCGATGTCGGCGGTACTTTCACCGACATCTGCATCATGGACGAGACGACAGGCCTCATCCGCGTCGAGAAGACCTCGTCCTCGGTCGATCCGATCGACGGGATTATGTCGGGCGTCGAAAAGGCGGGCATCGACCTTGAGAAAGTGGCGCTGTTCTCGCACGGCACCACCGTTGCCACCAACGCCCTGATCACGCGGCGCCTGCCGCGCACGGCGATGGTTTCGACGAAGGGCTTCCGCGACGTCATCGAGATCCGGCGCGCCAACAAAGAGGACCTCTGGGACACCTATAAGGACGTCGTTCCGCCCTATGTGCCGAGGCGCGACCGGCTCGTCGTTGCCGAGCGTGTCGATGCGAAGGGCGAGATCGTGACGCCTCTCGACGAGGACGAAGCCCGAGAGGTCGCCCGTATCCTCAAGCGTCGCAAGGTCGCGGCGGTCGCCGTCTGCTTCATGAACGCCTTCATGAATGGCGAGAACGAGCGACGGATGAAGGAGATCCTGATGGAGGTGATGCCCGGCGTGCCGGTCTCGACCTCCTCGGAGGTGCTGCCGGAGATCTTCGAGCACGAGCGCTTCTCGACAACGGTTGCCAATGCCGCGCTGAGCCCTGTTGTCGTCGACTATACGTCGAGGCTCGGCAAGCACCTTGCCGCGGACGGTTACCAGCGCGACCTCTTGCTGCTTCATACCGGCGGCGGGGTGATGACACCGAAGAGCGTCGAGGATTTTGCCGCCCGGCTCGCCGGCTCGGGCATCGCCGCCGGCGCGATCGCCAGCAAATACATCGCCGAACTCTGCGGCTTCAAGAACTCCATCGGCCTCGACATGGGCGGCACGTCGACCGACGTCTCGCTCGCCTATGACGGCCAGTCGCGGGTGACGAAGGACTGGTTCATCGAATTCGGCTACCCGATCCGCTTCTCTTCGATCGAGGTGCTGACGATCGGCGCCGGTGGCGGATCGCTCGCCTGGACCGACGAGGCGGGCTCGTTGCGCAACGGCCCGCAGTCGGCCGGCGCCAATCCGGGTCCGGCCTGTTACGGCAAGGGCAACCGGCAGCCGACCAATACCGACGCCAATGTGGTCCTCGGTCGCCTCGGCATCAGTCTCGCCGGCGGTAAGATCACGCTCGATGCGGGCCTCGCCGAGACAGCGGTCAGGGACGGCGTGGCGGGGCCCTTCGATCTCGGCCTGCACGAGGCTGCGGACGCAATCATCCGTGTCGCCAATGCCAACATGTCCGATGCCGTCCGGCTGATCTCCATCAGCCGCGGCTATGACCCGCGTGACTTTGCGCTCGTCGCCTTCGGCGGTGCCGGCGCGCTTCACGGTGCGGCGATTGCGCGCGAGCTTTCGATCCCAGCCGTCATCGTGCCGCCCAATCCGGGCGTGACCTCGGCGCTCGGCTGCCTGCTCGTCGACATGCAGCACGACTTCTCCGAAAGCTACCTGAAGACGGCAGCCGATGCCGATCCGGCAGCGATCGAGGCGGCCTTTCTCCGCCTCGAAAAGGAAGCGCTTGATCGCCTTGCCCATGAGGGGGTCGCCGAAAAGGACGTCGTGCTCCAGCGCAGCATCGACATGATGTATCTCGGTCAATGGCGCTCGCTCGCCGTTTCGGCCCCTTCGGGCATGACGGAGATCGCATCGCTCGTCGAAGCGTTCCACCGCGAGCATGAGCGCGAATACAACTTTCGCCGCGACGAAACGCCGGTGAGCCTCTTCCGCATCAATCTGAAGGCGATCGGCGTGGTGCCGAAGGCGACGCTCGCACGCCATGAGCCGACAGGCATCACCCCCGAGCCGAAGACCCGGCGCACGGTCTGGTTCGATGGCGAACGCGGGCTGGATACGCCGATCTACGAACGCGAGACCCTGCCGGCCGGGTTTGTTCTCGCCGGACCCGCGATCGTCGAGCAGCTCGATTCCACGGTCGTCATTCCGCCGGAGACACGCGCCGAAGTCGACCAGTACCTCAACATCATCATCCGCATCGAAGGTGAAAAGAATGTCTGAACAGCAGAGCCTTGACCCCGTAACCTTCGAGGTGCTGAAGAACTCCTTCATCACCAGCGTCGATCAGATGGCCGAGCAGATCTTGCGGACCTGCTATTCCTTCGTCATCTACAACCGCGATTTCTCGAGCGCCCTGCACGATGCCGAGGGCAACTCGGCGGCGCAGGGAAACCAGGATATCGCCGTCCATGTCGGCACGCTGCATTTCACCTGCAAGGACGTCATCCGCGCCTTCGAGGGAGACATGCATCCAGGCGACGTCTATGCGATCAACGACCCCTATGCCGGCGGCACCCATTTCAACGACGTCCGGCTGATCCGTCCGATCTTCGTCGATGGCCGCATCATCGCCTTCAGCCAGTCCAACGGCCACTGGTCTGACCTTGGCGGCAGCGTGCCGGGCTCATTCGATGTGGCGGCGAAGGAGATGTTCAAGGAGGGGATGCGCATCACGCCGATCCGGCTCTTTGATCGCGGTCGCTTCTGCAAGGACGTCGCCAATCTGATCGCCTCGAACACGCGCGACCCGGCCTCGATCATCGGTGACATCCACGCCCAGGCGCAGGCAACCCAAGTCTGCGAACGCGAAATCCTCCGGCTCGTCGGCAAATACGGCGAAGGCACGGTTCGCCAGGGCCTCTGCGCGGTTCAGGATTATGTCGAGCGCGCCATGCGCCAGCGCATTGCCGCTTTGCCCGACGGCACATGGGAGACGCAGGACTTCATCGATCGCGACCCCGCCGGCAACGAGGGGCTGATCCCGATCAAGGTCAGGCTGACGATCAAGGGCGACCGTGTGACCTATGATTTCACCGGCAGCCACCCGACGATCGGGTCGATCTACAACTCGGCCTTCGACGCCACCTTCTCGGCCGTTGCCGCCGGCATGAAGACCTTCTTCCCGGACCTGCCGCTCAACAGCGGCTTCTACCGTGTCTTCGACATCATCGCGCCGGAAGGCTCGATCGTCGACGCGAAGTGGCCGGTGGCGGTCACCGGCTTCCTGATGCCCTTCGAGAAGATCATGAATGCGATCTACGAGATCTGGTCGAAGGTCATCCCGGAGCGGGCGATCGCCTGTGCCTTTAACCTCGAATATCTCCTGACCGGCGGGCGCGATGCCCGGGCGAAGGAAAAGCCGATCTTCATGTTCTACGACTGGCTGCCGGGCGGCTGGGGCGGGCGCAACGGCAAGGATGGCTGCAACGTCACGACCGCCTGCTTCGGCACGGGCCTGATGGCCCAGCCCGTCGAGGGCCAGGAGCGGGCGAACCCGATCCTGACCACCGAATTCGAGGTGCTCAAGGACTCTGCCGGCCCGGGCAAATGGCGCGGCGGCGCCGGTGTGCTGAAGACGTCGCGCATGCTCGAGGCGGAAAGCACCGTGATTTCCTATATCTGCGACCGCGAACGGGCGATCGTCTGGGGCATCGAAGGCGGGCTGCCGTCGATCCCGCACGGTCTGACGCTGACGCGGGCGGCGACTGGCGAAAAGGAATGGCTGGGTGCGACCTTCTCGGATGTGGCGATCGAACGAGGCGACGTCTTTTCCCGGCCGACCGCCGGTGGCGGCGGCTTCGGCGATCCGCTGGAGCGCGACCCGAAGCGGGTGCTGGACGATGTCATCGACGACTATGTCTCGGTCGAACGCGCGGCCAAGGACTATGGCGTCGTGATCCTGCCGGTAGATCCGGAAATCTGCGCCTACGAGATTGACAAGGACGCAACCGTCGCCCTGCGTCGGCAGATCCGGGCGGAGCGCAATGGTTGGCTTGCGGCCGATCCGGAAGACGTCTCAAGACGGTTCAAGGCCGGCGAGATCGACGCAATGGACGCTGTGCGCCGCTATGCCGTCATCCTCGACTGGGACACCGGCGATCTGCTGCCGGTTTCCACCGGACAGTTCCGGGAGATGTATCGCAAGCGGTCGGCGGCTGGATGGCAATAGCGGCGACGTTGGCTGGTGGGTGGGCACGTCGCCCACCCGAGGGTGGAGGCAAACATGATTGACATAACGATCGTCACTGCCGGCGATGGCGACCGGTCCGCGTGGAACGCGCTGCATGCGGGATTCGCCGCCTATTACGGCGTCCCGCAAAGCGACGAAATGCGCGATCGCGTCTGGGGCTGGATTCGAGAGGGCCGACTCGAGTGCCGCCTCGCGCTCGATGGCACCGGTCGCCCCATCGGGTTGACACATTTTCGCGAGTACATTCGGCCGCTGTTTGCGGCACGCGGCGGCTTTCTCGACGATCTCTTCGTAGCGCCCGAGGCGCGCGGCAGTGGTGCCGCCGCTCAGCTGATCCGTGCCGTCGCCGACATCGGGCGCGAGCGCGGCTGGACCTCCATCCGCTGGATCACGCGCGACGACAATTATCGTGCACGCACGCTTTACGACAGGGTCGCGTCACGCACCGACTGGATTACCTATGATATCACGCTTTGAGATTGCAGCAGGGAGACGCCGATGACCGCACAGCCAAACTCCACCGAAGCGCGCGACATGGCGTATCACCTGCATTCCTACACCAATCCCCGCCGCCTGGAACGCGAAGGGCCGATGGTGATCGAGCGCGGGGAGGGCATCCACGTCTTCGACAACAGCGGCAAGCGCTATATCGAGGGTATGGCGGGGCTCTGGAGCGTCGCCGTCGGGTTCGGTGAGAGGCGCCTTGTCGAGGCTGCGCGCAAGCAGATGAGCCGGCTGCCCTACTATCATACGTTCTCGCAGAAATCGCACGGGCCGGTGGCGGATCTCGCAGAGAAGCTGGTGTCGCTGGCGCCGGTGCCGATGTCGAAGGTCTACTTCGCCAATTCCGGTTCGGAGGCGAACGACACGGCGATCAAGCTTGTCTGGTATCGCTCCAACGCGCTCGGCAGACCTGAGAAGAAAAAGATCATCTCCCGGATCAAGGGCTATCACGGCGTGACGGCTCTGAGCGCCAGCCTGACAGGCCTGCCCAACAATCATCGCTCCTTCGACCTGCCGTTTGCAAACATCCTGCACACGACCTGCCCGCATTATCGAACCGGGGCCGAACCCGGCCAGGACGAGCTTGCCTTCTCGCGTTGTTGCGCCGAGGAGCTCGAGGCCATGATCCTCGAGGAAGGGCCGGAAACGATCGCCGCCTTCATCGGCGAGCCTGTCATGGGGGCGGGCGGCGTCATCGTGCCACCGGAGGGCTATTGGGCTGCCATTCAGGAGGTCCTCGACCGGCACGACATTCTGCTCATCGCCGACGAGGTGATCTGCGGGTTCGGCCGCACCGGCAACATGTTCGGTTCGCAAACCTTCGGCATCCGGCCCGATATCATGACGCTGTCCAAGCAGCTTTCCTCGTCCTATCAGCCGATATCGGCCCTGATGATCAACGAGCGCGTCTACGAGCCGATTGCCTCGGAGGCCGACCGGATCGGTGCGCTCGGGCATGGCTACACCGCGAGCGGCCATCCGGTTGCCGCCGCCGTATCGCTGGAAAACCTGGCAATCATCGAGGAGCGGGACCTGGTCGGTAACGTGCGCCGCCTGTCACCGCATTTCCTCGAGCGCCTCAATGCGCTGGAACGGCATCCGCTTGCGGTCGAGGCCCGCGGCGTCGGCCTGATCGGGGCCCTGGAACTCGAGGCTGCCGACGGGGCCCCGACAGGCACCATGGGCGCCCGGGCTGCAGCCCTGTTGCAGAAAAACGGGCTGATCTCCCGCAACATCGGCGACGCGATCGCATTCTGTCCGCCGATGATCATCACCCAGGCTGAGGTCAATGAAATGTTCGACATCGTCGAACGGAGCCTCGAGGAGCTCGCCCGATAGCATAACGGCTCGGTCCGTCGAGCTGATCGAGACCCGCCACGTGCTCAGCTTTCCAGGACGAAGCGTCCTTCGCGCGTGGCATCCTGCCCGATTTTGTTGAACGGCGCTTCCATTCCTTGCGCAGCACCCTTCACTGGGCACAAATCGTCCGGGATCTGGCTTGAGGGAGGCCATTTCCGACTGGACGAATTCCCCGAAGTGGCGAAACTTGTCTTAGCGGCGCCACAACGCCAGCGATGTGCCCAGCCATAACCCCTCGCAAGGACTGCCACATGGTTCTCCCTCCTTCCTCGAAAGCGCTCGTGCCCTTCGTCAGCGTCGAAAACATGATGCGCCTCGTGCACCACATCGGCCTCGAACGCATGCTGATCGACCTCACGGATGCGGTCGAAGCCGATTTCGTGAGGTGGGAGAGCTTCGACAAGACCCCACGCGTCGCTTCGCATTCACGCGAAGGCGTGATCGAGTTGATGCCGACGTCAGACGGTGAGATCTACAGCTTCAAATATGTGAACGGTCATCCGAAGAACATGGCGGAGGGGCTTCAGACGGTGACCGCCTTCGGGCTTCTGGCAGAGGTTTCGACCGGCTATCCGGTGCTTCTGACGGAAATGACGCTGCTGACGGCGCTGCGGACCGCTGCCACTTCAGCCATGGCTGCCCGGCATCTCGCGCCGAAGGGCGCCAAGGTGATGGCGATGATCGGCAACGGCGCGCAGGCGGAGTTCCAGGCGCTGGCCATGAAAGCCGTGCTCGGCATCGAGGAGATCCGGCTCTACGACATCGATCCGCGTGCGACCGAAAAGACCCGCTCGAACCTTGAGGGCTCCGGCCTGACGGTCACGGCCTGCAAAACTGCGCAGGATGCGATCGAGGGCGCCGGCATCATCACCACCTGCACGGCTGACAAGCAGTTCGCCACCATTCTCACCGACAACATGGTCGGGGCTGGCATTCACATCAACGCGATCGGCGGCGATTGCCCGGGCAAGACGGAATTGCACGGCGACATCCTTTTGAGAGCCGACACCTTCGTCGAATACCCTCCGCAAACCCGCATCGAAGGCGAGATCCAGCAGATGGCGCCGGACTACCCGGTAACCGAACTTTGGCGCGTCGTTCGCGGCGAGGCTCCGGGTCGCCGTGACGCGCAGCAGATCACGCTGTTCGACAGCGTCGGCTTTGCCGTCGAGGACTTCTCTGCCCTTCGCTATGTCCGCAACATCGTCAAAGGCACGGACTTTTATCAGGATATCGACATTATCGCTGACCCCGACGACCCGCGCGACCTGTTCGGCATGTTGCGGCGATCGGTGATGTAGGAACGCCAACGCGGACCGCGCGGCCAAACGGGCTGGCGCACCATTATTCCATCGTGTCTGAAGCGGCAGCTGGCACGATGATGACGTTTGGCGCGAGCAGTCGGCCTCTCCCTGCCGTTTCCCATCCAAACTCTGGCGCGGATCGCCGGACCCTGATCATCGCCCCGTTGGCGGCGTTGTCGATGCCGTCTTGTGTCGGGACGTGCGGCTAGCGCCGACAGGTAAAGTCACCCGGAAGGGGGACTGTCGAGGCGACAACAAGAGCGGGATAGTTCACCCGATGATCAGGTTTGGCCGCGGCGCGACGACAGAAGAAACCCTTATGCGGGGCGGGTCGTCGGCGAGGCCAGTCCGGGTCTGCCTGATCTGTTCACGCGCCCGCTGCGACGGTAATCGGAGGAAAACAGCGAATGTGGAGACTAACATATCTCACAGCGATCCTCTCCACCGCCGTCTCGCTGACTGCGGCCGCCGCAGATGACGTACGCCTGTTTTCCTGGGAGGCCTATTTCAGCGCCGACTCGATCGCGGAGTTCGAGCGCGAAACCGGCCACAAGGTGATCTACGACGTCTTCGATTCAAACGACATGGTCGAGACCCGCATTCTGGCCGGGGATTCGGGCTACGACGTCGTCACCCCAAACCTTGTGCCGCATCTGGCGCGGCAGCTGCCGCTGGGGATCTGGGCCGAGCTTGATCTGGCCAAGCTTCCGAACGCCGTCAACATGGATCCGGGACTGATGGCGACGCTCGCGAAGGTCGATCCCGGCAACAAGCATGCGGTGCCCTGGATGTGGGGCACGACCGGCATCGGCTACAATGTCGACATGGTCAAGGCGAGAATGCCGGACGCCCCCGTCGATAGCTGGAGCATGATCTTCGATCCGGCGATCGCCGCCAGGTTCGCGGATTGCGGCATCGCGATGCTGGATGATTCCGAGCAGGTGCTCGGGAGCGCGCTGATCTATCTCGGGCTCAACCCCGACACCGAAAATCCCGATGATCTCGCAAAGGCTGTCGCGGTGATTGCGGCCGTGCGCCCCTATGTGCGGCAGTTCCACGGCTCAAGTTACGTGGCGGGGCTGGCCGCCGGCGATCTTTGCGTCGCTCTTGGCTATTCGGGCGACATGCTGGTTGCGACCAATCGGGCAAAGGAGGCCGGCAAGGCCTACACGGTCGAATACCGGCTTCCGAAGGAAGGAAACCTTGTCTGGTTCGATACGCTGACAATCCCTGCCGATGCGCCCGATCCCGACGGAGCGCATGCCTTCATCAACTTTTTCCTGCGTCCCGAGATCGCTGCCAAGTCTGCGAATGAGACCGGATTTTCCACCGCCAACGCGGCCGCCCTGCCGCTCGTCGACGCCGCCATACGCAACAATCCGAACTACTACCCCACTGCGGAAGCAAGGACGAAGTTCCACCTTCCCAACGTCAAGTCCGACGACGTCGTCAAACTGTGGGATCGCGCCTGGAACCGCGCCAAAGGCATCGAATAGTGGTTGGAGCAGGCTTGGTGCAACGCCGTCTGTCCAGGCGCCTTGTGATCGGTGTGCCCTATATTTGGCTGCTGGCGCTTTTTGCATTTCCCTTCGTCTTCATTCTCAAGATCAGCCTCTCGGACCAGGCGCGGGCGAGACCGCCTTACGCTCCGCAGCTCGATCTCTCGAAAGGCTGGTCCGGCCTTCTGACCTTCCTGCAGAAACTGGATCTCGGGAACTTTCAAACTCTGATATCCGACGGGTTCTACCTGCACTCGTATGTCTACTCACTTCAGATGGCGGCACTCGGCACCATGCTGACGCTGCTTGTCGCCTATCCGATGGCCTATGGCCTGACACGCGCTCCGCGCAGCTGGCAGCCGTTCCTCCTGGCTCTGGTCGTCCTGCCCTTCTGGACGAGTTTTCTGGTCAGGATCTACGCCTGGATCACCATTCTGAAGCCGAACGGGTTCCTTGATGGCGTCGGCCAGATCATCGGGCTGGACGCTGGTCAACTTGCCCTTTTGAACACAAGTGCCGCCGTCCAGATCGGCATTGTCTATTCCTATCTGCCGTTCATGGTGCTGCCGCTCTATGCGACGCTCGACAAGATAGACGACAGCCTGCTGGAAGCCGCACGGGATCTCGGATCGTCGGCGATGCGCGCCTTCTTTGTCGTCACCGTGCCGCTGTCGATGCCGGGGGTCCTTGCCGGTTGTCTCTTGATCTTCATTCCGGTGATCGGCGAGTTCGTCATTCCCGATCTCCTCGGCCGCGCCGATTCCGCCATGATCGGCAAGACGCTCTGGACCGAGTTCTTCAACAACCGGGACTGGACGCTGTCTGCCGCGATCGCGATCGGCATGCTGATCATCCTCGCTTTGCCGATCATTTGGCTGCAGCGCGTGCAGGCGCGCGATGCGGTCCTGCAGGCGACGGGAGCGGGCATGGCCGCCGGCCGCCGGTTTTCCTGGATCAACCGGTTGTCGGTCGGGTTTGGCCTGACCTTCACCTACGTGCCGCTCATTCTCGTCATTCTCTACAGCTTCAACGCAAACCGGCTGGCGACGCTCTGGGGCGGTTTCTCACTCCACTGGTATGGCGTGCTTTTCGCCAACGAGCAGCTTCTCGCATCGGCGTGGCTATCCTTCCAGCTCGCGGCTCTCTCGGCCTCTGCGGCGACACTTCTCGGCATTCCCGCCGCCTATGCGATGGTCCGCTTCAAGGCGTTCCGGGGCAGGGGGCTTTTCGGATTTCTGCTTCTGGCGCCGATGATCATGCCGTCCATGGTCATCGGGCTGTCGCTGCTTCTTCTGTTCGTCGCGTTGGGTTTGCCGCGTGGTTTCTTCACGCTGTTTCTGGCCCACACGACCTTTTGCCTTTCCTATGTCGCAATTGCGATCCAGGCCCGGCTGGTCGATTTCGACGCAACGCTCGAGCAGGCGGCGGCGGATCTTTACGCAAAGCCGCTGACGATTTTTCGGCGGGTAACATTGCCGCTGATCATGCCGTCGGTGCTGAGCGCCTGGGCGCTCGCCTTCGTCCTGTCGTTCGACGATCTCGTCATTTCGTCGTTCACGACGGGGCCAGGCGCGACAACGCTTCCGATGCGGCTTTATAGCCAGATCCGCCTCGGTGTGACGCCGGAAATCAATGCAGCATCAACGCTGCTGATCGTCGCGGCTTTCAGCGTGCTGACGGTGCTTCGGGTTTTCAGGCGTTCTGGCAAATGATCGATAGAGGTTGGTACATGATCACGCGTAGACAAGCGATGGGGTTAGGCGCAATGGCGGGTTTGGGATGGTTCAAAAAAGCGGCGGCCGCCGGCGAGACGGCAGCGTCCGCCGGCTACTACTACCCTGACGAGGCGGCCGCCCATGAGCGGACGTTCATGCAATGGCCCGTGAGCCCTTCCGTTTACGGCGGCGACACGCGTCTGCTCGCGGAAACGCAACGTTGCATCGCCAGCATTGCCAACGCGATCTCCGAATTCGAGCCTGTGGTCATGCTGATGGACCAACGTCACCAGTCAGACGCGCGTAAGCTTCTGGGGCAGTCCGTCGAGATCTGGAACATTCCGACCGAAGATCTGTGGTGCCGCGATTCCGGTCCGTCCTTCGTGGTCAACGGCAAGGGCGGCTTGGCGATCACCCAGTTCAACTTCAACGGCTGGGGCGGCAAGCAGGTCCATCGCAATGACGGAAAGATCGCGGCCCGCGTTGCCGAGCATCTGGGACTGCGGCAATTCGACAACGGCCTGGTGGGTGAAGCCGGCGGGGTCGAAACGGACGGTCACGGGACGCTGATCGCGCACGAAAGCAGCTGGATCAACCGCAACCGCAACAAGGGCTCCAGGCAGGAGATCGAGACGATGCTGCTTGAGGCGATGGGAGCAGACAAGGTCATCTGGTCTCCGGGCATTAAGGGCGCCGACATTACCGACTATCACATCGACGCGCTTGCCCGGTTTGTCGAGCCCGGAGTCGTCCTGATCCAGATGGGAGAAGAGGTGGATCCCGATGATCCCTGGTCCGCAGCGGCGTTCCAGACACACGACCGTCTGGCCGCCGCCACGGATGCGAACGGCAAGCGACTGAAACTGGTCATCCTGCCCGATCCGGTCGATGTTCGCGTGAAAAGCGCCGACTTCGTGTCATCCTACGTCAACTATTACGTCTGCAACGGCGGCGTGATTGCCGCTGAATTCGGCGACCGCGCCGCGGACGCCGAGGCGGCGGCGGTTCTCGCCGAGCTCTACCCGGGTCGAGAGATCGTCACGCTGGATATCGACGCCCTTGGTCGACTTGGCGGTGGCATTCATTGTGCGACACACGAGCAACCGAAGGTCTGAACGGTTCGGAGCGGGTCGCATTCGTTGATTGCGACCCCACCGGCAGAGCCTGGTCTGCCTCAAGCCGGGAGACATGGCGCCACCTGGCCGATCACCTCGTCACTCCACAGCCTCATTCGCAAGCGCCTCAACCAGGTAAACGATTTTGGTTCGAAGCTTGGGATCAGGAATCCGCACAAACGCGCAATTGAGAGCCAGTCCCTCGGCAGAGCCCAGGAAACGCGCGGTTTCTCCTTCGGGCCCGACCTTGGAACCTTGCGCCCGGGACGGTGCACCGGGTCCTTCCTCGAAAAACCAGGCAACGGGAACACAAAGGTTGTCGGCGATCGCCTGAAGCCGGCTCGATCCGACGCGATTGTGACCTTGTTCGTACTTCTGAACCTGTTGGAAGCTCACGCCGAGTCCCTTCGCCAGGGTCACCTGGCTCACCCCCATGATCGCTCGCCTTAGTCGGATGCGGCTGCCAACATGGATATCCATGTCATTGGGTGCCTTGGTTTGCGGGTTGTTTGGCATGATCACCTCAAAGCTGGGCCAGAACCGACAAGGATCGCCTCACGGCGACGGAGGAGATCGTTTCTCTACGTTGCGGACCAACGTCTGGATCAGCCACGGGCGGCAGAATTCCATGTTTTTTTGGCAACGGAGATCGACGTGGAACCGGGCGCCAGGCATGCGGCCCTCTCTCCCGATTGTCGGCTCCCGAAGGGGGAAATCTCGCATCGACCTTGCGCGATGGAAATCTGGTCGGGAGACGCAAGTGTGAGTTCGCATGTTCCGACTGCCGCGCCAACCGATCGCCGTTCGGCTTGCCGCCTTCGCAGGTGGCGCCGTCACCTGGCCATCGCGACAAATGACGACCCGGCCATAGGCACAAAGGCGGGGCTCGGGCGCCCCGCCAGCCTTCGCTTGCGTTACATTACCGGAAGGACGGCGATGTCGCGCACATCTGTTTCCAATCCGGTGATGGCGCCGATCTCGGTCGCGACCCCGCTTTCCAGATCGACGGTGTAAAGCACCTTGTCGGCGACGAGGTACGCATTGTTCTTGCCGCCTTCCATACCCTGGATGTCGAAGGCAAAGACTGCCGGCATGGTCTTGAGGCCGAGCTTGCCGATCGCCTTCAGCGTGCCGTCATTCGGCTTGGTCTGCTGGATGAGCGCGCCAATCGTGGCGTCAATGTTGTACATCGCCGTCTTTTCCGGCTTGCCGATCGAGTTGGTGTAGCCGGCAGCGACAATGTTCGGGGCCTCGCCCTTGTGCATATCGCCGTCCTCGAAGGCGAGCGCGCCATCGACGGTGACGGCACCCGTGTCCGGATGGACGCGATGGTTGGTCGTGCCCGTCATGAAACGCAGGCGATCGGCCATCGGGTTGAAATCGACCACGACCGGGGCCTCTGTCATCGTCAGCATCTTGTCCATCTTGGCAACCTGTGTCGCCGCGCCCGTCTCAAGGTCGATCGCGACGATGGCATGATCGGGCGTGACGCCGATGACGGTTTTTGTGCCGGGGCGGTAATCGATGCCGACCAGCCGGTCGACGCCGGTCACCTCCATCGTCCTGGCGGCAGCGGGCTTTTCGGTATCGAACATGACGAGCGTCTTGTCTCCGGTGAGGCCGAGGACCGGGGCGGCAAGGGTGGCGCTGGCGGTCGCCGCAAATGCGGCCGATGCGATCAGAGCGAAGCAAATGGGTCTCATGTCTGTCTCCCGTGCGTTGGTTCAATTGGAAGTCGCGGCAGCTTGCCGGTGACTTCCCACCCTTGAAGACCCCACGGACGCCCGTCTGGATGCACGCGCATGAAAAAATGACGAGCCCGCATCTGGCGAGCCGGCTGGCGCGTATAGAGACGGAATGCTCGCGTTTGGCGTGCCTGAGGGGAGAGTTTGAATGCTGATGAGCTCCGTTCCGGACGATCTGGCGAGCGCACTTGCCGCTTGCGCCAACGGAGACAAGAATGCGCTGCGATCCATCTTCGACCGGGAGGCAAGCAGACTGGTTGCGATTGCCGAGCGCATCGTCCGGCGACGGGATCTCGCGGAGGAGGTCGTGCAGGAGAGCTTCATCCGCATCTGGACGCATGCCCATCAGTACAGTCCGGATCGCGGTTCCGCGCGCGGCTGGATCTACGCGATCGTCCGCAACCGCGCCCTCAATCTCCTGCGCGACAGCAGGCGCGAGTTCAGCGTCGAGGACGTGGATGTATTGCGTGAGAGCGAGCAGGTGGATGCGGTCATGGCTGCATGGCATAAGCTCGATCGCCATTCCCGCCTTTACCACTGCCTTGCGGCACTGGACGAAACGAAGCGCCACGGCATCCTGATGGCCTATGTGTCAGGCTATTCCCACGGCGAGATCGCCGGTCGGCTGCGCGTCCCGCTCGGAACGGCGAAATCCTGGATCAGGCGCGGGCTTGCTGCGCTTCGGGAGTGCATGGCATGACGGTCGGGCGAACGGATCTGGCAACGCTTGCCGACGAATATGTCCTGGGTTTGCTGGACGCGGCCGAGGCAAGCGCGGTCGAGGCCGATATGGAGCGCGAGCCCGGACTGAGGGCGGCGATCGCCGCCAGCCGCGAACGGTTCCTGCCGTTGGACGAGGGCGCCGAGGCTCTGCCTGTGCGCCCAGGTTTCTGGAGCCAGATCGAGGCCTCACTGCCAACCGGGGTCGGGACAACGGCAAGTGTCCCCGAGCCGTCGGCAAACGACAACCGCAGGAATGGCTGGCGGGCAACCGCGATCGCCGCCATCGCGGCGTCCGTGATCCTGGCGCTCGGGCTTGCCTTCAGCCTGATGAGGGCGGTCGAGCCGCTGGTCGTCGCCGTTCTGGTCGACGACAAAGGGGAGGTCCAGGCGATCATTGAAGATTTCGGAAACGAGAAGGCGACCGTGCGCTTGCTGGTCGATCTTGACGTTCCGGCTGGAAAGACGATCCAGGTCTGGACCCTGCCGTCTCGTGAGATGGGGCCGGTGTCGCTTGGCCTGATCGACAATGGACGATCCGTGCGCCTGGATGGACCGGTCCTGCCAGCCCCGCACGACAGCCAGCTCTATGAATTGACGCTGGAACAGGCAGGCGGCTCCCCGACCGGCCGGCCGACGGGGCTCATCCTTGCCAAGGGTTTGGCCAAGCTGGCGCGATAAGGGGCGGACCTGAGGTTCTTTGCCCCGGCGTTGTCCGCTAGTCCTGGATGACGAGCTGGAACCATGTGTCGAGAAATCGGCTGCGCTTGACGGCGTCGAGATAGACGAGCAATTCGGGCCCGAGCTCGATGAACTGGACGTTCTTCATGGTTGCCAGATCCTGCGATCTGGTCAGCCCGACCTTTTCCAGCGCGCTTTTGGCTCGCTCGGAAAGCAGGAAATCGACCACGTCGCCGGCGGTCGGCCGGTTTCGGGCCTTCTCCGGTATCAGAGCCGTCCAGGGCAGGGCGAGCACGTAGTCCTCGGGGATGACGATCTCGATGGACGGGTTTTCGCTCGCCCACTTTCGGGCAGCGGACAGGGGCACATTGTAGGCAAGGTCGACGCGACCTTGCGAGAGCGCTTGCAACAGCTCTTCATTGCTGTCGAATATCCGCGCCTGCGCGGCGCCGACAGCCCGGGATATGCGCCAGAAGAGGGGTGATCTGAGTGCCTCCTGCGACGCGAAGGCGTAGCTGACATTGTCGATGCCGATGTTCACCAGTCCGACCCGGCGCAGCAAGCGGGTCCGGTTTTGCTCCAGCGTGCGGGCGAGCCCGGTGCGCGTGCGCGGAACATCGATCGGCGCTATCGCGCCTTTGCGAACAACGAAAACGGCCGGATCGTAGCCGATGCTGAAGACTTCGCCGCGCCAGTGGGCATGCTCACGCGGCCGGTGCTTGATGGCCGAGGCCGGATATCGCGACGCACTTCCCTCGTTGGCGAGGTAGACCGCGAGATCCGGGGTCGGCAGGATGAGCACGTCGATCGGCTCGGCGCCGTCAACGCCTGCCAGCAACCGGGAAATGATCTGGCTCGGCCGGGCCTCACTGTATTCGGCCTGTGTGTGCGGCATGTCGGCCTCAAGCGCCTCGAGCAGCGGCTCCACCGTCGGCCGCGCGTCAACCCCGACGATTGTCAGGCGTTCGGGCGCTGCGTGCGCCAGGGCCGATCCGACCGTAACCGCTGTTAGGAGCGCGAGGGCGAAGCGGGCGATCATGCTGTGGCTCCATGTTGCGGCAGGCAGACCACGACCGACAGGCCACCGCCTGGCCGATCCTCGAGGCTGATGCCGCCGCCCATCGCCTCGGTGACCGTCCTGGCAATGGCAAGACCCAGCCCTGAGCCGGGCTTGCTGCTGTTGGCGCGCGCAAAGCGTTCGAACACCTGACTGCGCATTTCTGCCGGCACCCCGGGACCACGGTCGGACACGACGATACGGACGATTCCGTTCGTGGCGGTCACCGCGATGTCGATTTCTCCCGGGGCGTGGACAAGCGCGTTTTCGACGATGTTGCGCATCATTTCGTGCAGGCTGACGGCTTCCGCCTCGATCTCCACCGCCTCCTCCGGCAGGCTGAGCGTCAGGGTGGTGTCGAGGTTGGGATAGGAGCCCTCCGCCTGCAGGCGCCTGACGGTGTCCCGGACGACCTGCCGCGTGTCGAAGGTCTCGCGCACACGCGATTCCAGTCCATGAAGCGTGCTTGCATCCGACAGCAGCTGATTGGCGAGAACGCTGGCATCGACCGAATTTGCATGAATGCGCCGGAGCATGTCGCGCAGCCTGCCCTCGGGCACTTCGTCGACCGAAAGCTCTGCAAGGGCGCGCAGCGCCGTCAAGGGTGTGCGCAGCTGATGGGCGGCATCGGCCGTCACGCTCTTCAGGCCGACGAGCACCGAATCGAGCCGGCCCATGAACTCGTTGAGCGCGGAGATCAGCGCACTCACCTCCCTTGGCACCGGGCCCGAGACCGGGCTGAGGTCAGACGAGGCGCGGTGGCGCAGATCGGTCTCGACCGTTCTGAGCGGTGCGAAGGCCTGGCGAACCGCAAGCCAGATCAACAGGAACGCCAGGACCGAAACGGCGATCGCGGGAAGGGCGGCATTGAAGGTCAGCTGCAGTCCTAGCTGATCGCGTGCCTCGCGTGTCTCGCCGACGAGAACATCGACCCAGCCGCCGCCTGCGGCATCGGTGCTGTAGCGGGCGACGGCGGCGATGCGGATCCGCTCGCCCCTGTAGGCGCTGTCGGCCAGCCGCAGTTGCGGCCCGGTTCCGTGCGGGATCTCCAGGCCGAGGATCGGCGAACCGGTGATGATCGTTCCGTCGGGTGCGGCCACCCGGTAGAAGATGCGATTGAGCCGGGACGTGCCGAGGATCGCGAAGGCCGAATGCGGCAGGTCGACGCTCAAGGTTCCGTCTTCGATCGACACGGTGTCGGCAATTGAAAGCGCTGCAGCACCCAGCACCCGGTCGAAGGCCTCTTCGGCCGCGTTGTGCGCATTCCAGCGCACCAGCCAGAACAGGAAGAACCCGATGATGATGAGCAGGGCAGCGCCGCTGAAGAGGATGCGCCGTTCGATCGAATAGTCAGACCGCACCGCTTGTCCCGCTTTCGTTTCGCTGGCGCAGCATGTAGCCGACGCCGCGATGGGTGACGATCTCGATGTCACAGTCCTCGAGCTTGCGGCGCACGCGCGAGACCAGAAGCTCGACGGCATTCGGCGTTCCGGTATCTTCGTAGCCGAAGAGCTTCACGACCAGTTGCTCCTTGTTGACGGTGGAGCCGGCGCGGGTCGCCAAGGCTTCCAGCACGTCGAATTCGCGGCGACCGAGATCGATCGGCTGGCCCCTGAGCGTCACGGCGCGCGCTGAAAGGTCGATTGCGATCGAACCCAGGCGAAGGACAGATTGGGCAGCACCCAGGTGCCGACGAGAGACGGCCCTGATGCGCGCGACGAGCTCATGCAGGTCGAAAGGTTTGACCAGATAGTCGTCAGCGCCTAATTCGAGCAGGTCGACCTTGTCGGCGACCTGGTTGCGGGCGGTGATGACGATGACGGGGCGTGTCAGCCCGCCCTGGCGCATGGCGCTCAGGATGGCGAACCCGTCGCGCTTCGGCAGGTTGATGTCGAGGATCACCAGATCGTGGGAGGCGTTGAGGGCAAGCCGCTCGCCTTCCGCGCCATCGAACGCGGTCGTGACCTCGTAGCCTTCCTTTTCCAGTCGCATGGAAATGGCGAAGGCGATGTCCGGGGTGTCTTCGATCAGGAGAATGCGCATCGCGTGTCCAGGTGACAGGATTGTGACAGTGATACTCCCATACACAGATGGAAAGCAGATGAGAACTATGAAGCTTTCGCCGGGAGAGCGGAGCTTCGGGGAGGGGTGGACATGAACGCGCACAGGCTGTTTCTAGCCGGCCTCGCATTGGCGTGCGCGCTGCTGTTGCCTGATGCGATAGCGGCGAAAGCCGGTTGCAAGACAAGTGCCGCTCTCGACGAGCGCTACTGCGACGTGGACAGGGATTTCGTCGCGGATGCCCCGACCGATCCTGCCGAATGGCGGGACCCGCAAACGTTGGTGTGGGCTTACGCTCCGATCGAGGAGCCTGCCGTCTATGCCAGCCTGTTCAAGGTCTTCACCACCCATCTTGAGGCCTGTCTCGGCCGCCAGATCGTTTATTACCCGGTGCAGTCGAGCAAGGCCGAGATCGAAGCGATGCGGTCCGGACGCCTGCACCTGGCGGGCTTCTCCACCGGGCCGACGGTCGAGGCGGTCAATCGCGCCGGCGCCGTACCCTTTGCCGCCAAAGGCATCGGCAACGCGGTGCGCGGCTACAATCTGATCGCGATCGTGCGGGCGGATTCGCCCTTCAAATCGCTTGTCGATCTCAAGGGGCGGCGCGTCGCGCACGCGTCGGCGTATTCAAACTCCGGCCATCTCGCACCGCGCGTGCTTTTCCCCGGCGAAGGCCTGAGCCCGGGCAAGGACTACGCGCCGATCATGTCCGGTGGCCATGACAAATCCATCCTCGGCGTCATCTCGGGCGACTACGACATGGCGGCGGTCGCGTCCGACGTGTTGGAGCGCCTGATCGAACGGCGCATGGTCAAGCGCGAAGACCTGCGCGTCATTTTTACCAGCGGCAGCTTTCCGACGTCGTCCTTTGCCTATGCGCATGACCTTGCGCCACCGCTGGTCGAGAAGATGAAGCGGTGTTTCTTTAAGTTCGAATTCACCGCGGAAATGAAGAGCGAGTTTCACGGCGACGAGCGCTTCCTGCCGATCCGCTACGATCGCGATTGGGCAAGCGTGCGCGAGGTTATCGACAAGGCCGGCGCTTCCCCCTTCTGACTCCTTCCAAATGCACGATCTGATGCCGATGCGCTCAACGCGCAGGAGCGGTCGCGCGCCCACCGATCACCACGTCTCCGCCGCCCCGGGCCCAACCGCCCGACGCTTTCGGCGCGGTTTCCAACCCACGGGATTGCAATGCGAAACTTTGGCAAAGCGCTCTACAACTACAGGGTCCACAATCAGGACCCGACCACGATGGTGGGCGTCGGCCTCGTCGTGCTTTTCGCCTATCTGATCGCCGCTCCGATCCTGCTTCTGCTTTCGGACGCCTTCTTCGTCCAGTTCGCCGATCAGGCTCGATCCGGCCAGTCGATGGGCGAGGCGACGCTCTACTACTTCAACCGCGTCTTCCTGTCGGTGATCGCGAGAGACGTATTCTGGCTGCCGCTGCTTCACACCGCGACGATCGCGCTCGGCGCGATCGTGGTCGCCCTGGCCGTGGGCATACCGATGGCCTGGCTGATCAGCCGCACCGACCTGCCGGGCAAGTCGTGGTTCGCCACGGTGCTGATCATCCCCTACATGCTGCCGTCCTGGACCTTTGCGCTTGCGTGGCTGACGCTCTTCAAGAACAGGACCACCGGCGGACAGCCGAGCTGGATGGAGGCGCTCGGTTTTTCCCCGCCGGACTGGCTTGCCTATGGCGCCGTCCCGATCACCGTCATCCTGGCGCTGCACTATACGCCGTTCGTCATCCTTCTTTTCGGCAATGCGCTGCGCCAGTTCGATTCCACGCTTGAGGATTCGGCCCGCATCATCGGCGCCGGAAACGGCGTGATCGCCCGCAAGATCATCCTGCCCTTGATGCTGCCGTCGCTGGTTTCCGCCTGCACGCTGATCTTTGCCAAGTGCCTCGGCGACTTCGGCGTCGCCTATATCCTCGGCGTCCCAGTCGGCTTCGATGTGCTTGCGACCTCGCTGTTTCGCGCCATCTCCACCAGCCAGACCGGCATGGGGGCGATCATCGCGCTCACCATCGTCGTGCTCGGCACCATCTCGATCATGCTCGACATGTATCTCCTGAAGGAAGCGCGCCGCTTCGCCGTCATCGGCTCCAAGGGCTCGATGAACCGCACGACGCCGCTGCGCGGCTACAGGTTTCCCGCAGCAGGCCTTGCCATGCTGGTGTTCCTCGTCAGCGCCGTCATTCCGCTTCTGGCGCTGGCCCTGACCACGGTGATGAAGTCGCCCGGCGTGTTCACGCTCGACAATTTCACGCTCGCCTACTGGATCGGGTCCGATGTCGGCACCACGGCGCTGAAGCAGGGCATCCTGTTGACGCCGGAGTTCTGGCAGGCGACCTGGAACACGCTCTGGATCGTCGGTTCGGCCGCCCTCGGCGCCGGTTTCCTCGGCCTGCTCGTCGGCTATGCCGTCACCCGCACGTCGTCGACGATGATCTCGACGTTCCTGAGACAGGTGACGTTCCTGCCATATCTCGTGCCGGGAATAGCCTTTGCCGCCGCCTATCTGTCGATGTTCGCGGTCCAGCGCGGTCCGGTGCCCGCCCTCTACGGCACACCGATCATCCTGGTGCTGGCGATCCTTGCCGACCAGATGCCCTTTGCCTCGCGCTCCGGCATCTCCGCGATGATGCAGCTCGGGCGCGACCCGGAGGAGGCGGCACGGATCGCCGGCGCCGGGTGGTTCCGGCGGCTCACCTCGGTTGTCGTGCCGATCCAGAAGGGCGCGCTTGTCACCGGAATCCTGCTGCCCTTCATTTCCGGGATCAAGGGATTGAGCCTCGTGGTGGTACTCGCAGTCCCCGGAACGGACGTGTTGACGACCTACGCGCTGAGGCTTGTCGACTACGGCTACAGCCAGGCGGCCAACGCCGTGGTGCTGATGATCTGCATCATCGCCTTCGGCGGCACGCTGATCGTCCAGAAACTCACAAAAAGCAAATTGTCCGACGGTTTGGGAGGCAAATAATGTCAAGCATCAGCATCCGCGATGTCAGGAAGAGCTACGGCAACACGGCACAGGCCGCCGTCGAACGGCTCAACATCGAAATTCCGCAGTCCGATTTTCTCTGCCTTCTCGGGCCGTCCGGCTGCGGCAAGACGACGACGCTGCGCATGATCGCGGGCCTCGAACATCCGACAGCGGGCCAGATCCAGCTCGGCGACCGCACCATCGTGTCGGTCGAGGACGGCGTTTATGTGCCCGCCGAAAAGCGCGGCATGGGGCTCGTCTTCCAGAATTACGCGCTGTGGCCGCACATGACGGTCGAGCAGAATGTCGAGTTCGGCCTGAAACTGCGCAAGGTCGCCAAGCCCGAGCGCGAAGCGATCATCGGCGAAGTCCTCGAAAAGCTCGCCATTGCCCGCTACCGCACACGTCTGCCGTCGCAGCTGTCCGGCGGGCAGCAGCAGCGCGTGGCGTTGGCCCGCATGCTGGCGCTGAAGCCGGACGTCATCCTGCTTGACGAACCGTTGTCGAACCTCGACGCCAAGCTGCGTCTCGACATGCGGGCGGAGCTGAAGCGGATCCATCAGGAACTGGGCTCCACCATCGTTTTCGTTACCCATGACCAATGGGAGGCGATGACGCTCGCAACCACGATCGCCGTCATGAGCGAGGGCGAATTGCAGCAGCTCGGCACCCCCGACGATATCTACGACCGCCCGGCCAACCGCTTTGTTGCCGAGTTCGTCGGCAACCTGCCGATCAACATCATCGAGTTGGGCAAGGAGCGATCCGGGGCGCTGGTCGACTGGATGCGCGGCTCTCTGGCACAAAAGGCGTTGCAGCAGACGGTCGGTTCCGTCGGCATCCGCCCCGAATCCGTGCGCCTGTCGCGCGCAAGCGTCGATGGCGGCCGGGAGGCCCGGATCGTCGAGGTGGTGCCGACCGGCGGAAGCTGGATCGTCGAGCTCTCGGTCGAAGGCGAGCGCTTCTTCGCCATCGCCGGCGAATTGCCTGAGGCCGTTCGCGGCGAAAGCGTCTTCTTCCACGTCGAGCCGCAGCATCTGCACGTCTTCGATATCGAAGGCAGGCGGATCGCCGCCTGACCGCACCCCACCCATTACCGACAGAGCAATTGACCAAGGAGGAAAAAATGCTGTCAATACATGAAGGTAGCCTGTCCCAGAGCGTCCGTCGCGCCATTCTGGCCGGCGTGTCGCTGGTGGCGCTTGCCGCTCCCGCTGCAGCGCAGGATGCAGCCGAGATCGGCATCGCCGATGCCGACTACTCGCTGGAGGCGCTGATCGAGGCGGCCAAGAAGGAAGGTCCGATCACCGTCGTCGACGCGACCGGCAAGATCGTCTCGATGGCGGAGAATTTCACAGCGAAGTACGGCATCCAGGCGACCGGCGTGAAGCTGAGCGGCCAGGACCAGCAGCAGGTGATCGTGCGCGAAGCCACCGCCGGCAGCGTTCGCTCCGACGTCTTCAACATGAGCAACCTGCCGTCGGTCACCGAGGAGATCATCGCGCAGGGCGCGGGCGTCAGCTGGATGCCGCCGGATCTGAAGACCGTCGTGCCGGCGCAGTACCAGACGCCTGCCATCACCAGCCTCAACCCCTGGGTCTGGGCCTACAACACCGATGTGCACGGCGACAAATGCCCGATCGACAACGTCTGGGCGCTGACGACCGAGGAGTGGAAGGGCCGTGTCGCCATTCCGGATCCGTTGCTGCGCAACGAGACGATGTTCTGGTTCAACCAGATCGAAACCCACGACGACGAGGCGATGCGCAAGGCCTATGAGGCCTACTTCGGCAAGCCGCTGGAGACCAAGGAGGCGAGCGCCACCGCCGAGTGGGTCAAGGGCCTTGCCAAGAACAAGCCGAGCGTGACCCGCAGCGACACCGATGTCGGTCCGATCATCGGGGCGGCCGGGCAGGAAAAACCGTTCATGGGCTTCCTGAGCTCGGCCATCTTCCGCGACGCGAAGAAGAACGGCTACGGTATGGGCATCTGCACCGATCTGAAGCCCTGGGTCGGTCAGTTGACGCCGCGGGTGGCGGTGATTGCGTCGGGCACGAAACACCCGAATGCGGCCAAGCTGTTCGTCCACTTCATGATGACGGAAGAGGGCATGGCGCCGCAGCTCGCCGACGGCAAGATCTCGTCCAACCAGGAGGCCAAGATCCCGAAGGAGGAAGCTTCCGGTGTGATCGACGTCCTGCACCAGCTGCATGTCCCGCACTCCGAGACGTCGAAGAGCGACTTTGCCAAGCTGCAGGACTGGCAGGATTTCTGGATCGTCAATTCGCGATAAGATCAGCCAACGGGTGCCCGGGCTTGCCCGGGCACTTGCCTCTCACTCCTCCCTGAATGCCCTCAGCATCTGGTCGGTGAAGGGTTTTGTCAGATAGGAAATGGCGGTGCGTTCGTCGGTCTGGACGTAGACTTCCACCGGCATCCCAGGGATGAGCTTCTGCTTGCCGAGATTTTCCACCGGCTCGGCGATGTTGATCGTTGCGAGGTAGTAGGGCTGCCCTGTGGCCCTGTCGAGCGTGGTTGCCGCAGCGACCACGGCAACTTCACCCATGAGCTCTGGCGTCGTTCGCTGGTTGAAGGTCGTAAAGCGCAGCCGGCTCGGCTGGCCCGGAGCGACACGATCGACATCGATCGGCGGGATGCGGATCTCGACCGTCATGTCGTCGTCTTCGGGCACGACCGACATCACGCTAGCGCCGGGCGCGATGATGCCGCCGATGGTGTGGACCTGCAGGTCGTAGACGAGGCCGTCGACAGGGGCGCGCACGTCCATGCGCGCCAGCCGGTCCCGGGCCGCGACCTCGCGCTCGCTGAGTTCGGCGATCTTCGCCTCGATGCCGACGATCTGGGTCTGGGTTTCCTTGCGGGTGGTCTGGTCGATCGCCATCAGCTTGATCCGCAACTCGCTGATCTGGCCGACCGCTTCCGCGATCCGGGCCACGAGCTCGCCTTTCGTGCCGTCGATGCGAACCATCTGGCGCAAGAGATCGCGGTGCTCGGAGACCGGCACAAGACCGCTCTTCAGCAAGGTCTCAAGCTTGGCGATCTCCTTTTCGACGATTTCCTTCTCGGCGTCGCTTGAGCCGGCCTGCGCCTTGAGGCCGCCGATCTGTTCTTCCAGCTGGTCGATTTGCAGGCGCAGCTGATCTTCCTGGCTGGCGATCATGCGGCGGTTCGCCTCAAACAGCTTCAGTTCGCTGACCTTCAGCACCTCGCCGACATCGAACCCATCGAAGGAGACCGAGCTTTCGCCGTCGCGTTCGGCCTTGAGCCGCGCGCGCATGGCGTGGAACTGTTGCAGCTGGCCGCGCACGATCGCCAGTTCCACCCTGGTCTGCGTCTCGTCGAGACGAACGAGAACGTCACCCTTCCTGACGCGGTCGCCGTTGCGCACCGTGATCTCCGAGACGATGCCGCCGTCGCGGTGCTGGATGAGCTTGACCTGCTGCGAAATGGCGATCTGCCCTTGGGCGATGACGGCGCCCGAAAGGCGCGCGTGGGCGGCCCAGCCGCCAACACCGAAAACCAGCGTGGCGGCAAATACCGCGGAAACGACCACACGCGAGGTGATGCCGAAATGCGTGGCATCCTTGCCGGTGCGGCTGGCGGACTTGGCCGGGTTCTTGTCGTCGGTGTTGCTCATCGTTTTCTTCCCCGATTTTGCTTGAATGCCCGATTTTCACTTGAATGAATGTGGTCGATGCGAAGAGGCTGCACTGCGGCCGCCTACACGGTGTCCCTTGCCTGCTCCGCTGCGCCGTCGAGCGCGGCAAGGATGAAGTCCTGCTCGCTGAGGGCATGGCGTCCGGCAATCAGGAACTCGAGATCCTCGTCGCGCTCGAGATCGACGATCGCCCGCACCACGGTGCGTTCCGTCCCGCTGAACGTCTCGTGATAGAAGGTGATGCGGTTCACGGGCGACGGGCTGCCATCGTCGTCGAACGGTACGAAGGCGAGGCCGCCGATCGCTTCGGCGATCTTCGACAGGTCGATGCGATCGCCGACCTGAAAGTCGCGGATCTCGTCCCGCCCCATGCCGCCATTGGCAAGGGCTGAGAGGCTGCGGAAGACAAAGATGTCGGCGCCGGCGCCACCTGCCAGAAAGTTGACGGCGTCGCTCGCAACGATGACATCGTCACCTTTGCCGCTGACCGCAGCCTCGATGGAATCCAGCATGTCGGTGCCGATCTCGACGCCGGTGGCGATGCCGTGGTCCAGGTCGATCACGATCGCCTGCGTGGTCGCTGATGCGTCGTAGCGATCGACACCGTCGCCGCCGTCGATCGTATCATCGCCGTCGTCAGAGCCGGACACCACGACGACCACGAACGCATCGTCGCCGTCCTCGCCCTTCAACTCGTCGTCGCCGGCGCCCCCCACCAGCACATCGTCACCGTCCCGTCCGCGCAGGCGGTCGTCTCCGAGTCCGCCGAACAGCATGTCGTCGTCCCGGCTGCCCGAGATGCGGTCGTCGCCGCGACCTCCGACGATGATCTCGAAACCGTCGATGCGGTCTTCGCCGATTTCCTCGCCTTCGGCGATCCCGGCCTCCATGTCGGCCAGAACCGCCTGCACCAGCGCCGAAAGGTCCAGCGTGTCGATGCCATCGCCGCCGCTATAGACGTCGTCGCCGTCGTCGTCTTCATCGTCGCTTCGCTCGAACGCGACGACCACGACGGTGTCGTTGCCGGCGCCTCCCGAGACGACATCGTTGCCGTTGCCGCCGACGAGCGTGTCGTCGCCTGCATTGCCGGAGATGACATCGTTGCCGTCGTTGCCGATCAGCGTGTTGTCGGCTGCGTTGCCAGAGAGGTGGTCGTCACCCGAACCTGCAATGACGTTCTCGATGCTGTCGATCGTGTCCGATCCGATCTCTTCACCGGTTGCCGTGCCGGCATTGAGATCGACGACGATGGCGGCCGTACTGCCACTGGCATCGAGCGTGTCTTCACCCTCGCCACCGGCATAATGGTCGTTGCCATCGCTGGCCGGTGCGGCATCGTTGCGGGCTTCTTCCGCGGTTGGGCCTGTCACGATCGTGTCGTTGCCGGCTCCGGCGAGCACCGTGTCGTCGCCCGATCCTCCCGTCAGCCGATCGTCACCCTCGCCACCGTCGACGAGGTCGTCGCCGGCGTCCCCGTCGAGACTGTCGTTGCCGGTTTCGCCGAACAGCCGGTCGTCGCCATGGCCGCCGGACAGATAGTCGTCGCCCGCTTCGCCAATGAGGATGTCATTGCCATCTTCCCCGTAGAGGTGGTCGTTGCCATCGCCGCCGAACAGGATGTCGTTGCCGCTGCCGCCAAACAGCCGATCGTTTCCGGCCTCGCCATAAAGCGTGTCGTTGCCGTCGCCGCCGATCAACGTGTCGTCGCCCGTGCCGCCGAGGATGATGTCGTCGGACTCGCGGCCGTAGACGATGTCGTCGCCGCCAAGGGCTGCAATGATGTCGGGCTGCGGCGTGCCGAGCATCACGTCGTCGCCCTCCGTTCCCCGCATTTCTCGCGCCGGCCAGTCGAGCAGCGTCATCAGCGCGCCGTTGACCGCGCGACCGGCGCCGTCCGTGACCGAATAGGTGAAGGTGATATCACCGAGAACCCCGCGGTCCGGCGTATAGAGCCACATGTCATTGCCATAGGAACGGATCGAACCGGAGGAGACCGTCAGGTTGGCGATCGAGAGCCGGTCGCCGTCGGGATCGATCGTGTTGGCGAGCAGGTCATCCAGCAGGATGACGGCTGAGAGGTTCATCAGGCCGTTGGCGAGCGCGTTGCGACCGGTGACGACAGGCAGGCGGTTGCTGCGCGCATTGCCGTTGTCGTCGTCGTCATCATCGCCGTCGTCATCCGGATCAGGGCCGTTGGAACCGCCATCATCGTCATCGTCATCGTCGTCGTCCTCATCGTCGATGCCGGGAGGCGCCGGCGGCGCACCGCCGATCGAGGTCAGTCCGGGGAAATCAAAGGTGAGCAGATTGTTGTCATTGGCGGGCCGGGTGCTCGTCTTGAACGGCCGCTCGTCGACGAAATCGGTGCCGGGCATGCCATCGTCGAAGGCGAGCCGCACGGAGGACCGCAGGCGCCCGAGCCGGGTCGACAGGACATCCTCGGGAAAGGCGAGGTCCTGCAGCAGGCCCTGGATGTAGGCGGCGGCATTCTCGATTGCGTCGACTGCGCCGGACATGTCGGGCGCACCGTCGGTCGGTTGGTGAGGGCCGGCAGGCTCGCGCGCCCGGCCATCGTTCACCGGCTCGCTTTCCCCGTCCTTGCTGCCGACCACGGCCCCGAGCGCGCCGAGGAACAGGGCCGACAGCGCCAGCCGCCCGCGCTTGCGCTCAGGTCTTTCGGCGATCTCGTACCGGTTCATCGGTGCGAACGCTTTCTGGCTGTCGGGGCGCTTCAGGATGAGCGTGTCGTCCATGACATCCTCCTCGGCTTGGTGCCTGACCTTTCGGTGTGTTTACTCGGCCGCCGCCGATACGCGCGGCTGTTGCGCCATGACGGCATCCGGGCGCCTTGACTTCTCGACCACCAGCGGCCGCGTCTTTTGCTGCGGCAGGATCTCCTCCTTAGGACCGAAGGCGACCAGTCGGCCGGCCTGCACCAGGCCGATCATGTCGACCATCTGCAGCGCGCTTGGGCGGTGCGCGACGATGACGACGATGCCGCCGCGTTCGCGGACCTTGAGGATCGCATGGTTGAGCGCCTCCTCGCCCTCGGCGTCGAGGTTGGAGTTGGGCTCGTCGAGCACCACGAGAAAAGGGTCTCCATAGAGTGCGCGTGCCAAGGCGATGCGCTGTCTCTGGCCCGCGGACAGGGCGGTTCCATGGGGACCAAGCTCGGTCTGGTAGCCGTTCGGCAGATGCACGATCATCTCGTGAATGCCGGCTGCCTTGGCGGCGCGGATGATCGCCCGCGCATTCGGCGCTTCGGCGAAGCGCGAGATGTTGTCGGAGACCGTGCCGTCCATCAGCGCCACGTCCTGCGGCAGGTAGCCGACATGCTGGTTGAACAATTCTTCCGGCCACTGGTTGAGATCGGCTCCGTCGATGCGCACGGCCCCGCGCAGGACCGGCCAGATGCCGAGCATGGTGCGTGCGAGCGTCGTCTTGCCGCCGCCCGAGGGGCCGATCAGCCCGAGCGCCTGGCCGGCCTTCAGTTCCAGGCTCACTTCGCTGAGGAGCACCGCACCGGTCGAGGGAGCGACCGTCGTCACCTTGTCGAGGGCGAGGCTGGTTTGCGGGGTGGGAAGGTCGAGATTGCCGCCGCGCTCGTCGAGCACGCCGAGCGTCTCGTTGAGGCGGTGGTAGCTGCGGCGCGCCGAAACCACGCCCTTCCACTGCGCGATCGCCAGATCCACCGGCGCCAGCGCCCGCGCGGTCACGATCGACGAGGCGATGATGGAACCGGCCGACATCTGGCCGCGGATGGCGAGATAGGCGCCGAGCCCGAGGATCGCCGACTGCAGGATCATGCGCAGCACCTTCGACAGGCCGGACAAGGTTCCGCCGACGTCGGACGTCTTGGTCTGACAGTCGAGATGGCGGCGATTGGCCTTTTCGAAGCGGGCGACGGCACGGCCGGTCATGCCCATGGCGTGCAGCACGTCGCTGTTGCGGGCATTGCTCTCGGCAATCGAACTGCGCGCGACGGAAGCCTTGATCATCGGATTGGAATGGCGACGCGTCAGGACCTCGGCAACAACGGTGAGCAATGCCAACAGCAGTGCGCCGCCGAGCGTCAGGTAGCCGAGCATCGGATGCAGCAGCCAGACGAAGGCGAGATAGATCGGGATCCAGGGCAGGTCGAACAGCGCTACCGGTCCCTGGCCGGCGAGAAAGCCGCGCAGGGTATCGACGTCGCGGCCGCGTTCCGTGGCTTCGGCCGTCGAATAGCCGAACCGTGGCATCTCGATGACCACCTTGTGGGCAAGCGGCGCGAGTTCCGCGTCGAGCCGGGCGCCAAGCCGCACGAGGATCTGGGACCGGATGACGTCGAAGAGCCCCTGAAACAGGTAGAGCCCGACGGCAAGCACCGACAGCGCCACCAGGGTGGAGATGCTTCCGCTGGTCAATGCCCGGTCGTAAATCTGCATCATGTAGAAGGCGCCGGTCAGCGCCAGGATGTTGATGATGCCCGACAGTCCGAAGAGATAGATCAGGATACCGCGCATGCCGCCGATCTTGTGTTGCGGCTCTTTTTTCTTGCTCATGATGAGTGCCCCTTTTTGCCCCGCGCATCGTGTCCCGGCCGGTCAATCGCCGGCCGGGAGTATCGCTTCACGCTCAGGAGACGCCGTTGAAGTCGGCGAGCTTGAGGTTATGGGTGCCATCGAGCGTCAGCGAGAACTCGGCATCCGGACCCGCATCGACGCTGCCGCGGATGACGGTCACATCGGCGCCGTCTCGTGTCTCATGCGTCACCACGATCTGACCGGCGCCCGAGAGCGTCGTGCCGCTAGACAAGGTGAAGGCCTGTTTGCCGGCCTGTCCGGTGTTGGCATCTATCGCCGAGAAATCGATACGGTCGCCCGGCGCGAAGCCGTAGATCGTATCGCCGTCGGCCGCCGCCACCGAGGTGAAGCGGAAGACGTCGTCGCCGAGGCCGCCGTCCATGATGTTGACGGCCGTCGATGCGGTGATCTGGTCGTGGCCCGATCCGCCGATGACATTCTCGAAGCCGTAGATCGTGTCGTTGCCGGTCTCGGCGCCGACCACGTGGCCGCGGCCCATGAAGCCGTTGCCGAGATCCACCTTGAGGTTGCCCGTGGCGACCGAGTAGTCGAGCGTGTCGTTACCGTCGCCACCCCAATAGCTGTCGTCGCCGTCACCTTTGGTCGCAAGCACGACGTCGTCACCGCCGCCGCCCCAGACCCTGTCCGATCCTGCACCACCTTCGATGATATCGTTGCCGGCATCGCCATAGATCAGGTCTGCGCCGCTGTTGCCAAAGAGCATGTCGGCCCCGGCCCCGCCGTGGATCTCATCGTCGCCGGCGCCGCCCGAGGCGACGTCATTGCCGTCCCCGCCACTCAGCACGTCGTCACCATCCTCGCCGCGCAGGACGTCGTCGCCGGCGTCACCGGAGAGAATGTCGGCCGATGCCCCGCCAAGCAGGATGTCGCCAACCGCGCCGCCGATGAGAACATCGGAAGCCGCGGTCCCGACCAGCGTGCGCGCTGCGACCGGCAAGGGTGTGCCATCCCCGTCGCCGGAGCCCGACCCGTCACCCGAGCCGCAACTGTCGTCGTTGCCGTCGTCATCCGACCCGCCATGATCGTCGTCATCATCATCATCATCGTCGTGGTCGCCGACGACGAGGGTTGGCGCATCTCCGCCGAAGGTGATGGAGTGATCTCCGTTCGACAGCGTCCTGGTGCCGTCGCCGTTGTCGCTTTCGGCATAGTCGGTTGGATTGGCGCCTGTCGGGATCTCGATCACGTCCTGGGGACGCAGGGCGCCGACGATCGTGTCCTGGCCGCCATTGCTGCGGAATACGATACGATGGGCCGACGAGAGGCTCGAAATGTCGATCACGTCGTTGCCGGCGGACCCTTCGACGGTGATCGTCGAGTAGTTCAGGCTGGTGGTATCGAAGTTGCCGATGACCTGGATCGTGTCGCCCTGGCTCAGACCCTGGTCCGGGCCGCCATTGTTGTTGTTGTTCGTCACGTTCAGGGTGTTGACGGTGATCTCCTCGATGTTGTCGAGCTCGGCAATCACGCTCTCGACGCCGCCGACCGTGCGGGTGATGACGATTTCCGTCGATGTCAGGAACGTCGTGTTGAGGTTCGCTGCCAGGGTGGCGTTCTGGCCGGCGGTGACCGCGTAGATGCGGAACAGCTCGGCGCCGGCGCTGCCCGAAAGCACATAGGTATCGCTGCCCGCGCCGCCGTCGATGATATCGCGCCCTTGCGTGCTGCTCTGGTTGATCGTGTCGTTGCCGCCGCCGGCAAAGACGATGTCGTTGCCCGCATTGCCGTTGAGCGTGTTTGCCGCATCGTCGCCGACGAGAATGTCGTTGCCGGTGCCGCCGTCGATCGTGCCCAGGATATCGCGCACCACATCGACGGTCGCGGTATCGGTGCCCGTGCCGCGATAGGTGAAGCTGCCGCCGACGAGCACGCCGTTGTCGTTGACCGTGATGCCATCCGGCCCAAGCGTGGCCGCAAGACTGGTGGCCTGGGTGATCGCCGAGATCGCCAGCGCGCTGTCGGGATCGACGTCGTTGGCGAGCAGCGCCCAGCTCGGGATCGTGAACGGGTTGCCGTTGGTCCAGTTGGTCACGACGCGATCATTGTTGGCGATCATCGGATCATCGATGGCAACGACGCTGATCGTGGCGGTCGCCGGCTGGCTGTTGCGGATCCCATCGTTCACCGTCACCTCGATCGTCCGGGGCGTGGTGCCTGGATTATCCGAGGTATTGGAGAAGCGAACCGCGTCCAGCGCGCGCTGGTAGTCTGCCGCCGTTGCCGCACCGGTGAGCTGCAGCACGAGTTCGCCGGCGATCACCGCCTGCGATACGGCGATTGCCGCGGGACGACCGTTGGCCGTCGTCGCCGTGAGCGTGTCGCCCGCCGCCATGTTTTTCAGGACGACACGGGCCGAGACGATCGTTTCGTCGGTGGTAATGCCCGAGAGGCTGGAGATCCCGACAGCCGCCTGATTTTCCGTGAAGGTTGCGCTCCAGGCCGTCGTTCCGTCGTCGACGGGCGTGGTGTATTCGACGTTCACATTGTCGATCCGCACGGTTTCGGTGTTGGCGTTGACGCCGCTGAAGACGAAGCGGATCGCGGACGTGGCCGTGAACGGCCCGGCAAGCGACAGGTTTGCCGTCCCGTCGTTCGATGCGCCGGTAATCGTCATGATGGTGGAGAAATTGGTGCCGTCGCCCGAGAACTGCACCTGCAGGGTTTCGCCGTTGTCGAGGCCGCTTTCTTCATAGTTGAAGCTCAGCGTCGCGGTGCCGGCGCCGACCATCGAGAGGTCGACCGCCCGGGTGATCGTGGCGCCTGCCGGCGTCGAGCCGGCGCCCGTGTCCTGGCGGAATTCGAGTTGGCCGCCGTTGATGCGGATTTCGCCGGTGGTCGCCACGTTGGTCGTGCGGTCGCCCGTCTCCGTCCAGGCCGAAGCCCAGCTCGCCGATCCGTTGGAGTTGGCGTAGTTCGCCGTACCGAACGCATCGACATAGTTTGCCCGCTCGAAGGCATGCAGGTCGATCGATGGGCCGCGAAGGTCGAGGATCCGATCGGCGAACTGGATGCGTTCGATGTTGAAGAGGCGGTCGGTGCCCTCGGCCTCGAGATTGCGTCCGGTCACCGGATCGATGACGCCGACGGTCGGGTTGGTGTGCGCAACCGTGACGCTGCCATCGGCATTGAAGGTGATCTCGTAGTTCTCGAAGTTGTCGTAGTAGACGGCCGTATCGACATCGCCTGCATTGCCGCCGTCGATGATCTCGCGGACGACCTGCAACTGGCTCGGCTTGATCTCGCCCGAGAACAGGCGGGTTTGAATTTGGGCGATCGAGTCGATGCTGAAGGCGGACCATGCCTGGCCCTCGCGCGGCGAGACCAGGATGCGCCCGTTCAGCCACTTGTCGCCGTCGATGATGTCGTTGCCGCCCATGCCGCGGATCGTGTCCGAGCCGCCGCCGCCGAGCAGGATGTCCGAGCCGTCGGACGTATCCATGACGGCAATTTCCTTGGGCCCCGCCGGATTGATCGGTGCGCCGTTCGCATCGAGGTTGTGCGGGTTGTAGAGGTCGAAGCGCTGCAGGTGGGCGACGAGCTCGCGCAGGCCGGCGATCCGGTCGACGTTCTTTTCGAGCAGCGCATTGGAGAAGCTCTCGATCGGAGCGTCGACATCGACCTGGGCGGCGTTGCCGTTCGGGTCATAGCCGCCGATGACGACGTCGCGACCGGTGAGGGTATCGTTGCGGTCCCACCCTGAAAGACCTTCCACCAGATCGTAGCGGTCGCGCAGGATGTTGTTCTGCTGGTTGACGAAGATGCTGATGTTCATGTTCGCATCGGCGTCGTAGTTGTTGTTCTTGAACGTCGTCCAGTCGAAGCCGGCCATGCCGTTCGAGCGGTTGATGCCGATCCCCTGGACCATGATGTCGTCGCCGGATTCACCGTCGAAATCGGTATCGTTCTCGCCGGCGATCATCACGTCATGACCGATGATGCGCGAATTGAAGAACAGTTCGGAATTGTCGCCAGTGAGCGTCGTCATGTTGCCCTGGGCTTCCATCCAGTCATCGCCCTCGTTGCCGAGAAGCGTGCCGCCGCCGGTGGGTGCGCGGATGAAGTCGTGGCCCTCGCCACCGGAAATGGTCTTCACGTCCTCGCCGCCGGCCAGCACGTCGTTGCCGGCACCACCGAAGATCAGGTCGAGGCCCATGCCGCCATTGATGACGTCGTCGCCGCCTTCGCCCTTGATCACGTCGCCGGCGCCGATGTCGGTGCCGCTGTCGGTGATGATGTCGTCGCCGTCTCCGCCGTGCAGGTGGTCGACGCCGAAGCCGCCTTCGATGCGGTCGTCGCCGCCTTCGCCCCAGATGGTATCGTCACCTGCGCCGCCGATCAGGGTTTCGCCGGCATTGGTGCCGCCGAGCACTACGTGTTCCTCGCCGGTGAAGCGCAGATAGTTGGTGCCGCGGACGACGAGCGAGTCGGTACCGGTGACGGCCGAGATGACATCGGCCTCACGGGTCGGGTCGGCGTTGCCGAGACCGTGGTTCCATTGCTTCGTCTGATCCATGGTGATGATGTAGTCCGCCGTCTGGAAGGCCGAGCCGTTGATATGCAGGCCCGTGTCCTCGGTGTCGGTGTTGCGGCGGATGAGGTCGGCGAAGCTGTCGGCCTCGAGTTCGTTGAGCAGGTTCTGCCCCTGCGTGCGGCTCAGATAATAGAAGCGGTCGCCGTTCTGCAGGTTCTGGATCTGCAGTTCGAAGACGAAGGTGAAGGTCGAGCCGAGCATGCCGCCGAACGGCATCAGGGCTTCGGCAAGGCCGCCGATCCAGAAATCCACCTTGTTGAGGCCGGTTTCGCGCGCGGCCCATGTGCCGGTCGCGTTCAGGTAGTCGAGGCGCGCCTGGCGCTCGGCCGTGGTCTCGCCGGCAGCGCCGAAGACGAGATCCCAGGCCGCATCGCGCTTGGCTTCGGCCGTGGTCGCGGCGACGACTGTCTCGTGCGTGCCGTAGGCGGCGATGAAGTTCACGATCGAGAGCGGGTTCTTGATGTGCTGGGCGAAGTCCGCCCAGCTCTCATAGGGCTTGAGGTAGCTGTCCTGCGTCTGCTCGTAGATCTGGCGGCGCGCCTCGTTGAGCGAGGGGATGCCGGTTTCGCGGGCACGGGCGATGTTGACGGCGGCAAGGTCGAGCGGCAGGCCGACGAGGTTGTTGCGTAGCGCGCTCGTCAGGAACTCGTCGATCTCGTTGCCGGCCTGGTAGGTCATGCCGCGAATGATGGCGCCGGAGGCGGCATGGGCATCGACGCCGGCATTGTTGAAGGCCACCGGGTTCAGGAAGGCTTCGATCAGGCCGAGTTCCTGCGGGGTCGCCACCCCTTGCGCATTGAGCGTCAGCATCTCGACGTTTTCGGCGAGCATCGAATGGCCGAAGCGATAGACGACCTGGGCGAATTCCTCGAAGATCGCGCCGTCGAGCTCGACCGAATGCGAGAAGACGAAAGCGTCGATCTGCGGTGCGACGGCCCGGACGAACTCCTCGAAGACGAGGTGCTGGTAGACCATTTCCGTCGAGAAACGTGCGGCCTGGAACAGACGCTCGCCGTCCCAGACGAGACCGGCCGCGCTGCTCGGGAAGGCAGCGACGTCGACGAGCAGCCATTCGTTGAGCATGGCTAGGTCGCCTTCGGCCAGCACCGTCGCCTTGATGGCATTGACCTGGCGGTTGTGTTCGCTGTGGAAGACGGAATGGGTCGCCGTCAGCGCGATGTTCTCGTTGCCGCGACCGTCGCCGACGACGAAATGGGCGTCGAGAAGCTCGTCGTCATAGGTGGTGTTGACGCCGAATGCGTTCGGAAGGATCGGGTTGCCGGTGATGTCGTCGGCGTCCGCCAGCACGGGAACCGGCGCCGTCATCGGGTTTCGGTCGTGATCGACCGGGCCGCTCGGTACGGCACTGTGAGCGATGTCGTTGAGGAAGGCGCGGCCGGCGCTCAAGGAGGTGAGCCCGGCGACCGGAGCCGCCAGATTGCCCTCGACCGGCCCGGTGGCGGTCATCATCAGCGGCAGGCCGTTGGGGCCGCGGACGAACTCGCCATAGAGGTCCGTCACCAAGAGCGGCACGCTGTGAACATTCATGTCGCTGAGCTCGATGCCGAGCAGGTCGCGCGCCTGGTTCTTGATGTCGGCCCAGGTCGGTGGACCGCCGGTCGCCCCTTGCAGCATCTGGCCGGTCGCAAGCGGCTTGCCGTCGACCAGCACGTATTCGCGCAGGAACGCCTGGTGCGAGGGATTGGAGGTGTAGACCTGGTTGAGGTCGATCCAGGGCGTCGTCTCGTTTTGATGGTCGCGGATGTCGTCGGCCGTCCCGAGCTGGCCGTCGGGGCCCGGGTCGTTGGTCGCGCGGGTGAGGATCATGAAGTTGGTCGGGCTTCCAGGCACATAGAGCGGATCGTCCGGCTGCAGGGGAATGATGACGTTGCCGCTGCCGCCCTTGGTTGTGAGATCAAGGCCATGGTCGAAGAACTGGCCGAAGATGGTCATGAAGCCGTTGAAGGAGGCGGTATCGCCGAGGTCGGCCGCGATGTTCTTGATGAAGACGTTGTCGCCATCCATCGTCACGCCATGAGACGAAAGCTCGTCGATGACGGCGGCGTCTGCGGCTTCCGCAAGAGCTTGCGCAGCCGCGGTCGCTGCATTGCCGGTCAGGATCGCCGCGCGCGCGTCGATGGCGTCGTCCAGGGCCGTCGTGGCATTCGCCAGATCGGCGGCGGCGACGCCCAGCGCGGCGTCAGCATTGGAAAGTGCGGCCGTGGCGCTCGACGCGGTGCCCTGGGCTGCATCCACCGCATTCGTCAGCGTCTGCTGCTCGGCGACGGCGTCCTGCAAGGTGGCAACGGCGGTTGCGTGCCCCGCCTGCGCGGCACTCAGTGCGGCAGAAGCGTCCTCCAGATTTTCGACCGAGGTATCGTAGGCGATCTGCGCGTCCTGGCGGGCGTCGACGGCTGCGAGATAGGAGGCGCCGTTCGCCGGCGTTGGGTTGGCCTGGAAGGTTGCAAGAGCTGCGCTTTCCGCCTGCTGCGCCAAGGCGAGATTGGCAAAGGCGACATCGCGTTCATCGGTCGCGAGCGAAACGGCGGCGGCCGCCGCCTGGCTTGCGGCAAGCGCCGTAGCGGCTGCTGCCTGGGCGTTGGCGAGGACAGGCGCATGCGCGTCTCGCGCTGCCACCGCTGCGGACAGGGCGGCATTGGCTGAGGCAAGCGTCTGAACTGCGGCGGCCTGTGTGTTGACCGCTGCGTCATAGGTCGACTGTGCCGTGGCTTGCGTGGCTTGCGCGTTCGCCACCACGATGTCGGCTGCGGCCACCGCCGCGGCTGCGTTCGCCGCCGCATTGGCAACGGCGGCATGGGCAGCGCGTGCGGCCGCCTGCAGGTCCATGACCGTGCGAACGATGCCGAGCGCTTCGGCGCCCTTGATATCGACGGAGGCAAGGGCTGCGGCGATCGCCGCCGGATTGTTGAGCGATTGGTCGGCGACGATGTTGGAGATCAGGCGCGGCTGGCTGTCATAGACGGAACCGGTCGGATCGGCGTAGCTCGTCTGCTGGCCGTTGCGCGGGTTGATTTCGGCCGGTGCGTAGTTCGGCGTCAGCAACCGCACCATCGTTTCATCGGATGAGCCGAATTGTGTCATGTTCGGCTGGAAGTTGTTGAATGAGCCATCGACCGTGCGCAGGCCGTAGGGAAGAAGGGGGCTCGATACCAGCTGTTCGAGAGCGGCACGCGGGTCGGCGCCGCCATTGATGGCGGCCGTGTGGGCCTCTGCGATCTTGATCTGCTTGAGGATGAACTCAAGGTCGTTTCGATTGAGCTTTACCATTCTACCCTCCATCGGCGCGGGCGCTCAAAATTGCGGCCGCCCGTTTCAAACAAAGTTCCACCGACCGGCGGCAAGGTTGTCCTCCCTGGCGCGCCGGCTGCCTGCGTCTCGATTGCCCGGTTCGTGAACCGATCGCATTCCTGTTGATGGTCGTAGGATGAGCGCCCGCGCCGAACAAAGAAACGGCGGAAGGTCGGGCGAGTTTGCCGACGAATGGCTGATCACATTTCCGACTAGCGGCGGTGACGTTTGTGTCATTGGGCCAATAGAAACTCTGGACCTAAGACCAGTTCTTCTTTGACCCCTGGATATTAACTGGAGAAGGTCTTTCAATTTGCCAGAATAGTGCGATCATCTCCTGGGCGGATCGATTGGGGAGTGCGTTTCCGCCGCGAGCCAGAGGAAAACGCTGAGCGTGACGGAGCATTCACGGGGCATTTTTTGCAAGACCGCCATGCCGATGGGATCGAAGGTCGCGGACCGCCGCGGCCTCCCGCCGATACGCCAATGGTTCGGCCGGCAAACCCTTTCCGTGCAGTTCCTGCTCGCAAGCAGTGTGCTCATCCTGGTGGTGGCGGCCGTCTCCGGCTATCTCATTTCGCGCGAAGTCTCGCAGAATGCGGCGGTCGACCGGGCCGCCGCGACAGCCCTTTTCATGCAGAGCATCCTTGAGCCTGTTGGTAACGAACTGGCACAAACCGGTCAGCTTTCCCCGGATCGCCGTACACGGCTCGACCAGCTATTCGCCGAACCGCAATTCCGGGACCGTTTTCCGTATTTCGAGTTGTGGTTGCCGGACGCAACGGTCGCCTATTCCACGTCCAAGGAGCTCATCGGCCGCCGGTTCAATCCGCCGCAGGGCTTGATCCGGGCTCTCAGCGGCGAAGTTGCGGCGGAGTACACGGATCTCACCGCAAGCGAGCACACGCTGCGCAGCCTCGATGCGCGCTATCTTGAGATATACAGCCCCGTGCGTCGGGCGGACACCGGAGAGGTTGTCGCCGTTGCGGAGATTCACGAGGATACCGACATCCTGCACTGGGAGATCTTCGAGGTCCGCCTGATTGGCTGGACTGTCGTTGCCGGCGCCTCGACGCTCATCATGCTCGGCCTGTTTGTCATCGTGCACCGCGGCAGCGCCACGATCGAACGGCAACGACTGCGCCTGGAACAGCGCGCGGAGGAAGCCGAACGCGTGTCGCAGGAAATACGCGTCCTGCGCGACCGCGCAAGGATCGCCTCGTTGCGCATGACGGATTTCAACGAACGCCTGACCCGTGGCATCGGAGCCGATCTTCACGACGGTCCCGCCCAACTCATCGGCTTTGCCGTCCTGCAGATGGAACCCTTGCGGCTTGCGCGCTCGAAAGCCGAGCGCGAGGAGGCGTTGCAGACGATCGGCGGCACCCTGGACGAAGCCTTGAAGGAGATCCGCCTGATCGCGCGTTCGCTGCTGCTGCCGGATATCGAGAGCCTCGATCTCGACCAGGTCATTGCGCGGGTGGTCAAACTGCACGAAGCGCGGACCGGAACGCTGGTCGAGATTGCGCCCGGCGGCAGCAGGATGGTCATGCCGCCTGTTATCAAGACCTGCGTCTACCGCTTCGTCCAGGAGGGGCTGAACAACGCCCATCGCCATGCGGGAGGAAGGGGGCAGACCGTGCTGTGCCGCGTCGATGGCTCGACGCTGGTGCTCACGGTCGCCGACCGGGGCCAGACGGCTGGGAAAGACAGTGCCGTCGCGAGGCCGGATGGTGGTGGGCTCGGCATCCATGGCTTGAAGCAAAGGGTCGAGAGCCTGGGTGGGACGTTGAGATTCGTCCAAAGGGAGGGCGGTGCGGAACTCAAGATGACGCTGGATCTCGGGGGAGGCTTGCTCGATGGGTGAAGCGACGTCAGTCATCGTCGTCGACGACCATTCGCTCTTTCGCATGGGCGTGCTGCAGGCGCTTGGATTGCAGAAGCACTTTGCCGTGGTCGGCGAGGGAGGATCGAAGGAGGACGCGCTCAGGCTGGTCGAGACACTGCTGCCGGACGTGGCTCTGCTCGATATCTCCATGCCGGGAAACGGAATCGATGCGGCACGCGAGATTTCCGCCCGGTGGCCGAAGACGAGGGTGGTAATGCTGACCGTATCCGAAGAGGACGATGACGTTCTCGAAGCACTCGATGCCGGAGCGGCGGGTTACGTGCTCAAGGGTGCACCCGCACCTGACCTGATCGCCGCGATCTCAACCGTGGCCGACGGTCAGGCCTATCTGTCGCCAGCGCTCGGCATGCGCCTGTTCGGCGTCATCCGCAATCGCACCGAAGGCCACAGGGTGGAGCGCCTGGTCGACAAGCTGACGCCAAAGGAAGCGCTCGTCTTCCGGATGCTGGGGCGGGGTTGCACCAACCGGATGATCGCCGAGGAAATGGGTGTGCAGGTAAAGACGGTCAAATTCCATGTCGGCCGCCTGCTCACGAAACTGAGCGCAAGGAACCGCGTCGAGGCGGCCCTGTTGGCGCAGCGTCACTTGAAGCCCTCGGCGGCACCAAAAGCGTGAGACATGTTTTCGACCCCACGCGTAGGCCCGCGAGCCATGGTTGAGGCATCCAGGCGGAACGATGGACAACACAGGAAAAGCCGGTCGGGCGGAGAGTGAAATTCCCTTATCGAACCCGTTTCGATCGACGGCTGCGATGAGGCTCGTCTTTCTGTTCCGGCGCCTGCGGCTGGAAACGCAGTTCATCCTGATTGCATCGCTTGTCGTCCTGGCCCTGATGGTCACGCTCGCCATCCTGACGACGAACCGGCTGGAAAAGGCGGTCTTGAACACCGCGGGTTCGCTCGGCGCTGCTTCTCTGCAAACCCTTGTCGCACCGCTGATTTCACCCGGGGATATCGAGCGCGGCGCGCTGCCGCCGGACGTCGAGCGCCAGTTGGGAGACCTGGTCGCAGCCAGCGCCCTTGGACAGCATGTGCACGAGCTGAAAATCTGGCAGCCGGATGGCTCCATCCTCTATTCCAGCTCCGGCCTCAGCGTCACCGAGACGGTCGTCTTCGACGAGTTGAAGCGGGCGCTTTCAGGCGAAGTCGTCGTCGGACGAACCGAATTCCAGAAACACCAATATGCCAATGGTGAAAAGCGCGACACCTCGATCGAGATCTATGCCCCGCTGCTTCGCGACCCGGCCGGGCGGGTCATTCTCGTCGGCGAATTCTACGAGCGGCCGGACGTGCTCGTGCAGGAACTGTCGGACGCGTGGCTGTCGACGGTCAGGACCGTCCTTTTGATCACGGTTCCCATGCTCGCCTTGCTTTTCCTGATCGTGCGCCGGGGCAGTCGCCTCATCGACCAGCAGCACGACGCGATCAGGCGCAGCCTCGCGCGGGCGGTCGAGCTTTCCAACCAGAACCGCAGGCTGCGCTCGGCGGCCGATAGCGCGCGGCTCGAGGCCGGAAAGCTCAACGAGATGATCCTCAATCAGATCGGCAGCGACCTGCATGACGGCCCCGTGCAACTGCTCACGCTCGTCAAATTGCGCTTGAGCGATCTCGCCGGTGCCGATGGCCGCCAATCGGAAGGCCGCCATGACAGCGGAAAACTCGTTGCGATCGTGACGGCCGTGCTCGAGGATCTTCGCAGCATTTCGTCGGATCTCGTCTTGCCGGAACTCGACGACATGCCGCTCACCGAGGCTATACAGCTGGCAGTTTCCAGGCATGTCGATCTGACCGGGCGTGACGTCGAGGTCGTCGGTTCGATCGCGTCGTCAAGGATCGACGCGCACCTGAACATTTGTGTCTACCGCTTCATCCAGGAAGCGTTGATGAACGCCGAGCGCCACGCACCCGGCAACCGACAGCGCGTGCAGTTCGCAACGAGACGCAGTTTTCTGTTCGTTCGCGTGTCCGATGTGGGGCTTCCGGCCGCAGTGCCACCCCGTGGCGGCAGCGCCGGCCGGTCGGGTATCGGCACCATCGCCCAGAGGCGGCGGGTTCGAGCGTTCGGGGGGAGGATGCGGACGGTGCGTCGGGACAACGGTACGGTCGTGACCGCCGTCCTGCCGCTGGATCAAAGCCAGGGGCCCGTCGATCGATAGGTGGTCGCGGCGCGGCGGGGCGCCACCCGATACAGCGCCATTGCTCAGATTTGGCGGTCGATCCCGCTAATTGACCCGCGTACGGTCTGCGGCGCGTTCCGGAAGCACATCGAGGCGCTGGGCGGCCAGTACGACCTCAAGACGGTTTCGGGCGTCGAGTTTCTGCATCAGCACCGACATGTAGTGCTTCACGGTCTTCTCGCTGATATCGAGACAGTGCGCGATCTCGCGGTTGGTGCTGCCGCGCATCAGATGACGGACGATCTGCTCCTCGCGCAGGCTGAGGCGCTGTTGCGCCTGCTGGCGCCGGCGCATTTCAGCGGTCTTCATCGCCATGATGACCTTGGTGGCAAAGCCTGCGGTGATGAAGGTCTCGCCGTCGTGCACAGTGCGTATCGCCTGATGCAGGTCACTCGCCGTGCTGCCTTTCAGCACATAGCCCGCAACACCATAGTTCAGCACCTGGATCGCCGTCTCGATGCTCGAGTTGGCCGTGAACACGATGACCCGCGTTTGCTGGTATTTCTGGGCGATCAGCTCGATGGCGGCGACCGCATCGCCGGGCATGCTCAGGTCGAGCACGAGGACATGCGGCGCGAATTCCTCCACGATTTTCAGGGCATCGATCGCGTTCTCGCCCTTGGCGACAATGTCGAGGTCGCTCTTGCCGGAATAGATACTGACCAGTCCTTCAAGGAGAATGGGATGGTCGTCAACAAAAGCAACTGAAATTCCCATAATAATAATAGCCCCATGACATCAGTTATCATGTATGTATCTTGGTAAATCGGCGGCAATATCCGAAAATTCTACAATAAAATTCTAATATATCCACGTGGTTTTGGCGAATGACCCAATTTTGGTGGCGGTTTCGCGGTTGTGATGCGCTTTTTTTCGTCGGGCCACCTGCTCAGGCCCACCCCCTTCACATCCTGAACATCTTATTACAGAAGAACTCAATTTTAAAGTGAGTGCTTAAAAATAGGTTAATTTGAGGGGTTTTGCGCGCAGGCGTTCAAGCCGCGTCGCTCGGAACAACTCGACCACCTGCGCGTTCGAAATCGGTCGACACTGGTCGATCGCAGCAACCACGATGGCCCGGACAACAGAGCGACGATGTCGGGCGGTTCGCGGCTGGCGCACATCATGCGCGCTACTCGTAGCGATAGGCATGATCAGCCGGCCAGGTACTCGCGCAGCAGCAACCGGGCGCGATGCAGGCGGGCCTTCACCGCCTGCCTCGAGAGATCAAGCGCATCGGCAATCTCGCTGATTGTCATCTCCTTGAAATCACGCATCAGGGCCACCTCCCGATAGTGCGGTGGCAGGGCGACGAACGCCGCAGCGAGGTCGAGCCGCAGGTCGTCCTCGGGCCGCTGGACCAGCTGCGCCGCGATCGTTTCGTCGTCGATGTCGGCGACCAGCCGGGTTCGCCGGGCCAGCCTGTAGCATTCGCGCCGGACGACGCTGAACAACCAGGCTGACAATGCCGCCAGCGCACGGATCGTGCCGACGTGCCGCGACAGCAACCAGAGCGCCTCCTGAGTTGCGTCCTCCGCATCGGCAGCCGTTCGGCACGTCGCGCGCGCATATCGCCGGATATCGGGCTGTGTCCGCCCGAGCAAGACGACCATCGCGTTGCGATCGCCATCACGGGCGGCCTCGAAGGTCTCAGGCGTAATCGCTGCAGACGTCATGACCTTGTCCGATCGCCGAACCGGGCAACGGTGCAAACCGGGCAATAGCCGATGATACCACTGAGGGCGAATGAAAGAGCTGACACAACCACCAACCAGGCCGGCCACCCGGCAAGAAAACTGTACCCAAGCAGAGCAGCTCCAACGCCGATCCCGAGACGGATCGCCTGCTGCGCCTTGCCGATGTTCCTGCGAAAAAATGCCATGCCGCACCTCTGATATAAAACCGAGACCGATCGTCTCAACCGCAAAGAGGCGCGGAACGCGAAAAAGGATTCGCGACGCGATGATTTTTTCAGCTTCCAGCTTTGCGCGCCGGCAAAGGGCCATTCGAGCCAGCCGAACCGCGCCGACGCGGTGAGGGATCGCGTGTTCTCGTACGATGCACGACCTGTCCACCGGCCACATGTGCTCAGGTCGCTTGCAAGGCAGGCGTGGCTCTCAGCTCCAACTGCGCCGGCCTGGTGGACGATAGTTTTCCTCTATTGCTGATATAGAGACTATGAATTTGCTCTATCGATCGGGCGATGACAATGCTGGCGTCAATGGAACGCGAACGCACGCGTTCCCCGGGGTGTCTCCGGGAGCAAGCAAACGTCTGGGGCGCCGTATCCTTGGACGCGATTTGAAGCGGTGCGACGGACGTCGCGCCGCTTCCTTTTTTTGAGAACATCAATCTGGCGGCCTCCCATGACCCTCTACCTCTCCATCGTCGAGCACAACCTTCTCTCGGCGCCCGTCCTGTTTTTTTGTCTCGGTTTCGGCGCGTCTGTCCTCGGCGCCTCGATCGCTTTGCCGGGCGGTGTTTCAAAGATGATCGCGATCTACCTGATGCTGGCGATCGGCTTCAAAGGCGGGGCGGCGTTCGTCACAGATGCGATCTCGACCGAGGTGCTCCTCTGTCTTTTCGCCGGGGTGGTCTTGTCGGGTGCGATGCCGTTTGCCGCCTTCCGCCTTCTCGGCTTCCTGTCGCCGCTGGGAACGGCCGATCGGGCAGCGATCGCCGCGCATTATGGCTCGATTTCAATCGTCACGTTTACGGCCGCGACCGATGCGCTGACCCGGTTGGGTCTCGACTTCAGCGCCTCCATGGCGGCCGTCGCTGCCGCCATGGAGGCGCCGGCGATCGTCAGCGCCGTCTATCTGCTGCAAAGAACGGGGTCCGGGTGCCAGTCGCACGGCAAGCAAACACAGGGCAAACAGGCATCTCGGTCGGTCATGCAGGAGGTCTTCTTCAACGTGACGATCGTCGTTCTTCTCGGGGCTTTCGCCATTGGAGCGGTGACAGGCAAGGATGGCCTTTCGGACGTATCCGGCTTTCTGGTCGATCCCTTCCGGGGTGTCCTCTGCCTGTTTCTTCTCGATCTCGGGGCCGTGGCGGGGCAGGGATTGCGCAATGGCTGGCGTTCGCTCAACCCACCACTGATCCTGTTTGCGGCCGGCATGCCGGTCCTTGGCGCGGTCGCCGCATTCCTGTCGGCAACGGCCTTCGGTTTGTCACAGGGCAACGCGGCCCTGCTGATGACCCTTGCCGCGAGCGCGTCCTACATCGCTGCCCCTGCAGCGATGCGCATGGCGGCGCCGGAGGCCAGGCCCGAGATCTATCTGACCATGGCGCTCGGCGTGACGTTCCCGCTCAATTTGCTGATCGGACTGCCGCTCTACATTTCAGCGGCGGGGCTCCTTGCGCTGTAGACGGTGGCCAGCTGCCGGCGGGGGAAGACGAAACGGATAGCGGTCGCTTCAGGCTATCCCCTTATCACGGGCAACCGCATCCGCTTCCCGCGCCAGGATCTCGTAATGACGCTCCCGCCCGCTGTTTTCCCGCCAGTAGAAGCCGACTTCGCGGCGTGCCGTCCAGTCCTCGATCTCGATCAACCGGACGTCGTCATCCCGGCGGAATTCGGCACGGGCATAAAGCTCCGGAAACAGCGAGCAGCCCATGCCGATCGACACCATCTGCCGGATGGAATCGAGGCTTGTGCCTTCGTAGTCGTCGATCACCCGGGCGTCGGCAACGGCTGCAAGTTGCCGCACGTTTTCAAGCAGCCGATGGCCACTGCCAAGCGCCAGAAGCCTTTCTCCGCGCAGGGCGCTTGCCTTGACGGTCGCCTGAGATGCCAGATGATGGTCGGCCGGAACGCCGAGGAAAATCCTCTCATGGCCCAGTCGCCGAAACCGGAGGCCGGGCCGCTCGGGGGCGGGCCCCAGACCGCAATCGACAGCGCCGTCCGAGACCTCCATTTCAATCCGTGCCGGTCGATCTTCCCGGATGTAGATTTTCAGATCCGGGAACTTGCGGTGGATGCCCGGCAGAAATCCGGGAAGGAAATAGGGACCGAAGGTCGGCGCGGTGGCCATTCGAACCAGGCCGCCAAGGCTTTGCGTGTCCTTCAGCGCGCTCGCGACAAGCTCGTCGACGGTTGCAAGCGCCATTCGGGCGCTGCGCGCGACATCATGGCCCGCGGGGGTCGCGATCACACTTGTCGGGGTGCGCTCGAACAGTGTCACACCAAGCGATTTCTCGACGAGCCCGATCTGGACAGACAGGGTCGGCTGCGAAACATGGCAGCGCCTCGCGGCTTTGCCAAAGTGCCTGAGGTCGTCGAGTGCGGCTATGTATTCAAGCTGACGCAGGGTGGGTCGGTAGGTCATGTGCTATTGATAGCGGCTATTGCGCCAATTTCAATCATAGGTGAGGGCTATCAAACGGATTGGCGGTCGATGCCGGCGCGAACGCGGGCGACGCCTTCGGCGATGCTCGTGCCTGGTATGGACGAGTAACCCATACGGAAATACCGGCAGGGCTGATCGCTCCTTGGAAAGAAGGGCGAACCGGATTCGACCAGCACCCCATCCTGCCGCAATGCGCTGACCAGCCGGTCGGCGTCGAGCCCGTCGGGCCCCTCCATCCAGAAGGAGGTGCCACCGAAGGCCGAGGAGCCGGCGACTGTCAAATTCTCGCGGCGCAAGGCGTCGGCCATCAGCACATGGCGCTTGTGGTATTCGGTGCGCATGCGGTGGAGCACGGCGTCATAGTGACCGAGCGCCAGGAAATAGGCGGCGGTGCGCTGCAGGTGGCCCGGCGGGTGGCGCAGCATCAGCGAGCGGAGCGCACGCGCCTCGCGGATGAAGGGGGCGGGTGCCACGAGGTAACCGAGCCGAAGGCCGGGAAACAGTGATTTCGAGAAGCTGCCGATATAGAGCACGCGTCCCGAGGGATCGAGCGCCTTGAGCGCCGGCGAGGGCGGGGCGAGGTAGCTGATCTCGAATTCGTAATCGTCCTCGACAATGACGAAGTCCCGCTCTTCGGCGGCTTGAAGCAGTTGCGTGCGTCGATCGACCGGCATGGTCGCGCCTGTCGGCGAATGGTGGCTCGGGGTGACGAAGACGGCGTCGACCTTGTCCGGCAGCGCATCGGGCGACAGGCCCTCGCGGTCGACGTCGACGGTCGTGACATCCGCGCCGCTCAAAAGCAGCGAGGCACTGATATCGGGGTGGCAGGGGTTTTCGCAGACGGCGGCGGATCCCTTGTCCAGGATCAGCCGGGTGACGATCCAGAGTGCGTTCTGCGCCCCGACGGTGACGAGGATTTCGTCCGGTGTGGCGTGGATGCCGCGCCGCGGCAGGGTGCGCGAACAGATGTAGTTGACCAGCCGCACATCGTCGGCGGCGGCAAAATCGCTTGCCATCAGCACGAAGTCTTCCCGCGCCAGCGCCCGGCGGGCGCAGTCGCGCCAGGCGTTGAGATCAAACAGCGTCGGGTCCATCTGGCCGTAGAGAAACGGGAACGGGTAACGCCGCCAGTCGAGTGGCTTGTGGACCTGGCGCACGACGCCGAAGCTCATCTTGATCTTGCGGCTCCAGTCCACCGGATCAGGGCCGGCGGCGAGGCGATCGCCCTCCACATCCATGCCGGGCGGATTGCCGGAGATGCGATAGGAACTGCGGCTGGCAGCTTCGACATAGCCCTGGTTGATCAGCTCCTGATAGGCAAGCGTCACCGTGATGCGCGAGATCTGCAGATAATCGGCGAGCTTGCGCGTCGAGGGCAGGTGCGCGTGCGGCTGCACCCGCCCGGAAAGCACCGCCGAAACGACCGTCTCGCGCAACTGCGCCTGCAGGCCGATCCCGCTTTCGCGGTCGATGAAGAAGATGGTTTCGGAAACATTCACCCGCACCCCGCCGCCTCCCAACGACGTTAATCTGGATCTATTCAACTTCCATACTGGATATAACGCAAGCCGTCCCCCGGCCTTATCGTCATCAGCAAGACCGGAAAAACGGTCAGGGAATAAACAAACGGGAATGAGCAAAGAGGAGGAAGAAAAATGCTACATGGACATTTCAGACGACTGGCCGCGGCGGCCAGCATCGTGGCGAGCCTTGCCGCATCCGGCGTCGCTTACGCTGAGACGAAGCTCGTCGTCGGCTACCAGCAGATCGTCGGTCCGTTCGTGGCCGCAATCGCCGACGGTCGCTTCGACGCAGCCGCCAAGGAGGCGGGCTATTCGATAGACTGGCGCCAGTTCAGTTCGGCTGGTGATATCACCACGGCGCTCGCGTCCGGCGACGTCCCGATCGGAGTGCTCGGTTCGACCGGCACGGCGTCGGCCGCCACGCGCGGCGTCGAGCTGCAGCTGTTCTGGATCCTCGACAATATCGGCCAGTCGGAAGCGCTGGTCGCCCGCGACGGGTCGGGCATCGAGACGCCGGCCGACCTCAAGGGCAAGAAGGTCGCCGTGCCCTTCGTCTCGACCTCGCATTTTCATCTGCTTGTCGGCATGAACAAGGTCTGGAACATCGATCCGCGCGAAGTGGAAATTCTCAACCTGAAGCCGCCGCAGATCGTTGCCGCTTGGCAGCGCGGCGATATCGATGCCGCCTATGTCTGGCCGCCGGCACTTTCCGAAATCCAGAAGACCGGCAAGACGATCTCGGATTCCGAGGTGATCGGGGCCGCGAGCGTGCCGACCTTCGACGGCCTGGTGGTCGACAAGGCCTGGGCTGCAGAGAACCCGAAGCTGATGGAAGCTTTCACCAAGGTCCTGGCGGACGCCTATGCCGACTACAATGCCAACAAGGCGGCGTGGACGGAGGAATCGCCGCAGGTGGAGGGTATCGTCAAGCTGATTGGTGGCGATGGCCCGAGCACGGTGGAGGCCCTGCGTCTGCTTTCGTTCCCCAATGCGGACGAGCAGGCTTCCGAAGTCTGGCTCGGCGGCGGCGCCACGCGCGCGCTGACCGAAAGCGCCAAGTTCCTGCTCGAGCAGAAGCAGATCAGCAACGCACTCGAGGACTACGCGCCCTACGTGAATGCCGGCTTTGCCAAGGCGGCTGCGAAATAATTTAGACTGTCGATTGCGCCGGCCGTCGAGGAGCGGCCGGCGCACCCATCATCAGACCGTGACCGAGGTGCAGGGAGGCATTTCTCATGGAAACATTGAGCGTCAGGAACATCAGTCTGACCTACCCGGGCCTGTACTCGGACCAGGCGATCATCGCCTTGAAAGGCGTCAATCTCACCATCAACAGCGGCGAC